>JBBSIC010000024.1:0-47210 GCA_038232275.1 Solirubrobacterales bacterium | reverse complement strand
TCGATGTCGCCCACCGTGCCGCCGATCTCGGTGATCACCACGTCGACCTCCTGGGACTCGGCGATCAGCTTGATGCGCTGCTTGATCTCGTCGGTGATGTGCGGGACGACCTGGACGGTGCCGCCGAGGTAGTCGCCGCGGCGCTCCTTGCGGATGACGGAGTTGTAGATCGCGCCGGCCGTGACGTTGGAGCCGCGGGAGGTGTTGGCGTCCGTGAAGCGCTCGTAGTGGCCGAGGTCCAGATCGGTCTCCGCCCCGTCCTCGGTGACGAAGACCTCGCCGTGCTGGAAGGGGGACATCGTGCCGGGGTCCACGTTGATGTACGGATCGAACTTCTGCAGGGCCACCTCGAGGCCGCGCGCGACCAGCAGCCGGCCGATCGAGGCCGCCGCGATCCCCTTGCCCAGCGACGAGACGACGCCGCCGGTGATGAAGATGAAGCGTGGGCGTGGGCGTGGTTCTGGCATCCGATCTCCTTGCGTCCACTGTAGACCGCGCCGCGGACGAGACCCGCCGCACAGCCCGCACGATGGACGTTCTCAGGCCGCTCTCAGCAGCTCCTTGGCGTGGCGGCGGGCCGCGACGTCTCCGTCCTGCGCCCCCAGCATCCGGACGAGCTCGCCCACGACCTCCCCGCGCGGCAGCGCCGTGACGGTCGTGCGGGCCGTCGGGCCCGAGGTGTCCTTGGCGATCCGGAAGTGGTGCTCGGCCAGCGAGGCGATCTGCGCCAGATGCGTGATGCAGAGGACCTGGCGGCCGTCGGCCAGCTCGCGCAGCCGCTCCCCCACCGCCCGGGCGGTCTGCCCGCCGACGCCCGCGTCGATCTCGTCGAAGACGAGGGTCGCTGGGCGGGCCGGGTCCCCATCCTCCGCCGCGACGCTCATCAGCGCGAGCATGACCCGCGAGAGCTCGCCGCCCGAGGCGATCTCGCGCAGCGGGCCGGCTGGCACGCCGGGGTTGGGCGCGATCCAAAACTCGACGTCGTCGCCGCCGCCGGGACCGAAGCCGTCGCGCTCGGCCACGCGCGCCTCGAACGTCGCGCCCTCCATGGCGAGGTCGGCCAGCCGCTGCACGACCGCGACGGCCAGCCGCTCGCCGGCCGCGCGCCGGGTCGCGCGCAGCTCGGCGGCCAGCGACGCCAGCTCCTCCCGCGCGGCGGCCAGCCGCGCGGCGCCCGCCTCCAGCGCCTCGTCGGCGCCGGCGAGCTGCTCGCGCCGGGCGCGGCAGCGAGCGCCGTAGGCCAGCACGGCCTCGATCGTGCCGCCGTGCTTGCGCTTGAGGCGGTCCAGCCGGGCGAGGCGCTCCTCGACGGCGTCCAGGCGGCCCGGCGCGGCCTCCACGCCGTCGCCATAGCGGCGCAGCTCGGCGGCGAGATCGTCGGCCTCCACCGCCAACGCGCCCAGGCGCGCGCCGAGCGCGTCGAGCTCCGGATCCAGGCCCGCCGGCGCCTCCAGGCCCCGCGCGGCCGCCGCCAGGGCGACCACGGCGCCCACGCCCTCGCCGTCGCTGTCGCCGTCGAGCCCGGCGAGCCCCGCCCCGACCGCCTCGCGCAGGCCCTCCGCGTGGCGCAGCCGCTCGCGCTCGCCCAGCAGCGCGGCCTCCTCCTGCACGGACGGAGCCGCCGCGTCGATCTCCCCCAGCTCCCAGTCGAGCAGGTCGAGCTCGCGATCGCGCGCACCCGCCCGCTCCTCGAGCTCGGCAAGTGACGCCGCCAGCGCGCGCTCGGCCGCGTAGGCGGCCGCGAAGGTCGTGCGCCGGGCGGCGTGCTCGGGACCGCAGAAGCCGTCCAGGATCTCCAGCTGGGCGGAGGCGAGCGTCAGCCGGCGGTGCTCGTGCTGGCCGTAGAAGGACAGCAGCGCGCCGCCGACGTCGCCCAGGTCGGCCGCGGTGGCGGAGCGGCCGCCCAGGTAGGCGCGCGTGCGGCCCTCGGCCGTGACGCGGCGCGCCAGCACGAGCTCCTCGGCGTCGGCGGGCAGCCGGTCGCCAAGCTGTGGGCGCAGTCCGGCGGGCACGTCGAACACGCCCTCGACGTAGGCCTCCGGCGCTCCCGGCCGCACGATGCCGGGCCGCGGCTTGCCGCCCAGCAGCAGGTCGAGGGCGTGGGCGAGCACCGTCTTGCCGGCCCCGGTCTCCCCCGTCAGCACGTTCAGGCCCGGGCCGAGGCGCAGCTCGGCCCGCTCGATCAGCAGGAGGTTCTCGACGCGCAGCTCGAGGAGCACGTTCGGGGTCCTACCAATCGCCCCAGACGGAAGATCAGCGCGCGAGACGCCCGAAGCGCTCCCGCAGGCGGTGGTAGAAGCTCGCCCCGGGCAGCTGCGCGAGCAGCGCGAACGGCTCGCCGAAGCGCACCGTGATGTCCTGCGTCGCCGGCAGGGTGAGCGCCGGCCGCCCGTCGACGTGGACCTCGGCGTCGTCCTCGCCCGAGGCGTTGGTGATCGTCAGCGCGTCGTCGGGCGCGACCACCAGCGCGCGGGCCGTGAAGCTGTGCGGCGCGATGAAGGAGACGACGAAGCCCTCGACGCCCCAGGCCAGAACGGGCCCGCCGTTGGCGAGGTTGTAGCCCGTGGAGCCGGCCGGCGTGGAGACGACGATCCCGTCGCAGCGCACCCGTCCGATCTCCTCGCCGCCGACCCCGTATGCGAGGTCGGCGACGCGGTGCCCCGGCTGGCGGTGCACGGAGATGTCGTTGAAGGCGGTCCAGCGGCCGTCGGGGCGCCCGACGGTGATCGACGGCATCGTCATCGTCTCGAACTCGCCGCCGAAGGCCAGCGCGAGCCCCTCGCGGATGCTGCTCGGGTCCATCGTGGCGAGGAACCCGACCTCGCCGAAGTTGACCGCGAAGACCGCGACCTGCGTGCCCGCGTACGCGCGCAACGCGCCGAGGATGGTCCCGTCGCCGCCGAGGACGATGCAGACGTCGACGTCCTGGCTGACCGGGCAGACCTCGATCCCCGGCCCGGCCTCCAGACCGTACTTGGCGACCTCCTCGGCGCTCATGCACAGGGTCACGCCCTGTTCGCGCGCGACCTCGAGCAGGTCGCCCACGGCATCGCTGAGGCCGCGGCCGCCGCGCCGGGTCAGCACGGTGGCCCTCACGCGTCAACACCGGCGACGGCCGCCTGGAGGTCGCCCACGGCGCCTGGGCGGCCCGCCTCGGCCAGCCAGGCGAACGTCTCGCGGTTGCCCTTCGGGCCCGGCAGGCCGGAGGACGCGAAGCCCATGACCGCCGCCCCCAGCCCCTCCGCGGCCCGCGCGACGTCGGCGAGCACCTCGCGCCGCAGGCCCGCGTCGAGCACGACGCCGCCCTTGCCGATGCGATCGCGGCCGACCTCGAACTGCGGCTTGACCATGACCAGCGCGTCGTAGGCCTCGGCGGCGCAGCCCAGCACCGCCGGCAGCACCTTGGCGAGCGAGATGAAGGACACGTCGGCGACCACGAGGTCGGGCCGGTAGGGCAGCCCCTCAGGCGCGAGCGCGCGGGCGTTGACCCGCTCGAGGACCGTGACCCGCTCGTCCCCGCGCAGCCTGAAGCTCAGCTCCCCGTAGGCGACGTCGACCGCCACGACGTGCCCGGCGCCGCGCTGCAGCAGGCAGTCGGTGAACCCGCCGGTCGAGGCGCCGACGTCGAGCGCCAGGCGCCCGCCGACCTCCAGGCCGAGCGCGTCGAGCGCGTTGGCGAGCTTGACCCCGCCGCGCGAGACGTAGGGCGGGCCCTGCGCGACCTCGAGCTCGACGTCCTCCCCGACCAGCTGGCCCGGCTTGTCCGCGCGGCGGCGCCCGGGCAGCAGCATCACGTCGCCGGCCAGCACGGCCGCGGCCGCGCGCGTGCGCGAGTCGAACAGCCCGCGCTCGGCGAGCAAAGAGTCGAGGCGGACCCGGGGCACGAGGGGTGGGACGCTAGCCCTCGCCGTGCGCAGTGCGCCGGACGCACCGGCGAGCGTGGCTGGGTGAGGGTCGGCTTCTAGACCCCGGCCGGGCGGGGCGGCAGCGAGACCTGCGCGTGCGTGCCCTCGTCGCGCCGGGAGTCCAGCCACAGCCGGCCGCCGTGGTTCTCCACGATCCGGTTCGAGAGAAAGAGCCCGAGGCCGAGGCCGGGGATGCGGGCCGCATCCGCGGTGGCGGCGCGCACGAACGGTTCCGTGACCCGGGCCGCCTCGGCGTTGTCGAAGCCGATTCCGGTGTCGCGCACCGACACCTTCACGGCGCCCTCGAAGAGGCCGGCGGTGACGTCCACGCGCCCACCGGACTCGGTGAACTTGATCGCGTTGCCGATCAGCTCCTCGGCCACCTGATCGAGCTGCGCCGCGACGCCCTGCAGGACGTAGGCCTCCGGGGCGGGCCGGTAGTTGACGCCGACGCCGCGGTCCTCGGCCATGGCGCGATGGGCCTCGACCGCGCGCTCGAGCCACGGGCCGACCGGAATGGCCTCCATGTCGCGCAGCTGCGGGGGGCGGAGGTGGGCGAGCAGCATCAGGTTGTCGACCGTGCCCAGCAGCCGCCGGCTGTCGGCGTGGGCGGTGCGCAGGTACTGCCGCGTGTCCTCCGGAAGGCCCGCGGCGGCGAGCGCGACCCCGAGGGTGCTGACGGTGCCCGCCAGCGGCGAGCGCAGCTCCTCGGTGACGCGGTCGATGAAGTCCTGCTCCTCCTGGCTCACCACGGTGCCCGACCGCAGCGTGGAGACCGCCTTGGCGACGTACTCGGCGATCAGCTCACCGAACGTCTCGTCCTCCGGCTGGTACTCCGCGCCCTCGGCCAGGCGGGTGAGCACGATCTCCCCGAAGGTCGGGCCGCCGGCGCGCAGCGGGACGGAGATGTAGGGCCCGGCGCCGAGGGCGGAGCCGGACACGAAGTGGCGCGAGATCGGCGCCGAGAGGGTCAGCATGCCCGCGTCGGAGCGGGTGCAGCGGCAGGCCTCGTCGATGACCTGCTGCAGGGTGTCCTCGCCGTCGGGCGTCGCGCGCAGCTTGCGCGCGACGTCGCGCAGGGCGGCGAGCCGGTCAATCGGCGGGTTGACCGCGGCCAGCGATCCCCGCGCGCTCGGGAGGTCCGCCGGCGGCGTGCGGTTCGTGCTCGCCCTCCCGAACGCGGGATCGTCGAGGGTGAGGATCTTGCTCTCGACCTTCATCAGCGGCGCCGCGTGGGGCGCCCACGCGGCCGCGGAGGCGATCGGGATCTCAGCCGCCGGTTCGTCCATAGACCCCACATCGGCCGGACGCGGCCGAGCTTTACGGTCGTTAGACGAGTGTCGAGCGCGGGTCGAGGACCGCGGCCTCGATGCGCTCGGCGATGGCCTCCGGCGTGAAGCCGACCTCCGCGTAGAGCAGCGGCGGCGCGCCGTGCGTCACGTAGCGGTCCGGCAGCCCGAGGCGCAGCATGCGCACAGCGGCGCCGCGCTCGTTGAGCGTCTCCCAGACCCCGGTGCCGAAGCCGCCGGTCAACACGCCCTCCTCGATCGTCACGAGCAGCTCGTGGTCCGCCGCCAGCCGCTCGAGCAGCCGGGCGTCGAGCGGCTTGGCGAAGCGCGCGTCGGCGACGGTGACCTCGAGGCCGTTGGCGGCCAGCAGGTCGGCGGCGCCGAGCGCCTGGGCCACGCCGGAGCCGTAGCCCACCACGGCGACCCGCTCGCCCTCGCGCAGGACATCGCCGGTGCCGGGCTCGAGCGGCTCGGGGTCGGCGGGGAGCTCGACGCCCAGCGCGACCCCGCGCGGGTAGCGGATGGCTGAGGGCCCGTCGATGGTCAGGCCCGTCCGCAGCATCCGCAGCAGCATGGCCTCGTCGCGCGGCGCCATCAGCGTCATGTTCGGCAGGCAGCGCAGATAGGGGATGTCGAAGACGCCGTGGTGGGTGGGGCCGTCGTCGCCGACCAGGCCCGCGCGGTCCATGCAGAAGACGACCGGGAGGTTCTGCAGGCACACGTCGTGCACGATCTGGTCGTAGGCGCGCTGCAGGAAGGTCGAGTAGATCGCCGCGACGGGGCGCGAGCCGCTCAGCGCCAGGCCGGAGGCAAACAGGATCGCCTGCTGCTCGGCGATCCCGACGTCGAAGTAGTGCTCGGGCTCGGCCTTCTGGAGGATGTTCAGGCCGGTGCCGGAGTTCATCGCGGCGGTGATGCCGACGACGCGGCGGTCGCGGCGGCACTCCTGCACCATCGCGTTGCCGAAGACCTCGGTCCAGGTCGGCGGGACGGCGTTGGCCTTCACGGCCTTGGCAGGGATCCCGTTGGCGATCGACTTGGGCTTGGCGGCGTGCCAGTGCTCCATGCCCTCGAGGCCGCCCTCCTCGGCCGGCGCGAAGCCCTTGCCCTTGATCGTCGCGGCGTGGATGACGACGGGGCGCTCGGCGGCCAGCGCCTCCTTGAGCGCCTTGCGCATCGCCTTGACGTCGTGGCCGTCGACGACGCCGATGTAGGCCCAGTCGAGCTCCTCCCACCACAGGCCCGGCGCCCAGAACGCCTTCAGCGCCTCCTTGAACTGCGGGCCGAGCCGCTCGACGGCGGCGCCGATGCCGGCCGGCAGGCGCGTGAGCCGGGACTCCACGCCCTCGCGCGCCTTCCACATGTGCGGCTCGAGGCGCACGCGGTTGAAGTAGGAGCTCAGCGCGCCGACGTTCGGCGAGATCGACATCCCGTTGTCGTTGAGGATGACCACCAGCGGGGTGCCGAGGCCGCCGGCCTGGCTGACCGCCTCGAAGGCGACGCCGCCCGTCATGGCGCCGTCGCCGATGACCGCGACGACCTTGCCGTCCGGCGCGTCGCCGCGGCGCATGGACTCCTTGATGCCGACGCCGTAGCCGATCGACGTCGACGCGTGGCCCGCGCCCATGATGTCGTGCTCGGACTCGAACATCGCGCAGAAGGGCGCCAGGCCCCCGTACTTGCGGATCGTCGAGATCCGGTCCCGGCGGCCCGTGAGGATCTTGTGCGGGTAGGCCTGGTGGCCGACGTCCCAGAGGACCTTGTCCGTCGGCGAGTCCAGCAGCGAGTGCACGGCCACCGCGATCTCGCAGCAGCCGAGGTTGGCGCCGAAGTGCCCGCCGATCTCGCCGACCGTGTCGATCAGCAGCTCGCGGACCTCCTGGGAGACCTGCTGGAGCTCGGGCTCGGAGAGCCGGTGGAGGTCCCGGGGTCCGCGGATGGCGTCGAGCTGGCGGTGGGTCATGAGGTGCGCTTGAAGATGAAGTCGGTGATGTGCTCGAGCTCTGCCGGCCGTGGCGGTGCGGCCCGCCGCAGAGCGCTCCTGGCCTTGTCGTGCGACTCCGCCGCCAGGGCCCGGGCCCCGTCGAGGCCGTGGGAGCTGACGTAGGTGAGCTTCCCGTGACGCGCGTCGGACCCGCGGGGCTTGCCGAGGGCCGCGTCCGTCCCAGTCACGTCGAGGATGTCGTCGACGATCTGAAACAGGACGCCGAGCTCCGCGGCGAACTCCCGGAAGCAAGCGATTGTAGTCACCGTCTCCACGCCATCTCTCAACAGGAGTACGCACTCGACGCAGGCCCCGATCAGCCGCCCCGTCTTGAGCTCGTGCAGCCGGCGGAGGGTCGTCGCACCGCTGTCGGCCAGGCCCTTGACGTCGATGTGCTGCCCGCCGACCATGCCGTCGACCCCGGTCGCGGCCGCCAGCTCGCAGACCGTTGCGAGCACGCAGCGAGGGTCGCCCGCCTGGTGGTGGGTGAGGTGGCGGAACGCCTCGGCGTAGAGCCCGTCGCCCGCGAGGATGGCGACGTCCTCGCCGTAGACGCGATGGCAGGTGGGCCGGCCGCGGCGCAGGTCGTCGTCGTCCATCGCCGGGAGGTCGTCGTGGATCAGCGAGTACGTGTGGATCAGCTCGAGCGCGGCCGCGAGCGGCAGTACGTCGAAGGGCAGTTCGACCGCGCGGGCGGTCGCGAGCGCGAGCACGGGGCGGATGCGCTTGCCGCCCGCGAGCAGGGAGTAGCGCATCGCCGCCTGCAGGCCGGCCGTCGCGGGCTCGCCCGCGGAGAAGTCCAGCGTCTGCAGGTAGCGCTCGACCTCCCGACGCAGATGGTCCGGGTAGGCGGGGGCGGTTGGCGCCGCGGTCACGCGTGCAGCGCGAGCTGACCGGCGGGACCGAGCGGCTGGTCGCCGATGCGCACGCGCCTGTCCAGCTCGCCCCCGGCCTCGGCGGCGAGCCGCGCGAGGTCGTCGACGACGCTGGCGGCGTGGGCCGGCTCGAGCTCGCCCGAACGCAGTTCGACCGCTGTGCGCTCCAGGCGCGATACGAGGAGTTCGAGGGCTTCAGGCATGTGACGCTCGGCCAAGAGTGTGACAGAACCGCTCTCGTCTTCTCGCGTCGAGGGACTGAAACGGCATACTGCACCGACTCCGACCGAAGAGGAAGCACCGTCCCCATGAGCTTCACCGACGAGCTGATCGCCAACAACGAGGCCTACGCCGCCGCCTTCGACAAGGCTGACCTGCCGATGCCCCCCGGCAAGCAGGTCGCGATCGTCGCCTGCATGGACGCGCGCGTGAACGTCTACGGCGCGCTGGGCCTGCAGGAGGGCGAGGCGCACGTGATTCGCAACGCCGGCGGCGTGATCACCGACGACGCGATCCGCTCGCTCGCGATCTCCCAGCACCTGCTCGGAACCAAGGAGATCATCCTCGTCCACCACACGGGCTGCGGGATGCTCACCTTCACCGACGACGCCTTCAAGGCGCAGCTCAAGGACGCCACCGGCGAGGAGCCGGGGTGGGCGCCGAACGCCTTCGGCGACCTCGACGCCGACGTGCGCGAGTCGATCGCGCGCATCAAGGCGAGCCCCTTCGTCCCGGTCACCGATCAGGTCCGCGGGTTCGTCTTCGAGGTCGAGACGGGCAGGCTGCGCGAGGTCGAGGGCGGCTAGCGCGGCGCGCGCTCACGCAGCACGGCGCCGAGGATGCCGTTGACGAAGCCCGGAGCGTCCGCGCCGCAGTAGGCCTTGGCGGTCTCGACGGCCTCGTCGATGGCGCCCTCGGGCGGGATCGGGGTCTCGGCGTCGGCGACCTCCGGATGGAGCATCTCCAGCAGCGCCACGCGCAGGATCGCCCGCTCGAGCGGCGCGATGCGGTCGAGCGTCCACCCCTTCGAGTACTGCGAGATGACGGCGTCGAGCTCCTCCCTGTAGTCCTCGGCCGCGTGCGCCAGCGACCGCGTGAAGCCCGCGGCGTCGGAGTCGAAGCTCTCCTCGAGTGCGCGATCGGCGACGTCGTGCTGGTAGAGCGCGAAGACGGCAGCGCGGCGCTGATCGCTGCGGCGGCTCACCCGACGGCCCTACGCGCGCGACATGTAGCTGCCGGAGCGCGTGTCGACCTTGACGCGGTCGCCGATGTTCACGAACAGCGGCACGCTCACGACCGCCCCCGTCTCAAGCGTCGCCGGCTTGGTGCCGCCGCCCGAGGCCGTGTCGCCGCGCATGCCCGGTTCGGTGTGGGAGACCTCGAGCTCGACTGACGCCGCGAGCTGGATGTCCGCGGGATCGTCGTCGATGTAGAGCAGGTCGACGTCCTCGTTGGGCCGGACCCACTTGAGCGTCTCGGCGACCTTGACCTCGGGGATCTCGATCTGCTCGTAGGACTCCGAGTCCATGAAGTGCGCGTCGGTGCCGTCCGCGTAGAGGAACGTCATGCGGCGGTTCTCCGTGTGGACCGAGCGGAACTTCTCCCCGGCGCGAAACGTCCGGTCGATGACGGCGGCGTCGATCGTGCGGCGCAGCTTGGTGCGCACGAATGCCCCGCCCTTGCCGGGCTTTACGTGCTGGAACTCGAGGATCTTGAAGATCGTCCCCTCGACCTCGATGTGGTTGCCGTTCTTGAATTGGTTGGTGCTTATCAATGTCTTCCCTGCAAATGGGTGCTTTGTGACGACCCTACTTCGGCGGTCATCAGTCCGGTAACCACACCGAGAGTATTCGACCGAAACCCAGCAGATGCACTCATCTCCAGGTGCAGCCAATATCAGAGCTTGGTGCTTATCCGAATAAGCGGCTATCTTTGGTTGCGTGTCGCTGTATGCCACACCCAAGCCATCGAGCGAGCTGGCTACTCAGCTTGACGAGCTTGACGGCCTGCGTGAGCGGTTAGGAGACGCCACCGGTATCGCAGTCCCGTGGCTCGGGCAGCTGCGCCGTCAGGTCCGCGCCAGCACGATGCACAGCTCGGTGTCCATCGAGGGATACTCGGTCCCCACCGCCGAACGGTCCGCGATTGTCTCGGGCGCCGCAGTCCCGGACGCCGGCGACCGCGACCGAATGGCGCTGGCCTGCTACGCGCACGCCTTGAACCACGTCGGCACGATGGCGATCGATCCACGCTTCGTCTGGACCGACCGCGTCATCCTCGACCTGCACTTCGACGCCTGCTCCTTCCAGCGCGACAAGTCCCCCGGGCTGCTGCGCACCAACCCGATCTACGTCACCACGGAGGGCGGCGGGCCGCCCGCGTACACCGGTCCCGAGTCCGACCAGGTGCCAGAACTCATCGACGAGACCGTCGACTGGCTCGCCGATGGCGACCTCGACGCCCACATCGCCGTGCGTGCCGCGATGGCGCACCTGCACGTCGTCAGCGTCCACCCGTTCGACGATGGCAATGGCCGCATCTCGCGCATCGTCCAATCCATGGTGCTCGCGCGCAGCGGCTTGCTCGCTCCCGAGTTCAGCTCCATCGAGGAGCACCTCGGCTCCCACACCGCCGACTACTTCCGAGTCCTCCAGGAGGTTCAGGGCGGCAGCTACCAGCCTGACCGCGACGCCACTCCATGGGTGCGCTTCTGCACTACCGCCCACATCGAACAAGCCCGTGCACGACTGGACCAACTCGACGCCGCCGCCCGCCGCTGGGCCTCCCTCGAGGCTCTCGTCGAAGATCGCGGCTGGCCCGACCGTCTCGTCATCGCGCTCGAACAGGCCCTCTTCGATGGCGTCGACCGCAGCGGCTACGCCGCAGAGGCCGACGTCTCCTCCGCCACCGCCACCAATGACCTCCGCCGGCTCTGCGACGCTGGGTGGCTTACCCAGCAGGGCCGCGCACGCAGCACCCGGTACGAAGCCTCGGCCGCGCTGCGCGAGCGCGTCAACGCGTCCTGACCGAGTCCGCTCGCAGCGGTCCCCGCCACCCTGCCTACCACAGAGACGGCCACGTGAGGGTATCCCGACGGATTACACGGCCCCTGAAGCACCGACATCGCGCCTGATCTCGAGACTTCGAGCGGCCTCGCGTGCACTGTCAAGGAAGATGCGCAGGAGCTCGCGCTCGTCGTCGCATCGCCAGACGAGCGCGAGTCCCACCGGGGGTGCGTCCTCGACAGGGACGAAGCTCAAGCCGGGGCAGGCGAACTGACGGAACGACGCGAGCTGGATCCCGATGCCGGCCCCAGCGGAGATGAGGCTGAACTGGGCATGGAAGATCGGCACCACCTGGGCGACGACGTGATTGAGGCCGCGCCCGGCGAACAGCGCCGTCTCCTTCTTGAGCGCTCCGCGAGGGGACACGAAGGGCTCGCGGACCAAATCGTGCAGCGAGAGCTCCGTTCGCCCGGCCAGCGGGTGATCATGAGCGAGGACCGCGACCCACGGCTCGGCCAGGAGCGGCTCGATGGTCAGAGCGCGCTCCTCGGCCAGCCACGCTTCAAGCGCGACGAGTCCGACGTCCAGGCGCTCCTGGCGCAGGCCGTCCATCTGCTCGTTCGCGTCTAGGGCGGAAAGCCGAAGGCTCGCGCCGGGCAGCCTGTCGCGGAAGCGGCGCAGCAGTGACGGAAGGTAGACGTTGTATGCCCACGGCAGAGCGCCGACCGAGACGTGACCATGCTCGGTGGACCCCGCCCGGCGGGCGCTCGCGACCGCCCGGTCGATCTGTTGAAGGGTGCGCCGCGCCTCCTCCAGGAAGCCGGCGCCCGCCGGGGTGAGGCGGATCGGGCGGCTCGTGCGGTCGACGAGGTCGACCCCGAGCTCGGTCTCGAGCCGACGTATCTCCCGGCTGAGATGGGGCTGTGCCACGCGAAGTCGCGCAGCCGCGCGACCGAAATGCCGCTCCTCGGCCACCGCGATGAACGATTCGAAGTGGCGGATCTGTACGGTCATACCAGACCGAGTATGACAATAGTGCTCAATTAGCATTGGACGGATGGCGGCGACGGACATAACGTGCCACCTCTGGCTGTCACTTCAGTGTCGGCTATCAGGGGCCAGGGGGGATCACTTTGTTCGCTGCACCAGGGAAGCGCCCGACCGCCGTTCTCGCCGTCGACAGCTCGACGCTGACGGCAGGTGCGCATCCGTCCGCGCGGCGCGAAGGAAGCTTCCGATCACAGCGCCCGCGGCTCGCCGTCGCGCTTGCAGTGCTCGCCGCGGCGGCGCTCCTGACCGTCCTGCTGTCCGTTGGCGCGACGGACTCGCGACAGCCTGCGGCGAAGGTCGGCCAGCAGGCCGCGCTGGGCGGCCTGCCGCCCCTGTTCGTGAAGAATCGCGGCCAGGTCGATCACCGCGCGGACTATTACGTCCAGGGCCATGACTCCGCGGTGTTCTTCACCCGCCGCGGCCTTGCCCTCTCGCTCCTCGATCCCAAGCAGAAGCACCCCGTCGGCCTCCGCCTCGACTTCCTCGGTGTCGGAGCGGGCGTACGGCCGGTGGGACAGGCGCGCACGCACGCCGTGACCAGCTACTTCAAGGGCAAGCCCGCGGACTGGAAGACCAACGTCCCGACCTACTCCAACGTCGCCTACCACGACCTCTGGCCCGGGATCGACCTCGTCTACAAGGGCAAGGGCAGCCAGCTCGAGTACAGCTTCCTCGTCAAGCCCGGCGCGGACCCGCGCGACATCCGGCTCGGCTGGCGCGGCGCCACCGGCCTCGGGGTCAACGCCGCCGGCCAGCTCAAGGTGTCGACGGCGGCGCGCACCCTGGTCGACGACGCCCCCACCACCTACCAGTCGGCAGGTGGGCGTCGGACAGCGGTGGACAGCTCCTACGCCGTGGGCGCGAAGAAGACCTACGGCTTCCGGGTCGGTCGCTACGACCACAACCGGCCCCTCGTGATCGACCCGGTGGTGCTCCTGTACTCCGGGTTCATCGGCGGCAGCAGCAGCGAGTCAGGCGGCAACGTCGCGCTCGACGCGGCGAGGAACCTCTACGTCATCGGCAGCACGAGATCCGCCGACTTCCCCGCGACCGTCGGGCCTGATACGAGCTTCAACGATACGACCCTCACCGATGCCTACGTGGCCAAGGTCAACCCGGAGGGCACGGGCCTCGTCTACGCCGGGTTCATCGGCGGGAACCAGCCCGACACCCCCTTCAACATCGCCGTGGACAGCACCGGCGCCGCCTACGTCGGCGGCTCGACGTGCTCCAAGGAGACGGATGGCTTTCCCGTCAAGGTGGGCCCTGACCTGACCTTCAACGGCGGTCCGCAGGACGCCTGGGTGGCCAAGGTCAAGCCCGACGGAACCGGGCTCGACTACGCCGGGTACATCGGGGGCGCCGGGACGGGCGCGCCGCCGCCGAATCAGGACGTCTGCGCGAACAACAACGAGCAGGCCAACGGCCTCGCCGTCGACGCGACGGGGGCCGCCTACCTGTCCGGCTTCACGAAGTCCGACGAGGACACGTTCCCGACGGGCAACGGGTTCGGGGCGATCCCGGGCTTCGACACGGCCTTCAACGGCATCCTCGACGCGTGGGTGGCAAAGGTCAAGCCCGACGGCTCGGGGCTCGTCTACGCCACCTACGTGGGCGGCGGAGGGGCCGACGCCGGCACCGGCCTCAGGGTCGACGCCGCCGGCAACGCGTACGCGAACATCTTCACCGGCTCCAACGAGAGACCGCCGGGCCCGATGAACCCGTTCGGTGACTTCCCGGTGACCCAAGGGGCCTTCGACACGACGTTCAATGCCCCCCCGGGGCCGCCCAACCCGCAGCCGAGCGACACCGCCGCCGTCAAGCTCGATCCGTCGGGCACCAACCTCATCTACGCCACCTACATCGGGGGGGCGGGCAGCGAGCAGCCGTTCGGCAACGCCGTCGACGGCGCGGGCAACGTCTACATCACCGGCCAGACCAGCTCGGACGAGGGCACGTTCCCGAACGGGCAGGGCTTCGGCACCATTCCCGGCTTCGACCACGTCCTGAATGCCGGCCACAGCGATCAACCCCTATCCGACGGCTTCGTCGTGAAGTTGAACGCCACGGGCTCCGCCCTCGACTACGCCACCTACGTCGGAGGCTCTGGCGACGAGCAGCCGATCGGCATCGACCTCGACAGCGCCGGGAGCGCCTACATCGCGGGCAGCACAAGCTCGGCAGACGGAACCTTCCCTGCGGCCAACGGCCTGAGCTCCACGTTCAACGGGGACCCCACCGACACCACCGACGCCTTCGTGGCCAAGCTCAACCCCAGCGGCACGGGCCTGGACTACGCCGGGTTCATCGGCGGCACAGGTACCGACGATGCCATCGGGATGAAGGTGGACCCCGACGGTAATGCCTACGTCTCCGGCCAGACCGACTCCGACCAGTCGACCTTCCCGGTGACTGTGGGCCCCGATCTGACCCAGAACGGTGCGACGGACGGGTGGGTGGCCAAGATCGGCGTGCCGCCGCCCCCGACGACGACGGTCACGCCGACGCCGGTCACGCCGACGCCGGTCACGCCGACGCCGACGCCGACCTCGACGGTGACGCCACCGCCGCCCACCACCAAGCGCGTGAAGGTGCGCCTCGTGGTGCGGGTCAAGCCCAAGCGCGATCGGAGGCGGCCCTACCGCTACACGGCGAGGGCGCGGGTCGTGCTGCCCAAGCACAAGTCGAAGAAGAACCTCTGCGGCCCGGGCGGCAAGGTCTCGATCCAGTCGAAGCGCGGCAAGAAGACGATCTCGACGCGGCGCAAGAAGATCAGCAAGTCCTGCAGGGCCACGATCCACCTGAAGTTCGCGTCGGCCAAGCGCCTCGGCCTCGGCCGACACCGCCCGGTCACGATCAAGATGACCGGCCGCTTCGCCGGCAACAAGCGCCTCAAGTCCGACAAGGCCAAGCCGGTACGCGTGAAGGCCGGCTGACGGTCATACCAGCCTGGGTATAGCGCTAGCCGGAAATGAGCATTGGACCGATGACGGTCATCCACGTATTGTCTCAGCAGCGTGTCAGGCAGTATCGGGCGGCACCCTCTGCACAAGCTTTCTCAACAGCTGGTCGACCGTGAGGTTAAGTCGCATGAGCACACGAGGGCATCGGATTTCAGTTCTGGGCATCCTGACGGTCTTGGCCGTCGCGGCATCCAGCGCGGCTGTCGCGTGGGCCTGCACCACCCAGTCCTACCTCGACCTGGGCGCGACGGCCGGCCACCCGGGCGATACCGTGGCGGTCACCGGGAGCCTGTTCGTAAAGGCTCCGGTCGAGATCCGCTGGAACGGCGCGCACGGGCCGCTGCTCGGGACCGGCGCAGGGCCTGGCCCCACCACGGTCAACGTCACGATCCCGGATGCTCCCCCTGGTACCTACTACCTGCACGGAGTTGCCCGGGACGCCGACGGAAATATCTTCGACGCGAAGACAGCGTTCACGATTCCCGCCGCTGACAGCACGACCGCCGCCGCGCCGGCAACTCCGGCTCCCACATCGGCTCCGGCTGCTCCGGCTCCGGCTGCTCCGGCTCCGGCTCCCGCCCGGATCTCCATTCCGTCCGCCCCACGACCTGCGCATCGTCACGCGCATGCCCGCACGCACGCCGGCCACTCGCCGTCCAGGGGCACCGTGGGTCACAGCCGCCCCACCGCCCAAGCGCCCGTCAGCCCCACACCCACGTCGGAGAACCCGGCGGTCGTGCGCACAAGCGCCGGTCAGCGCGTGTTCGGGGGCTCGCTCGCACCGTCGAAGCCGAGCGCTCACCCTCGCCGCGGCGCTCACCCCTCCCCCACCACGCCCGGCGACCTCCGCGGCGAATGGGCTGCGGCGGGCCAGCGTCAGGCCCCGGGCGCGTCGGACCTGTGGAAGGGCCTCGGCGCCAAGACCCACGGCGCGGCACTGTCACCGGGCAACAGGGCGCTGGCGCCGGCCAACGGAGCGGCGTCGCAGTTTGCCCTGGGTCTGGGTCTGCTCGGGCTGAGCCTCGTCGCGATGCTGGCGGGCTTCTTGGTCGCGGCGGTCCGCCGCGGGCGGGTGCTGGCCGGGTCGCGTGGCGAGCAGCACTCCGACGATCACTAGGAGAAGAGCCTGGCGACGCCCGGGTCGCTTCGGCGCGACGGGCGCCGCGACGAGACCCCTGGCCGCGCTGGGGGTGCTGTTGCTGGTGGCCGCGGGCGGGGCGGCGTTGATGTCGACCGCGTCCGAGGCGCGCCCGACGGCAAGGCTGCTCGGGCCCAACATGCCAGTCGACCAGGGGGCGGCCGACCCGCGTGACACCAGCGCCCACAACTCCCCCACGCTGGCCCGCAACCCCGTGCGTCCGACCAACCTGGCGGTGACCAACCGGGTGGACACCCCACGGTTCTCCTGCACCCTGAACGTGTCGATGGACGGGGGGAGGCAGTGGTCTCAGCCCCCGATCCCCGTGCCACGAGGCGAGGAGCCCAAGTGCTACGCGCCCGATCTCGCGTTCGGCGCAGACGGCACCCTGTACCTGTCGTTCGTGACGCTCAAGGGCCGCGGCAATGTCCCCCACGCGACGTGGCTGGCGCGATCCACGGACGGCGGGCGCACGCTCTCGGCGCCCGTCCGGGTGCTGGGGTCGCTGGCCTTCCAGGTGCGCCTGGTGGCCGATCCCGTGGTGGCGGGGCGGCTCTATCTGTCCTGGTTGCAGGCAGACGCGGTGGCGCTGCTTCAGTTCCCCCACACGGGCAACCCGATCATGTTCTCCCGCTCTGCTGACGGCGGGGCCACATGGGCGACGCCGCAAAGGGTGAGCAGCCCGTCGCGCGCGCGGGTCGTCGCGCCCTCGCTGGCGCTTGGACCCGGAGGTCGCCTGTATGCCCTCTATCTGGACCTGGGTGGCGACAGCCTGGACTACGCCGGCGCCCACGAGGGCCGGGGAGGCCCTGCCTATGCCGGGCGCTTCTCGCTGGTGCTGGCCCGCTCGCGCGATGGCGGCCGGAGCTGGGCGGAGTCGGTGGTCGATGACCGGGTGGTCCCGACCGAGCGCTTCATCGTGTTCCTGCCGCACTTCCCCTCACTCGCGGTCGACCGGCGCACCGGACGGGTCTACGTGGGCTACGAGGATGCCCGCTTCGGCGACCCTGACGTGCTGGTGTGGAGCTTGGGCAGCGGCGCGGCGCACTGGAGCCGGCCCACGCGCGTCAACGACACGCCCACGCACGACCGGACTGCGCAGTACCTGCCGAAGCTCGCGCTGGCGCCCGACGGCCGGCTGGACGTCCTGTACTACGACCGGCGCGCCGATCCCCACGATCTGCGCAACGAGGTCTCGCTGCAGTCCTCGCTGGACGCGGGGAAGACCTTCGGTCCGCGGCTGCGGATCTCCGACCGCAGCTTTGACTCGAGGGTCGGGTTCGGCAGCGAGCGCGGGCTGGCCGATCTGGGCAGCCGGCTCGGCCTCGTCTCCGGCAACTCCCGGGCGATCGCCGCCTGGAGCGACACCCGGGCCGGCAGCCACGCGGTGGACAAGCAGGACATCGCCCTCGCCAGCGTGGGCTTTGGCTCCTCCAGGCGCTCGCCGCTGTCCGGTGGGGCGAAAAGCGCGCTGCGCTACGGCTCCGTCGCGCTCGCCGCGCTGGGGGTCCTCGTACTGTTATGGATGAGCACGATCAGAAGACGCGATGGCAGAAAAGCCCAAGCCCAAGCGCCCACGTAGACGACCTGGCCGGCGCGCCGGCAAGAGCAGGCTGGGCCTGTACTGCGCCCTGGCGGTCGCCGTGCTGCTCGGCGCCTACGTCGCGATCATCGTCTACGCAGAGCCTCACGTCTCCGGCGACCGGCTGCGCTATGACACGCTGGTCGCGCTGGCCAAGCAGCGGCGGATCGAGGACGCGCGGATCCTCAATCAGGACGCGATCGTCGTGGGCCGCTACCGCAACGCCCGCGGTGCGATCCGCTCCTACAACGCGGTCTATCTCAAGGCCGCGGCCGACCAGGGCTCGCTGATCGACCTGCTCGTCAAGCGCGGCGTGCCGCTGACGATCGACCAGCAGACGGCGAAGCAGTTCGCCGTACCCGCGACGTACATGTTCCCCTTGCTGGTGCTCGTGGTGATCTTCGTCTACATGCTGCTCTCCTACCGCGAGGGCACGGGCCTCTTCAGCATCCGCAGCGGCGCGCGCAGGATCAGCGCAGAGGACACGAACGTCGACTTCGGCGACGTCGCCGGCCAGGACGCGGCGATCACCGAGCTGCGCGAGCTGGTGCAGTTCCTCAAGGAGCCCGAGCGCTTCGCGGGGATCGGTGCGCTGATTCCCCGCGGGGTCCTGCTCTACGGCCCGCCAGGCTGCGGCAAGACGCTGATTGCGCGCGCGCTCGCGGGCGAGGCCGGCGCCTCCTTCTACTCGATCTCAGGATCCGATTTCGTCGAGCTCTACGTCGGCGTCGGCGCCGCCCGGGTGCGCGACCTGTTCAAGGACGCGCGCGAGAACGCCCCGTCGATCGTGTTCGTCGACGAGCTCGACTCGGTCGGCCGCCGCCGCGGCGGCGGCGCCGCGGCGGTCAGCTCCCACGGCGAGCAGGAGCAAGCGCTCAACCAGATCCTCGCCGAGATGGACGGCTTCTCCCCCAGCGAGGGGATCATCGTCATCGGGGCGACCAACCGCGCCGACGTGCTCGACCCCGCCCTGCTGCGCCCGGGCCGCTTTGACCGGACGGTCGGCCTCGAGCGCCCCGACGAGCTCGGGCGGCTCGCAATCCTGCAGATCCACGCGCAGCGGCGCCGCCTGGACGCCGGCGCAGACCTGCGCCCGATCGCCAACAAGGCCCTGGGCATGACCGGCGCCGACCTTGCCCAGGTGATCAACGAGGCCGCCCTGCTCGCCGCCCGGGAAGCCAAGCCCGCGGTCTCGCAGGCAGAGCTCGAGGAGGCGCTGAAGCGGACGCTCGAGGCCCCCGAGCGCCAGCGGCGTCTCTCAATGCGCGACCAGAGCGTGGGCCGGCGCCAGACGGCGGGGCAGGAGCGGATCACGTTCTCAGAGGTCGCCGGCGTCGACGATGCCCTCGCCGAGCTGGCCGAGGTCAAGGACTACCTCGCCGAGCCCGAGCGCTTCGCGGCGCTGGGCGCCCGTGCTCCGCGGGGGATCCTGCTGGCCGGCCCTCCCGGGTGCGGCAAGACCCTGCTGGCCAGAGCGGTGGCCGGCGAGGCGAACGCGGCGTTCATCACCGCCACGGCGACCGAGTTCGTGGAGGTGTTCGTCGGGCAGGGGGCGGCCAGGGTGCGCGACCTCTTCGCCGAGGCGCGGTCGGTCGCTCCCGCGATCGTGTTCATCGACGAGCTCGACGCGATCGGCGCCCGGCGCTCGACCGCCACGTCGGACGGCAACCGCGAAAGCGAGCAGACGCTCAACCAGATCCTCGTCGAGCTCGACGGCTTCGAGGCGAGCGCCGGAGTCATGGTGATCGCCGCGACGAACCGCATCGACATCCTCGACCCGGCGCTGATCCGCCCCGGCCGCTTCGACCGCCAGGTCACCGTCGAGCTGCCCGACCCCGCCGGGCGCCGCGCGATCCTCGCCATCCACGCCGAGAACAAGCATCTCGCGGACGGCGTAGACCTGGCCGCCGTCGCGCGCGTGACCCAGGGCTTCTCCGGCGCGGACCTGGCCAACGTGCTCAACGAGGCCGCGCTGCTCGCTGCCCGCGCCCGGGAGGCAGACGTCAGCGCAGCGGCGATCGAGGAGGCCGTCGAGCGCGTCATGCTCGGCATCGCCTCGCACCGGCACATCATGACCGACGCGGAGCGACGGACTGTCGCCTACCACGAGGCGGGTCATGCGCTCGTCGGGCGCGCGCTGCCCGGCATCAACGTTCCCCACAAGATCACGATCACTCCGCGCGGTCGCACGCTGGGATACGTCTGGAACGTCGACGAGGACAACCGCGCCATCCACGGGCGCTCGACGCTGATCAACCAGATGGCGATGATGCTCGGCGGTCGCGTCGCCGAGGAGCTCGTCTTCAATGAACCCAGCTCTGGTGCTGGCGAGGATCTGACCCGCGTCAACGCGCTCGCGCAGCTCATGGTCTGCGAGCTGGGCATGAGCGACGCGCTCGGCCACCTGACCTTCGCGCCCGAGCACAACAACGGCGCACGGCGCTACTCAGAGGACGAGGCGCGCCTGATCGGCGCCGAGGTCCGCCGGCTCACCGATGAGGCCCACAACCGCGCCCGCCGGCTGCTCGCCGGCTCCCGCGGCCTGCTGGACCGCGTCGCCGACGCCCTGATCGAGCGTGAGACCCTCACGGCGAACGAGCTTGGGCACCTCGCCGAGCCGTCGCCGACGCTCTCGGCGTAGCAACGGCGGGAGCTTCGGCAGAGCGGGGCCGGGATCGACCATGATCGACCGATCGCCCAGACCGCGATCTCCCACCTAACTGACGTAAGACGGGTCGACCCAGCAGGGAACTGCCCAATCGGTTTCGGACTACGGGCGCTATGTCGCATTCAGTCAAAGCACTTTCCTCAGCTGTCCCTCCCGGACGACTACTCGACTGAAGATGTCTTCGTCTGGGACAGCACGACCGGGACCGCGACTCAGGCGTCGGTCGACGACCTAAGCCAGGGCGCCAACTCCGCGAGCACCTCCGCCTCCATCTCCGGCGATGGGCGCTATGTGGCCTTCGAGACCAGCGCCTCCAACCTGGATCTGGCCGATAGGAACGGCCGCAGCGGACATTTACGTGCGCGACCGCAGCGCCGGGAGGACACGTGCGGATTCCTTCGGCGGCGACTATCCCGGCCTCAGCGACGGTGGCAGCTACAACCCCTCCATGTCAAGCGACGGCAGCTGGGTCGCGTTCAGCTCGGACGCCGCGTTGATTCTCAAACGACACCAAACGGCACCTGGGACGTCTACGAGTCCATCGTTGCCCACGCCGCTGTGATCGCCCGGCTCTCAAACGACGACCTGTTCGGGCAGGGCAACGGCTCGAGCTCCCAACCGTCGGTCAGGATCCGAAGACGAAAGAGGAACGCCTGAGACTCGATGATGGTCATTTGGACAAGAAGACGGGGAAGCCGGTCGACAATTCGCGGGCCGATGCGCCCCATGCCCACGGCTCCGGTCCGTCGGGGTACGACGCACCTATCCGTGATCCCACGGCCGGCGGCGATCGGCACTTTTCCACCGTCGGCCCGTAAGCGCGTCGTGAGCGACGAGCACGAGAGGACGCAGCCTGGTTCAGCAACACCCGAAGCGCTGACACTGGTGACACATCGAGAAGTACGTCGACCAGAGGCGACTCACAAGGGATCGAGAAGGTGACCGATGTAGTTTGGACGGGTCCCCATCCCCACATCTACGCCGCCGACGATGGGGGCACGCTGCATCTCCGAGCGGTGAGCAACGGGGGCCCAGCCAGGCTCACGGTAGTTGAGTCCGATCAGCTGCTTGACGCCCTCGAGCAGTGGCTGGCCAAGTGGCTAGAGATCGACTACCCAGAGGGTCTCCCGCCCTTTGCCCAAGCGACACGCCGTCCAGTCGAGCTTGATCCCGCCACATCTCTTGATCAGGAGACCGGCGGCTATAGCTTTGGGGAGATCTGGATATGGCGCGATCAAGGGCTGATCTACCTGACGTGCCACGACTCCAACTATCCGTCAGACCCGGAGGAGCTGACAGCCCACGGCGTGTCAGTGGTTGGTCGACATACTTAGGAAACTGATTGCCCAACTTCGCCGGCCGGAGGAGACAGGCGAGCAACGGCTGTCTTGAGAGGAGCGCGAGCTCGCAGCAGAACGACTGTGAAGACCTCGACCATCAACCCCGATCACCCGCCTATTCACGTCCTGCTGCGGCGAAGGCATCGAGGGCAAGCACGAGCGCGGATCAGCCCCAGCTCAGGGATCGGAGCATGACGACGGTTCCGGAGGAGCTTGAGCGACGAGCGGCCCCGAGCTTCGCTTCGTGGATGCTGCAATGGTGGGACGTGAACAATCAAGCACCGAATCTGCGGCAAACGGCTGCGGTCCACCGCGTCCATCCTGGGTTTGGCGTTCGAATCGGTACGGCTGTACGGCTCCCGGCCCGACACAGCCCTAGTGGTCTACTTTCGGCAGATAACGCGGTGCCAATTTCTCTTTGGCTGGCGTTTCAGTTTCAGCCTGTGGGGGTGGAATAACCAGATGCTCAACGAGGACCCAGAGCGGCTCGGCTTCCACATCTGGTTCGAGTTCTTCGAGGACTTGGACATCAGCGAGCCCGACCTGCCCGACGACGCGGATTGTGATCCGGATGGCGTCACCTGGCTGAACACCCCGGCAGGAACCGTCGAACTGGACGTCGAGCCATGGGTTGGCAGGTGACCACTGACGCGTCACCCTGGGACGCCGGCGCGCGGGCGGGCGGTGCGTCGTGTCCCCTTCCGGGGGCGCCAAACGCACTGGCGAGCGTGGCTGAGTGAGAAGTTGGCCCGGGCGGCCGGCAGTGCGTACTGTCCCCTGCGAGCGGACCAAGACGCACTGCGAGCGCGGCGGGCCGCGAACCGGCGGAACCCTGACAGGCGATTCGGCCGCGCGGGTTGAGAGTTCTACGACGCGTACGGTGCGTGGATAGCCTGCGGCTTCAACGCTGAACCACCGGATCGCTGAAAGCGGCCGGGCTGGCACCCCACTCTGTCGCCTCGCGCTGCGTCCGGTGCGGAGGTACGCGTCGGTTGGTCCGCTCTGGCCCCGCCAAGCGCGCTCGGCCGGCGCGCCGCGACCACAAACCGGGGCCTGGGAGGCCAAACGACGCCCACGTCGTCTCGGACGCCCGCGCGAAGCGCGCAGACGGGGAGCCGCGCCTCGTCGTTAGAAAGCGACACCGCCAGAAAACCGGTAGCGTGCTGGCGCGCGATGGGCCCATTTCGATATCCGGTACTGGACTCGCCGGAGGCTCCGTCGCGGCGCCTCGGCGGCTCGCTGGACGAGGACATCCGCCTGCTGGGGGATCTGCTCGAAGAGGCGATCGAGCAGGCCAGCGGCTCGTCCGTGTTCGCGCTCGAGGAGCGGGCCCAATCGCTCGCCGAATCGTTTCGCACCGGTCAGGAGGAAGCCGGGGACGAGCTTGCGGCGCTTGCCGGCGACGTCTCGCTCGACGACGCCGAGGCGCTGATCCGGGCCTTCACGAAGTACTTCCAGCTCGTCAACCTGGCCGAGGACAACGATCGCGTCAGGCGGCTGAGGAGCAACGAGGCGGAGGCGGCGCCGGGTCCCCGGCCGGGATCGCTGCGTGAGGCGGTCCACATCCTGCGCGAGCGCGGCCTCGACGCGCGGGGGCTCCAAGAGCTCTTGTCGGGGGCGGAGGTGACGCTCGTGCTGACCGCGCACCCGACCGAGGCCCGGCGGCGCCGGACGGTCGAGAAGCTGATGCGCATCTTCGCGGGCATCCGCGACCTCGACGAGCGCAGCCTGCCGCCCGACGAGGAGCACGCGACGCGCGAGCTGCTCGCCGCGGCGATCCAGGAGCTCTGGTCCTCCGACGACGCCCGGGCGGTGGCGCCGACGGTGCGCGACGAGGTGCTCGGCGGACTCGCCTACTTCCCCGCGACGCTCGTACACGTCGTCCCGCGCGTCTACCGGGAGCTCGAGGCCGCCCTCGCCGAGGAGTACCCCGAGGACGCGATCACCGTTCCCTCGCTGCTCTCGTTCGGCTCCTGGATCGGCGGCGACCGCGACGGGAACCCGTACGTCACGGCGGAGCTGACGATCCAGACGCTCGACCTCATGCGCGACGCCTGCCTGGGGTTCTTGCAGCGGCGCGTGGCCCTGCTCGCCCCGCGCATGTCGATGTCGCGGTGGGCGATGGGCGAGGCGCACCTCGCCGAACCGCTGCTCGAACGCCTCGGAGCCGGCTTCCCCGCGGTCGCCGCCGACATCGAAAAACGCCATCCGGACGAGCCTTATCGCCGGGCGCTCACCCTCATGGCCGAGAGCCTCGGCGCCGCGCGGCGCAACGAGCCGGACGGCTACGCCGGACCGGGCGAGCTGCTCGAGGACCTGTGGCTGCTCGAGCGCTCGCTGCACGATCAGGGCCAGCGGCTGCTCGCCTCCGGTGACCTGCGCGACCTCATCCGCCAGGTCGAGGTCTTCGGCTTTCACTTCGCCCGCCTGGACATCCGCGAGCATGCGGACCGCCATCGGGCCGCCGTCAGCGAGGTGCTCGCCCACGCCGAGCTCACCGAGCGCTACGAGGAGCTCGACGAGCCGGATCGCCTCGCCCTGCTCGAGCGGGAGATCGCGGCTCGCCGACCGCTCATCCCGAGCGACCTGAGCGGCTTCTCCGAGCCGTCGCGGGGCGTGATCGAGACGCTGCGCGCCGTCGCCCGCGCCCTGGGCGGCCGGCACGCCGGAGCCATCCGCAGCTACGTCGTCTCCGGGACGAGTGAGCCCTGCGCGCTGCTTGAGCTGCTCCTGCTGATGAAGGAGAGCGGGCTCGCCGGCGTCGGCGGCGAGGCGGCGGCGCTCCGAATCGTGCCGCTCTTCGAGGCCGGCGAGACGCTGGCGGGCGCCGCGGCGGCGATCGCCCGGCTCATGGACGTCCCCGTCTATCGCCGGGCGCTCGCCGCGGTGCAGGACACGCAGGAGATCATGATCGGCTACTCGGACTCCAACAAGGACGTCGGCTACCTGGCCTCGAGCTGGGCGGCCTACCGGGCGCAGTCCGAGCTGGCGCAGGTGCTCCACCAGCACGACATCGAGCCGACCTTCTTCCACGGGCGCGGCGGGACGGTCGGCCGCGGCGGGGGACCGAGCAACGAGGCCATCCTCGCGCAGCCGCCGGGCACGGTGGGCGGCCGGATCAAGGTGACAGACCAGGGCGAGGTCGTCTCCGCCAAGTACTCGACCACGCAGATCGCCCATCGCGAGCTCGAGCTGACGACGAGCGCCGTGCTCCTCTCGGCGCCCGCGGAGGTGCTGCAGCCGCCCGCGGAGACGCTGCGCCCGTTCGAGGAGGCGATGGAGCAGATGGCCGTCCGCTCGATGACGGCGTATCGCACGCTCGTGCACGAGGATCCCGACTTCCTCGCCTTCTTCTACGGCGCCACCCCGGCCACCGAGATCACCGACCTGCGCCTCGGCTCCCGGCCTGCGACGCGCGGCGAGCGGTCGGGGGTCGAGGACCTCCGCGCCATCCCGTGGGTCTTCTCGTGGACCCAGGCCAGGGTCATCCTGCCCGGGTGGTACGGGCTGGGCAGCGCCCTGGCCGCGGCGAGGCAGGATCTGGGCCTGGACTTCCTGCGCGAGATGGAGCGCGACTGGCCGTTCTTCGCCACGCTGCTGGGCAACGCGGAGATGGCGCTGGCCAAGGCCGACCTCCGCATCGCCGCGCGGTACGCTGTGCTGGTGGCGGACGTGGAGGCGCGGGAGCGGATCTGGGGGCGGATCACCGACGAGTACGAGGGGACGGTCCGCGAGCTGCTGGCCGTCACCGATCAGCAGCGCCTGCTCGACCGCCATCCCGCCCTCCAGGACTCCCTGGAGCGGCGCAACCCCTTCATCGACCCGTTGTCGTTCATCCAGTCCGAGCTGATGCGGCGCGCCCGCGCCGGCGAGGACGACGAGCAGCTCACCCGCACGATCTCCCTCGCGATCAACGGGATCGCCGGCGGACTGCGCAACACGGGCTGAGCGTGTGATGACCCACGAGAACTCCGACGTGACGCGGGTCGCGATCGTCAACCGCGGCGAGGCCGCGGTCCGGCTGATCCGCGCGGTGCGCGAGCTCAACCTGGAGCACGGCTGGGACATGCGGACGATCGCGCTGCACACCGAAGCCGAGCGCCGGGCGATGTTCGTGCGCGAGGCCGACGAGGCCGTGGTCGTCGGCGCGGGCGGCTACCTCGACCACGCAGAGCTCGAGCGGGCGCTGCGCGAGAGCCGCGCCGACGCGGCCTGGGTCGGCTGGGGCTTCGTCGCCGAGGATCCCGCCTTCGCCGAGCTGTGCGGGCGCATCGGCGTGGCCTTCGTCGGCCCGCCGGCCGACGTCATGCGCCGCCTGGGCGACAAGGTTCAGGCCAAGCTGCTCGCCGAGCAGGCGGGCGTGCCGGTGGCCGCCTGGAGCCGCGGGCCGGTGGAAACGCTCGACGCCGCCGTCGAGCACGCGCAGTCGATCGGCTATCCGGTCATGATCAAGGCCACGGCGGGCGGCGGCGGGCGCGGCATCCGCGTGGCCGCTTCGCAGTCCGAGCTCGCGCCGGCGTTCGAGCGCGCGCGGGCCGAGGCGCTACGTGCCTTCTCCGATGAGACGGTCTTCATCGAGCGCCTGGTCACCGGCGCGCATCACGTCGAGGTCCAGGTCATCGCCGACGACCACGGCACGATCTGGGCGGCGGGCGTGCGCGACTGCTCGATCCAATGCCGCAACCAGAAGGTGATCGAGGAGTCGGGCTCGCCGGCCCTGAGCGCCGAGCAGGAGGACGAGCTGCGGGCGGCGGCGATCAAGCTGGCTCGTCTGGCCGGCTATCGCAACGCCGGGACCGTCGAGTTCCTCTACCAGCCCGACGAGGAGATCTTCACCTTCCTCGAGGTCAACCCCCGGCTGCAGGTCGAGCATCCCGTCACGGAGATGACGACCGGGCTCGACCTCGTCAAGCTCCAGCTGCACGTGGCGCGCGGCGGGCGCCTCGAGTCAGAGCCGCCGCCTGCCCGCGGTCACGCGATCGAGGCCCGCCTCAACGCCGAGGATCCCGAGCGCGGCTTCGCCCCCGCCCCCGGGACGGTCGAGCTGCTCAGGCTGCCGTCAGGGCCGGGGGTGCGCGTCGACACGGGCACCGCCGAAGGCGAGACCATCCCCCCCGAGTACGACTCGATGGTCGCCAAGGTCATCGCCTGGGGGCGCGACCGCGCGGAGGCGCGAGCGCGCCTGCGCCGCGCGCTCGCGGAGACGACCGTGATCGTGCGCGGAGGGACGACGAACAAGTCGTTGTTGCTCGACCTGCTCGACCGCCCGGAGATGATCGCCGGTGCCACCACCGGCTGGCTCGACAGCCTCGTCGCCGCGGACGGCCACATCCCCACGCGCTACGCCGACGTCGCCGTGCTCGCCGCCGCCATCGATACCTACGACGCCGAGCAGGAGTTCGAGCGCAGCGCCTTCTACGCCACCGCCAGTCGCGGGCGGCCCCAGGCCCGCGATGAGATCGGGCGGACGGTGGAGCTTCGCCACCGCGGGGAGATCTACCGCCTCGCGGTCGCTCAGACCGGCCCGCGGCGCTACCGGGTCGAGGCCGACGGCTCGTACGTCGACGTCGACGTCGAGCCCGTCCGCCGCTTCGCACGCCGGCTCGCAATCGCTGGCCGGGCGTTCAGGGTCGACTCCGTCGACCACGGCCCGGATCACCTGGTGGAGGTCGAGGGGGTCACCCATCGCGTGTCCCGCGACGAGGCGGGCGTCATCCGGGCCCCGGCCCCCGCGCTCGTCGTGGCCGTGAACGTCGCCGCGGGTGACGAGGTGGAGGCCGGGACGCCGGTCGCGGTCCTGGAGGCGATGAAGATGGAGATCACGATCGTCGCCACGCACGCCGGAAGGGTGCGGGAGGTCATCGTCGCGGCAAGCGCCCACGTCGACGCCGGGGCGCCGCTTTTGAGCGTCGAGCCCCATGCCGTCCAAGACGAGGCCGCGCCCGACAGCCCGCGGATCGGCTTCGAGGCGCTCGTGCGGCCCGGCGAGTCCGGCGCCCGCCTGCGCGCGCGCGAGCACCTCGACGCCCTGCGCAGCCTGATCATGGGCTACGACGTCGACGTCGACGAGGCCCGCCGGCTGGTCTCCGAGTTCGAGCAGGCCCGGGACCAGCTGCCTCCCGACGATCCCGAGGTGCTGCATGGCGAGCTCGAGATCCTCACGCTCTTCGCCGACTTGGCCGAGCTCTCCCGCAACTGGCCCGCCGCGGAGCGGGAGGAGTTCGAGGAGGAGGAGGGCGAACGCGTCCGCAGCCCGCGCGAGCACTTCCGGACCTACCTGCACTCGCTCGATCTCGAACGTGAGGGCCTGCCCGAGGCGTTCCGGGACAGGCTCGCCCGCGCGCTGGCCCGCTACGGCGTGCGCGACCTCGAGCGCAGCCCCGAGCTCGAGGAGGCGGTCTACCGGATCTTCCTCGCGCACCAGCGCGCGCCGTCACAGGTCCCGGCCGTGCTGGCGCTCCTTGACCGGCGCCTCCAGCACGCCGACGCGCTGCCCGAGCCGCTGCGCGACGAGTTCCGCGAGACCCTCGACCGGCTGATCGTCGCAGCGCAGCTCCGCCATCCGGCGGTGGGCGAGCTCGCCCGCAGCGTACGCTTCCGCGTGTTCGACCAGCGCGTCATAGAGCAGGCGCGCGAGGGGATCCTGGACGCCGCGCGGGAGCAGCTCGACTACCTGGCCGCCCACCCCGACGCCCCCGACTACGGCGACCGCCTCGAGGGGCTGGTCGCCAGCCCGCAGCCGCTGTTGAAGCTGCTCGGGGAACGGGTCGGCGGGCGGGAGGACCACGAGCCGATGCTCGAGCTCCTCACCCGCCGCTACTACCGGCTGTATCCGCTCGAGGCGTTGCAGGCGGTCGAGCGCGAGGGCCAGCGCCTTCTCACGGCGCACTACTTTCCGGACGACACCCGCATCGACCTGATCACCACGCTCGCCGAGGCCTCGGAGCTGCCCGCGGCGGCCGCCGCCGCCGGCGCGCTGGCCTCCGACGGTGCGGCCGCGCAGATCGCGATCGACTTCTACCTCGCTTGGAGCGACCCGCTGCCCGAGACCGACGCCATGGCCGCCGAGCTTCTCGCGACCATCGGCGCGGCGGGACTGCCCCCGGCCGTCGGACGCGTTGCGGTGGCCGTGACCAGCCGTACGGGCGCCGACGTCCACTACTTCACCTTCCGGCTGGCCGACGGCGAGCTCCAGGAGGAGCGCGTGACCCGCGAGCTGCACCACATGGTCGCGCAGCGTCTTCGCCTCTGGCGGCTCTCCGCGTTCGAGCTCACGCGCCTGCCGGCGGTCGAGGACGTGCACCTGTTCCACTGCGTCGCCACCGAGAACTCGTCCGACGAGCGCCTCGTCGCGCTGGCCGAGGTGCGCGACTTCACCCCCGTGCGCGACGCGTCCGGCCGGCTCACCGCCCTGCCGGAGCCCGAGCGCCTCCTGGCGGCCTGCCTGGACAGCATCCGCCGCGTGCAGGCACAGCGCCCCGCGAAGCGGCGGCTGCACGGAAACCAGGTGCTCCTCTACGTCTGGCCGCCCTTGGAGATGCCGCTCGACGAGCTGCGCTCGTTCACCCGGACGCTGGCGCCGCTGACCACCGGGCTCGGCCTCGAGGAGGTCACCATCGAAGCGCGCGTCCCGGCACCGCAGGACGGCGAGCTGCGCCCCATGGCCCTGAGCTTCTCCTACCAGCCGGGCGCCGGAGTGACGCTCTCGGTCGCCGAGCCCCCGACCGAGCCCCTCGCGCCCCTCGACGCGTACGCCCAGAAGGTGCTCACGGCGCGGCGCCGCGGGACGGTCTACCCGTACGAGCTCGTCCCGCTGCTGACCCGGGCGGGCGGGTCCTTCACCGAGTACGACCTAGACGCCGACGACCGACTCGTGCCCGTCGAGCGGCCCTTCGGCGAGAACAGCGCCGGGATCGTCGTCGGCGTCGTGCGCACGATCACCGACCGCTACCCCGAGGGCATGGTCCGCGTCGTCATCTTCGGCGACCCGACCAAGGCGCTCGGCTCGATCGCCGAGCCCGAGGCCGTCCGGATCGTGCGCGCGCTCGACCTCGCCGAGGAGCTGGGCGCGCCGGTCGAGTGGCTCGCCGTGTCGGCCGGGGCGAAGATCTCGATGGACAGCGGCACGGAGAACATGGACTGGGTCTCACGGGTGCTGCGTCGCCTGATCACGTTCACCCAAGCTCAGGGCGAGGTCAACGTCCTCGTCGCCGGGATCAACGTCGGCGCCCAGCCCTACTGGAACGCGGAGGCGACGATGCTGCTGCACACCCGCGGCATCCTCGTCATGACGCCCGACAGCGCCATGGTGCTCACCGGCAAGCAGGCGCTCGAGTACTCCGGGGGGATCTCGGCCGAGGACAACTTCGGGATCGGCGGCTATGACCGGATCATGGGGCCCAACGGCCAGGCCCAGTACTGGGCGGCCGACCTCGTCGCGGCCATCGAGATCCTCTTCGCGCACTACGAGCACACCTACGTCGCCCCCGGCGAGCGCTTCCCCAGGCAGGCCTCGACGACCGACCCGGTCGACCGCGACGTCCGCACCCATCCCCACCGCGTGGCCAACAGCGACTTCACGACCGTGGGCGACATCTTCTCCCAGGAGGCGAACCCCGAGCGCAAGAAGCCGTTTGACATCCGCACGGTGATGCGCGCCGTCGCCGACCAGGACCACCGGCCGCTCGAGCGCTGGGCGGCGATGGCCGGCGCCCAGAGCGCCGTCGTCTTCGACGCCCACCTGGGCGGATACCCCGTGACCCTGCTCGGCATCGAGTCCCGGCCGCTGCCGCGCAGCGGCGTTCTGTCTGCCGACGGGCCCGACCACTGGACCGCCGGGACGTTGTTCCCGCGGTCGTCGAAGAAGGTGACCCGCGCGATCAACGCCGCCAGCGGCAACCGGCCCGTGGTCGTGGTGGCCAACCTCTCGGGCTTCGACGGCTCGCCCGAGTCCCTGCGCGAGCTGCAGCTCGAGTACGGGGCCGAAATCGGCCGCGCCGTGGTCAACTTCGATGGCCCGATCGTCTTCTGCGTCGTCTCCCGCTACCACGGCGGGGCCTTCGTGGTCTTCTCGGGGACGCTCAACGACGGCATGGAGGTGATCGCCGTCGAGGGCTCATACGCCTCGGTGATCGGCGGCGCCCCGGCGGCTGCCACGGTCTTCGCGCGCGAGGTCAACGTCCGCACCGACGACGACGAGCGGGTGACCGAGCTCAACGCCGGCCTGGACGAGGCCGACGGCGACGAGCGCGCCCGGCTGCGCGCCGAGCTGGCCGACGTTCGGATGGCGGTGCGCTCGGAGAAGCTCGGCGAGATGGCGGCCGAGTTCGACAGCGTCCACAGCATCGAGCGCGCGCTGCGCGTCGGCTCGATCGACGCGATCATCCCGGCCGCCCGCCTGCGGCCGCACCTCGTCGAGGCCGTCGAGCGGGGCATGAAGTGGACGCTCGAGCGGGCCGCCGGATGAGGGGCGCCGGGTCAGCTCACCCGGCGTCGGCCTTCGGGGCGGCGCCCAGCGCGTGCAGCTCCGCCGCGAGCAGGTCGGGCAGGTCGTCGACCTCCGGTAGGGCCTCGGGGTCGGCGTAGCATCCGAAGAACAGCTCCTGGCGGTACCGCACCATGCCGATCGCCAGCGCGTGCCCGGCGGAGATGGGGACGACGGAGTAGACCTCCTCGAGCTGGCTGCCGAGGAGGTACAACGCCCCACGTGGGGCCGGCGACTGGGAGACCGTGAGGTTGAAGACCCGTGGGTTGGCCATCGCGTGCACGAGGGGTGAGCGCAAGAACGCGGGCAGCAGGCCGGCCGTCCCGACGAGCGTCTGGTTGGCGGCGGGGCGGTCGCTGCCCTTGAGCTCGCGGGTCTGCGTGCGCACCCAGTCGAGTCGTTCGCGGGGCGCCTCGAGGTGCACCGGGAGCTGGATGTAGATCATCGCGATGCGGTTGCCCCCGCCGAGCTCGGCGGCCTCGCGCATGCTCACCGGCATCATCGCCTTCAGCGGCGCGTCGGACGGGTCGCCGCGGCCCTGGGCGACCGTCCGCAGCGCCCCCGCCACGATGGCCAGGCCGACGTCGTTGAGCGTGCCGCCGCCGGAGCGCGCGGCACTCAGGTCCTTCCGGGCCGCGTGGTAGGTGACCAGCGTCCGGCGCGCATCGATCGGCACGTTCAAGACGGAGCCGGGAGCCAGCGGCAGGATGTCCCCCCCGACCGCTCGCAGCAGCCGGCGGGCGCCCTTCAGCGCCGTGCCGGCCGTCGGCAGGGGTCGCATGGCCGCCGCGACCACGGCACGCGCTGCCTTGAGCCCGTCCCCGGCGGTGCGGGTCAGCTCCTCGACGGCCCAGTCCGCCGCGCTCGGCGGGTCGCGGGGCTGCCAGGGCTCCGGGGCCTGGGAGGTGGCCTCGGCGTCGGCGTCCATGACCAGCATGACGATCTGCAGCGCGGCGATCCCGTCGACCAGCGCGTGGTGCATCTTGCCGACCATCCCGACGCGGCCGTCCTCCAGGCGCGGCACGAGGAAGATCTGCCACAGCGGGCGCAAACGATCGAGTGGCTCGGAGAGCACCTTGGCGCGCAGCGCCTCGAAGCGCTCGTAGCTGACGCCGTCGTCAGGGTCGGTGAGCGCCACGATGTGCGCGGCGAGGTCGAAGCTCGCGTCGTCGATCCAGCGCGGCTCGGAGAGCCCCAGGGGCGCGACCTGCAGGCGCTGGCGACACCACGGAACCTCGTGGATCCGTCCCGCGGCGCGCTCGCGCAGAGCCTCGACGGTGGGTCGCCGGCCGGCGGCCGGCTCGGCGAACATGGCGCTCCAGCCGACATGCATGTGCGCTCGAGCGGACTCCAGGCGCAGGAACGAGCCATCCAGTGCCGACAGGCGTCCGCCGTGCGACTCCGAGGGGTCCGGGGTCGCGCGCCCCGAAGTCAGGGCGGGGCGCGCTGCTTTAGGGGGGGAACTCATGCGACAACATCCTCTCCGCGCGCAGGTCTTGGACGACCTCGCGAGCCGCAGCATACCGTGCGCCGAAGCGAGGGCCCGGCCGTTATCGAGCGATCGATCAGCCCAGCACCCCAGCGTAGGGTCCGGGGCGCGGCTCTCAGCCACATCCGCCCGAAGCGGCTCACCGGGCCGCGGGCTCGATGTCCAGCAGCCGGCCGCCGTCGTGGTCGACCTGCAGCGTGGTGTGGTGGATGGCGAAGTGGTCGTGCAGCAGGGCCTCGACCTCGGCCCGCGCGGCGTGGCAGTCCCGCTCGCTGGCGACGAGCACGTGGGCCGAGAGCGCGGGGAACCCCGAGGTGACCTCCCAGACATGCAGGTCGTGGACCTCGACGATCCCGGCCGTCCCCACCATGGCCTGGCCGATGGCCTGCGGATCGAGGCCCTCGGGCGCCGCCTCGAGAAAGACGCGGCCCGAGGCGCGCAGCAGCCCGGACGCCGAGCGCAGCATGATCGCCGCGACGATCAGCGAGGCGATGCCGTCCGCGCGCGAGAAGCCGGTGGCGAGGATCACGCCGCCGGCGACCGCGGTGGCGACGAAGGCCGCGAGGTCGGTAAGCAGGTGCTGGAAGGCGCCCTCGACGTTGAGCGACTCGCGGTTGGCCCGGCTCAGCGTCCAGGTGGCCGCGAGATTGACGGCGACGCCGGCCAGCGCGACCGCGAGCACGACCGCGCCCGCGGTGTCGGGGGGGTCGATCAGGCGCCGGATGCCCTCGTAGACGACGAGCAGGGCGAGCACGAGCAGCGTGGTGCCGTTGACGGCCGCGGCGAGGATCTCCGAGCGCTTGAGGCCGTAGGTCATGGCGCCCTTGGCGGGACGCTTGGCGAGCCCGATGACCACCAGCGAGAGCCCGAGCGCCGCCGCGTCGGTGAGCATGTGCGCGGCGTCGGAGAGCAGCGCGAGCGACTGCGCGGCGACGCCGGCGACGACCTCGGCGACCATCAGGCCGAGGATCAGCGCGAGGGCGATGGCGAGCTTGGAGCGGTCCGCGTCGGCGGTGACCTCGTGATGGTGATGCTCGTGGGCCACACCTCCATCGTACGCCCGGGACGGCGTGCGTCCTCCTTGCGGACGACCCGAAGATCGTCCGCCGAGCTGATGATCGGCGACGGAGGACCGGCGTAGGTTCGCCCCATGATCCACACCGCCTCCGAACTCGCTTCACGCCTGGCCGCCCCGTCGCGCACCGCGCGCTGGACGGTGCTGGTCCTTCACCCCGCCCACGTCGACGCGGTGCGCGCGCACGCCCAGCGCTTCGTCGCCGAGGACGCCAGGATCGAGCTCCCCAGAAAGCCGTACGGACCGACCGGCTTCGTGGTCCTCGACCGCGCCGGCGCGGTCCAGCACGTCGGCGACGACGTCGAGGGGGTGCTGGCCACGCTCGCCGCCCTGCGCTCGGGCGCGCGCCGCCCCGCCGGGCGCCCGCTGCCGGCCCGCGCGATCAGCTCGCGATGACGATCGGCGTGCCCAGCGGCAGGTGCCGGGAGTAGCTTTCGATCACGCTGTCGGCCACGCGGATGCAGCCGTGGCTGACGTCGGTGCCGAGCGACTTCCGGTCGTTGGTGCCGTGCAGGCCGATCTGGCCGTCCCCGGCCCCGAAGCTCGTGAGGACCCTGGAGTGCGCCGAGAGCCCGAAGGCGTAGGAGCCGTAGAGGCCGTGCGGATTCGGCGGCTTGAACAGGTCGGTGAGGTAGTAGCGGCCGTGCGGGGTCGGCGTGACGGCCTTGCCGACGCCGATCCGGTGCGTGCTCACGAGCCGCGAGCCGCGCCACAGCAGGATGCGCTTGCGCCCGAGCTCGACCCGTAGGCGCCAGGCGTTGGACGACAGCCGCACGCTGCTCCTGCGGACCCACGCCGTCGAATGGTTCGGGCGGGTCGGGAGCTGGACCCGCAGCCAGTCGCGGCCGCGGCGCCGGGTCACGAGGAACACGAGCGGCAGTCGCTTGCCGTGGAGCTCGCGGGCGCGCAGCATCGATCGCCTTGCGTGGGCGGCGGGATGCTCGTAGACCTTCACGGACGTCCGGCGCACTCGGGCGATCAGGGTCGAGCGCCGGTCGCGGGGGGCGCGGGCGGCCACCGCGCGGAAGGCCTGGCCGGTGACCGCCGAGGGCTGGGAGCCCAGCAGCGACCGTCCCGGGGAGTCCTCGCCAAAGAGTGCGGCGCTCGCCACCCAGCCGACGGGGACGAAGGCGAGCACTAGAGCGACGCCGGCGAGCCGGCGCCGCGACCCTCCGCGCCGCGGATCGCGGCGGCTCGCCGAGGGCGCTGCGAGGATGGGCGCGGCCTCGTGCGCCTCATAGGCCTCGTACCAGGCCGCGACGGAGCGCTGCGCGGTCGCCTCGGGGATGTCAAGCCGGGCCGCCGCCTCCTTCAGCGACAGCCCGACCTGCGCGATCAGCCTGGCCAGCTCGCGCCGGCGCGCTGGGCTGATACCCCCCTCCGGCACCGGCCTGCTAGCCGGCGACGCTTGGCGTGCCGCTCGTCGGGGACGCCGACGAGGCGCCCGACTCGGTCGTGATGAACCCGGTGCCCTTGACGGCGGCGAGGACCGTCGCCATGTCGGCCGACGGGTTGAACGCGTCCGGGGCCGGCGACGGGGAGCCGCTGCCCTTGGAGAGGATGCTGGCGATCCACGCCGCGTGGCGCGCCTCGATCGGCAGGATCGACCCGGCCGCCGTGAGCACCGCCGAGCCCTTGATGTTGGTGACCTGGCCCTGGTAGGCCTTGACGCCGGTGTCCTCGAGAACCTTCGACGTGGCACCGAAGGTCGAATCGCTGCCCGTGGTGCCCTTGAAGTCGAACTTCGGCTTGGCGACCGCCTTGGACCCGAGCGCCTTCTTCAGCGCATCGACGTGGGCCGCCTCGTGCGCGGCGACGACCTTCGCGAAGCGGGCGTACTGCCCGGCCAGCGCGGCCTTGTCGACGGCCTCCTTGTAAAAGGCGGCCTCCAGGTACTCGAGCGTCAGCGCGTAGTTGAGGATGTCGATGTCGCCCGAGGCGGAGCCCTTGGCGACCGCGAACGCGGCGGGCAGGCCGCCGATCAGCAGGCCGCCGCCGGCGAAGGCGCTGCGGCGCAGGAACTGAGAGCGGGTGACGCCGGCCCTGCCGGCCGCCTCCTCGATCGCGCCGTCGCGATCGAGCTCCTCGAAGGATGGAATCTGGTCGTGCATGGTCATCCCTTCAAAAACCCGGTGCTCTTGACCGCCGACAGCACGGCGTCCATGGACTTGGGCATCTCGAACGCGTCCGGAGCCGGGCTGACGCCCTTGCCGCCGCCGATGATGTCGCGCACCCAGCTGGCGTGGCGCGCCTCCACCGACAGGATCGACGCTGCCGCGCTGAGCACGGCCGAGGTCTTGATGTTGCCGGCCTGGCCCTGGTAGGCGGCCACCCCGGTGTCCTCGAGCAGCTGGGAGGTGCGCAGGAACTTCGACTTGCCCGTCGCGCCGCCGAAGTCGAACTTCGGGGACTTGATGGCCTTGGAGCCCAGCGTCTGCTTGAGCGCGTCCACGTGGGCCGCCTCGTGCCCGGCCACGACCTGCGCGAAGTTCGCCGCCTCGCCGGAGAGCTTGCCCTTGTCGACGGCCTCCTTGTAGAAGGCGGCCTCCAGGTACTCGAGCGTCAGGGCGTAGTTGAGGATGGCGATGTCGCCCTTGGGCAGCCCGTTCTGGGCGAGCGCGAACCCGGCGGGGATGCCGCCGACGACGAGGCCGGCGCCCGCGAGGGCCGCGCCGCGCTTGAAGAAGGTCGACCGGTTCTGTCCCGTGGCGGCCGCCTCGGCGGCCGCGGCGCCCTCACGGAGAGCGCCGTCGCGATCGATTCGCTCGAGCGTGAGCGGATCGTCCTGTGTCGGAGGCATGGTGTTTCTTCCCTGTCGTCTCTGGGCCGCCGCGCTTAGCGGACGACCACGGTTCCGTGCATGTTCGGGTGGTACTGGCAGACGTACGCGTACGTGCCGGCCTTGTCGAAGCTGACCGAGGCCTTCTTGCCCTGGCGCAGGTTGGCGATGCCCTTCGGGGCCCCGCTGCCGCTGAAGGTCACCGTGTGGTTCGCCGCGTCCTTGTTCGTCCAGGTCACCGTGCCGCCTGTGGCGACGGTGATCGAGGTCGGGGCGAACTCGAAGCCCTTGATCTGCTCGCTCGCGGTCTTCGGCGCCGCCCCGGCCGACGCCTTCGCCGGCGCCGCGGTCGGCGCGGGCTTCTCTTTGGCGCCGCCGCCGCAGCCGGCGAACGTCAGCGCAACCATGGCGGTGCCGATCAGGCGGCTGTGCGGCACTAGACCTCGGTGCGGGCGGGCAGGCTGTTGACGGCGGGCTTCTCGTCGGCGTCGTCGTTGCCGCCGCCGGTGATGGCGCCCTTGAACTCGCGGATGCCGCGACCGAGCGAGCGGCCGGCGTCGGGGAGCTTCTTGGGGCCGAGGATGACGAGTGCGATCACGAGGACGATCAGCATCTCGGGAAGTCCGATGTTGGGCATAGCGGTGAGGCGCTCCTTGCAGGTTGGCGCGTTCGGCGCCCCTTCGAGGGGCGCCGAGGTGCGCGAATGACTAGGACTTGACGATGAACTTCGTGTCGCCGACGAGGCGCAGGATGTGCTTCTTGGAGAAGCCGCGGTCGAACGCGCCGCTGGGCGAGACGCTGTTGCCGGAGACGTCGTACGGCGTATCGCCGACGAGAATCGCGAATGCGGAGGCGTGGCGCGCCTCGATGGTCACGATCGAGGCGGCCGCCTTGAGCAGCGCCTTGGACTTGAGCTTGGTCGCCTGCCCGAGGTAGGCGTGGACACCCGTGTTCTCGAGCACGTACGCCGTGGCCAGGTACGTGGTCTGGTCGCCCGTCGTATTGCCGAAATCGAAGGTCGGCTTCGGAACCGGGTGACCGCCGTTGTTCTTGACGGCGGCCTTCAGGGCCGACACGTGCGTCGCCTCATGGTCGGCGACCAGGCGGGTCAGCGCGAGCACGTCGCCCGTCAGGACGTTCTTGCTGAGGACTTCCTTGTAGAAGGCAGCCTCCAGGAACTCGAGGGTCAGCGCGAAGTTCAAGATGTCCGTGTCGCGCTTCTTGGACGGCTTCGCCGAGGCGATCTCGGGCAGCAGGCCCATGATCGCGCCGGAGCTCAGCAGCGCGCCGCCGCCGAGGGCCGTCTTGCGCAGGAACGCGCCGCGGGTATCTCCCTCGACCTCAGCCGCGGCGTCGCGGATCGCGTGGTCGTGGTCAAGCGTGTCCAGGTTGGGAAGTGACATAGCGGTGGCTGCTCCTGTATTTGGGTGGGTACCTTGCATTTGGCCGTTACTAGCGTTGCTGTTGCGCGATCGGATCACACGGTTTCGCTGATTGGCGGCAATGATGCCCGTCAGCCACCCTCGAGGGAGCTCGGTCCGCTCGCCCTGGAGTTCGCGTCTCGGCGCCGTGCGCATCTCCGCCAAAGCCGACTACGCACTGCGCGCCGCGTCGAGCTGGCGGCCGCGGGGGGCGGCCCGGTCAAGGGGGACGCCCTGGCGACACCGAAGTTCCTCGAGAACATCCTCTCCGACCTGCGCCAGAGCGGCCTGATCCGCAGCCAGCGCGGCTCGGAGGGCGGCTACTGGCTGGCGCGGCCCGAGAGGAGATCTCGGTCGCCGACGTCATGCGCGCAGTCGACGGCCCGCTCGCCAGCGTACGCGGCCGGCGGCCGGAGGAGGTCGACTACACGGGGCGCTGCGCGGCAGCTGCAGCGGGTGTGGATCGCCGTCCGCCACAACCTGCGCGCGGTCGTCGAGAGCGTCACCGTCGCCGACCTCGCCACCGGCGAGTTGCCCGCCACGATCACGAAGCTCTCCGACGACCCGGAGGCCTGGGTCACGCGCTAGCGGGCTGACCCCGCGACCGCCCCGGCCCTCGCGGGGTCGCGCACCCACACGATGTCCCCCGGCGCGAGCTCGAGGGCGTCGGCCTCCTCACGGGTGATCTGCGCGGTGACCTGCTCGCCGTCCCACACAACGCGGCGCCCAGCAGCTCCTCGGGGTGGCCGACGTCGAGCGCGCGCAGGAACACCGGGTTTCCGGCCGCGAGCACCACGACCAGGAGGCTCCAGCGCGCTCGCGGCAGGCGGTCGGTGCGCAGCTTGAAGAGGACCACGCCGAGCCCGACGACCGCGAGCAGGCAGGGCAGCGCCATCATCCGGTATACGGCGGTCTCGCCACCGCCGAGGAAGGCCGTCATCAGGGCGAACGGCGCACGCATGAGCAGCGAGCCGCCGTAGGCCGGCGCCGAGGAGAAGAATCCTCCGAGGTGGCCGTGTGTCAGGGCCGCGAGGCTTCCGGCGGCCTCGTTGTCGTAGTCCGACCACGCGAATCCGGTCAGGCCCCACCAGGCCACGGAGGCGGCGGCGAGCAGGGCGACAGCGACGGGGGACGACGAGGCGCAGGCGAGCCACCTTCCTGTCATCGGCAGCCCGAGCCTCCGGCCTTTAGATGCTTGGGCCAGCCACACCCGCCTTGGCGACTCCGGCCATCGACTACTTCGACGTCACACCCAAGGTGTAACATGACTCTATGGGGACCGCTCATCCGCGTATTGGCGTGACAAAGGATCCAGACCTCGCGGCGGCGCTCGACGCCACGCGGCCGTACTTGAGCGCGGAGGAGACGCGGTCGGAGGCCGGGCACGTCCGCCGCCTCGCGCTGATCGGCGCCGGGGTACTCGGCAAGGGGACCGTGGACGCACGAGCGGCACTCGATCGTCAGCGCCTCCTCGACCGCCCCAGCGTCCGGCCGGCGACCCGCGGGCTCGCCGACCTGCCGTGGCTGGAGGCCGATCCGATCGATGAGGACCGCCAAGCGAGTCGGACGCTCGAGTGGGTCCGCGGCGAGCGCTGAGCCCCACCACCGCCTACCTGGACGCCTCGGCCGCGGTCAAGCTGCTTCGTCCGGAGCCCGAGACCTCCGTGCTGGTGACCGAGCTCGGCGCCATCGCCCTCCATGTCTCCAGCGAGCTGCTCGAAATCGAACTGCGCTGCGTGGCACGGCGAGCGGGTGGCGGCGAGCTGATCGAACGCGCCGAACGCATCTGCGCCGCCGTGCACCTGCTGCCCTACACGTTGGCCATACGCGCTCGCGCCGGGGAAGCGTTCGTCCCGCCCCAGCGTGCCCTTGACGCGCTGCACCTCGCCACCGCACTGGACCTCCGGCTGCAAGCTCTCGTCCTGGTGACCTACGACAGACGCCAAGCAGAAGGCGGCCGCGCCGCCGGACTGGACGTCGTCGTCCCGACGTAGCCGCACGTCGCCGCAGCATCCCGAGTCCGGCGCTGATGCCGTACTTCGGCCACGCGCAACCGTCGACTTCACCGACGAGCAGCGACGACGGCTCGACGCCCTTCGCCAAGCGCGACCGCATGACGTTGGTCGCGGTGGTACGCGAGGCGTTGGAGGCCTGCCTGGCCCCCCAGGCGCCACCCGGCCTCTAGGAAGAGGCAGCGTCGGACTCTGTGCGGCGCCTGGAGGTGAGCACAGCGAACTGAAATGCGAGTTCGAGGCGGTCGATTGCCTGCTTGTTCGAGCGGTAGCGGTCTCGAGCGCTGTAGGCGACGCGAAGCCGTTGGGGCGCACTTGTGCCCGGCGCTCGCAGATTCGGCATCCAATAGATGCCTCATCTGCGACGGCCGCGGAATTCTCTGCTCGGCGCCGCTCCTCCGCAACTCAGCCATCGGGTTGCACACCCAGGCCCGCGCCCTTAACGGCTCGGAGCCCGCACGCAGCGGGCTCCGAGCCGAGGCACTTCAGCGGTCCGGGCGCTACTGCAGGGCCCACCAGTCCGGATCGGCCGCCGCGCCGAGGACCGGGTGACGCTCGCAGGTGCGCGACTGCGGATCCGGGTCGCAGGGATTGAACGGGTTGACCTTGCCGTAGAGGGTCGGGTGGTTCGGCACCTTGGGATCGAGGCCCGTCGCCGGCGTGCACTTTTGACCGTTGGTGTCGTTCGCATGAGAGGCGTCCATGCGGCTCAGCTCCATCATGTTCGGGATGTCGTCGTGGTCCTGGTCGTCCGCGCCGTCCCGGATGCCGTCGCCGTCGCTGTCGGCGTTGGCCAGGTCCGTGCCGGCGTACGCGACGCCGTACGGTGCCTCGGCCGAGTAGCAGGCGGTCCAGTAGCTCGACAGCATGCGGCCGTGCGCCTCGTCGTAGTTGGTGAGGCCGTCGGCGTCCTCGTCACGCTCGTCGTCGGACAGGTAGCCGTCGCAGTCGTAGTCGTAGTAGATCTGCTCACCGCGGCAGCCGCCGCCGACCTGTGTGCTGAGGTCGACGTCGCGGATGTCGAAGGCCGTGCCCTTGAGCATGACCGTGCTGTAACCGGTGGATCCGGCCCAGGCGAGGAAGGCGGCCTGCTTGTCGTAGCCCACGGCCTTGAGGGTCGGCACGCGGCGGTTGCCGTCGTTGGGTCCGCAGGCTGCCGGGTTGGAGGGCGAGGGGCAGTTCTCGTAGACGGAGTACTGCAGGCCGTCCGAGTAGCTCAGGTGCTTGGCCGCGAAGCTCGCATCCGTCTCGCCCGCCGCCCGGCCGCCCTGCTTGTCCCATAGCGCGTACTCGTCGGCCAGGGTCAGCGAGTCGCCATCGTAGTCGACGCCGGCGTCCTGGTTGAGCGGGTTCGGGTAGGGGCGCGCGCCCGGATAGGGGAGCGACGTGTTGGGCTGCTGGTACTCGTCGTCGTTGAGGTCGACGGCCGACTTGTACTCGTAGGCGTCGCTGACGCCGTCCCCGTCGGTGTCGGCCATACAGCTGTCCGTGCCGATCGTGTTCTCGAGCGTGTCGGGGAGCAGGTCGTTGTCGTCGTCGGTGTCGGCACCGTTGAGGATCCCGTCGCCGTCGCAGTCGCCGCTGGCGGCGTGCGGATCGGGCGTGCCCGGGTCCGTCATGGCGCCGCTGCCCGGCGTGCTGCCGCCGCCGGGGGTCGTGCTGCCGCCGCCGGGGGTCGTGCCTGCCGGTCGCGGAGAGACCGTCGGGGAGAGCTTCTTGGGCGTGTAGGACTTGCCGAAGCGGCGCGCCAGGACGCGCAGGCGGAAATGCTGGGTCGCACCGTACATGACCTTCTCGAGCTTCGCGGGAAGCTTGACGGTCATCGTCGACTTGGTCGAGAGATCGGACTTCACGAACACGACGGCGGAGCCGGCGCGCTTGAAGCCGACCGAGTCGCGGCCCTTGCCCTTGCGGAAGTTGCGGCCCTTGATCGTGAGCGTGTCGCCGACCGTCGCCTTCAGCGGCTTGACGGAGGTGATCACCGGCAGCTTGACCTTCTTCTTCTTCGCCGCCTCCGCCTGGCCGGCGGGAACGAGAACGAGCGCGGTGAGCGACGCCATTGTGGCGACGCGGCGCAGATTGGAGGTGCGTCGGGTGGCGTCCATACCTTCCCAACATCGGCGTGCGGCGCGCCCCGCTTGAATAAGAACCGCGTTCGGAATGGGCCCGTCGTCCGGAACGGCCGTGAACCGAGCCTGGCGCCGCAGGGGTCCGCAGGGAATACCGGAGGTATTTCCAAGGATTCATGTGGTGATCCGGCGATGTGTTCACGGGTGTCGCCGGACGACCCGGCATTCTGAACGCGGTTCTAACTGCGCTACAGAGCGGCCAGGTCCTTGGCGTGGCCGCTGAGCACGCGGCAGCCGTCCGCGGTCACCACCACCAGATCCTCGATGCGCACGCCGCCGAGGCCGGGGACGTAGACCCCAGGCTCCACGGTCACGACGTTCCCGGCCCGCAGCGGATCCTCGCCCGTGGTCGCGAGGCGCGGGGACTCGTGGACCTCGAGGCCCACCCCGTGGCCGAGGCCGTGGCCGAAGTGCTCCGCGTGGCCGGCCGCGGCGATCAGCTCGCGGGCGACGGCGTCCACCGCGCGCCCCTCGGGCCCGGGCCGCACGGCCGCAAGCGCCGCGGCCTGCGCGCGCCGCACGAGCTCGTAGATCTCGCGCAGGTCCTCCCCCACCTCGCCGCTGGCGTAGGTCCGCGTGCAGTCGGAGTGATAGCCGTCGAGCCGGGCGCCGAAGTCGATCGTGACGAGGACGCCGCGCGGGATCGGCTCGTCGCCGAGGGCGGCGTGCGGCGAGGCGCCGTTGACGCCGGCGGCGACGATCGTCGGGAAGGCCGGGGTCGCGCCGAGCGCCCGCACCGCGTCCTCGTAGGCGAGGGCGACCTCCCGCTCGCTGCGCCCCGTCAGGCCGGCGGCGATCGCCTGGTCGAGCGCCTGGTCGGCGAGCCCCGCGGCGGCGGCCATGACCTTGAGCTCGGCCTCGTCCTTGAGCGCGCGCTCGGCCTCCACCAGGCCGCCCGCCGGGACGAGCTCCACCGCGTCCGGGACGAGCGCGCGCAGGCGCGCGTGCCGGCGCACCGTGAGCTTGTCGTCCTCGAAGCCGAGGCGCCTGACGCCGGCGGGCCAGCCCTCGCCTAGCGCAGCGAGGAGCTCCGCCGGCGCGCGCTCGCGGTCAAAGTCGAGTACCTCATCGACGGCGCGCTCGACGTAGCGGAAGTCGGTGACGAAGCGGCGCAGGCCGGGCGCGACGACGCACAGGCCGTTCGAGCCCGTGAAGCCCGTCAGATAGCGCAGGTTGACGAGGTCTGAGACCAGCAGCGCGTCGACCTGCGCGCCGGCCAGACGGGCCTGCACCCGATCCGCCCTCGTCACGTAAGGGCGTCCTTGAGCGCGGCCAGGGCGTCCCGGTAGCCGTCGACGCCCTTCCCCCACACCGACGCGGCGCACAGGTCGCGGATCACCGACAGCTTGCGGAACTCCTCGCGCGCCATCACGTCGGAGAGGTGGACCTCGACGGTCGGCAGGCCGACGAGCTCGACCGCGTCGCGGATCGCCCACGCGTAGTGCGTCCAGGCGCCGGGGTTGAGCAGCAGTGCGTCCGCGTAGTCGGTCGCGCGGTGGATCTCCTCCACGTACTCGCCCTCGAAGTTCGTCTGAAAAAAGCGCGCCTCGAGTCCCAGCTCGTGGGCGAACTCCCCCACCCTGCGCTCCAGACCCGCGAAGCTCAGCTCGCCGTAGATCGCTGCCGGACGTCGGTCGAGCATGTCCAGGTTGACGCCGTGCATGACGGAGATGCGGTTGTTCATTCGGGCCGCAACTCTTGCAGAGCGGACAGCAGGTCCTCCTCCGGCACCGGCACGCCGGTCTGGATCGCGCCCGGAGCCTCCACGAGCACGAAGCCGAGGCGGCCGTCGCGGCGCTGCTTGTCGCGCTCGACCGCGGCGCGCACCGCGTCGAGGTCGACGCCCCGGTCCAGGCGCGTCGGCAGGTGCGCGGCAGCGAGCAGCGCCTCGACGTCCGCGCGCAGGCGGGGCTGGTTTGAGAGGCTGAGCGCGGCGAGCAGGCCGAGCCCGACCGCCTCGCCGTGGCGGTAGCGGGCGTAGCGGGTCGCGGTCTCGATCGCATGTCCGACCGTGTGGCCGAGGTTGAGGGATTGGCGCCGGCCGCCGTCGCGCTCGTCTTCGGCGACGACCGTCAGCTTCGCCCGCGCGCAGGCGACGACGACGTCGCGGTCCACGGTCGTGGACGCCTGGACGCGCTGCCACAGGGTCCCGCCGGCGATCAGCGCCGTCTTTATGACCTCCGCCCAGCCCGCGGCGTGCTCGGCCGCAGGCAGCGAGGCGAGCAGCGAGGGATCCGCGAGCACGGCGAGCGGCTGATGGTAGGCGCCCGCGTAGTTCTTGCCCTCGGGCAGGTCGACGCCCGTCTTGCCGCCGTAGGCCGAGTCGACCTGGGCGACGACGGTCGTCGGCACCTGCACGACGCCGATGCCGCGCTGGTAGATCGCCGCGCAGAAGCCCGCGAGGTCGCCGACGACGCCACCCCCGAAGGCGACCACGTGGTCCCCATGCGCGACGCCGGCCCCGACCATCGCGCGCAGCACCTTCTCGGCGGTCGCCAGCGTCTTGCGCTCCTCCCCCGCCGCGATGATGTGGTCAGCAGCGGGATGGTAGAGCGCGGCGACGTGCTCGTCGCTGACGTAAAACGGCCGCCCGGGCGTGCCGGGGGCCTGGAAGCCCGACCGCAGCAGCCCCTCGCCGACGTAGACCGGGTAGTTGCCCGAGTCGCTCTCGGCCCACAGCAGCTTCGTATGAGCGGGGGCGCCGTCGAGCGCGCGCACCGCCGGCAGCGCGTGGCGCAGGGTCTCGCGGCGGCCGGCCGGCAGTATCGCGTCGGCGAGGCGCTCGTACAGCGGGCCGCGGGCCGCGAGCAGCTCGTCGAAGCGCCGGCGGTCGCGCGCGCGCGGCCGGCGGCCCCCCGCGCGCTGCCAGGCGGTGTCGGGCTCGACGTCGAGCAGCACGACGGTGTGGCGGGCGAGCGCCTGCTGCACCCGCTCGGAGGTCACGGCGCCGCCGCCGAGCGCGACGACCGGCGGGGCCAGGCCGTCGAGCAAGCCGAGGACGATCTCCTCCTCGCGCTCGCGGAAGGCGGCCTCGCCGTGGCGCGCGAACCAGTCCTCGACGCTCGTGCCGAGCTCCTGCTCGACCAGGGCGTCGGAGTCGACGGAGCGCCCACCGAGCTCGGCCGCCGCGGCCTTGGCCGCCGACGTCTTGCCGGCCCCCATGAAGCCGATCAGGACGAGGCTCACGAGCCGGTCTGGCGCTTCCAGCCGATGCGCTGCTCGTAGGCGGCCACGGCGGCGCGCGCGTCGTCGATGTGGTCGCCGCCGAACTTCTCGCGGTAGGCCGAGCCCAGCACGATCGCCAGCATGGCCTCCCCAACGACCCCCGCGGCGGGGACGACGGCGGAGTCGGTCCGCTCGCGCAGGGCCTGGGCGGGCTCGTGCGTGGCGATGTCGACGGTGCGCAGCGGCTTGGTCAGCGTCGGCAGCGGCTTGGCGGCCGCGCGCACGATCAGCGTCTCGCCGGTGGTCATGCCGCCCTCCAGGCCGCCGGAGCGGTTGGTGGTGCGGTGCCAGCCGCGCTCGTCGTCGTAGAAGATCTCGTCGTGGGCCTCTGAGCCCGGGCGGCCCGCGAGGTCGAAGCCGTCGCCGATGCCGCAGCCCTTGACGGACTGGATCGAGAGCATGGCCATCCCGACCAGCCCGTCGAGCCGCGTCTCCCAGGACACGTGCGAGCCGAGCCCGGGCACCAGGCCGAAGGCGCGCAGCTCGAAGACGCCGCCGAGCGACTCGTTGCGCTTGCGCAGCACGTTGATCTCTCCGACCATCGCCGTGGAGGCCTCGGGGTCCAGGCAGCGTACGGGCGACTCGTCGACTGCGGCGAACGCCCCGAAGGAGAGCGTGCCGTACGGCGGCGCCCGCACGGACGCGATCTGCACGACGTGGGAGACGATCTCGACGCCGAGCGCGCGCAGGAAGGCCTTCGCAAGCGCGCCGCCGGCGACGCGCGCCGCGGTCTCCCGGGCGCTGGCGCGCTCGAGCACGTTGCGGATGTCGGTGAAGCCGTACTTCATCGACCCGGCGAGGTCGGCGTGCCCCGGGCGCGGCGTGTGCACCTCGGGGATCTCGGCCTCGACCGGCCACGGGTTCATCCGCTCGTCCCAGTTGGCGTAGTCGCGGTTGACGACGGTCAGGCAGACGGGGCCGCCGAGCGTGCGACCGTGGCGGACGCCGGCCGTGACCTCGGCGGAGTCCTTCTCGATCTTCATGCGCCCGCCGCGGCCGTGGCCGAGCTGGCGGCGAGCCATGTCGCGGTTGACCGTCTCGCGGTCGAGCTCGAGCCCCGCGGGCAGGCCCTCGACCACGCAGGTCAGGCCCGGGCCGTGGGACTCACCGGCGGTGATCAGACGCAGGGACATCGGCGGGGCAGTCTATGGAGACCGCCCCGCGTGATCCAGGGCCGGTCAGCCGGAGGCGGTGAAGCGCTCGCCGCGAGCTTGCGCCGACTTCAGCACCCGCGCGGCCTGGGCCTTGGCGGAGAGCTTGTGCAGCGTGCCGGAGCTCGCGGAGTACCGGTAGGCGCCGATGCGGCCGATGTGCGCCCGCAGCGCCTTGCGTCCGCCGGAGGCGACCGCCTTGCGCGACGCGGCGGCGGCCTTGGCGTCCGCGGTCTTGGAGGTGTTGACCTTGAGCAGGTCGACCTCGTACTGCTTGTCGCCGCGGGTGACGAAGACCGTCTGTCCCGGCTTGAGCGTCAGGGTCTGGCAGTTGCCGGGCTCCGGGGCGCAGTGGCCGTCGCCGACCACGCTCGCACCGGCGTCGACGATGAACACGGCGCTCTTGTGGTCGGACAGCAGGCCGAGGTAGAGCAGCGCGGGGTTGCTGCCGCCGGGCAGGCCGGTCAGGCGCTTGAGGTTGCGCGTCTTGAGCGCGGCCGCGGGGTCGCCGACCCGCACCTGCAGCGAGTACAGCTCGAAGGTGGGCTTCGGGGTGAGGGGCCCGGCCGGCCCGGTCGGACCAGTCGGAGTCGTGGGGGGGGGGGGGGGGGCCGCGCCCCCGCCGGGGGCGGCGGCGCGCGGCGGG
>JBBSIC010000023.1:0-48122 GCA_038232275.1 Solirubrobacterales bacterium | reverse complement strand
CCATGCGCGCGATCGAGTAGTGCCACGGGTCCTGCGGGTAGGAGGCGCGATCGCCCTCGGGGTTCTCGGGGTCCGGGTCGGCGATCGTGCGGTAGCCCGGATGGCCGCCGCCGACGCGCGTGGTCTTCATCCGCCGCGAGGCCGCGAGGTCGGCCGGGCCGAAGCTCATGCCCTGCATGCGCGGCGACGCGGCCGCGATCTCCTCGAGGTTCGCGACGCCCTGCGCGGTCTCCAGCAACGCGTGGATGAGGATCGGGCGCTCGACCTTGCCCTTGGCCTCGAGCTGGGCGAGCAGGCGGTCGACGTAGTGGATGTCCCACGCGCCCTCGACCTTCGGGACCATGATGACGTCGAGCTGGTTGCCGATCTCGGTGACGAGCGTGGTCAGGTCGTCCAGGACCCACGGGGACTCCAGCGCGTTGACCCGGGTCCACAGCTGCGTGATGCCGAAGTCGGTCTTGGCGGCGAAGTCGACGAGGCCCTGGCGCGCGGCCTCCTTGCGCTCCACGGGGACGGCGTCCTCGAGGTTGCCGAGCATGATGTCGACCTTCGCGACCGTGTCGGCCGCCTTGGCCGCCATCTTCTCGTTGGAGAAGTCGACGAAGTGGATCATCCGCGAGGGCAGGACGGGGATCTCGGTCACCGGGTCCGGAGCGTCGATGGCGAGCGGCTTGAGGAAGTCGCGAGGGTTGCGCATACCCGCAACCGTACAATCCGCGCCCCTATGGAAAGCACCGAGACGTCTTTCACCACCGACCAGCGCGAGCGCGAGGCCTCCGGCGCGCACGCCTACGGCCGCTACCTCGAGGAGTTCGAGGTCGGCGCGATCTACCAGCACTGGCCCGCAAAGACGGTGACCGAGTCAGACGACCACCTGTTCTGCCTGATCACGATGAACCACCACCCGCTGCACCTCAACGACGTCTACGCGAAGGCCTCCCAGCAGGGCCGCAACGTCGTCGTCGGGCCGCTGGTGTACTCGCTCGCCCTGGGCATGAGCGTCTCCGACGTCTCCGGCAAGGCGATCGCCAACCTCGCCACCGAGGAGCTCTCCCACCCGGCGCCCGTCTTTCACGGGGACACGCTGTTCGTGGAGTCCGAGGTGCTCGCCAAGCGCGAGTCCAAGACCAAGCCCGACCGCGGCACGGTCAGGGTTCAGACCCGCGTCTTCAACCAGGACGGCGTCCTGGTCGCCGAGTTCAAGCGCCTGGTCCTGGTGCCTCGCAAGGCACACGGCGCGGCTGCGGGGTAGCGCCCGGATGCGCTTGAATTCCGCGATCCCTTTGAAGACGATGACCGAGGAGCAGCTGATCTGATTGAGCAACCCCACCGCCCCGACCGAGCATTCGAAGCTGCTGGCCTGGGTCGAGGAGGTCGCTGCGCTGACGCGGCCCGACAGCATCCACTGGTGCGACGGATCGGCGGAGGAGTACGACCGCCTCGCGCAGCAGCTCGTGGATGCCGGCACGTTTCAGAAGCTCTCCGAGGCCAAGCGCCCGAACTCCTACCTGGCGCTCTCCGATCCGGCTGACGTCGCGCGCGTCGAGGACCGGACGTTCATCTGCTCCGAGCGCGAGTCCGACGCGGGGCCGACGAACAACTGGACCGAGCCCGGGGAGATGCGCGAGAAGCTCAAGGGGCTCTTCGAGGGCGCGATGAAGGGCCGCACGATGTTCGTGGTGCCGTTCTCCATGGGCCCGCTGGGCTCGCCGATCGCCCACGTCGGCGTCCAGCTCACCGACTCCGCCTACGTCGCCGTCTCGATGCGGATCATGACCCGCATGGGCGCCGGGGCGCTGGCGGTGCTCGGCGAGGACGGCGACTTCGTCCCCTGCCTGCACTCCGTCGGCTCGCCCCTCGCCGAGGGGGAGGCGTCGAGCCCCTGGCCGTGCAACGCCGCCAACAAGTACATCGTGCACTACCCGGAGTCGCGCGAGATCTGGTCGTATGGCTCGGGCTACGGCGGCAACGCCCTGCTCGGCAAGAAGTGCTTCGCGCTGCGCATCGCGTCGGTCATGGCCCGCGACGAGGGCTGGCTGGCCGAGCACATGCTCATCCTCAAGGTCACCTCGCCGGAGGGGGAGGTCAAGTACCTGACGGGCGCCTTCCCGTCGGCCTGCGGCAAGACGAACCTCGCGATGCTGATCCCCTCCCTGAAGGGCTGGAAGGTCGAGACGGTGGGCGACGACATCGCCTGGATGAAGTACGGCTCCGACGGCCGCCTGTACGCGGTCAACCCCGAGGCGGGCTTCTTCGGCGTCGCGCCCGGCACGGGCTACAAGACCAACCCGAACGCCATGGCGGCGGTGGAGAGGAACACGATCTTCACCAACGTCGCGCTGGCCCCCGACGGCGACGTGTGGTGGGAGGGCCTGACCGACCCCGCGCCCCAGCACCTGATCGACTGGCACGGCAACGACTGGGCGCCCGGCTCGGAGACGACCGCGGCGCACCCCAACGCGCGCTTCACCGTCCCGGCCGACCAGACGCCGTCGATCGCCCCGAACTTCGACGACCCGGCCGGCGTGCCGATTGACGCCTTCCTGTTCGGCGGCCGCCGCTCGACGGTCGTGCCGCTCGTGCGCGAGGCATTCGACTGGGACCACGGCACGTTCCTCGGCGCGACCATGGGCTCGGAGAAGACGGCAGCGGCCGCCGGCACCGTCGGCGAGCTGCGCTTCGATCCGATGGCGATGCTGCCGTTCTGCGGCTACAACATGGGCGACTACTTCGCCCACTGGCTCCAGATCGGCCGCAGGGAGGGCGCGACGCTGCCCAGGATCTTCTTCGTTAACTGGTTTCGCAAGGATCAGCGGTCCGGCAGGTTCCTGTGGCCCGGCTTCGGCGAGAACTCCCGCGTGCTCGCCTGGATCTTCCGCCGCTGCGAGGGCAGCGTCGACGCCGACGAGACGGCGATCGGCTTCATCCCCACGGCCGATGGCCTCGACCTCGACGGCCTCGACATCGCGCACGACGCCTTCGAGGAGGTCCGCAACGTCGACCTCGACGCCCTGCGCGACGAGCTCCCGCAGGTCCGTAGGCACCTCGAGATCTTCGGCGACGAGCTCCCGCAGGAGCTGTGGGACCAGTTCGAGGCCCTCGAGGCCCGGCTGGGCGCGACGGCGGCGTAGGGGGGCCGGCCCTACAGCGCAGCGCAGAACGCCCGGAACCGCGGCCCGTCGCGCAGCGGCGGGCCGTGGCCGAACAGGACCAGCGAGGGCTCGCCGAGCTCGGCGAGCCTGCGCGCCGAGGCGCGGGCCTGCGCCGGGTCCGGCGTGAGGAGGTCGAGCGGGAGCGTGAGACCCGGCCACATCGTCAGCGGGTTCATGCTGGCCAGCACGTCACCGACGATCAGCACGCCGTCGCCGGCGCGCCAGAGCACGACGTGCCCGCGCGAGTGCCCGGGCGCGTCGATGACGGAAAAGCCCGCCACGTCGTCGCCGGCCTGCAGGCGGCGGTCGACCGGGTGGCCCGGGCCGGTCATCGTTGTGACGAAGAGCTGCGCGATCGGGTTCGACGGCTGCCGCTCCCCGATCAGGCGTGGGTCCTCGGCCGCGTCGGCGTCACGCTCCGGCGCCCAGAACGGGACGCCGAACGTCTCGCAGACGTGCTTGGAGGCGCCCTGGTGGTCGGGATGGGCGTGCGTGATCGCGTGCGCCTGAAGCGGGCGGCCGCGCAGCGCCTTGACGATCCGGCCGGCGTCGTGGCGCGTCTTGGCGTCGATCAGGACGTCGCCGGCCAGGTAGGCGTTGATCAGATTCGGGGGGAAGCCGCCCAGCTGCCACACCCTGGGGGCGAGCTCGCGCATCAGCCTTGTCCGCGAAGCGACAACTGCTGCTCAGTGAGGGTCGATGCCCGTCGACGCCGGCGGGCGGGACTCCTCGGCGAGCGAGGAGATCAGCAGGCCGCCCTGGGCCGCGCCCTCCAGGACGGCGGTCGCCTCCTCCATGCTGCGGGCGTAGAGCTCGACGAGCATGTACACGACGATGCGATCCTCGTCGTGCTTGTGGAAGCGGACGTGGGTGAAGAACTCGCGCGTGCCGTGGTCGCCGAAGGCGGCAAAGGACAGCGCGTCGGCCGCCTCGGGGCCCGAGCAGGACTCGACCTGGTCGGCATCGACCGTCACCTCGCAGGAGGCGACCCACGGCGCGCCGGCGACCATCCGCTCCCAGCGGTCCTCGATCGGCTGGACGCGGCCGTCGGTGAAGCCGAGGTGCGGCTGATCGTGCATGCAGTCGAGGCACTGCACGACGGCTTCCTGGAGCTCGTCGACCACTTCGGCGCGCTCGCCGGTCACCGGATCGATCCGGTGGATGCCCTCGTAGTGGACCTGGACCTCGAGGTTGGTCGACCAGCAGCGATAGCAGCGCAGCCACGAGCCGAGTGCAGGGCCAGCTTCCATGGCAGGATCCTAGCCATGCGTCGCGTGCCAGCCCTGTCCGCCCTGTCGCTCCTGCTCGTTCTCGCCGGTTGCGGGTCCCGCACGCCGAGTGAGGAGTCCCAGGTGCGCGACACGCTCGTGACCTTCGCGAAGTCCGTCGAGGGGCGCGACTACCAGACCCTGTGCGACAAGGTCTTCGCGCCGATGCTGCTCAGGGGCCTGCAGCAGATCGGGCTCCCCTGCGAGGTCGCGATGCGCCGCTCGCTCGGCCGCGTCAAGAACCCGAAGCTGACCGTGGGCAAGGTGGCCCTGGTCAAAGGCGGGGCCAACGCCGAGATCAGGACCTCGGCCGACAACCAGCCGCCGTCGAGCGACACGATCGAGCTGACCAAGGTCAAGGGGCGCTGGCAGGTGAGCGCGCTGACGGCGGTCAAACGCCCGCGCGCCCGGCCAACGCCCTGACCAACTCGGGCTCCGACGCGGCGGGGTCCTGCTCGGCGAGGAACCGCAGCGCGCGGCGCCGCCCGCCCACTGCGCGCAGCCCGGCCTCGCCGCGCTCGGCGACGAAGTCCGCCAGGGCGCCGGCACGGCGGGCGCGGGTGCGCGCCACGGGCAGGTCGAGGCGCTCGCGATGCGCGTCCAGTGCCTCCACCAGCGCCTCGATGCCCGAGGTCGGCGGCAGGCTGGAGACGGCCACGACCGCCGTGTCGCCCGAGCCCAGCGAACGCAGCGCTGCGTGCAGGTCGCGGCGGGCGCGGGTCGCGATCCGGCCGAGGTCGGCCTTGGTCACCACGAGCACGTCGGGGATCTCCATGATCCCGGACTTCAGGAACTGCAGCGCGTCGCCCGAGCCCGGCTGGACCACGACGGCGACGGTGTCGGCCGCGTCGGCGACCTCGGTCTCGGACTGCCCGACGCCGACGGTCTCGATCACGACGACGTCGAAGGCGACGGCGAGCGCCTGCGCGGCCGCGCGGGTGGCGGGGGCGAGGCCGCCGAGCCGCTCGCCCGCCGCCATCGAGCGCAGGAACACGCCGCGGTCGCGCGGGTCGGTGTCGATGCGGGCGCGGTCGCCGAGCAGGGCGCCGCCCGAGCGCTTGGAGGACGGGTCGACGGCCAGGACCGAGACCGAGCGCCCGCGCGAGCGCCACTCGCCCACCAGCGCGGACAGCAGCATCGACTTGCCGGCGCCGGGGGGTCCGGTGATGCCGACGATGTGCGCCGGGGCCTCGGTGCCCAGCGCCGCCAGCAGCGCCGCGGCCTCAGCGCGCTTGCCGTGGTTCTCGACGAGGTTCAGGACCGCCGGAGCCGCGGTCAGGTCACCGGCGCGCAGGCGCGCGGCGAGGTCTGCGTCCGTCACGCCTGGGCGGTGATGGGACCACCTGTGCCCGCCGGCGCAGCCGGTTGGCTATGGCGCTCCTCGACCAGCGTCACGATGTCGCGCATGATCCTGGAGAGATCGAAATCTTTGGGGGTGTAGACCTCTGCGACGCCGGCCGCCTTGAGGGCCTCGACGTCGGCCAGCGGGACGATGCCGCCCACCACGATCGGGATGTCGTCGCCGCCCGCCTGCGCGAGGGCCTCGACGATCGTCGGGATCAGCTCGCGGTGCGAGCCGGACAAGATCGACAGCCCGATCAGGTGGACGCCCTCGTCCACGGCCGAGCGGGCGATCTGCTCGGCGGTCATGCGGATCCCCTCGTAGACGACCTCCATGCCGACGTCGCGTCCGCGCACGGCGATCTGCTCGGCGCCGTTTGAGTGCCCGTCCAGGCCCGGCTTGCCGACCAGGATCTTCATCCTGCGCCCGAGCGCCTCGCCGACGCGGGCGACCTCGTCGCGCAGCTCGGCCATGTCCTCGGTGGGCGGCGGCGCGGCGGCCTCGCCGATCCCCGTCGGGCCGCGGTAGGAGGAGAAGACGTCGCGCAGCGCCTGGGCCCACTCGCCCGTGGTGACCCCGGCGCGGGCGCAGGCGAGCGTCGCCTCCATCACGTTCTCGTCGGTCTGCGAGACGCGGCGCAGTTCCTGCAGCGCGCGCTCGACGGCGGACTGGTCGCGCGTGCGGCGCCACTGATCGAGCGCCGCCTTGGCATCGGCCTCGACGTCGGGGTCCACGGTGAGGATCCCGCCGTCCCCGCCGGCGGTCAGCGGGGAGGGCTCGGTGTCGGTGTACTTGTTGACGCCCACGACGATCTGCTCGCCGCGCTCGATGCGCGCGATCCGCTCGCGGTGGGACTCGACGAGCGCCGCCTTCATGTACGGGACGCCCTCGACGGCGCCGCCCTCCTCGGCGACGCGGCCCATCTCGGCGCGCGCGCCGTCGAGCAGCTCCGCGACGAGTCCCTCGATCACGTGCGAGCCCTCGAAGATGTCGCCGTACTCGAGCACGTCGGTCTCGTAGGCGAGGATCTGCTGGATGCGCAGGGACCACTGCTGATCCCACGGGCGCGGCAGGCCCAGCGCCTCGTTCCAGGCCGGCAGCTGCAGCGCGCGGGCGCGGGCGTTGCGGCCCAGGGTGACCGCGAGCGCCTCGAGCACGATGCGTGGGACGTTGTTCTCCGGCTGGGCCTCGGTGAGGCCGAGCGAGTTCACCTGCACGCCGTAGCGCAGGCGCAGCCGCTTGGCGTCCGTGACGCCGTAGCGGTCGCGGCCGAGCTCCTCCCACATGACGCCCATGGCGCGCAGCTTCGCGTGCTCCTCGACGAAGCGGACGCCGGCGTTGACGAAGAACGAGATCCGCCCGAAGACGTCGCCCATGCGGTCGGCGTCGACGCGCTCTCGGACGGCGTCGAGCACCGCGACGGCGGTCGAAAGGGCGAACGCGATCTCCTGCACGGGCGTGGCCCCGGCCTCCTGCAGGTGGTAGCTGCAGATGTTGATCGGGTTCCAGCGCGGGACCGCGTCGACGGTGTAGGCGATCATGTCGGCGGTGAGCCGCATGCTGGGGGCCGGGGGGAACGCGTAGGTGCCACGACTGAGGTATTCCTTGATGATGTCGTTCTGGGTGGTGCCCTGGAGCTTCGAGGCGTCCACGCCGGCCTCCTCGGCGGTGACGATGTACAACGCCAGCAGCCAGGCCGCCGTCGCGTTGATCGTCATGGACGTGTTCATCTCGTCGAGCGGGATACCGTCCAGCAGCGCCTTCATGTCCCCCTTGTGGGCGACGGGCACGCCGACCTTGCCGACCTCGCCGCGGGCGAGCTCGTGGTCGGCGTCGTAGCCCGTCTGCGTGGGCAGGTCGAACGCGATCGAGAGGCCGGTCTGACCCTTGGCGAGATTGCCCCGGTAGAGCGCGTTTGACTTCTTCGCCGTCGAGTGCCCTGCGTAGGTGCGCATCATCCACGGCCGGTCCGGCGTGCCGAGCCGGGGTTGAGCTCTGGGGGTCTCGCTTTCCATCCGGCTATCTTCGCAGCCATGCGGGTGATCGATACGCACCACCTGGGGCGCGAGCGGGTGATCGGCTGTTGGGAGGTCGACGGCGTGCTCGTCGACCCGGGCCCGGAGTCCACGCTCGAGACGCTGCTCGCGGGCCTCGGCGACGGCTTCGAGCCGGTCGCGCTGCTGCTCACCCACATCCACCTCGACCACGCCGGCGCCACCGGGGCGCTGGTCCGGCGCTGGCCCGACCTGCCGGTCTACGTGCACGAGATCGGGGCGCCGCACCTGGCCGACCCGTCCCGGCTCGTGCAGTCCGCCGCGCGCCTGTACGGCGACGACATGGAGCGCCTGTGGGGCGAGGTCGTGCCCGTCCCGGAGGCCAATCTGCACGTGCTCGCGGGCGGCGAGACCGTCCTGGATGACTTCCGCGTCGAGTACACCCCCGGCCACGCCTCACACCACGTCAGCTACCTGCACGAGCCGACGGCCACCGCCCTGGTCGGCGACGTCGCGGGGGTGCGCATCGCGCCGGCCGGGCTCGTCCTCGCGCCGACGCCGCCGCCCGACATCGACCTGGACGCCTGGAAGCGCTCGATCGACCTCGTCGCAGGTTGGCAGCCGCAGCGGCTCTGCCTGACGCACTTCGGCGCGGTGGCCGACGACATCTCCGAGCACTTCGACCGGCTGCGCACGTCACTGGACGAGATGGCCGAGCGTGTCAGCCGCCTGACCGAGCCGGAGTTCGTCGCCAGCCAGATCGCGATGCTCGAGGAGGCCGTGGACCTCGATACCGCCCGCGTCTTCGAGCAGGCGGCGCCGCCCCACCAGCTCTGGCTGGGGCTGCAGCGCTACCTGTCGCAGGCATGAGCCAGACGATCGAGAAGCCGCGGACGGGCGGGCCCGGCACCGGGCTGGGCGGCAACTGGCGGGTGATCGTGCTCAACGACGACCACAACACCTTCGAGCACGTCGCGGCCGTCCTCGCCCGCTACATCCCGGGCATGACGCTCGACCAGGGCCACGCCATGGCCGACAAGATCCATCGCGCGGGGCAGGCCCTGGTCTGGAGCGGCGAGAAGGAGACCGCCGAGCTGTACTGGGAGCAGCTCAAGGACGCCGGGCTGACGATGGCGCCCCTGGAACAGGGATGATGCCCGGCGTGCGGTTGGCGACGGCTCTGGCGGCGATGACGATGCTCGGCGCTCCCGGCGCGGCGCTGGCCGACCCCAGCGTGGAGCCCGGCCATCCGCCGAGGCTCTGCGCCAGCGACTACTTCGCCGATCAGATCGGCACGAACGCCGACGACGAGCTGACCAGCGGCGGGCGGGCCGAGCGCCTCTACGGCCTGGCCGGCGACGACGTGCTCGCCGGCTCGCAGATCCGCGCCACGTGCGAATTCGGTGGCCGTGGCGACGATGTGCTCGACCTCCGCGGCGGCGGCGGCATCGCCTGGGGCGAGGACGGGTCGGACATCATGCGCGGGAGCCCGCTCGCCGACCAGTTCCTCGGCGGCGACGGCATCGACCAGGTTCAGGCCGGGGCCGGGGACGACAGGATCGAGGCGGTCGACGGGCGCGCCGAGGTCGTGGACTGCGGCCCGGGGCGCGACCGCGCGATCGCCGACCGCGTCGACGTCCTGATCGCCTGCGAGAAGGTGACCGTCCACGGTCCGGCGGCGCTGCGGCTGACCCCCGAGCCGCGCGCCTCGCGCGCCGGGAGCCTCGTGCGGGTGGGGATGACCCTGCCGCGGGCGGGCGGCCCCGGCAGCTACCGCATCGTGCTCGTCACGGCCGCCAACGACGACACCTGCGCGAGCGGCCCCGTCGAGATCACGCGCTTCCCCGTCCCGGGCCGGCGGGTGCGGCGCGGTCAGAAGGTCAGGGTCGGCCTGCGCCCGCCGGAGGGCGGCTGGTGCGCGGGGATCGAGAAGGCCACGGTCGTCTACTACCGCCGCGCCGCGCTCCCGGGGGAGCCGGTCGCGCGGCTGCAGTTCACCGCGGCACGCTGAGGGCCGCCAGGTCCGCCCTGGCGCGCTCGAGGACCGCGTAGCCGTCCTCGCCGGCCCGCCAGCTGACGGCGCTGAAGCGGCAGCGCGGGCCGCCGGCCAGCTCGGCGATCCGCGCGTCGCCCGCCGCGCGGGCAGCCGGCTCGTCGGCGCCCGGGACGAGCAGCGCGAAGCGCCTGCCGCCGGCGCGGCAGGCCGTGCCCGCGCTGCGTAGCTCGGCGCGTCGCAGCCCGGACGCGACCTCGACGAGCTGCCGGTCGCCGGCCTGGAAGCCGTCCCGCCGGTTGACCTCGTGCAGGTCGGCCAGCTCGGCGAGCACGACGCCGAACGGCCGGCCCTGGACCGCGGCCCGGCGCGCCTCGCCATCCGCGAGCTCGTGCAGGTAGGTGCAGGCGTGCAGGAGGGTGAGGCTGTCCACCAGGGAGAAGGCGGGGCTGCCGAGCGGGCCCGAGCCGCCGTCGCGATGGACGGCGAGGTCGTCGTCGAGCGCCGCCTCCGCCCCGGCGCCGGCGTCGTCCCGGCCCGGCGGGCGCTTGCGGGCCTCCTCGACGAACACCTCCACGACGGCCGGGTCGAACTGGGTGCCCGCGCAGCGCTCGAGCTCGCAGCAGGACTCCTCGGGCGAGCGGCCCGGGCTGTACGGACGGTCGGCGATCATCGCGCTGAAGGAGTCGGCGACGCCGATGATGCGCGCCTCGAGCGGGATGCGCTCGCCCTCCAGCCCCGCGGGGTAGCCCGAGCCGTCGTAGCGCTCGTGGTGGTGCAGGATGGCCGGGGCGACTGGGGCGAGGGCGGGGATGCCCGCGACGATGCGATGGCCGATGCGCGGATGCAGCTTGATCACGTTGAACTCGTCGCTGGTCAGGCGCCCGGGCTTGAGCAGGATGCGCTCGGAGATCCCGATCTTGCCCACGTCGTGCAGCAGCGACGCGAACAGCAGCTCCTCGCGGCGGCGCGGCTCGAGCTCCAGCCGCGCGGCGACCGCGGCGACGTAGCGCGCGACCTCCTCGGAGTGTGTGCGCACGGACGGGTCCTTGGCCTCGATCGCATCGGCCAGCGAGCGGATCGTGCCGAGGTAGGCCGAGCGCAGCTCGCCGCGCAGGCGGGAGTTGCCCAGCACCGCACCGGCGTGGTCGCCCAGCGACAGCAGCACGTCGTCCTCGAAGTCGTCGAAGCCGCCCTCGCGGTTCGCGCAGACGAGCACGCCGTCGAACTCGTCGTGGATGTAGACGGGCAGGGCGACGAGGTTGTCGATCTCGGCGTCGGCGCCCGCGGCGTCGTCGGCGGCGCGGTCGTCGCGCAGCGTCTCGTCGCGCTGCAGCACGCGGGCGCCGAGGCGCTGGACGAGGTCGCTGCCGGCCGGGTCGTGCTGGAAGTTGAGCGCGCAGACGACGTCCAGGCGCCCGTCGCCCTCCGCGTCGTCGCGCCCGAGCAGCAGTCCCTTCTCGGCCTCCAGCAGGGTCATGGCCGTGTCGAGCACGACCTGCTTGACGTCGTCGGGGTCGTGCAGGACCCCGTTGCGGTGCTCCAGCGCCGAGAGGTGCTCGCGCAGCTCTGAGTTCAACCGGCGCTCGGTGCGCAGCGCTCGTTCGGCCCGCTCCCGCCGGGCGCGCTCGGCATCGCCGTCGGGCAGCTCCTCGAGCCGGCGGCGGGCGCGCATCCAGGCGATCAGCGCGGCGATCGTCGCCAGCAGCAGCACGGCGAGGACGATCAGCTGGAGGGTCCGGTGCGCCGTCATCGCCCCGGATTACCCATCACGGGTCCCCGTGACCGCTCGTACATCCGCCTATACGTCCTGCGCGACCTTCTGGGGCTCGTCGGCGAGGTCCCTGCGGCCTTCGTGGATGATGTCCTGCCAGACGTAGAGCACCGGCACCTGGTACCAGCTCGTGTACTTGGCCCGCCAGTCGCAGAACTCCGGGCCGGTCCAGTAGCGCTCCCAGTCGAGCTTGGACTCGAAGGTGACCGTGTGCAGGAACTTGTAGCTGTCGTCGCGGGAGCGGAACACGCGGTAGTCGGCGGCGTTGTAGCGCCGGCAGACCGGGGCGATCTCGCCGAGCGCCTCGGCGAAGCGGTCGCCACGAAAAAACGTGGCGTACCAGGGAATGTGCACGTTGCCGGCGGCCATCAGGCGCCCACCTCCGCGTAGATCGCCCCCGGGCCGTCCTCCGTCCTGCCGAGCCCTTCCCGCTCGGCCCCGACCAGGATCGCGATCTTGCCCAGGTGCTGGTTCTCCATCATCAGCTGATGCGCCTCGGCGACGCCCCCGAAGGGCATCGTGCGCCACAGCACGGGCCGGATGCGCCCCTGCTCGACGAGCCGGTTGGCCTGGTTGCACTCGTAGGCGTTGGCGAAGTGCGACCCGAGTATCTCCTTCTGGCGCATCCACAGGTAGCGCACGTCGAAGTCGAGGTCGTAGCCCGTCGTGCCGGCGCAGATCACGACCTTGCCGAACGGCTTCAGCGCGTACACGGAGGTCGGGAACGTGGCCTTGCCGACGTGCTCGAAGACGATGTCGGGCTGGTCGCCGAGGATCTCGTTGACGCGCTTGCAGAACGCGCGCGAGACCTTCACGCGCGCCTTCTCCTCCTCGGGCGTCTCGGAGCCGGTGCGCATCATGCCCTGAAACTCGGTGCGGTTCACGTAGCCGACCGCGCCGAGCTTCTTGACCAGCTCCCCCTTCTGATCGGAGGAGACGACGCCGACCGCCTGCGCGCCCGTGATCGCACAGAGTTGCGTAGCGAACACTCCAAGCCCGCCGGCGGCGCCCCAGATCAGCACGCGCGCCCCGGCCTGCATCTGACAGCGGGTGATCAGCATGCGGTAGGCGGTGAAGTAGACGAGCCCGTAGGAGGCGGATTCCTCCCATGACAGCGCCTTGGGCTTGGGGATGAGCTGCTGGGCCTGCACCTTGGTGAACTGCGCGAAGGAGCCCCAGGTCGTCTCGTAGCCCCAGATCTTCTGCGATGGCGCGGCCAGCGGGTCGAGGCCGTGGACCTCGACGTCCTCGTAGGAGGCCTGGTTGCAGTGCACGATGACCTCGTCGCCTGCCTGCCAGCGCGTCACGCCGTCGCCGACCTTCCAGACGACGCCGGAGGCGTCGGAGCCGCCGATGTGATGGCCGAACTGCGGGTGGTCGCCGTACTTCATAACCGAGACGGGCTGGCCCAGCGCGGCCCACACGTTGTTGTAGTTCACGCCCGCCGCCATCACGCGGACGATCACCTCGAAGGCGCCGGGCTCGGGCACCTCGATCTCCTCGAGCTCGAACGCGTCCACGGGCTCGCCGTAGCGCTCCTCCCGGATGACCCAGGCGGCCATCGTCGCCGGCAGCTCGCCGGGCTCGACATCGAGGTGCGCTACGTCTTCGGTCAAGCTCACGGGCTCCGATCCTACCGAGGACTCACCACCAGTCGCGCCTGCGCCACCACAGCACCGTGGCCAGCACGAGCGTCGGGACGATCAGCGCGCCGATCTCGTAGGCGAAAAACGCCTCCCGGCTGTCGATGTGGCGCGTCAGGTAGCCGAAGTTCTGCCCGAAGAAGCCGGTCACAAGCGTCCAGATCAAGAAGAACAGGCTGCCCACCGTCACGACGGTCGCCAGCCGGTTGAGGCGGTTGGCGTTGGCGTTGAAGAAGGTGTCGGTGAGCGCGTTGAGGTCCGCCGACAGGCGCCGCAGGTCGGAGTTGATGGACTCCACGTGCGTCTCGACGTCGCGCAGCCATTCGCGCGAGCCGCGCGTGAGACCCTCCAGGCCGTGGATCACTTCCACGGACTGGATGAACGTCGCCCGCTGGGGGCCGGACCGCCGCGCCAGCTCGCCGACCTCCTGCTTGAGGCGATAGATCGCGGTCAGCTGGTCCTGCTGCGGGCGCTCGAGCACGGACGCCTCGACCTCGTCGACGCGGCGGTCGACCTCGTCGATGACGGGGTCCCACCCGTCCGCGAGGGCATCGAGGACGTGGTAGAGCACCTGGTCCTCGTCGTCGTAGTCGTTCTCGTGCAGCCATCGGCGCTGCTGGTCGAGCTGGGTCGCACAGCGGCGCGCGGTGACGATCCAGTTCCCCGACACGTACACGTGGACCTCGACGGGCTCGACATGGCCCTCCACCGAGCGCGCCGAGAAGAACACCAGCAGGACGTGGTCGCGGTAGTCGTCGATGCGCGGGAGCTGGTTCCACTCGCGCGTGTCCTCCACGGCCGCGGGGTGCAGGCCGATCAGCGCGGAGAGCTCTTCGAGGTCCTCCGGCGTCGGACGCATGAGGTCCAGCCAGAAGAACGTCTTGGAGTCGCGCAGCCGCTCGATCTGCCCGGCGTCGACACTGGTGAGAACCTCCATGGGCGGAGGCTACGGCTGCCGGAGCCGGTCTTGGGAGGAGGCCCGCGGCTTGCCCACCATCACGTGCGCGGGCTTGATCTTTGAGTCCTCGACGCTGACCGTGTAGGCGCCCCGCTTCATGTCGACCTTCAGCGTCGCCGTGCCCTGGGGATTGATCGACGAGCTGGTCTGCTTGAGGCCCGGCTCTGCGGCCTCCACCGTGACCTTCTGGGCCTTGTCGGTCAGGTTGTCGATGATCACCGTCACGGGCCCGCCGCCGAACGACCGCGGGTCGACCTTCACCTTGTCCGGCGAGATCGCCGCCGCGACGTTGATCGGCGTGGGCGGCCGCGGGTCGTTGGCGTAGTCCCTCGACCCGCCGCAGCCGGCGATCATCGCAGCGGCCACGACGACCGAGCCGGTCGCGATGCGAGTGAGCCTCAGGGGTACCACTGGCGGCCAACCCTAACCACTGCGTGCCGTCCGGTCCGCGTCATAAGAACACGGGTTCGCATGGCGGCCGACCTTCCCCTCCTGAGCGCCGAGTTTCTCGCGGTCGACACCGAGACCAACGGCCTGGCGCGCGAACGTTGCGAGATGACCGAGGTGGGCGCCGTGCTGGTCGGCGGCGGCGAGCTGCACGAGCGCTGGTCCACACTGGTGGGCGTGTCGGCGTCGCTGTCGGCCGGGATTCAGCGCTTCACGGGCATCACCCAGGGGATGGTCGACCATGCCCCGCGGCCCGAGGCGGTGCTGCCCGCGCTGGCCGAGCGCCTGCGCGGCCGCGTGCTCGTCGCCCACAACGCCGCCTTCGACGCGCGCGTGCTGCGCTGCGCGTTCTCCCGCGCGGCGCTGGACTGGCCGTACCCGCCGGTGCTGTGCACGGTCGCGATGGCGCGGCGGCTCGCGCCGCTGCAGCAGCGGCGTGGGCTGGCGCCGCTCGCCGAGGCGCTCGGGATCGACGTCGGCACGACGCACCGCGCGCTGCCCGACGCCGAGCTGTGCGCCGCGGTCTTCTGCGCGCTCTTCAAGCGCCTGTGCGCGAACGCGGGCACGGTGGGGGAGGCGGTCGCGCTGCTCGGCCCGCGGCGCCGCTCGCCTCGGACGCGCCGCAATCCCGACGGCGCTGCGCGCCACCGCCGGCCCGTCGAGCGGAGGCCGGACCTGCGCGCGCTGACCGGCGGCCCGGGCGTCTACGTGTTCCGCGACGCCGACGGCCACGCGCTCTACGTGGGCAAGTCGATCTCCGTGCGCACGCGGGCGCGCCAGCACTTCACGGCGGGCGCCCCCTGGACCGCCCGCGCCGAGCACGTCGACTGCGAGGAGACGGAGTCAGAGCTCGGGGCGCTGCTGCTCGAGCAGCGGCTGATCCGGGCGCTCAAGCCGCCGGCGAACGTCCGCGGCGTGCGCGCCGCGGACGGGCAGGTCTACCTTCGCTGCCGCCTGGACATCGCGTTCCCGATCCTCGAGGTCGCCCGCGCGCCCGCCGCGGGTCACGCCGTCTGCATCGGCCCGGTGCGCGGCCAGGCCGCAGCCGCGGAGCTCGTCGAGCAGGTCAACTCGCTCTTCGGCCTGCGCCACTGCGGCCGCAAGCTGCCGCGCCGCCAGCACCCGTCGGCGTACGGGCAGATGGGCCGCTGCCTGTCGCCCTGCCTCGGCGACCTCGACCCGAACCTCTACCGCGCCCGCCTGGAGGACGCCCTGCGGCTGTTCGTCGACGCCCGCGACGGCGGCCGCGCGCTGCTCGACCACGTCGAGGGCCAGATGGTCGCGGCCGCGCGGGCGCGCCACTACGAGCGCGCCGCCTCGCTGCGCCGGCGCCGCGAGCGCCTGGAGGCCCTGCTGCTCCGCCGCGGCGGCGTCCTGCGCGCCGTGCACTCCGGCGCGCGGCTCGTGATCGCCCCGCACCCCCGCGACCGCGGCCGCGCCGACGCGCTCTGGATCGCCGGAGGGAAGGTCGTGGACTGGGCGCGGCTCCCTGACGGGCTTGAGGACGTTGCCGCCCGCACCGCCGATGCGCTGCGCGCCGCGCCGCACCCGGGCGGGCTCGGCGGGTGGCTGCAGCCCGCCGAGCTCGACGAGGTGCGCCTCGTCGGCGGCTGGCTCGCCTCCCACGCGGTGCGAACGCTGGAGCTCCAACCGGCCCCCGCGCCCGCGCGCCTGGAGGCGTTCGTGGCGGCGGCGCTGGGCCAGTCCTGCTAGGGGAAGGGCAGCTCGACGATGCGCGCGCTGGCGTCGCCGCCGGCGAGCTCGTCGCCCGGGTTGGCCTCGCGGCGGACGAGGGCGAGCGCGAGCGCCCCGCGCGCCGGCGAGACCACGCTCGAGAGGATCTTGCCGACCTGCTTGCTGGCGAGCAGCAGCGGCGTGCCCGACTCGACCGGCGTCGAGAGCTCGAGGCCCAGCAGCCGCCGGTTCGGCTTGCCGCGGTAAAACAGCCGCGCGACCGTCTCCTGGCCGACGTAGCAGCCCTTGGTGAAGGACACCGCGCGCTCGTTGAGCCCGGCCTCCTGCGGGATGACCGAGTCGTCGAGGTCGGCGCCGTAGCGCGGCCGGCCCGACTCCACGCGCACGACCTCGGCGGCCTCGAGGCTCGCGGCCTCGGCGCCCTCGGCGAGCAGCGCCGCGCGCACGGTCTCGAGGTCATCGGCGTCGCAGAGCACGTCCGTGCCGAGATCGGTCGCGACGAGCCGCACGGCCGCGCCGCCGATCTCGTCGCGCCGGTGCGTGTGCTCGGGGCCCTCGACGCGCCGCGCGCCCGGGCCGATCAGCGACAGCAGCCCGCGCTCGAGCGTGCGCTTGTGCACGTCGACGTCGCGCCCCAGCTTGAAGCGGCGGATCATGTTGAACAGCTCCTGCAGCGACGCGCGCTCGGTGTCCACGAACACCCCGGCGTCGCCGCCGTCGAGCAGCCGCATGTCGCCGAGCATCTTGCCCTTGTGCGTCAGAAAGACGGCGTAGCACCCGCTCCCGGCCTCGAGCCCGAGGACGTCGTTGGACACCTGGCCCTGGAGGAAGTCCTTCACCTCGCCCCCCGTCAACAGCAGCTTCCCGCGCTCGGAGCGATCGACCAGCCCGACGCGCTGCGTCAGGGCCTCGTACTCCGTCGCGATCCGGTCTGTGACGGCCATGGTCCGAGGCTAGCTGGCGCGGGACGCCCCGTAGACCGCGGTCTGCTCGCCGGCGCCGCCTGTGGGCCCCTCACCACTCGCGGTCGTCGTAGAAGTCCCGCGCCCGGGCGCGGCGGCGCTCGATCTCGCGCTGCAGCTCCTCGATGACCACGAGCTCCGGGACGCCGGCGGCCAGGGCGCCGCGCACGACGGCGGCCTCGGCCGCGCCGTCGAGCTGCTCGAGGGCCGTGAGCAGGCGGTCGACGTCCTGCATCCAGGCGAGGGTACGCTCTGGGCAGCATGGGCCTCGCCGACGACTTCCAGGAGATCCTCGACCGGCTTCCGTCGGACTGGACGGATCTCGAGCTCGACATGCGCGTGGACGAGTCGCAGTACCTCGAGGCGGCGACGCTCGTGGTGACCTGCAACGCGCAGCCCTACTCCGAGCACGACTGGCACTGGCGGATCCTCGTCGCCCACCAGTTCGGCCACGCGGCCGCCGCGCCCGCGGTCCACGGCACGCTGAAGATGGTCGACAAGGCCGGCATACGCGGCGAGATCGTCCTGCGGGAGCTGCGCGAGGGGCGCGTCGAGGCGGTCAACGAGTGGGGCCGGCCGGAATCGATGCGCCAGGAGTTCCGGCGCATCCGGTCGCAGTAGCCGGCATGGCCCGCGTCGTCGCCGTCTTCGACGATCTGCTGCTCGGGTCCAACGTGCTCGGCATGCTGCGCGCGGCCGGCCACGACGCCGAGCTCGTCGGCGCCGCGAAGGCCGAGGCGGCGATCGGCGCCGACGCCGTGATCCTCGACCTGGCCGGCGGGGGCGTCGAGGTGGTCGAGCGCCTGGGGGCCGACCTGGGCGCCGCGAAGCTGCTCGGGGTCTACTCGCACGTGCACGTCGAGCAGCGCGAGGCGGCCGAGGCCGCGGGCTTTGACCTGGTCGTCCCGCGCTCGCGCATGGCGCGCGAGGGCCCGGTGCTCGTCGCGCGCATGCTCAGTCCCGGCTGACCGGGCCGACCAGGCCGTAGGCGAAGCGCGCCGGGACCCCGGCCCGCGCCGCCCACTCCGCGACGGTCGTGCGGTCGATCACGCCGAAGCCCGGCGCGCCGGCGACGAAGTCGGGGGAGATCCGGTCGAGCTCGGCGGCCAGTGCGGGGGCGTCGACGCCGCCCGCGCGCGAGAGCACGGCCTCCACGGCGCTCTCCGGGTCGGCCATGGTCTCCGTGTAGCCGCGCTGCAGGACGCGGATGAGGGCCTCGACCTGGGGGCGATGGTCCTGAAGCGTGGTCTGCGCGACGCAGAGGAACAGCCCGGGGTAGGGGGCCTGGAGGATCGCCATGACGCCGACGACGCCGGGCGCCTGGCCGAGCTGGCCGACGTCGAGCAGCGCCGCCTGGACGCGACCGGAGCGCAGGAGCTTCGCGGCGTCGCCGGACCGGCGGATGGTCAGTTTGACGCCCTCGCTCTCGTCGAAGCCGCGCTCGACGGCGAAGTAGACGCCCGCGTGGACGGCCGAGGGCGGGGCGCCGAGCAGCAGCGTCTGGTCGGCGTCCGACGCCGAGCCGGAGCTGCCGCAACCGGCAAGGGCGAGGACCACCGCCGACAGGCACAACGTTCGCCACACGCGCCTCACGGTACCTTTGCCCGATGCCGTCATTGGTCCTGGGCCCGCTCGTACGCCACGCCGGCGAGCGCGACGCGACCGTGTGGGTCGAAACCGACGCCCGCTGCACGGTCGCGGTGCTCGGCAGCTCGGCGCCGACGTTTTGCGTGGGGGGCCACCACTACGCGCTGGTGGTCGTGGACGGCCTCGAGCCCGGGACCTCGACGCCCTACGAGGTCACGCTCGACGGCGAGCGCGTGTGGCCTGCCGACGACGACTGGCCACCGTCCGTCGTGCGCACGACGGCGCGCGACCAGCCGATCGACGTGGTGTTCGGCTCCTGCCGCACCGCGTATCCGCACGAGCCGCCGTACACGCTGCGCAAGGACCAGGACCCCTGTGGCCGCGAGGTGTGCGCGCTGCGCGCGCTGGCGCTCAAGCTCCGGCACGAGCCGCCGGAGCGCTGGCCGGGCGCGCTGCTGCACCTGGGCGACCAGATCTACGCCGACGAGGTCGACCCCGAGATCGCCAAGCTGATCTCGGGCGAGCAGCTCCTCAACTTCGAGGACTACACGATCGCCTACAAGTCGTCCTGGACCGAGCCGGCCATCCGGTGGCTGTTCTCGACCGTGCCCAGCGCGATGATCTTCGACGACCACGACGTCATCGACGACTGGAACACGAGCCGCGACTGGGTCGAGGCCATCCGCCGAGAGCCCTGGTGGGACGAGCGGATCATCGGCGCGTTCGTGTCCTACTGGGTCTACCAGCACATCGGCAACCTGACCCCGGAGGCGCTGGCCGAGGACGAGCTCTTCAACCAGGTGTGCGGGGCCCAGGACGCCGAGGCGCTGCTGCGCGAGTTCGCCTACCGGGCCGACCGCACCGTCGACTCGACGCAGTGGAGCTTCTGCCGCGACCTCGGCCCGGCCCGGCTCGTGATGATCGACTCCCGCGCCGGCCGGGTGCTCGAGCCCGACCACCGCGAGATGGTCGACCCCGACGAGTGGGACTTCATCGAGCGCAGCGCCACCGGGCGCTCGGACTGCCACCACGTGCTGCTCGGCACCTCGCTGCCGTGGCTGCTGGCGCCGGGCATGCACCACCTGGAGGCGTGGGACGAGGCGATCGCCGAGGGCGCGTGGGGCCGTCTCGGAGCACGGCTCGGGGAGAAGCTGCGCCAAGCCGTGGACCTCGAGCACTGGGCGGCCTTCGGCGACTCGTGGCTGGGGCTGACGCGGCTGATCGCGCGGGTCGGCGCGGGGGAGGAGGGCCGGGAGCCCCCGGCCACGATCATCGCCCTCTCGGGCGACGTGCACCACGCCTACCTCGCCCGGGTCGACTTCCCGGCGTCCTCCCGGGTGCGGTCGCGGGTCTACCAGGCCGTCGCCTCGCCGTTCCGCAACCCGCTGGACAAGCGGGAGCGCCGCGTGATCCGCGCCGTCTCCTCCAAGCCGGCGGAAGCCCTCAACCGGGCGCTGGCGCGCGCCGCCGGCGTCGCGAAGCCGCCGATCGGCTGGAAGCTGCGCCACCGCCCGGTCTTCGACAACGTCGTCGCCATCCTGCACCTCGACGGCCGGGAGGCCACGCTCCGGCTCGACCGCGCCCGGCCGGTGGACGGCGGCCGCGACACCCGCCTCGAGTGCGTCCACGAAGGCTCCCTGTGACTTCGAGGTGCGTTTCAGACATGCTTCGGCGGTAACGGCCATAGTTGGTCAGTTGATGCACACCGACACGCGCACCGACGCCGCCCTGCTGCACGCGGCCAGGACGGACCCCCAGGCGTTCCGTGAGTTCTATGAGCGCTACGCGGTCTGGATGCGCGCGTGGTTTCAGCGCCAGACCGGCTCGGAGTCCGCCGCGCTCGACCTGACGGCCGAGACCTTCGCGCAGGCCTGGCGCGGGCTGCGCCGGTTCAAGGACATGGCGGGCGGGTCCGGGGCGCCGTGGCTGTTCGGCATCGCCCGCAATCTGCTGCGCCAGTTTCACAAGCACAACCGGATCGAGACGGCCGCGCGCATCCGCGTCGGGATGACCGTCGACTGGGAGGGCACCGAGGCCTACGACGCCGTGGACGAGCGCATGGACGCCACGTCGCTCAGGCCCGCCCTCCAACTCGCCGTCGGGGCGCTCCCGACCGAGCAGCGCCGCGCCCTGGAGCTGCGCGTCGTGCAGCAGCTGCCCTACGAGGAGATCGCGTCGCGGCTGGAGTGCTCGATCAACGCCGCCCGCCTGCGGGTGTCGCGCGCGCTGCGCGCGCTGACGGCCGACCTGCGGGAGGCCGGCGCGTGAGGCGACCGCTCCCGCCCGAGCTCGTCCAGCTCGGCGACCGGCTCGAGTCGGCGGCCGCCCGCGCCCTCGGCCGGCGCCGCACGCGCCGCGCGCTCGTGCTCAACGCGATGGCGAGCCTCGTGATCGCCGTGCCGCTGGTCGGGAGCCTGCTCGGCACCGTGGCCGCACCGGCCGTGACGCCGCCCGCGGCCTTCGCGCCCAGCGCGCCCGCGCCCGTGCGCACCTCCGACGACTCCCCGCCGCGCGTCGTCCGCCACATCCACAAGCCCGTCGATGGTGGGCTGCTCCCCAGCCCGCCCGGCCTCCACCGCGTCCTGAGATAGATGAACACCACCGTCCTCGTCGACGAGTCGATCCGCGTGGCCGAGCGCGCCCGCTGCGTCGCGCTGATCCGGGAATCGCTCTCGGTGCTCTCCGCGAAGTGGGCGGTCGGCGTCCTGCTCGCCCTCGGCGACGGCGCTCGTCGCTACCACGAGGTCCTCTCCGAGCTGCACCCCATCTCCGAGAAGGTGCTCACGCAGACGCTGCGCACGATGGAGCGCGACGGCCTGATCACTCGCCGTGTGCACGCCGAGGTGCCGCCGCGCGTCGAGTACGAGCTGACGCGCCTCGGCGCGAGCACGGCCGGCCCGATGAAGGCGCTCGGCAACTGGGCCGTGGCCAACGGGTCGCGCGTCGCGTCCTCGCGCGAGCGCTACGACGCCGTCAACGACTGAGCCGCTTCAGAACAGATCCTGCGCGCGCGCCCGCACGAGCGCGACGGCGCCGGGGCCGTCGTGGTCGAGCACGGGGCGCTCGAGACCCCGGATCCGGACGGCGGGCTGCCCGGCGGCCTTGGCCCGCGCCAGGTCCGCGGCACTCGCGGCCTGGTCGGCGACGGCGATATGCGTGGCCTGCAGCTCGCGGCCGTCGCGATCCGGCCGGCCGCGGAAGTCCTCGAGCGGCGCGAGGCCGGCGCAGCCGACCGCGACCTCCGCCTGGCCGATCCGCCAAGGGCGCCCGAAGGAGTCCGTGACGACGATCGCGCAGCCGAGCGCGGCGCGCAGCGCGCGGGCGGACGCGTCGGGGTCCAGCGGCAGCAGGACGGCCCGCCCGGCTCCGCCGGCGTTGGAGCGGTCGACGCCCGCGTTGGCGCAGACGAAGCCATGTCGGGTGCGGCAGATAAGCCGGCCGCCGTCGGCGCGCACGACCTCGACGGCCTCGTCGAGCACGACCTGCACGGCGCGCGGGTCCCGGTCCCAGCGGGCGGCCCACGCGCGCGCGCGCTCGCCGGGCTCGACGGTCGCGAGGTCGACGACGCGGCCCTCGGCCTTGGAGACGACCTTGTGGGCGACGCAGAGGACGTCGGTGGGCCCCAGCTCGGCCAGCGGGGCCAGGATCGCCGCCAGGTCGTCGCCGGGCCGGATCTCCGGCACCCCAGCGAGCGCGACGGCCTCGATCACGCCGCCAGGATGCTCAGCAGCGCGCGCGTGCGGGGGCCGGCGACGCGCAGGGCCGCGAGATCCTCCGGCGTGTCGACGTCGAAGGCCAGCGACGGGACCTCGGCGATCCGCACCGCGGCGCCCGTCGCGCGGCCGAGGGCCGCGTGGCGCGCGAGCGACCCCGGCCCGAAGGACGGCTCCATCAGCAGCGTCGGCGCGAGCACCAGGGCGTTGGTCCCGGAGCCGTGGCGGTCGGGCACGACGGTGACGCCGGGCTTCGGGCCGGCGAGCAGCCCCGCGAGCTCGGCGGGATCCAGGCCCGGGCAGGCGCCCGGGACGAACACCACGCGCTCGGCGCCGCGCTGCGCGGCGAGGGCGGCGCCCCGCGCGGCGGCCGGGTTGTGGCCGGGCTCGGAGGGGTCGTCGAGCAGGACGGCGCCGATCTCGCGGGCGGCCTCGACCGCGAGGGGCTCGCGCGTCACCACGATCACGTCGGCGAGCGCGTCGACCTCCGCCAGCGCGCTGAGCACGTCGGCGACCATCGCCTCGGCCAGGGCCGCGCGCTCGGGCCCCTCCAGGGCCGTGCGCGACTTCGCGCGGGCGAAGGACTTCACCGGCAGCACCGCCGTCGTGATCACGCCGCGGGCCTAGGGGTGCCCGCCGGGCCACGTGGCCCGCCGGGTGGGCCCCCGAGCGGAAATGTGCGTCGGATCTCGTACAGCGTCGTGCGCTCGGCCGCGGGACGGCCCGCCGCGTGGGCGGCGCCGACGAGCTGGTCGGGGTCGAGCCGGACGCCGTGCTCCGAGCCGGCCATGCGGGAGATCGACTCCTCCATGAGCGTGCCGCCGAGGTCGTTGACGCCCCAGCGCAGCGATTCCGTCGCCGCGTCGAGCCCCATCTTCACCCAGCTCGCCTGCAGGTTCGACACCGTCTTTCCGAGCGCGAGGCGGAAGACCGCGGTGTGCTTGAGGTTCTCCTCGCGGGAGATCGGCTCGATGCCGTGCGTGCGGCCGAGCAGCGTGTGGTACGGGATGAACGAGAGCGGCACGAACTCCGTGAAGCCGCCGGTGCGCTCCTGCAGGGCGCGCACGACGCGCATGTGCTCGGCGAGCTCGTGCGGCTGCTCGATGTGGCCGAACATCACGGTCACGGTGGAGCGCAGGCCGACGCCGTGGGCGGCCTCGATGATCTCCAGCCAGCGCCCGGCGGGAAGCTTGTTGGGCGAGATGCGCGGGCGCACGCCGTCCTCGAGCACCTCGGCCGCGGTGCCCGGGACCGAGCCCAGGCCGGCCTCGCGCAGCCGCTCGAACACCTCCGCCGGCGGCAGGCCGGAGGTCGTGCACATGTGGTCGACCTCCATCGGCGAGTAGGCGTGCAGGTGCAGCTCCGGCGCGGTCTGCCTGGCCAGCCGCAGCCAGCCGAGGTAGTCGTCGAAGGTCCAGTCGGGGTGGATCCCGGACTGGATGCAGACCTCGGTGGCGCCGTAGGCGAGCGCGTCGCGCAGGCGGCCGACGAACTCCTCGCGGTCGTGCTCGTAGGCGTCTTGAGAATTTCGGCCCACCCCGAACCCGCAGAACGCGCAGCCGACGACGCAGATGTTCGAGACGTTGACGTTGCGGTTCACGACGAAGGTGACCTCGTCGCCGGCGAGCTCTGAGCGCAGCTCGTCCGCGGCCTGGCGGATGTCCTCGACGGCCTCCGAGCGCGCCTCGGCGAACAGGCCGGTCAGCTCACCCGGGCTCAGCGCGCCGCCGTCGCGGGCCTTTGCGACGACGCCGGCGAGCGAGCCGTTGAGCGTCGGTACGCGGCGGCGGCGACGGAAGGTCGGGTAGTGCTCGTCGATCACCGCGAGCACGCGGTCTGACAGCCATTCCTCGCCGATGTACTGCGGGTACACGCACAGCCGCTCGGCGAGCGCGGCGCCGTCGCGCTGCAGGCGCTCGCGCACCTGCCCGGGGGACGGGAAGGGATGCTCGGGTGAGATGTGGTCGCCGTTGGCGCTCAGGCCGCCGAGATCGGTGGCGCCCGCCGCGACGAGCTCCGGCCACCACGCCGACAGGTTGGGGGGCACCTGGATGCCGACGCCGGGCAGCAGCCGCCGGGCTTCGCCGATCAGCCGCTTGAGGTCGTCGATCGAGATCGGGTTCGCCCACGCCGGCAGGCTCTCGTGCGGACGGTCCACGATCCCCGTCCGCCACAGCGTCTGGGCCGCCTCCCCGGCGATCTGGGCCGGCTCCCGGCCGTAGTAGCTCTGGTGGGGGACGAAGTTCTGCAGGATCACCTCCTGCAGGTGATCCATGCCCTGCAGGGCCTCGAGCGCGGCGACCTGCTCGTCCTCGGACTCCCCGATTCCGACGAGGATGCCGCTGGTGAAGGGGATCCGCAGCTCGTGGGCGGCGCGGATGGTCTCCAGCCGCCGCTGCGGGTGCTTGGTCGGCGAGCCCTGGTGGGCGACCAGGCCGGGGTTGACCGACTCGAGCATCAGGCCCTGGCTGGCGGTCACCGCCCGCAGCCGGCCCAGGTCCTCCCGGCTCAGCACGCCGAGGTTGGTGTGCGGCAGCAGACCGCGGTCCAGCGCCTGCTCACAGGCCCAGCAGACGTAGGCGACGAAGTCTGAGAAGCCGAGCTGCTCGAGCCTTGCCTGCACGCCGGGGTGGTGGTCCGGCGCCTCGCCGGTGAGCACGAGCAGCTCCTTGACCCGGCGCCGCGCGGCGTGGTCGATCAGCCGCAGGACCTCGTCGGGCTCGTGCAGATGCGGCTTGTGCGTCGCGAATGCGCAGTACTTGCAGTGGCAGCGGCACGTCCTGGACAGCGACAGGGTCACGTTCCGGCTGAAGGTGACGCGCTGGCGCATCCGAAGGGACGCTAGTCCTTTCCTAGACGAAGAGGTCTGAGATGAGGTCGTCCTCGGACCCGCCCTCGCCGGCGCGGTAGCGGCTGAGGTCGCCCTCGACGATCTCGTCGTCGACGAAGAAGTTGCCCGTACAGCTCCTCGCGGGGCGCGTGAGGATCGCGTGGGCGGCGTCGGCCATGATCTCGGGAGTGCGGGCCTTGGCCATCGCCTCCTCTCCGCCGAGCAGGTTCTGCACGGCGGCCGTGGCGATGATCGTGCGCGGCCACAGGGCGTTGAAGGCGATGCCGTCGCCGCGGAACTCCTCGGCCATCCCGAGCGTGCACATGCTCATGCCGTACTTGGCGATCGAGTAGGCGACGTGGGCGCCGAACCAGCGCGGCTGCATGTTCAGCGGCGGGGAGAGCGTCAGCACGTGCGGGTTGCCGGCCTTGCGGAGCTCCGGGACGCAGGCCTTGGAGACCAGGAAGGTGCCGCGCGTGTTGATCGACTGCATCAGGTCGTAGCGCTTCATGGCGAGGCGCTCGGTGCCGGCGAGGTTGATCGCGCTGGCGTTGTTGACGCAGATGTCGATGCCGCCGAACCGCTCGACGCACCGGGCGACGGCGCCGAAGACGGTGTCCTCGTCGCGGATGTCGCCGACGATCGGCAGGGCCTGGCCGCCGGCCTGCTCGATCGCCTCGGCGGCCGTGTAGACCGTGCCCTCGAGCTTGGGATGCGGCTCGGCCGTCTTGGCCACGAGGCAGACGTTGGCGCCGTCGGAGGCCACGCGCCTGGCGATGGCCAGCCCGATGCCGCGGCTGGCGCCGGAGATGAACATGGTCTTGCCGCCGAGAAGTCCGCCCATGGCGCGGAACCTACTCAAAGCCCGGCGGCGAACGTCAAAGTCTCCCGGGCGAGGCGCTCGCGCCCGGCGGCGCCGTCCATCAGCACGTCGGTCTCGAGCGTCGGCACCCCGGCGATCCGCTCGTCCGCGACCATCCCGTCGACGACATCGGCGTAGAGCTCGGCGACGCCGGCAAGGGTGGGCTCGACCCCGGCGGCGCGCAGGCTCGGGATCGTCGGGCCCTTGAGGATCTCGCCCCTGACGAACGGGCTGACGGCGACGACGGGCACGGCCTCGAGCGCGGCGCGCAGGCCTCCGACCGCGAGGATCGGGCCGATCGACATGACCGGGTTGCTGGGGCCGATGATCACGGCCGTGGCCGCCGCGAGCGCCTCGGCGACCGCGGGCGGCAGCGTGGCGTCGTCGATCCCGCGCAGCTCGATCGAGCCGACGGCCGTCTCGCCGGCCTTGCCGCCCGCCCGGATCATCCACTCCTGAAACGGCGTGCCGTCGACGAACGTCCGTACGGGCTCGTCGCACATCGGCAACACGCGGGCGCGGACGCCCAGCGTGCGCCGCAGCTCCTCGAGCGCCTGTGACAGCGTCTCCCCGCGCTGGAGGCGCCGCCGGCGGTCGCGGCCGATCTCGAGGTCCTCGTCGCCGAGGTCGAACCAGACCTCCTGCGATCCCGACTCGCTTCGCGAACGGCGCAGGCGGTCCATCGCGTGGAAGGTGTCGCCTGCAAGGCCCCAGCCGCGCGCGTCGATGCGGTCCGCCAGCCAGAACAGCACCAGGTCGGGGTCGGGGGACACGTGGGCGCCGTGGATCTCGATGTCGTCGCCGGTGTTGGCGACGACCACGAGCTCGTCCGGATCGACCACGTCGAGCATCCCGCGCGCGAGCTTGGCGCCGCCCGTCCCGCCGGCGAGGATCACGACCCTCATGCGGTCAGCGGCCGCTGAACTCCGGCTGGCGCTTCTCCGCGAAGGCCCTGGCGCCCTCGGCGAAGTCCGCCGTGCGCAGGCAGGCCTCCTGCAGGGCGACTTCGAGCTCGAGCGTCGTGGAGAGGGCGGGGCGGGCGGAGGCGTCGATCGCGCGCTTGGCCAGGCCGACGGCGATCGGCGCGCAGATCAGCAGCTCGTCGACGAGCTGGCGCGTCGCGGCCTCGAGCTCGGCGGCCGGGGCGACGCGGTTGACGAGGCCGATGTGCTCGGCCTCGGTCCCGTTGATCAGCCTGCCGGTCATGATCAGCTCCTTCGCGCGGCCGAGCCCCACGATCTGGGGCAGGCGCGAGGACCCGCCGACGTCGGGAATCAGGCCGACGCGCGTCTCGGGCAGGCCGGCGACGGCCTCCGCGGCCATCGTGCGCAGGTCGCAGGCCAGCGCCGTCTCGAGGGCGCCGCCGATGCAGCCGCCGTGGATCTCGCAGACCGTCGCCTTGGGCAGCTCCTCGAGCTGGTTGGCAACGTCGAGCCAGAGCTTGCGAAACGGCCGCAGGCGCTCGATCGCGCCGGCCATGCCCGCCAGCTCGCCGAGGTCGACGCCGGAGGAGAACATCGGGCCCGCGCCGCGCAGGACGACCACGTGGACCGACGGGTCGCCGGCGATCTCGCGCAGGACCTCACCGAGCGCGACGAGCAGGCCGGCGTTGATGGCGTTGCGCTTCTCTGGGCGGTTCAGGACGACATGGCGGACCCGCCCGTGGTCCTCCGTGAGCACGAGGTCGGACATGCGCCGGACCCTACCGAGCGGCGAGCGCCGGCTCCGGCGCCGCCGCGGCCTCGGCCGGCGCGCCCGCGAGCGCCCCGCCGGGGCACTCCGCGCAGTGAACGTCGGCGCGGTCCGGGTTCCGGATGCCCGCGACCGCGAGCAGCCCGGCCAGCCCGACGAGCCCGGCCGCGATCGCCATCACGCGGTGAAAGCCCCCCAGCGAGACCGCGCCCGAGGCGATGATCCCCAGCGCCGCAACGGCGATCAGGCCGCCCATGCGAGCGAGCGCGTTGTTGACCCCCGAGGCGACGCCGGCGTTGCGCTCGTCGGCGTCGGCGAGCACCGTCGCCGTCAGCGGCGCGACCGTCATCGACAGCCCGAGCGAGAACACGACCAGGGCCGGCAGCACCTCGCTGACGTAGCCGGCGCCCGCGCCGACGCGCTGGTAGAGCAGCAGGCCGACCGCCGCGAGCAGAGGCCCGCCGCCCATGAACAGGCGCGGGCCGAGGCGGTCCGCCAGCGCGCCCATCCGGCGCGAGAGCGCGAACATGATCAGGGTTGTCGGGATCGTGGCCAGCCCGCTCTGCAGCGCGGAGTAGTGCGCGACCTCCTGCAGGAAGAGCACGAGGAAGAACAGGTTCATGCTCAGCCCGCCGTACATCAGCAGCGTCTGCAGGTTGCCGATCGCGAAGTTGCGCCGGCGGAAGAGCCCGAGCGGGAGCATCGGCGCGGGCGTCCGGGCCTCCCAGCGCAGAAAGACCGCCAGGAGCCCGAGGCCGGCCACCAGCGGCGCCCACACCTGCGGGCTGCCCCAGCCGAGCTCCGGCTGGCGGATCAGCGCGAACACCGGCCCCGCGAGCCCGAGCGCGCACAGCCCCGCGCCGGTCCAGTCGACGTGGGGCCGCTTTCCCTCACGCACCCGGGCGTCGACCGCGACGCGGACCACGGCGAGGGTCAGGAGCACGAACGGGATGTTGATGAGAAAGATCCAGCGCCAGGAGGTCCCGTCGACGAGCACGCCGCCGGCGAGCGGGCCGACGACGAACGCCACCCCGACCCACGCCGTCCAGGACCCGATCGCCGCGCCGCGCTCCGACGGCGGGAAGGCCGCGATCAGCACCGCGAGCGCGCTCGGGGTCAGCAGCGCGCCGAAGACCCCCTGCAGCGCCCGGGCGGCGACCAGGAACCCGACCGAGGGGGCGATCGCGCACAGCAGCGACGCCAGGCCGAAGCCGCCGACGCCGAGCGAGAACACCCGCCGCTCCCCGAACACGTCGCCGAGCGAGCCGCCGACCAGGATCAGCGAGCCGAGCGTCACCAGGTAGGCGTTTGAGACCCACTGCTGCCCGGCGAGGCCGCCGCCGAGATCGGTGGCGATCGAGGGCAGCGCGACGTTGACGACTGTCGCGTCGAGGCCCGCCACGACCGAGCCGAGGATCGCGGCGAGCAGGGCGAGGCGCTTTCGATCCATCGGGCGCTGACGGTACCGGTAGCGTCCGGCCCGCATGCCCGAACTGCTCCGCCCGCACCGGATGTAAGCGGGACCCGCCCCCCTGGCGACGAAGACGCGCTTAACGGGGGTCATCACCCCCATTAAGCGCGGCGTCGCTGCGATTCGCGGCAGCGGGCGTGCGCGGCGGCGAGCTCGTCGGCCACCATGGCGCCGCGGCGCATCACCTCGGCCCACGTGTAGCGCAGGGTTGCGAAGCCTGCGGCGAACCGGCGGCGGTCGCGGACGCGGTCGTCGGTGAAGGCGATCGCGTTGTCGTGGCTCTCGCGCCCGTCGGTCTCGACAACCAGCCGCAGGTCATGCCAGACGAAGTCGACGCGGTCGGTCTCGAAGTGCGCCTGGGTCTCGGGAGGGCGGAGTGCGGCGCCCGCGCAGATCTCCAGGAACTGCGCCTCGAGCTCGTTGGCGGTGACGCCGGAGCCGGCGAGGTAGACGTCGAGCAGCGCGCGCAGGTTGGACGGGATTCCGGGTCGGTCGAGCTCGCGCAGCTGGAGGTCGTAGAGTCGCTCCGCCTGGCGCACGGCGCCCTTGAGAGCCTGGGGATGGAGAGTTGGTGCGAGGTCGATGATCGTGCGGGAGACAGCCGTCACGGGGATGCCGCGGCGAGAGGTCAGATCCGCGGGTCTGAGCGTCGCCGAGTGATGGAGCTCGACGCCGGCCGGGCCGCGACCGCCCGCACTGCCGATGACGGTGACCTGAGGATTCCGCGGTCTATGGTCGAGGAGGCGCAAGAGCGCCGCCGCCGAGCGGTGGCTGGCGTGCCCGCCCGTTACGAGCGTCGCCGCCAGCGCCTGCCCCTCCGGCCTGAGGCGAGGATCGTCGACGGCGTAGACCCCTCGATGGACGCGGTGCAGTCGGCCGGTCCGGACCCAATGCCGGACCACTTCACGTGAGTATCCGAGCTCCAAGAGCTCTGAATAGGTGATGACGCGGTGCCTCGCCGCGGCGCGCACGCGCTCAATGGGGGTCATCACACCCATTAGGCGCGGCGTCGTCGAGACTCGCCCCTACCCCGGCGGCGTGGCGAACACCTCGACGAGGTGCCCGCCCGGCGAGCGCACGTAGGCGCGCGGGGCGCCCCAGTGCTCGGCGCGCGGCTCGAACTCGAAGCCCGCGGCCGCGAGGGCACGCAGCGTCGCGTCGTAGTCGGCCACCTGCACGGCGACGTGCCCCTGCGGCGGGACGACCGGCTCGTCGGCCCACAGCAGGTGCACCTGCGTGGCGCCCGACTGCACCCACCGCGCCCGCTCGGCGAGGCTGGGCGGCGGCGAGACCTCCGCAAAGCCGAGCACGCCGAAGAACCGCACGAGGGCGTCGGCGTCGGCGCGGCGGCTTTCGAGGGAGACGTGCTGGAGCACTTACGTTGTCTACCCGGCGTCGCGTACGTTCGGCACACGATGGGCGGGACCGAGTTCGAGGCGGCGGAAGGCGCGGCTGCGGGGACTACGACCTGACCGCGCGGTAGGCCTCGATCGCCCGGCGCCGCTCGCGCGCGTGGTCGACGATCGGGGCGGGGTAGTCGAGCGAGCCCGCGTGCTCCCACGCCCACGGCTCGGGCAGGAACCGGTCGGGGAGCTCGGCGAGCTCGGGCAGCCAGCGCCGGACGTAGCGGCCGTCGCGGTCGAAGCGCTTCTGCTGCAGCGACGGATTGAAGACGCGCGTGTAGTCCTGCGGGTCGGTGCCGGTCCCGGCCACCCACTGCCAGCCGCCGTTGTTGGAGCCCAGGTCGCCGTCGATCAGGTGCTCCATGAAAAAGCGCTCGCCGAGGCGCCAGTCGAGGTGCAGGTCCTTGGTGAGAAAGGACGCGACGATCATGCGGGCGCGGTTGTGCATCCACCCGCAGGCGACGAGTTGGCGCATCGCGGCGTCGACGACGGGGTAGCCCGTGCGCCCCTGCTGCCAGGCGGCGAGGGCGTCGGCGTCGTCGGACCACTGCGGGTTCGGACGGTCGATCGGCCCGAAGAGCTGCACGTAGGCGTAGAAGTCGCGCCACGCGAGCTCCTGGCGGTACACGCGGGCGTGGCGCGCGCGCTGCTCGAGCCGCAGCGGTGAGAGGCACCCGAAGTGCAGGTACTGGCTCATGCGCGAGGTCTGGGCGGCGAGCACATCGCGCGTCTGCCCGTAGTTGTCGACTCCGGTGCGCACCCACGCCTCCATCGCTCGCACGGCGGCGGGCTCCCCGGGCTCGGGCCGGTCCTCGAGCTCGCGCGCGGGCCCGTCGAAGCCGAGCGCTTCGAGGCTCGGGATCGGGTCTGAGCGCACATCGCCCGGTACCGGGACGCCCGACGGCGCGCGCTCGACGGCGCGGCGCGGCTGCGCCTCCCACGCGCGCCGGAAGGGCGAGTAGACGCGGAAGGGCGTGCCGGACCGGGTCTCCAGGTCATCAAGGCGGGCGATGAACAGGCCCGGGCCGAGTCGCAGGTCGACCCGCGCGCCGACGCGCTCGTCGCGCGCGCGGGCGTAGGCTGACACGTCTCCGGCGGCGTAGACGGTTTCGGCGCCCGCCTCCGCCGCGACGGCCGGGACGACCTCCTCGGCCTTCCCGACGCGCACGACCAGCCGCCCGCCGCGCTCGCGCAGCTCGCCGTCGAGCGCGCGCAGGCAGTCGAGCAGGTACTGGGTGCGGTTGGCCGAGCGAAAGCGCCCGTCGATAAGCCGCGGGTCGAGCACGAAGAGCGGGACGACCCGCTCGTGCTCGCGCAGCGCCGCCGCCAGCGGCGGATGGTCGTGCAGGCGCAGGTCGCGGCGAAACCAGACGACAGCGGTCATAGGCGAACGGTACGGCCTAGGATCGCGAACCGATGACCGGCGAGCCGAGGATCCTCTGGACGCCGCCCGAGGCCCTGGTCGAGTCGTGCACGATGACCCGCTTCATGCGCTGGCTGGAGCTGGGCTTCGAGGACTACGACGAGCTGTGGCAGTGGTCGGTCTCAGACCTCGAGGCGTTCTGGGGCGCGATCTGGCACTACTTCGGCGTGGTCGGCGACGCGCCGCCGCTGCGCGTCCTCGGCGCGCGCGAGATGCCCGGCGCGGAGTGGTTCGCGGGCGTGAACCTGTCCTACGCGGAGCACGTGTTCCGCGGCAAGGACGACGACCGGGTGGCGATCTGCTTCGACGGCGAGTCCCGCGCGTCCGGGCAGTGGACGTGGGCCGAGCTGCGCGCACAGACGGCGCGGGTGCGAGCCGGCCTGGCCGCGCGCGGGGTCGGCCGCGGGGACCGGGTGGCCGCCTACCTGCCGAACCTCCCCGAGACGATCGCCGCGTTCCTGGCGACCGCGTCGCTGGGCGCGATCTGGTCCTCCTGCTCGCCGGACTTCGGCGCGCGCGCGGTCGTCGACCGCTTCGCGCAGATCGAGCCGAAGGTCCTGCTGGCCGTCGAGTCCTACCGCTACGGCGGCAAGGCATTCGACAGGTCCGACGTCGTGGCCACGCTGCAGGCGCAGATGCCCTCGCTCGAGCACACGGTGCTGCTGAGCGACTGGTTCGACGAGACCGACGAGCCGCTGGCGTTCGACCGCGTGCCCTTCGACCACCCCCTGTGGGTGCTCTACAGCTCGGGCACGACCGGGCTACCCAAGGCGATCGTCCACGGCCAGGGCGGGATCCTGCTCGAGCACCTCAAGCACCTGCACCTGCACCTCGACGCCCAGGAGGGCGACCGCGTCTTTTGGTTCACCACGACCGGCTGGATGATGTGGAACTTCCTCGCGGGCGTGCTGCTCACGCCGGCGGCGATCGTCACCTTCGACGGCGATCCCGGCCACCCCGACCTGGGGCGGCTGTGGGACCTCGCCGAGCAGACGAGGACGACGGTCTTCGGGACCAGCGCCGCGTACCTCCACGGCTGCATGAAGGCGGGCGTCGTGCCCGGCGAGGGGCGCGACCTCTCCGCGCTGAAGGCGGTCGGGTCGACCGGCTCGCCGCTGTCGCCGGAGGGCTTCGAGTGGGTCGACGAGCAGCTCGGCCCCGTGTGGCTGTTCTCCACCTCCGGCGGCACGGACGTCTGCACCGCTTTCGTCGGCGGCACGCCCCTGAAGCCGGTGTGGCTGGGCGAGCTGCAGGCGCGGGCGCTCGGGTGCAGGGTCGAGGCCTTCGACGAGGATGGGACGAGCGTCGTCGAGCAGGTGGGGGAGCTCGTGATCACCGAGCCGATGCCGTCGATGCCGCTGTGCTTCTGGGGCGACGAGGACGGCTCGCGCTACCGCGAGGCCTACTTCGAGGACTACCCGGGCGTCTGGCGCCACGGCGACTGGATCCGCATCACCGAGCGCGGCACGGCGGTGATCTCCGGGCGCAGCGACTCGACGATCAACCGCGGCGGGGTCCGCATGGGCACCGCGGAGATCTACCGCGCGGCGCTCGCGGTCGACGCCGTCACCGACGCGCTCGTGCTCGACGTCGAGGACTGGATGCCGCTGTTCGTGGTCGTCGACGGCGAGCTGACCGACGACGTCGTGGCCGAGCTGCGCGCCCGCATCCGCTTGGACTGCTCGCCCCGGCACGTGCCGGACGACATCGTTCAGGTGGCGGAGGTGCCCCGGACCCTGTCGGGCAAGGTGCTCGAGGTTCCCGTCAAGAAGATCCTGATGGGCGCCGATCCCGAGCAGGCGGCCAGCCGCGACTCGCTCGCCAACCCCGAGGCGTTCGACTGGTTCGTCGAGTACGCGATCAAGCGGGGGGCCTCATGGCGTTCGTGACGGACGGCGTGGACGCTTGAGGCGGGAGCCGGGGCGCGGGGATTCTGCGGTCAGTCGCAGATTTGGCATCCAATGGATGCCGAATCTGCGGATGGTGGGCGCCGTCGCGCGAAGAGCGGCCGGGTCATGTCCCGGGCTTGAGCAGGCGCCTGCGCAGCTCGTCGCCGCGGCCCGCGGCCACCGCGCGGGTGGCGCGCTGCGGGTCGAGCTCCACGCCGTTGGCCGCCGCGAGCTCGACCAGCGCGTCGCGCTCCTCCGTCTGGCGCGCCGCGCGCAAAAACAGCCAGCAGAAGAGGCCGATCGTGAGCAGGCTCTCCTCGACCATCATCACCGAGCCGCCCAGGCTCTGGTCGCTCAGCTGGGTCGTGTGGTGCCTGGCGACGCCCGGCCCGTAGTAGCCGTAGAAGACCGTCCCCGACCACAGGAAGACGTTGGCCAGGATCGCGCCGGCCAGCCGCGCGAGCACGATGTAGCCGAGGCGGCCGAGGTTGCCGAACCAGGCCGGCTTGGGCAGCGGCCCGAGCAGCGCCAGCCACAGGTTGATGGAAAAAAACAGAAAGCACGCGTGCTCGAGGCCGTGGACGAGCTCGTTGCGCAGCGCCGCCTCGTACAGCGTCGGCAGGTGCCAGACGTAGAGGTCGACCGCCCACAGCGGCAACGCGACGCCAGGGTGCGAGAGGTCCCGCAGCCAGCGCAGGCCGCGCAGGCGCAGGACGGGCGCCATGATCGGCCCCGTGAGCCCGAGTACGATCAGCAGGGCGGCGCCGTCGCCGATCAGCAGGTGCTCGACCATGTGCGCCACGAACAGGTCGCTGCTCAGGGTGCTCAGGGGCGGGACGTCCGCGCCGATCAACACCAGCAGCCCCAGCTGAAAGCAGGCCTGCCGCCAGCGGGGCACCGGCCGCCCAAGAGCGGCAAGATGGCGGGCCCGCAGCAGATAGGGCACCGCATACGCGAGCACGATGATGGGAAGTGCAGCCGTAGCGCTGCCGAGCGTAGTCGCCGAGGAGAGAGCTGAGAAATGAACCTGGCAGAGATCTTGACCAAGTCCGCTGAACGCGCGGGTGGGCGCACCGCGCTCAAGCTCGACGATGTCGTCGTGGACTACAACACGCTCAACGGGGCCAGTGCGCACGTCGCGGGCCTGTTGAAGTCCAAGGGCTTCGAGGTCGGCGACCGCGTCGGCATCATGCTGCCGAACGTCCCGTACTTCGCGATCGTCTACTACGGCGTCCTGCGCGCCGGGGGCGTGGTGGTCCCGATGAACCCCCTGCTCAAGGGCCGCGAAGTCGCCTACTACCTCAAGGACTCCGGCGCGAAGCTCCTGTTCGCCTGGCACGGCTTCTCCGAGCCCGCGACCCAGGGCGCCGAGCAGGAGGGCGCGGACCTGGTGCTCGTCAAGCCGCACGAGTTCGAGAGGCTCGTCGGCGCGGCCGAGCCGGAGGCGCAGGTCGTCGACCGCGCGGACGACGACACGGCGGTCCTGCTCTACACCAGCGGCACGACCGGCAAGCCCAAGGGCGCGGAGCTCACCCACGTCAACCTGCTCAAGAACGCCGAGTTCGCCGGCGGGCTCTTCGACGCCAGCGAGGACGACATCTGCCTCGGCGCGTTGCCGCTGTTTCACTCCTTCGGGCAGACCTGCGGGCTCAACGCGACGATCCTCTCCGGCGGCTGCCTGAGCATGATCCCGCGCTTCGACCCCGACAAGGCGCTCGAGATCATCCAGCGCGACAAGGTCACGATCTTCGAGGGCGTGCCGACGATGTTCGGCGCGATGCTGCACGTCGCCGACAAGGCCGACTACGACGTGTCGTGCCTGCGCATGAGCGTGTCCGGCGGCTCGGCGATGCCCGGCGAGGTCCTGCGCGGCTTCGAGGAGGCCTTCGAGACGAAGGTGCTCGAGGGCTACGGCCTGTCGGAGACCTCGCCCGTCGCCTCCTTCAACCATCCCGACCGCGAGCGCAAGATCGGCTCCATCGGCACGCCGATCGAGGGCGTGGAGATGCGCCTTGTCGACGACGACCGCAACGAGGTCGGCGGGGACGAGGTCGGCGAGATCGCCATCCGCGGCCACAACATCATGAAGGGCTACTGGGGTCGCGATCAGGACACCAGGGAGGCCATCGACGACGAGGGCTGGTTCTACTCCGGCGACATGGCCAAGCGCGACGACGAGGGCTACTACTTCATCGTCGACCGCAAGAAGGAGCTGATCATCCGCGGCGGCTACAACGTCTACCCGCGCGAGGTCGAGGAGATCCTCTACGAGCACCCGGCCGTGCGCGAGGCCGCCGTCGTGGGCATGCCGCACGACGACCTCGGGGAGGAGGTCGGCGCCGCCGTCGCGCTCAAGGACGGCCAGGAGGTCTCCGAGAAGGATCTGCGGTCCTTCGTCAAGGACAAGATCGCCGCCTACAAGTACCCGCGCAAGATCTGGTTCGTCGGCGAGCTCCCCAAGGGCCCGACGGGCAAGATCCTCAAGCGCGAGATCGAGGTCCCGGCGGAGGTGGAGCAGTAGACGACCTGGCGCTGGCGGAGGCGCTCGCGCGGGAGGCCGGAGCGCTCCTGCGGGAGCGCTTCGTCAGCGCCACCCGCGGCGAGGTCTCCTCCAAGAGCACGCCGACCGATCTCGTCTCGGAGTCCGACCTGGCGGCCGAGTCGCTGATCCGCGGGCGGCTCGCCGCCGCGCGCCCCGACGACGGGATCCTGGGGGAGGAGGGTGACGACGTCGCGAGCTTCTCCGGCCGCCGCTGGGTCGTGGACCCGCTCGACGGGACCGTCAACTACCTGTTCGGGATCCCCCAGTGGGGCGTCAGCGTCGCCCTGGAGGACGCGACCGGTGCGGCGGTCGCCGGCGTCGTCTTCGACCCGATGCGCGACGAGAGCTGGACGGCGGTCGCGGGCGGGAAGCCCCTCCTCGACGGCGTCCCCGTTGCCGCCTCCGGCCGCGCCGACCTGGAGACCGCGCTCGTGGCGACCGGCTTCGGCTACGACACCGCGGTGCGCGAGGTGCAGGGGGCGATCGTCGCGCGGCTGCTCCCGCACGTGCGCGACATCCGCCGCCTCGGCTCGGCCGCGCTCGATCTCGCCTGGCTGGCGGGCGGGCGCTACGACGCCTACTTCGAGCGCGGCGTGAAGCGCTGGGACATCGCCGCCGGCGAGCTGATGTGCCGGTGCGCGGGGCTCGAGATCCACGCGCTCGATCCGCTGCCGCCGTCGGAGGGCGGCCTGCTCGTGGCGCCGTCGGCGTTCGCCGCGGAGCTGCTGAGCTTCGTGGCGTAGTCAGGCGCTCCAGCGCTCGGCGATGAGTCGGTGCGCCGGGTCCGCCGGGTCGGCGGCGAACGCGAGCCGGCCGGCCAGGTCGAGTCCGAGCACGGCCGCGAAGCCGTCGACGGCCACGGGCTCGTCCCCCCAGCGCTCCCCGCGCTGCTCGAGCACGACGGTCCGGCGCAGGCGGTCGGCGACGATGCGCGCGAGGTCGGCGTGGAAGTCCCAGGGCTCGCCGGGGAGCTCGTGGGCCGTGCGGGCGGCGACCTCGGCGGCGAGCAGCGCGGCGTTGATCGGGACGGCGCCGGTGCCGCCGAGCGCCACGAACGGGTCGCGCGCGGGCGCGGCGGGGACGGGGTCGATGTCCGGGAGCCGCCCGGCGCCGGGCTCGACGTCGATCGGCAGGTCGGCGGGCGCGGAGCCGTAGCGCGCGGGCAGCTCGCGCAGGTGGCGCTCCTGGCGGAAGGCGATCTGGGTGAGGATCCGCAACTCGGGCTCGTCGGCGACCGGGTCCAGCCGGCCGAGGTGCCAGCGCACGGCGGCGGCCAGCGCCGGCTTGATCTCCGCGTAGGCGTCGCGCTCGAACAGCGCGGCGAGCGCCGGGCCGGGCGCGCCCGGCAGCCCCTCCGCGGTGGGCAACTCGCCCAGCCGCCGCAGCAGCTTGGCCAGCGACCGCGCGTCCTCGTAGGCGTGGGCGCCGAGCGCGCGCTTGTCGTGCAGCTGCGCCACGACGGGCAACCGGCCGAGGGCGCGGTGCACGAGCTCGCGCAACACGAGCGCGTAGGCGGCCAGGCGCCTGGCGTGGTCCATGCCCTCAGTGTCGCAGTGGCGGCGTGCGCAGCATGGCGAACATCAGCAGCGCCGCGATGATCACGACCACGAGCACCAGCCACGTGACGAGGCCGAGCCCGACCACGGCGACCGGGCCGAGCAGCACGGCCAGGATCGTCACCGGCACGACGCGGCCGGGCGTCGGCGCCGGCGGGCGGTGCGTCCCGTACGTCCCGAACAGCAGCAGCCCGAGCGCGAGCCCGACCGGGATCAGGGTGGCGAGAGCGGCCATGGCGCTCCGCTTCGCCGAGCCGGCGCCGTCTCCTCGCCGCTGCAAGGCGTCATGCGGCGGGCGGGATTCGAACCCGCACTGACCGGGACTTGAATCCGGTGCCTCTGCCAGTTGGGCTACCGCCGCGTGCAGCGGCCTGAGCTTACGCGGGCTGCGGCTCGTGGCCGCGGCGAGGGTCCTCGCCGCCGTCGCGCGGGTGCCGCGAGCCGTCGGCCGGCCGCTCGACCTCAACGTTCCACGCCTGCGCGAAGCCGCGCAGGGTGAAGCCGATCAACAGCACCTGCACCGGGACGAGGATGAAGGTCAGCAGCCCGACGATGTCCTCGTCAAGCGCGGGACTGGTGAAGCCCGACTTGTCCCGGTCAAACCAGCCGGGGCCCGAGACGGCGGCGAAGATCAGCAGGATGATCGACAGCGCGGCGGCGACCGGCAGCAGGCCGCGGTTCCAGCGCGCGATCATGAACGCCATGAAGATGAAGATGACGATGTAGAAGATCTGGACGGGCTTCGCACCCTCCAGCGCGTCCCAGCCGCCGATGCTCACGATGATCATCAGGGCCGCCGAGACGAGCAACAGCACCACGACGATCGCCTTCGTCACCTTCGAGGCGGCCTTCTCCCGGTTCGGGTGCTCGATTACGTACCCCTCGCGGGGCCCGTCGCTGTCCTCCAACATGCGGCGAAGATACAGTCTCATCGCGCCGCCCGCACCAGTCTCCAGCGGCGTGATCGAGCGGGCGTGGCGGAACTGGCAGACGCGCGAGGTTTAGGTCCTCGTGGCCGACAGGCTGTGGGGGTTCGAGTCCCTCCGCCCGCATTGTTTGACCGGTTTGAACCCAGCCCTCGAAAGCTCCAGGGCCTGGGTCGTTTCCGGCCCCTGATCCCGGCTCAGACCCTCCAAGACGCGGGCCGGCGTCCTCATCGTGCCAGTCGTCCAGGTCGCGGTAGACTCGGGGTAGGGTTCTTAACGTCAGGAGTTCTCGGAGAGCTAGAACGTCCAGATGTTGACTGCCGCCGGCGCGGCCCGCACGTCGAAGTTGAGATCATGGCGAAGAGCGTCAGTCCAGAACCGAACGCCGAAGATGTCCATGAGAACGGGCAGGCCATCTCGCCCGTTGACTTGCATCGGATGCCAGTAGGTCAGGTTGACCTCTTGGTTCATGGCCGCATCCTTCTCGATCGCGAGCCACCCCTGTACAGGGTCCTTGCTGATGATCGCTTCACGGGCCGAATCGAAGGGACGCGCAAAGGCGACGTCAGGTCCGTGGTCGAGATAGACGAATTCCAGCGCCGACTTCCAGATGGCTCGCGTCATGTTGCGCACCGCCCTGCCGCTCACTCTCGGTCCCGTGAGCGGTACCGTTCCTCCTTGGCGCGATGCGGCCCTCAGACGTTCGCGGCATGTTCTTGAGGAGTCTGGGGTGGTCGACCGCGATACTCATCTCACCGCGTGCGGTGAACGCGACCCGTGCATTTCCGAATACAGCCTCGACGCCTTTGCCGGCTTTCGTCGGGAGACCCCGTTCGGCACGCAGCAACTTCACTGGTCCGAAATCTGCGAGCGCTTGGTCCGCGCGCGACAACGGCCCGTGATTGCATCGGTCGCAGACAACTCCCGCGGGGAGGATCTTGTCCTGGTTGCCGTACGCCTCACTGAAGATGTGCTCGCGACTCGTGAAGCCGCCGTCGCGTCGGCGGCAGAACAGGCAGCCCTGCGCGTGACGTGCTGAGGTTGTCGTTTCGGTGTTCTGCACCAGGTGAAATGTAGAGACGCGGTCGGCGGGGCAACCACCCGGAGGAGCCGGATGATGGCCTCAAGTCGGACTTCAGGGTCCAGGCCTCGTCCATCGGTGCGCATCGCCGGATGTTGCTGGAACCCCGGTCGTGTACACGCAACCCCGGAGCTAGTCAGTGGCGAGTGGAACAGGCTGACTTGGTCGTCGTCTACGATCATCCAGATGGCGGTTCTTCGTCGACCGTCCGGGTGATTCGAGATCAATCCGGCCACCGGACATCTCGTCGGTCTGGAGTACTGGCACGCCAGCTCCGCGCTTCCGCCCGATCTGCTCGGGATGCTTCCTCCGCCGCAGGTCGGCATCGCAGCCCGACGCCGATTGCCAGCGGACCGCGGATCAACACCGAGCGCACGCTGGCGATCCGGTGCGAGTTAGTCTGGTTTCTCGATCCGGTCGGTCGGCGGGTGCTCCGAACGGCGCTCAAGACCGCTTGGCTCTCCGGAACCGGACCTCGCGACGTTCCAGGTTCGGTCTGCTCGATCGAGGGCCGTAGGCTGGCCACGCGGATGAGGGAGCTGGAGAGCGACACACGGACTCGTCGGATCGACCCGAAGCTCGAGGCGGCTGGATGGGCCGTAACCCGGTCGGCGCAGATGACGCCAGAGACCGCTCTTTGGCCGACGGCCCTTACTGAGCTCCCGACACTCGACGGTCCGGCCGACTACGCCCTGTGCGTGGCCCAGCGGGTGAGCGCCGTGGTCGAGGCGAAGAAGCTCACGGTCGGCCCTCACGGTGTCTTGACTCAGGCTGAGCGCTACTCGCGGGGAATCCAGCAGCAGCCGCGCTTCCAGGGGGAGTACGGCGTGCCGTTCCTGTACTCGACCAACGGTGAGCAGATCCGCTTCCACGACGTCCGACGAGAGCACAATCGCTCCCGTTGGGTGGCGGCGTTCCATACTCCGGCCGCCCTCGGCGAGCTGCTGGGTCGCGACTTCGATGCGGAGCTGGCAACGCTCGCTGGCCTGATCCAGAACACCCGTATGCGGCCGTACCAGGTCGACGCCAACGCGGCAATCGAGCAGGCGATCGGTGACGGCAAGCGCAAGCTGCTGGTCACGATGGCGACCGGCACCGGCAAGACGCTGATGACGGTCAACGAGATCTACCGGCTGATGAAGTCCGGCGTCGCCCGCCGAGTGCTGTTCCTGGTGGACCGCCGCGCCCTGGCCGCTCAGACCGTCCGTGCGTTCGCCTCCTTCCAGGCTGAGCCGGGGCTGAAGTTCGACAAGATCTACCCGCTCTACTCGCAGCGCTTCCAGCAGGCCGATCTCGGCGACGAGGCGTTCGATCCGAGCGTGATGCCGAACTCGCTGCTGACCGCACCGAAGCCCGGCGACGCCTTCGTCTACGTCTCGACGATCCAGCGGATGACGATGAACCTGTTCGGGGGCGAGAAGGCGCTGACGATCGCTGACGAGACGATCGATGCCGACGTCGAGCAGCTGGACATTCCGATCCATGCCTTCGACCTGATCGTTGCCGACGAGTGCCATCGCGGCTATTCAGCCAAGGATCAGGCGATCTGGCGCGAAACGCTGGATTACTTCGACGCGATCAAGCTTGGTCTGACCGCCACGCCGGCAGCGCACACGATGGCCTACTTCGAGAACCTGGCCTACCGCTACGACTACGGGACCGCGGTGGGCGACGGCTACCTCGTCGACTACGACGTCGTGCGGGTGCGCTCCGACGTCCGCATCAACGGCGTCTTCCTGCAGGAAGGGGAGCAGGTCGACCAGGTTGACCCGGAGACCGGCAACAAGCAGCTCGACCTCCTCGACGACGAGCGTGCCTTCGACGCCGCAGCCGTCGAGCGCGACATCACTGCCCCGGACTCCAATCGGCGCATTCTGCAGGAGCTCAAGCGTTACGCCGACGCGCACCAGGCCGAGCACGGCCGGTTCCCGAAGACGCTGATCTTCGCCGCCAACGATCTCCCACACATCTCGCACTCCGACCAGCTCGTGGACCAGGCCCGCGACATCTTCGGCCAGGGCGACGCGTTCGTCGCCAAGATCACCGGCCGCGTCGACCGGCCGCTGCAGCGCATCCGCGAGTTCCGCAACCGCGCCAAGCCTGGCATCGTCGTCACTGTCGACCTGCTGACCACCGGCGTGGACATCCCGGACCTCGAGGTCCTCGTCTTCCTGCGCCCGGTCAAGTCGCGGATCCTGTTCGAGCAGATGCTCGGCCGCGGCACCCGCCTCGGCGAGAAGGCGACCGACAAGGACCGCTTCGTTGTCTTCGACTGCTTCGACGGCACGCTGATCGAGTACTTCGCCGGCACCACCGGCATCACTGCCGAGCCAGCGGAGGGCGACGGCAAGAGCCTGGCCCAGATCATCGAGGAGATCTGGCAGAACAAGGACCGCGCCTACAACACCAAGCGTCTCGTCCGTCGCCTGCGCCGCATCGAAAAGAGCATGTCCGGCGACGCCCGCGACCTCTTCGCTCGCTTCATCGACCACGGCGACCTCGGCGCGTTCGCCGAGCAGCTGCCAAACCTGCTCCATCATTTGTTCACGCCGACGATGCAAACCCTGCGCGACGCTGACTTCCTCCGGCTGCTGGAGGACTACCCGCGGTCACCGCGCAGCTTCATCATCGCCGAGAACGTCACCGACCAGGTGTCCTCAGAGTGGCTGATCAAGGGCACCGACGGGACCCAATACAAGCCCGCCGACTACCTCAAGGCATTCGCGGACTTCGTTCGCGCAGAGGCAGAGCAGATCGACGCCCTGTCGGTCCTGCTCTCACGCCCAAGCGACTGGAATCCGGGCACGCTCGTAGCGCTGCGCGACGCGCTCAAGACGCGGCCAGAGCACTTCACACAGGAGAACCTCGATCGCGCCCATCAAGCCGCGCACCACAAGGCGCTGGTCGACATCATCTCCATGGTCAAGCGCGCCGCGCTGGACACCGCGCCGCTGCTGACCGCTCAGGAGCGAGTCGAGGCAGCGATGCAGCGCATCAGTGAGGGGCGCGATCTGACACCCGAGCAAACGGCGTGGCTGGATCGCATCCAGCTGCACCTCGTGCAGAACCTGTCGATCGATCGCGAGGACTTCGCGCTCGTGCCGGTGCTCTCCGACCAGGGCGGCTGGGCACCGGCCAACAAGACCTTCGGCGGCCAGCTCGCCGAGCTGCTCGCAAGCATGAACGAGGAGCTGGCAGCCGTATGACCGACGTCGTCGCACACCTCTGGGGATTCGCCCATCCGCTTCGTCACGACGGCGTCGACTACGGCGACTTCATCGAGCAGATCACCTACCTCCTGTTCCTCAAGATGGCCGACGAGCAGGACATCGAACTGCCCAAGGACACCGCCTGGCCGCACCTGCGGGCCCGGAGCGGCGTCGCGCTCGTCGAGACCTACGAGGACGCCCTGCGCACGCTCGGCAAGCAGCCAGGCATGCTCGGCGACATCTTCGCCGGCAGCCAGAACCGACTCGGCAACCCGGCCACGCTGGCCCAGCTGATCAAGTCGACCGACGAAACGGAGTGGACAAGCCTCAAGGTCGACGTCAAGGCCGCGGCCTTCGAGGGCCTCCTGGAAAAGGCAGCAGCTGAGGGCAAGAAGGGCGCCGGCCAGTACTTCACGCCGCGCCCCCTAATCCAGTCGATGGTGCGGCTCATGCAGCCGGACCCCCGGGGGGCGAAACGGTTTGCGATCGGCGACCCGGCTTGCGGCACGGGTGGCTTCCTCGTCGCTGCCTATGAGTGGCTCAAGGAGCAGACCGGCGGCGCCTTTGAGCGCGACACCGCCAAGCGCATCCGAACCGCCACCTACTACGGCCAAGAACTCGTCCCACGCCCTCGCCGGCTCGCCCTGATGAACCTCTACCTGCACCAGGTCGAGCCGCACATCACGCTCGGCGACTCCATCTACGAGATGCCGAGCAGCCAGCGCTTCGATGTCATCCTCACGAATCCGCCGTTCGGCACCAAGGGTTCGGGTCAAGCGCCGGTCCGCGACGACTTCGTGGTCGAGGCCAGCAACAAGCAGCTCAACTTCGTCCAGCACGTCATGACGCTGCTCAAGCCCGGCGGCCGCGCCGCGGTCGTCGTGCCTGACAACGTTCTGTTCGCCGACCAGGCGGGCGAGGTGTTCAAGGTCCTGATGGAGGACTGCAACGTCCACACGGTGCTGCGCTGCCCACGGGGCACCTTCGCTCCCTACACCGCGGGCACCAAGACCAACGTCATCTTCTTCACCAAGGGTGAGCCGACCAAGACTCTTTGGCTTTACGACGCCCGCGCCAACGTCCCGACGATCACCAAGAAATCTCGACCTCTCACACCAGCGCACTTCGCCGAGTTCGAGCGCTGCTACGGCGACGAACCCAATGGCAAGTCCAGCCGCTCGGCGAGCGACTCGCCCGACGGCCGCTGGCATCGGTTTAGCCTTGAGGAGGTCATCGAGCGCGGCTACAAGATCGACAGCTTCAAGTGGCTACGCGACGAAGAGCTCGACGACCCTGACGAGATCCTCGACCCAGCCGAACTCGTGACCGACGCGATCGCCGAACTCCAGGCCGCCGTCACCGAGCTACACGAGCTGCAGAAGCTGCTCGACGACTCCGAGGTCGTCGCATGAACGATCAAGATGAGGACGTCGCGCTACCGGAGGGTTGGGCAGCCGCAACGATGGGCGATGTTGTGACTCCGTCACGAGAGAAGATCCATCCAAGTGAAGTTCCGGATAGTCAGTACCTCGGGCTGGAGCACGTGGAGGCCAACACCCAGCGGATCATCGGTGAGGGCCGGGCATCAGACGTAAGAAGTACCAAGAGCGCATTTCGGGCGGGCGACGTGCTTTACGGCAAGCTGCGTCCATACCTGAACAAGGTGGCGCAGCCGAGCTTCGACGGCATCTGCTCCACCGATTTCCTTGTCTTCGGTCGGTCCCCTGCACTTGACTCGCACTTTCTGGCGCATTTCCTATCACAGCCGTCATTCGTCGAGTTCGCCCATCACGCGTCGAACGGCGTGGAACTCCCGCGAGTCGCATGGAAGGCGTTGGCTACCTTCCCGCTTGCACTGCCGCCCCTGATGGAGCAGCGGCGCATCGCCGAGCAACTCAATGATGTCGAGCTCCGCCGAGCGTCGGTCGCCAACCATCTGCGAGCCGCCCGCACGGCGTTGGATCGGCTCCGCGGTGCCGTCCTCGCAGCGGCGTGCGCGGGGCGCCTCACGCATGATTGGCGAGCGGAGCGTGACCTGATCGATGGAGACGACCTCCCGTCCGGTTGGAGCCGCGATCCCGTAGAAGCACTTGCCGCCGACGAGCCAAGATCGATCCAGAGTGGCCCGTTCGGGAGCAACCTCAAGCACTCCGAGTTCCAACCTGCCGGCAAGCTTGTGATCGGGATCGACAACGTCCTAGACGGGAAGTTTTCGATGGGTAGCGAGCACCGGATTGGCGACTCAAAGTTTGCGGAACTGAGGAGGTACGAGGCGCGGCCGCTTGATGTGCTTATCACGGTGATGGCGACCGTCGGCCGCGTCTGCGTCGTGCCGGCGAGCATCGAGCAAGCCATCATCACGAAGCACGTCTATCGGATAACCGTGGATCAGCAGCGCGTGGTGCCGCACTTCTTGATGCTCGCGTTGCGAGGTCACCCGCAGGTTCGGGCGCAGATCCAATACCAAACACGCGGCCAAACGCGGCCCGGGATTAACGGCGGAATCGTCAAGGCGCTCATCATCCCGGTGCCCCCACTCGACGAGCAAGAGGAGATCGTGCGACGCACCGACGCCCTGTTGGTCGCCGCTGACCGCCTCGCTGCTCACCTTGACCAGGTTAGGAACGTGCTCGATCGCGTTTCGCCGGCCACCCTGGGCAAAGCCTTCCGTGGCGAGCTGGTGCCGACCGAGGCTGCTCTGGCCGAAGCGGAGTGCCGCGACTACGAGTCGGGCGATGAACTGCTCGCCGTACTGGATACGCGAGCCGTACCAACTACGAAGCGCAGACGAGAGAGAATGGCGAGCACCGGCGGCACCGAGAGGTCGTGATGGAGCTCTACTTCTCCGAGCAGTTCAGTGTCGATCCGGACGTCCTTGAGACGTACGGCGCCTTCGACGTCAGCGTGGTTTCCGACCTGCCGCTGTTCGTCGATCCGTTCCTGCTTTCAACAGCGAGAAGCCGGAATACCAGGCTCTTCACGAGGGGATCCTGAAGTACCTCATCTTCCTCTGTGATCACGCCACCGACGATCTCGATCCGGCCCTGATCGATAGCTGGTATCGGTTTAAGGAGGTCAAGCAGAACTGGATGGGCTACACCTTGTTCGGCAATGAGGGCGCCGGTCTGGGCAAGGACTTCGCGGCCGCGCTGCACGGCGCGCTCGGTCAGATCTTCAGGGACTTCGGTCAGGAGACGATCACCAGCAGCAGCCACCTAGAGAAGCTCTGTCTCATCCGACCTGGCGTCGGCAAGGACAACATCAGCGACTTCACGACGAACCTGATCAAGGGCTACCTCCTCGGCTACACGCAGACTTTCGCGCGAGAGCATCTCGATGAGGATGACTGCGACACCTTTTCGGTCCCACGCGCGGCGTTCAACTACAACGCCGAAACCTGGGCCACTCGCGACTACTGCCTGCCGCGGCTCGGCGGGGATTTCGTCCTGTTGACCCCGATCGACATGCTCACGCGCGACGAGACGTGGATCAGCCACCCGGACATGATCCGGAAGTTCGAGCGCTTGCCGGCCGCCGTCCCCGACGATCAGCTCCGCGGCCAGATCAACCAGTACTTCAAGAACCAGCTCGGGAAAGACCCCAAGAGGAAGGAACGGGACACGGCTGCCCATCGGACGATAGAGGCGTTCCCGCAGCTCATCGACTTCTACATCAAGCTTCAAGAGGACAACGGTGACGAAGCGCAGTCCGTAAGCGCCGAGAAGGTCGACGACACCCGGCAGATCCTGGTTGAGCAGGTCCGGAAGGCGGTCGACGCACTTGAGCGGCAAGGTGAGTTCTACGACAAGCCGAGAGGCAGCTACACGGAATGTCTCGCGCGGGCCAAGTGGTTCAAGGGGTACGTGGAGAACCAGGATGGCTACCGGTTGATCAACCGAGCGGGCCAACCGTTCTCACGCGAGTCCGAGGTACAAATCTTCTTCGGCCTCATCTGGTACAAAACCGACTTCGACGTCAACCGCGAGGTCAACAACGGCCGCGGCCCTGTCGACTTCAAGGTCAGCGCCGGCTCGATCGACAAGAGCCTCATCGAATTCAAACTCGGGAGCAACAGGAGCCTGAAGCGGAATCTTGAGAAACAAGTGGCCATCTACGAGGCCGCTAACCGCACCCGCTCGTCCGTCAAGGTCATCGTCTACTACACCGAGCAGGACGAAGCGCGCGTCAGGAGCATTCTCAAGGATCTCGGCTTGGAACGCGAGGAATCGATTGTGCTCATCGACGCGCGCGCCGACAACAAGCCGTCCGCATCAAAGGCGTGGGCGCATGAATCGCACCGTCGATGAATGCATCGACGCGTTCCTGCGCCGTTATCCGCGCTACCTCGAGCCGGCTGCCGCGACAAGCCAGTGCCGCATCGCCACGACCGACCTCATCACTGAGCTCGAGGCAGCGCGCATCGTCTGGGTGGGCGAGCCCCGGACGTCATTCCGGAGCCCGCAGCCACGGGCGGTCGCCTCAACTGAGCACGCTCTGGCCGCGCTCGCCTCCGGTGGATTCCTCGATGTCACCCGACGCCAATACGACTCCGATGCCGATGTGCCGACGTTTTCAGAGTCTCCTGACGTTTTCGTGGGTCGTGTGAGTTGAGAGATTCACCGTGGGAGCGGTGGGCAGAGGCCGCCGAGGCTGAGCATCGCGAGCGCGATCAGGGCGCCTGGGGTGTGGAAGCCGAAGGCGCGGCGGGTG
>JBBSIC010000022.1:0-48960 GCA_038232275.1 Solirubrobacterales bacterium | reverse complement strand
CGCGACGAGATCCGCCTCCCGATCATCCGGGTGGGTCATCTGCTGGTCGCGCCGGCCGAGCAGGGCGTCCGGCTCCCGGGCGAGCAGGCGGCACAGCGCGGCGTTGACGCGGACGTACTCGCCGTTGGTGTTGAACACCGCCATCCCGATCGGCATTTGCTGAAAGGAGACGTCGTTCAAGCGCAGCGACTCGTCACGCAGGCGCCGGCCGCCGACCTCGGTGACCAGCAGGACCAGCCCGCCCTCCGTCGGGCCCGTCTCGACGTCGGCGGCGAAGGGCACGCCGTCGGCGCGGGACGCATGCAGCCGCACCGGCGCGTCGCGCAGGCGCTTGTCGAGGCCGGCCTCCTCCGGGAAGAGCTCCTGGACCGGCGCCCCGGCGAGCTCGCGCCGGAAGAGGACCTGCGCCCGCGCGTTCGCCGCTTGGACGACGCCGGCGGAATCGCACACGATGGCGGCCACGGGGAGTGCGCCAAGGCTCACGGAATTGGCCATCTTCCCCGCGCATCGGCACGAGGCGGCGGCGTCTTTAGGCGGCGATGCCACGCCGGGCCCGCCGTTTGGTTCTCCCGCAGACTGGTCAGAGTGGGGACGTGACCGTTCTCGACCGCTACGCCAACTTCCGCCCGCGCGAGATCCTCAAGCTGGTCGGGGTCCTGCTGGCGGTGGCGATCGTGCTCAAGGTCGTGCTGATCGCGCACACCGTGATCACCTGGATCCTGATCGCCGCGTTCCTGTCGCTGGCGATCAACCCCGCCGTCGAGTGGCTGCAGCGCCGCGGCGTGCGCCGGCGCGGCGCGGCCGTGGCGATCATCTTCGTGCTGACGCTGCTGGTCATCGCCGCCGCCGCCGGGCTCATCATCCCGACGCTGGCGAAGCAGATCTCCGACTTCGTCAACGCGGTCCCGGGCTATGTCAACGACCTCACCCACGGGCGCGGACCGCTCGGCTTCCTGGAGACGAAGTACCACGTGGTGGAGAAGGCGAAGGAGGCCGTCGGCAACGGCGGGGGCACCAAGCTGCTCTCGCACTTCGGGGCCCTGCTGTCGGTCGGCAAGGGCGTCGCGACATTCGTCACCGCCACGCTCACGATCATCTTCCTCACCCTGTTCATGCTGCTCGAGGGCAAGGCCTGGATCGAGCGCGCCTACGCGAGCGTGCCCGAGGCGCGCCAGCAGCGCGTGCGCACGGTCGGGCGCCAGGTCTACGAGACGGTCGGCGGGTACGTCACCGGCAACCTGCTGATCAGCCTGGTCTGCGGCACGGTCTACGGCCTGGCCCTGCTGATCCTCGGGGCTCCGTACGCGCTGGCGCTCGGCTTCATCGCCGCCCTGCTGGACCTCGTGCCGCTCGCGGGCGCGACGATCGGCGGCCTGATCGTCGTCGGCGTCGCCTTCACGGAGTCCACGGTCGCGGGCATCGTGATGGCCGCGGTCGTGATCGTCTACCAGCAGCTCGAGAACCACGTCCTGCAGCCCGTCATCTACGGGCGCACCGTCGACCTCTCCCCGCTGGCGGTGCTGATCGCGGTCCTGATCGGGGCCGAGGTCGCCGGCGTGGTCGGCGCGCTCGCCGCGATCCCGGTCGCCGGCACGCTCCAGGTCGTGCTGCGCAGCTACCTCGAGCACCGCCGCGAGCAGCGCGACGGGACCGCGGTCACGACGGCGCCGCCGCCCGCAGCGCCAGCGCCAGGCTGAAGCGGGTCTCGGGGTCCTCGAGGGCGGCGGGGCCGAACAGCTCGCGCAGCTGGTTGAGCCGGTAGCGCACGGTCTGCGGATGCACGCCGAGCGCCAGGGCGACCTCCTCGACGCGTCCGTGGTGGTCCAGCCACGCGCGCAGCGTGTCCGTGAGCTTCTCGCGCGGGCGGGGCGGGAGGCCGGCGAGCGGCCCGAGCACGATCGCCGCAAGATCGGCGGTCAGGCGCGCGTCGGCGTGCAGGACCAGCGTCGCGAGGTGCTCGTCGGCGACGGCGAAGGCGGGGAGGGTGCCCGCCGCGGCGAGGCGGTAGGCGAGACGGGCCCGGGCGGCGCTCGCGGTCGCGGCGCCGAGCGCGACGGTGGGGCCGAGGGCGGCGGGCGCGCTGAGCGCCGCCTCGAGCTCGGCGCGGCGGCGCGGCGCGTCCGGGTCGGGGACGAGCGCCACCAGGACGCCGTCCTCCTCGTCGGCGATCGCGCCGGTGCCGAGGCGGCTGGCGAGGGCGTCGGCGTCCTCGCCGCCGGTGACCAGGGCGGCGACCGCCTCCGGCACCTCCCAGCCGGCGCGCTGCGCGGCCTCGCGTACGACCAGCTCGTCGGGCGGCGGGGACTGCAGCACCATGCGCACGAGCCGGCGGCGCTCGCGCGCGCGCTCCCCGGCGGCCGCGGACTGCGCGGCGGCGTAGCCCTCGGTGGACTCCGCCGAGAGCCCGTCGATGTAGGCGAACATCGCCTCGCCGAGGCTGAAGAGGACGTCGGGGTCCACGCCGGCCTCGCGGCCCACGTCGACGAAGTGCCGCCAGGACACGCGGGCCCCGAGCCGGTAGGCGCTCAGCAGCGCGTCCAGGCTGCGGCCCTCGCGAAATTCTCCCCGGCCGAGCTCGACGTAGACCTGGCGGTTGCGGCGCGGCTCGCGCTCGCTGTCGCCGAAGAGGTCGAGGAAGCGGCCGAGGGCGAACTCGACGCCGAGGCGGACGTTGCGCCCGAAGTCGCCGCGCATCGGGCGCCGGTAGTCGTCGACGTCGCGGCCGACGGCGTCGATGACCTCCTCGGCCAGCGCCGGCAGCGCCGGGCGCAGGACGACGGCCAGTTCCGGCGGTAGCGATGCCCACGGAGGCGGCGGCATTGTTGGAAATGTACAAAACCTCGGGTCTGGCAGGCGTGACATCGCACAAGACGGTGGCCTCGATAGGCGCAACCATGTAGGTAATGACCCGAGCTGAACGCACCGCCAACATCATCGGCGTCGGCCTGCCCTTCCTGGGCGTGATCGCCGCCATCGTGCTGCTGTGGAACCGGGCGGTGGACGGCGCGGACCTCGCGATCCTGGGCGTCACCTATGCCCTGACGGGCTTCGGCGTCACGATCGGCTTTCATCGGATGCTGACCCACCGGGCCTTCCAGACCTCCAAGCCGGTCGAGTACCTCTTCGCGCTGATGGGCTCCTACTCGCTGCAGGGCAGCGTCCTGGACTGGGTGGCCGACCACCGCAAGCACCATGCCCACACCGACGAGGAGGGCGACCCGCACTCCCCGCACGTCGGCCATGGGCACGGCCTGCGCGGGCTCTGGCACGCCCACACCGGGTGGCTGTTCGAGACGCAGGGCCAGGCGGACTGGAAGAAGTACGCCCGCGACCTCTACGAGGATCGCGGCATGCGCCGGATGACCAAGGCCTTCCCGTGGCTGGCGCTCGGCTCGCTGCTGGTGCCCGCGCTCGCCGGCTTCATCATCCATGACCTCACGCTCGGCGGCGCTGTGCGCGGCCTCGTCTGGGGCGGTCTGGTGCGCGTCTTTTTGCTGCACCACGTCACCTGGTCGATCAACTCGATCTGCCACTTCTTCGGCCGCCGCCGCTTCGCCGTCGAGGATCACTCCACCAACGTCGCGTGGCTCTCCGTGCTGTCCCTCGGCGAGTCCTGGCACCACAACCACCACGCCTTCCCGCGCTCGGCCTCGCACGGCCTGCGCTGGTATGAGATCGACCTCTCCGGCCTGATCATCGGCGGCATGGAGAGGCTCGGCCTGGTCTGGAACGTCGTCCGGATCGCGCCGGAGCGCCAGCAGCAGCGCCTGGCGATCGCTGGCGCGCCGGCGCCCGCCGTCCAGGACGCGCCGCCCGTCGCCCGCCGCGAAGTCGAGCGCGAGAAGCAGCCGGTCGGCTAGCGGACCGGCTCGACCCCGGCGCGGCGCCCCGCGTAGTGCAGCAGCACGCCGGCCCAGGTGCGAAACGGGCGCCAGGGCGCGGCCAGCGCCTCGAACTCCTCCACTGACGGCGGGGCGTCGAGGCCGTAGAAGTGTGCCGCCGCCGCGAGCGTGCGCGGCTCGGTCGCGGGCAGCAGGTCGGTGTGGCCCGTGCCGCGCAACAGCACGAGCATCGCGTAGAACGGGCCGATTCCCGGCAGCCGCTGCAGCTGCGCGTCGGCCTCGGCGGGGTCCATCGCGATCAGCGCCGCCTGGTCGAGCTCGCCCGCCAGCGCGGCGCGCGCGAGGGCGTGCAGTCGCTCGACCCTGACCGCCGGCAGACCCGGGACCGGCCGCGCCTGAAGCAGCCGCTCGGGCGTCGGGAAGGCGGCGCCCGCGGAGAAGACGCGCCCGAGCCGCTCCGACAGCTCCCGGCGCGCGACCGCAGCCTGCGCGGCCGGCCGCCGGGCGGAGAGGATCCCCCACGCGGCCGCCTCGTAGGGCGAATGAAAGAGCACCGGGCGCAGGCCGGGGTACTGCGCCTGCAGGCCGCCGAGCACGGTCTCGCGCGCGCCTATCGCCTCGAACGCCGCGCCGTCGCCGTCCAGCGAGAGCACGCGGGCAACCTGCCGGCGCACGGCGCCTATGTCGTCGGCGCCCTCTACCGATCCGTGCACGCGCCCGTCCGCGTCCTGCACGAGCTCCACGCCCGCGTGGCCGTCGAGCGCATCCAGGCAGAAGGCCAGTGACATGCGCGGCTCGGCCGGGGTCGCGGCGCCCACGCTCGGGCCGAAGCCGAAGCCCGCGGCGGCGGCGAGATCGAACGCGCCGGACGGAGTGATGGTGAACGACGCCGGCACCCGGATGGAGGATGACGCACGCGGCCGCGCGGCGGGCAACCGGCGCTCACCAGATCACAACCCGTCTAATCTCCGGCCCATGTCCAGAGCTCGGGTGGGCGCGGCGCTCGCCGCCACGGTGGTTGCGCTCATGGTCCCGGGATCCGCCGGCGCCGCGGACTTCTCCAAGCGCGCGCTGCGCTTCGACGTGCGCGTCGGCGCCAAACACGACACGCCATGCACCGTGGACGCCGACCTCTACACGCCCGCCGGCGCGTCGCAGGCCAAGCCCGTCCCGGCGGTCCTGGCCACGAACGGCTTCGGCGGCTCCAAGGACGAGTTCGCGACGCTCGCCGCCTCCTACGCCAGACGCGGCTACGCGTTCCTCGCCTACTCCGGCCTGGGTTTCGGCAAGAGCGGCTGCAAGATCACCCTCGACGATCGCGAGCACGACGGTGCGGCCGGCAGCGAGCTGATCTCCTTCCTCGGCGGCTCCAAGACGGCCACCGACGGCACGAAGGTGGGCTTCGTCGTCCACGACGCCAAGGCGCACGACGGCAGCGCGCGGCCCGACGACCCGCGCGTCGGCATGATCGGCGGCTCCTACGGGGGCCAGATCCAGTTCGCCGTCGCCGCCGTCGACTCGCGGCTGGACACGATCATCCCGCAGATCACCTGGAACGACCTCTCCTACTCGCTGGCGCCCAACAACACCGACTTCGCCAAGGGCGTCAGCTACGCGACGCCGGGCGTCGTGAAGATCGACTGGCCCGTGCTCTTCTTCGGCATCGGCCTCGGACAGGGCCTGGCCGCCGCGCTGGCCGATCCGAGCCACGTCGGCGTGTGCCCGAACTTCGCCGGCCAGGTGTGCCCCGCGCTGATCACCGGCGCCGCCCGCGGCTACCTCGACGCCACCGGCGTCGGCTTCCTGCGCAACGCGTCGGTCTCCTCGTACTACCGGGACATCAGGATCCCGACGTTCCTCACCCAGGGCCAGTCGGACAACCTGTTCGACCTGCAGGAGGCGACGGCCACCTACAAGGCGCTCAAGGCCAAGGGCCTGCCGGTGAAGCTGCTCTGGCGCTCCGCCGGGCACTCCGGCGGCGATATCGGCACCGCCGAGAACGACGCCGCGAACCCCGAGGGGGCCTACGAGAGCCGCATGGACCTCGAGTGGTTCGACCACTATCTCAAGGGCACGGGTGCGGCGCCCGCGCTGGACTTCTCCTTCTTGACGGACTGGATCGCCTATCAGGGCGACGCCGCCCCGGCGGTCGCCTCCACGTCCGCCTATCCCGCGGCGAAGGACGAGTCGCTGTTTCTCTCGGGGGCCGGCGCGCTGGTCTCCGACCGCGGCGAGGTGCGGGCCGGCAGCTCGACGATGCTCGCGAGCGCGGCGCCGACGAGCACGGGCGGCGGCATCCTGAGCCCCGAGGGCGCAGACCTGTCCGGCACCTCGGTCTCCTACACGACGGCACCGCTGACGCAGGACCTCGACCTGGCGGGGATCCCGCGCCTCAGCGTCTCGGTCGAGGCGCCGACCTTCGCCGGCGCGCTCGATCCCGCCGCCGACCTGCTGCTGTTCGCGAAGCTCTACGACGTCGCGCCGGACGGCTCGGCGACGCTCAACCGCAACCTGATCTCGGCGGCGCGTGTCGCCGATCCGTCCAAGCCCGTGACGATCGAGCTGCCCGGCCTCGTGCACCGCTACGCCACGGGCCATGCCCTGCGCCTGACGATCTCGACGAGCTCGCTCACCTACCGCGGCACCTTCGGCTCCGGCCCGGTCGCCGTCTTGACCAGCCCGGCTTCCCCGGGGGTCCTTCAGATCCCGCACCTCGGCAAGCCGACCGGTCCGATCGGCTCCGGCCCGGACGGGACGACGCCGTTCGGCAAGGCCTCGAGCAGGCTCAAGCGCGCCGCGAAGCTCCCGAGGCACAGCTCCTGCGCGAGGCCGCGCAAGCTGGGCTTCCGCCTGCGGGCCGCGCGCACGCTGAAGGTCGCCCGGGTGACGATCAACGGCAGGCACGTCAAGACCCTCCGTGGCAGGCGGCTGCGGCGGCGCGTGACCGTGAGACTCCCGCGCGGCCGGGCGCGCGTCGTCGTCACCAGCCGCAGCACGGCCGGGGTCAGGCGCCGCAACGGGCGCACCTACCGGCGCTGCGGCTGAGGCTCGGCATCGCTCAACCCTGCGGGCGGAAGGCCACGAGCGGGAGCGCCTGTACGAGCCTCAGCCTGGCCGGGGCGGAGCCGTCGTAGCGAAAGCCGGCCAGCCGCGAGAGCACGGCGCGCAGGAGCGGACCCGCCAGGCGGTTCCGACGCTCGTAGTCCGCCATCACCGAGGAGGCCTCCTCGGGGCTGAGGTGGCGCACCTGCGGCCGCCAGCACTGACGAGCGATCCGGATCTCGGTCGCTCCGCCGGCGAGCACGTTCTGATGCCATTGGGACTTCGGCCCGAAGCCCGACATCACCACCGCCTCCCGAGTCTCCGGACGCCAGCAGACAACCTCCAGCACCGACCGGTGCAGGAGGCCGCTCCGTCGTCCGCGGTGGCTGAGCAGCAGGAAGCGATGGCCTAGCAACCAACCAGCATGGGCGCCGTACAAGGCCGTCGGCGCTCGCAGGAGCCGCTTCAGAGCAGGGCCAGGTCTCACAGTCACAGCACCTCCATCGCGACGCGGGCGATTCGCGTTCTGCTCGCTCGCTTCGAGCATACCGCTTGGCACCGGCCGCCGGCGCGGCTCAGGCCGCCAGTCGCCGGTAAGCCGGTGCGGGCATTGTGGGCATCCGCAGCCCCCTTCTGAGGGGGGTGAATGCACAAGACAGCTGGCCCGGAAGCGTGTGCGGGCGGTTGGTTGTCGCTCACAGCTCGATGTGCGACCCCATGACCACCACGTCGTCGACGGGCAGCGCAAAGTACTCCGTCGCGTTGGCGGCGTTGCGGGCCATGGCGATGAACAGGCGCTTGCGCCAGCGGGCCATGCCCGGGCTCTTAGCCGTGACGATCGTCATGTGCGAGAGGAAGTAGGACGCGCCCTCGACCTCCAGCGGGCGCTCGAGGCCGTGCTGCTTGCAGAGCTCGAGCGCCGCGGGGACGTCCGGCTTGTCCTGGAAGCCGTAGGACGCCCGCACGTGCGCGATCCCGTCGTCGCCGTAGCCGAGCTCGTCGATCTCGAGCCGGCGCTCGACCGGGACGTGCGGCACCCGCTCGATGTCGATCGAGAGGATCACGACCGACTCGTGCAGCGTGCGGTTGTGCTCGAGGTTGTTGCGCATCGCCAGCGGCGTGGTGTGGTTGTTGGCGTGCAGGAAGACGGCGGTGCCGGTCACGCGGTGGACCGGCGGGTCGTGCGAGCGCAGGTCGGTGACGAACTCGCGCAGCGGGCCCTCCGCCTCCTCGCGCGTGCGCGTCAGCAGCTCGCGTCCGCGCTGCCACGTCATCAGCACGGTGAAGACGAGCGCGGCGACCACCAGCGGAAACCAGCCGCCGGTGGCGATCTTCGGCACGTTGGCGGCGAGGAACGCGAGGTCGACGGTCAGAAAGCCCGCCATGCCGAGGACCACGATCTTCAGCGGGCGCTGCCAGCGCGTGCGGACGACCACGAAGAACAGGATCGTGTCGATCGCGAGCGTCCCGGTGACGGCGATGCCGTACGCGGAGGCCAGCTTCTGCGATGAGCCGAAGCCGACCACGAGCGCGACGACCGCGACGAAGATCCCCCAGTTGACCAGCGGGGCGTAGACCTGCCCCTCCTCGTCCTGCGACGTGTGCCGGATGGTCAGGCGCGGCAGGAAGCCGAGCGAGACCGCCTGGCGCGTCACGGAGAACGCGCCGGAGATCACGGCCTGCGAGGCGATGATCGTCGCGAAGGTCGCGAAGATCACCATCGGGATCTGCGCCCACTCGGGGAACAGCAGGAACAACGGGCTGCCGATCGCCGACGGCGAGCGCAGGATCAGCGCTCCCTGGCCGAGGTAGTTCAGCGTCAGCGCGGGGAAGACGAACAGAAACCACGCGCGGCGGATCGGCGGGCGGCCGAAGTGGCCCATGTCCGCGTACAGCGCCTCGGCGCCCGTGATGGTGAGGACCACCGCGCCCAGCGCGATGAAGGCCGTCCCGAAGTGGTCGACGAAGAACTGCAGCCCGAAGGTCGGCGACAGCGCCTCCAGGATCGCCGGGTCCTTGAGCATCTCGCCCAGGCCGGCGAGGGCGAGGATGGCGAACCACCCGGCCATGACGGGCCCGAAGAGCCGACCGACGGCGCCCGTCCCGAAGCGCTGGATCGTGAAGAGGCCGACGATGATCACGAGCGTGATCGGCACCACCAGGGTGCCGAGGTCCGGCGACACGACCTTCAGGCCCTCGACCGCGGAGAGCACGGAGATCGCCGGCGTGATCATCCCGTCGCCATAGAACAGCGACGCGCCGACGATCCCGAGGGCGATCAGGGCGAGCTTCCCGCGCCGGCTCAGCGCGACGGACTGGATCGAGGCGATCAGAGCCATGATGCCGCCCTCTCCGTCGTTGTCGGCCTTCATGATGAAGGTCACGTACTTGAGCGAGACCACGATCGTGATCGACCAGAACACGAGCGAGATGACGCCGTAGACCGTGTCGTGATCGGGCTTGATCGCGCTGTGGTCGACGGAGAAGACGGCCTGCAGCGCGTACAGCGGCGAGGTGCCGATGTCACCGAAGACGACGCCCAGCGCGGCGAACGTCATCGCGACCGCGCTCGCCTTGTGAGCAGGAGATTTCGGGACGGCGGGCACGGCTGGGGGCGGACCCTACCCTGACCGCATGGCGTGGGATCTCGACTTCGTCTACCTCCGGCGGATGATCGACGCCGGCGTGGTGCGCGGGCGCGTGCTGGAGATCGGCAGCCTCAACCACCAGGGCCACGACGAGGGCAACGCGAAGGCGACGTGCGAGCGGGCCGGCCTCGCCTGGGAGGGCGCGGACCTCGCACACGGACGCGACGTGGACCTGACCTTCGACCTCACGGACACCGAGGCGGTGCGGGCGGTCGGGCGACGCTGGGACACGCTGCTGCTGTTCAACCTGCTCGAGCACGTCTTCGACCCGGTGCGCGCGCTGGACAACGCGCGCGTGCTGCTCGAGCCCGGCGGGGCGATCGTCGTCTCGGGGCCGGCGATCTGGGATCTGCACGACTACCCGGCCGACTACTGGCGGCCGATGCCCGGCTTCTTCGCCGAGTGGTCGAGGCGCAGCGGCCTCGACGTGGTCGCAGGATCGCCGACCTGGCTCGTCAACGACCGGCTGGTCCCGCTCGAGGCGCTCTCGGAGAACGGGGGCCGGCAGCGCCTGGCGCCGTCGCAGCGCCACCCCGCGCAGGTCTACGGCCGCCGCCGGCGCCACCCGCTGCGCGTCGCCGGCTTTCTCGCCGGGCGCTCCGGGGCGACGGTCGCCGAGTTCCCGCCCTGCTCGTTCTCGATCGCGCTGCGGCGGCCGGACAGCGGCTGAGAGCGCCCGGTGCCCGACAGCCTGAACCCGGCCCTGCGGGCCGTCAGCGACGCCGTGCTGGCCGTGACGTCGCGGCGCTCGGTCGAGGAGGTTCTGCAGCAGCTGGTCGACCACGCGCGCGAGCTCGCCGGGGCGCGCTACGCGGCGCTGGGGACGCCGGACGGGGAGGGCGGCTTCTCGCGCTTTCTGGTCTCCGGGATGAGCCCCCAGCGGATCGCGTCGCTGGGCCCGCTGCCGCGCACGCACGGCCTGCTCGGGGCGATGCTCGAGTCACCCGACCCGTTCGCCACCGACGACCTGCGCCGGCACCCCCGCTTTCACGGCTGGTGGCCGTCGGGGCACCCGGACATGCGCTCGTTTCTGGGTGTGCCGATCGTCGCCGAGGACGCGGTGATCGGCGCCTTTTATCTGACGCACAAGGAGGGGGCGGGCGAGTTCCTCGGCGGTGACGCCGACCTGATCGGCCTGCTGGCCTCGCACGCGGCGATCGCGATGACCAACGCCGCGCTTGAGATCGTCTCCGCGCCGGGGGCGGGGACGACGGTGCGGCTGCGTGCCTGAGCCGATCCGCGTCCTGATCGTCGACGACCACGCCGTCGTGCGCGAGGGGCTGCGCAGCTACCTGGAGCTGCAGGACGGCATCGAGGTCGTGGGGGAGGCGGTCGACGGGGAGGCGGCGATCGCCGAGACCGACCGGCTGCGCCCCGACGTCGTGCTGATGGACCTCGTCATGCCGGTCCTGGACGGCGCCGGCGCCATGAAGGCGCTACGCCTTCGCCTGCCCGGGGTGCGCGTGATCGTGCTCACGAGCTTCACCGGCGACGACCGGCTGCTGCCCGCGATCCAGGCGGGCGCGGCGGGCTACCTGCTCAAGAACGTCCAGCCGGCGGAGCTCGCGCGGGCGGTCCGGGCCGCGGCCGCCGGACAGGCGCTGCTCGACCCGGCAGTCGCCGCGCGGCTCGTCGCGGCGATCGCGGGCGACGGGGGCGGCGCCCCGCGCGTGGACCCCCTCACCGCGCGCGAGCGCGAGGTGCTGGCGCTGATCGGCCGAGGGCTGTCCAACAAGCGCATCGCGCGCGAGCTCGACATCGCCGAGAAGACGGTCAAGACGCACGTCGGGCACCTGCTGGCCAAGCTCGGCTGCGCCGACCGCACGCAGGCGGCGCTGTACGCGGTGCGCACAGAGACCTAGGACCAATTGCCCCTGGTAACCGGGACCCGGGTCGCGTCAGGCTTGCGGGCATGCCCACAGCCATCGTCACCGGAGCCTCACGCGGCCTCGGACTCGCACTCTCCAAGGTCCTCGCCGAGCAGGGGTGGCGCCTCGTCGTCGACGCCCGCGGCAAGACCGACCTCGATAGCGCGGCCGCCGAGATCGGTCACGGCGTCACCGCCATTGCCGGCAACGTCACCGACCCGGCGCACCGCCTCGCGCTGGTCGCCGCGGCCGGCGAGCGGATCGACCTGCTCGTCAACAACGCGAGCGTGCTCGGGCCGAGCCCCCAGCCGCCGCTCGCCATCTACCCGTTCGCCGAGCTCCAGCGCGTCTACCGCGTCAACGTGCTCGCGCCGCTCGCGCTGACCCAGCTCGCCCTGCCGCGCATGCCCGACGGCGCCGCGGTGCTCAACGTCAGCTCAGACGCGGCGGTCGAGCCCTACGAGGGCTGGGGCGGGTACGGCTCGTCGAAGGCCGCGCTGGACCAGCTCACCGCGATCCTCGCGGCCGAGGACCCGGCGCTGCGCTTCTACGCGGTCGATCCCGGCGACATGCGCACGCAGATGCACCAGGAGGCGTTCCCCGGCGAGGACATCTCCGACCGCCCGCTGCCGGAGGAGCACGCCGTCCCCGGGCTGCTCGCGCTGATCGCGAGCGACGCCCCGAGCGGGCGCTACCGGGCGGCGGAAGTGCTCGTATGAGCGCGCTCGCGTTCACGCTGCCGTCTGCCCTGGAGGCGCACGAGCCGCCGGAGGCGCGCGGCGTCGCCCGGGACGGCGTGCGCCTGCTGGTCACCCACCGCCACTCCGGCCGGATCGCGCACGCGCGCTTCTCAGACCTCCCGGACGTGCTGGCCCCGGGCGACCTGCTGGTGGTCAACGTGAGCGCGACGCTCGCCTCGTCGGTCGCCGGACGCCGCGGCGCGGACGGGCCGCCGGTCCGCGTCCACGTCGCCTCGCCCGCGCCGGGCGGCGAGGGGTGGCTGGTCGAGCTGCGCTCGCCCGACGGCTTCTCCCCGGCCCGCGCAACGGCGGGCGAGCAGATCGCGCTGGCCGGCGGGGCGACACTCGAGCTGCTCGCGCCGTACGCCGGCGGCGCGCGGCTGTGGCTCGGGCGCTTCGCCGGCGAGGGCACGCTGGACGACCACCTCGCGGTCCACGGCCGTCCGATCCACTACGGCTACGTGCCGGCGGCCTGGCCGCTGGCGGAATACCAGAACGCGTATGCGCTGCGGCCTGGCAGCGCCGAGATGCCGAGCGCCGGGCGGCCCTTCACGCCGCGGCTGATCACGCGCCTCGTGGCGGGCGGGGTGCTCGTGGCGCCGGTCACGCTGCACACCGGCGTGTCCTCGCCCGAGCGCCGCGAGCCGCCCGTCCCCGAGCGCTTCGAGGTCCCCGCCGCGACCGCCCGGCTGGTCAACGCGGTCCACGGCTGGGGCGGGCGCGTCGTGGCCGTCGGCACCACGGCGGTGCGCGCGCTTGAGACCGTCGCCGCCGCCGACGGCGCCGTCCGGTCCGGCGCCGGGTGGACCGACCTCGTCGTCACTCCCGAGCGCGGGCTGCGCACCGTCGACGGGCTGATCTCGGGCTGGCACGAGCCGGAGGCCTCGCACCTGATGCTGCTCGAGGCCGCGGCCGGAGACCACCTGCTGCGCCGCAGCTACCGCGCGGCGCTCGACGCCGGCTACCTCTGGCACGAGTTCGGCGACAGCCACTTCGTGCTGCCCTAGCGCCGGCCAGGCACTACGGGCTGAGCAGCACCGCCGCCGGCGCCGGGCGGGAGAGCAGATGGCCCTGCCCGAGCGCGACGCCGAGATGGCGCAGGGCCTCGAGGTCGGCCGGCTCCTCGATCCCCTCGGCGATCACCAGGCTGCCGGTCTCACGCGCGAACCCGACGAGGGCGCGGGTGAGCGCCGCGCGGGCCGGCTCGGTGACGTGGCGCCCGAGGACCATGTCGAGCTTGAGGAACTCCGGCGCGACCAGGGCGGCGTGGCGAAGGCTCGAATAGCCGCCGCCGCAGTCGTCGACCGCCACGCGCGCGCCGCGCTCGCGCAGCCGGCCCAGGCCGGCGGCGAGCACGCCGTAGTCCGTGACGGGCGCGTGCTCGGTGAGCTCGAGCACGATCCGCGACCCGTCGAACCCGGCGAGGTCGTCAGCCAGCCCGGGGTCGCCGGCCGTGTCCGGAGAGACGTTGATCGACAGGAAGACGTCGGGCGGCATCCGGTCGAGCTGACGCAGCGCGCAGCGCACCGCGAGACGCTCGAGCTCGATCCCGACCCCGGCGCGGTGCGCCTCGGCGAACCACACGTCGGGCCCCGGGCCCGGCTGCGGGAAGCGCGCGAGCGCCTCGTAGCCGTGGACGCGATCGTCGGTGAGGCTGACGACGGCCTGCAGCGCGATGTCGAGCCGCCGGCTGCGCAGCACCGCCCCGAGGCGCTCGAAGCGCCCGCGATCCGGGAGGTCGTGCGGCCGCGCCGTGCGCGTCCCGCGCAGGATCACCAGCGGCGCGCCGGCGGCGGACTGCGGGCCGCCCTGGATCGCGGAGTCGACGGCCTCGAGGATCGCGGTGGCGGGCTCCGCGCCGGAGACGACGACGTTCGCCGCGCCGGCGCCGACGAGGCCGAGCGTGGTGCGGGGATCCCCCGGCAGCGCCCAGGCGATGACCCGCGTGGCCGGGGAGGCGGCGACGATCGCGGCGGCGATGCGCGCCCCGCCCGTGGACATCGACGCGTCGACCACCGCGATGTCCGGCCGCAGCCGCGCGGAGAGGGTGATCGCGTGGTAGGCCGTCTGGGCCAGACCGCTCAGCTCCAGGCCCGGGGCGGCGATGATCGACTCGGCGAGCTCGTCGAGTGCGACGGCGTCGGTGACCGTCACCAGCACCCGCCGGGGCGGGCCGAGCACGACGCGCTCGTCGGGGGCCCGCGGCGGGGCCACGGTCGCGCGCAGGCCCTCCAGCAGCTCGTCCGGCGGCGTGCCCTTGACCATGTAGCTGGCGGCGCCCGCGGCGAGCATCAGCCGGACCGACTCCGCGTCGTCGTTGTTCGACAGGGCCACCACGAGGGTGTCCGGGGAGGCCTCGAGGATCCCGCGCGCGGCGGCGGGGCCGCCGCCGGGCATGCGGACATCGACGAGGGCGAGGCCGGGACGGTGCTCGCCCGCCCGCTCGGCGGCGCTGACCGCGTCGCCGGCGGTCGCGACGAGCTCGAAGTCGTCCGCGCCCGAGAAGACCGCCTGCAACAGATCGCGCACGAGCACGTTGTCGTCGGCCACCAGCACGCTCATCTCCGCAGAAGCCATAGGAGGGTTGTATCGGCCGGGAGCCCGGCATGCTCGATGGCCGCGCAGCGGCCCGGACCACGAGCGTCATCGCTCGGCCGATTGGTCTCGGCGCCCTAGCGGTCGACGGCGCTCGCGCCAACCCTACGCAGTCAGGTTGGATTTACGCTCGGGGGTTACCGTGGGGGGGCATGAGCTCGCTGCGCACCCTGCCCGCCTCGCGTCTGCTGGCGCTCCTTGTCGCCGTGGCGGCGGTCGCCGTCTCCGGCGTCGCGGTCGCCCTCGCCGCCGGCGGCGGCGCCACCCCGCCCGCCAAGCCGCTGGCCGCGGCGGTCCACGACGCCCTCGCCGCCCCGGCGGTCGACGGCGTCACCGCGCGCATCGACTTCACCAACCACCTGATCGACGCGGGCAGCGTCCAGGGCTCGGACCCGCTGCTGACCGGCGCCAAGGGCCGCCTGTGGGCCGCGCAGGACGGCCACGTGCGCCTGGAGCTGCAGTCCTCCGGCGGCGACGTGCAGATCCTCTCGGACGGTACGCATGTGTCCGTCTACGACGCGGGGACGAACACGACCTACAGCGCGACGCTGCCGCAGGACCGCGGCGCCCACGCCGAGCCCGCGGACAAGGCCCCGGCGGTCGACGCCATCCAGAAGGAGCTCACGCGCCTGATGGAGCATCTGGACATCTCCGGCGCGACGCCGTCCAACGTGGCCGGCCAGCCGGCCTACAGCGTGCGCGTCTCGCCCAAGCGCGACGGCGGGCTGCTGGACGCCGCGGAGCTCGCGTGGGACGCCGCCCACGGCGTGCCCCTGCGCGCGGCCGTCTACGCCGTGGGCAACAGCGCCCCCGTGCTCGAGCTGGCGGCGACCGACATCAGCTTCGGGCCGATCCCGGCCTCGGCCTTCACCGTAAAGCCGCCCGGCGGCACCAAGCAGGTCAAGGTCGACCCGCCCACCGACCACGCCGGCGCTGCCGGGCACGCCCATGGGCAGCGGGCCGCCGCCCCAGCCAAGCTGCCCTTCACGCTGGCGGCGCCGGCAACCCTCGCGGGCCAGGCGCGCGCCGACGTCCGCCACGTCGACCTCGAGGGCGAGCCCGCCGCGCTGGTCACCTACGGCCACGGCCTCGGCGGCATCGCGGTGCTCGAGTCGGTCACCGGCAAGGACGACCAGCCGCTCGCCACGCAGGCGCAGGGTCGCCACCACCACGACGGCCCCGGGCTCGAGCTGCCGGCCGTGGACGTCCGCGGAGCCACGGGGCAGCAGCTCGACACGGCGCTCGGCAGCGTCCTGCGCTTCAGCCGCGGCGGCGTGACGTACGTGGTCGCCGGCTCGGTGAAGCCGGACGTGCTGCGGGCGGCCGCCCGTGGCCTCTGACGCCGCGCCGCCGATCGAGGTCCGCGGGCTCGTCAAGCGCTACGGCGAGCTGACCGCGGTCGACCACGTCGACCTGACCGTCGAGGCCGGGGACGTCTACGGCTACCTCGGCCCCAACGGCGCGGGCAAGACCACCTCGCTGCGGATGATGCTCGGCCTGATCGCGCCGACGTCCGGCTCGGTGCGGCTCTTCGGGCGCGACCCGATGCGCGGGGTGGGCGCTCTCGCGGGCGTCGCGGGCTTCGTCGAGGAGCCGCGCTTCTATCCCTATCTGACGGGCCGCCGCAACCTCGAGCTACTGGCCGACTACGACGGCGGCGACGCGCGCTCGCTGATCGAGCCGTCGCTGGAGGCCGTCGAGCTGCGCGAGCGCGGGAAGGACAAGGTCGGCGGCTACAGCCACGGCATGCGCCAGCGCCTCGGCATCGCCGCCGCGCTGCTGCGCCGCCCGAAGCTGCTGCTGCTCGACGAGCCCGCCACCGGGCTGGACCCGGGCGGCATGCGCGACATGCGCCTGCTCGTCCGCCGGCTCGCGGGGGAGGGCATGACCGTCCTGCTCTCCAGCCACCTGATGAACGAGGTCGAGGAGGTCTGCAACCGCGTGGCGATCGTCCGCTCGGGGGCGATCGTCTACGAGGGCGCGCTCGCCGAGCTCAAGCGCACCGCCGGCGCGACCTACCTCCTGCGCACGTCCGACGACGCGCGCGCCCTGGACATCTGTCGCGAGCAGGCCGGCCTGAGCGACGTCCGCGCGGCCGACGGCGCGCTGCGCTTCGCCGTTGCCGACGAGGCGGCGGTCGAGCGCCTGTCGGGCGCGCTCGTCACGCTGGGCGTGCTGATCCGCGCGCTGGCCCCCGAGACCGCGACGCTCGAGGACCTGTTCTTCTCGCTCACCGAGGATCCCGTCCCGCCGGACGCCGAGCGCGACCCGGTGCCGGCGTGAGCACGGCCAACGCGCTGACGATCTACCGCTGGGAGCTGCGCAAGCTGCGCTTCCAGAAGCGGACCTACCTCGGGCTCGGCGGCGCGGTCGCGGTCCCGATCATCTTCGTGCTCGCCACGACCATCGAGGGCGGCGGCCCCGAGGACGTGCCCTTCGGCCGCTACATCCACACGTCCGGCCTGGCCATCCCGCTGATCATGCTGCTGTTCGGGTCGCTGTGGCTGTATCCGCTGATCACCGCGCTGGTGGCGGGGGACATCATCGCATCCGAGGACCACAACGGGACGCTGAAGACGATCCTCACCCGGTCCGTGGGGCGCGGGCAGATCTTCCGCGGGAAGCTGTTCGCGGCGATCACCTACGCGGTCGTCGCCACGCTGCTCAGCGGCGTCGTGGCGATCGTCGCGGGCTGCCTGGCCTCGGGCTTCAACCCGCTGACGACGCTGTCGGGGACCGAGGTCTCGGCCGCGACGGCGCTCGGGCTCGTGTTCGCGAGCCTCGGCGTCTACCTGTTGCCGATCCTCGCCGTGGCCAGCATCGGCCTGTTGCTCTCCGCGCTCACCCGCAACAGCGCCGCGGCGATCGTCGGCACCCTGATGTTCTCGCTGCTGATCCAGCTGATCGGGATCCTGCCCGGCCTGACCGGCGCGCGGCCCTACCTGCTCAGCGCGCAGTTCGACGCCTGGCAGGGCCTGCTGCGCGACCCCGCCGACTGGGCGCCGGTGATCCGGTCGGTCTGGGTGTGCGCGCTCTACGGCCTGCCTGCGCTGGGCGGCGCCTACCTGGTCTTCCTGCGGCGCGACGTCGCGGGGGGCTGACCCGTCCCACGGCGGCTGCCGGGCCGCGCGGTCCTCCTCGCGCAGCGGCCGGATCACCGGTGTCATCGCTCGGCCGCCCAGCGCTCGACGATGCGCCGCTGCACGTCCGTCAGCAGCGGCGGATCCTCGCCGGCCTCGAGCTGCCTCGCGGCCTGCTCGAGCGTCAGCCCGGTCCCGGTCAGCACCGATCCGATCACCGGCGGGACCTCGGCGCCACATACCCCGTCATCGCAGTCCCGGTCAGCCACGGCGTTCATTGAAACAGGTCACGGCGTGGCAACATCTGCGGGCGCGCGAGCGGCGAACCTCCGCTCCCATGCGCAAGCCGAACCTCATCCCCATCCTCGCGGCGTTGCTGGCCGCCGCCGCGACGGCCACCGTCGCCGTCGCCTCCTACGACCACCGCAGCGACCCCCACGCGCCGGAGGGCTACTCGATCGGCCTCTGGGGCGACCTGCCCTACAGCGATCTCCAGAAGGCCAGCGGCGTCCCGAATATCGTCGCCGACATGAACCGCCAGAACCTCGCGTTCGTCGCCGACGACGGCGACATCAAGAGCGGGTCGAGCCCCTGCACCGACGACGTCTACTACTCGTTCAAGGCGACGCTGAACTCGCTCGAAGCCCCCGCCATCTTCACTCCCGGCGACAACGACTGGACCGACTGCGACCGCCAGCCGGGGGTCTCCTCCGCCGAGCGCCTGGCCTTCGAGCGCAAGGTGTTCTTTGGCACGCCCTACTCGCTGGGCCAGCACCGGCTTCGGCTGCAGGTCCAGGACGCGCCCTACGTCGAGAACCGCCGCTGGAGCGTCGGCGGCGTGACCTACGCGACACTCAACGTCCAGGGCTCCTGCGACAACCTCTGCGACACCGACCCGGATGCGGCCGAGCACGCGGCGCGCACGACCGCGAACCTCGCCTGGCTGCGCGCCGCCTTCGCCGAGGCCTCACAGCGCCGCTCGGCGGCCGTGATGATCATCTGGCAGGCCGACCCGGGCTTTGACGAGTCCGACGCCACGCGCGCGCCGACCAGGAATCCGCAGACGCTCGCGGAGACCGACGGGGACCCCGACGGCTACCGCGGGCTGGCCGCGCGTGTGCCCTTGCGGGGACTGCCGACGTCGTCGATGCTCTCGTGATCGTGACCGCGCTGCTTCATGACGCCGCCGTCTTCACGAGCGATCCGGACGATCTCGAAGCCATCGCAGACGCTCTCAACATGGGTGTGCGACTGCATCGCGTTTGACCGCCAAGCTAGCAGCGGCCGAAGCCCCAGGCGTCGCAGGCGACGGCGATGTCGGTCAGCGAGCGCAGCTCGACCACGCCGCCGTGGTCGGAGAACGCGTTGTCCTTCGGCGGAGCCACCTGCGCGGTCGCCCCGGCGGCGAGCATGCTGCCGAGCGGGAAGACGATGCTGAAGACGAACTGTCCCGCGCGGCCGTGGTTTCTCAGCTTGAGCGCGTGGTCGCCGAGGTCGACGGCCGCGCGGCCCGTGTTGGTGAGGCTGACCGACTCGGGGCGGTTCGGGTGCACGCTGATGCGGACGGTGCCCGTCAGCCGATCCGCGCACGCGACCACGCACGGGTACAGAAACGCGGCGCGCAGGTCGCGCTGGGGGTCGAACAGGTAGGCGCCGTCGCCCGAGTGCCGCGGTGCGCCGGTGGCGTTCTCGAACACGGAGTCCGGCTGGCACCAGTGAAACGCGCGCGCCGTGTCGCTCCCGCAGCCGGCGTACACGCGCACGCCGCCGTGCGCCGGCACGACGGCCGAGGGCGGGAACGGGAAGCCCGGGACCTTCACCCCCTGGGCGGAGGAGTAGCGCAGGAACGAGTCGCGGACAAACCAGCCGGCCAGGCTCAGCGGGCGGTCGCCGCCGTTGCGGACGTCGACCCACTCGCCGTCGAGGTTGCTGCCGTCGGAGCCGTCGGCATCCCAGTTGACGGTGACCGAGAGCGGGAGGTCCTGGTCGGGCCCGGCGCCGCAGAACGCGGGGTCATAGAGGTTGCGCCGCGCCGCGATCGCCTGCGCGGCGAGCCGCGCGTACTCGAGGTTGTGCGCGTACTCGTCGCCGTTGTCGAGCCACAGCGCCTGGCCCGCAGCGATCTCGATGCGCGCGAGGTCCTTCCAGCGCCCGCCCGACCGCACCCACACCGAGCGCCGCAGCCGGTGGCCGCTCTTCGAGCCCCGGTGCTGGGCGGCGAGCCTGATCTTGAAGCGCGAGGCCCGGATGTAGCGCTCGACCACCGCGGTCGCCTCGAGGCCGTGGCAGTCGCCGCGGCGCCGGGTGGGGTGCTTGCTGTAGCGCTGGAGCTCCATGGCGTTGATCCCGATGAAGCGGATCGGCTTGGTGCCGGCGCCCGGGATCCGCGCGTCGATCGTGTCCCCGTCGGCGATGAACGTCGCCCTGGCGCTCCACCACGTGCACATCGGCGAGGAGGCCTTGCCCGGGATGCACCTGGCACGGAAGGCGGCCCGCGCGGACGCTGCGGCAGGCAGCAGCGCAGCCGCGGCCGCGGCGGCCAGGCAGACCAAGAGCAGACGCGGGCGGCGCATCAGGGTGATCAAACACGGGCGCGGGCGCAAAGGCGCGCGGCGCGCTCGAATCCGCGCGGGCACGGTAGCCCGGGTCCGGCCCCGGGTATGCCCAGTCCATGGAGATCGAGCACTTCGAGCAGTGGATCGGCCAGGACGTCCTCGACGTCGACGGCGAGAAGGTCGGAAAGTTGGAGGAGATCTACTTCCGCGGGCCCGACGCCGTCTTCGGCGAGGTCAAGCCGGGGCTGGTCGCGCGCAAGCGCCTCATGGTGCCGCTCGGCGGCGCCTCCGTGTCGCGCGACTTCGTCCGTCTCGACGTGCGCCAGGACGCGCTGCTGCAGGAGAACAAGGGCGGGGCGGGGCTCGACCTGAGCGATCTTGCCGCGCTCGGCGAGCACTACGGCGCGGCCTACGCGTTCGACAGCGGCAAGATCGAGTCGGCGACGGTCCGTGCGCAGCGGCTCGCAGCCGCCGAGGAGGCCGCGCGCCGTGCCGCCGAGCTGGAGGCCCATGCGGGTGAGACCGAGCAGGCATCCCGGGACGCCGCCGCGCGCGCCGCGGAGGCCGACCGCGCCTCCGCCGACGCCGCCGAGGCGCACCGCGCCGCGGCCGACGAGGCCGACGCGGCGCGCGAGCGGACCGAGGGCGGCGCCTGATCAGCCCCGGTCGTCCTGCGCCCGGAAGCCGGTCGCCAGCCGGCTGAGCTCGTGCGAGGCGATGACGCGGTCGATCAGGCCGTACTCGCACGCCTGGTCGGCGGTGAAGTAGCGGTCGCGCTCCATGTCGTCGTGGACCCGCTCGGCGGTCTGGCCGCTGTGCCTGGCGTAGATCGCGTCGACGTGCTTGCGTAGCTCGAGGATCTCCCGCGCGTGGATCTCGATGTCGGCCGACTGGCCCTCGAAGCCGCCGCTGGGCTGGTGGATGAGGATGCGGCTGTTGGGCAGCGCCATTCGCTTGCCGGCGGCGCCGCCGGTGAGCAGCAGCGACCCCATGCTCATGGCCACGCCGAAGCAGATCGTGGCCACGTCGGGCTTGATGAACCGCATCGTGTCGTAGATCGCCAGGCCGGCGTAGACCGAGCCTCCGGGCGAGTTGATGTAGAGCGAGATGTCCTTCTCGGGATCGGTCGACTCGAGGTGGAGCATCTGGGCGACCACGAGGTTGGCGACCTGGTCGTCCACCGGCATGCCGAGGAAGACGATGCGCTCGTTGAGCAGGCGGGAGAAGATGTCGAACGAGCGCTCGCCGCGGGGGCTCTGCTCGACGACCATCGGGACCAGCGTCATGACGGGTATCCTTTCGACAACTAGGCGGTTGTCGCGACTACGATAGCAACCAATTGGTTGTCAACAGTCCAGGAGGCTCGAGTGCCCGTGCAGCGCGAGATCCACATTGAGGCCTCCCCAGAGGAGATCTGGGAGGCGCTGGCCACCGAGGAGGGCCGCGAGGCCTGGCTCGACGAGCCCGAGCGGGAGGTGCACGTCGAGACGGTGGACGCGCCGCGGCGGATGGTCTGGTGGTGGTGGCGCGACGCCGAGCCCGCGACGCGCGTCGAGATCCTCGTCGTCGCCGCGCCGGCCGGGGCCCGGGTGATCGTCACCGAGAGCGTCCCGGCGGCGTTCCCGCTCACCGCGCTGGCCGCCCGCTTCACGCCGATCGCGGTTTGAGCGACGCGGTCGGAGCCGTCTTCTCGGCGCTCGCGGATCCCACCCGGCGCCGGATGGTCGACGCGCTGCTGCGCGACGGGACCACGAGCGTGCCGGCGCTGACCTCGGCGCTGCCGATCACCCGCCAGGCGGTCGCCAAGCACCTGGCGACGCTCGGCGACGCCGGCCTCGTCGAGCGCGTGCCGGGGGAAGGCCGGGAGGTCCGCTACCGGCTGGCCGACGGGGCGCTGGACCCGGCCGCTGGCTGGCTGCGCGACGCCGAGGCGGCGTGGGGCGGACGGCTGGCCCGGCTCAAGGGCACGGTGGAGCGGCGCGGCTGAGCCTGGGCCCGGTCCCACGCCGAAGTTGGGGCCCGCTGCTCATGCGCGGCGCGCGCCCGCGGGTCAGCATTGGCCAGGATGCGCATCCGCCTGAGCGACCAGCACGGCCAGACGGCCTCGGAGTACCTCGGCATGCTCGTGCTCGTCGGCGTGCTCGTGGCGGCGTTCGTGCAGCTCGACATCGGCGGGCGGATCGGCTCCGCGATCGAGGACCAGGTCTGCGCGATCGCCGGGCTGGGCTGCGCCTCGCCCGCATCTTCGTCGGCATCGGATGGGTCAGCGGCCACTTCCGGGCCCGGCTCGCCCGCCGTCGCGGTGTCCGCGTCGGCGGGTGTTCCCGTCCCGAACCCGCAGCCCGGCCCCGCCCCGCAGGCCCCGGGCTGGAGCTGGCCGGGCTCCGCCGGCCCGCACGCCGACCAGCTGCCGACGGGCGGCGACCGGCCCTACTCACCGGGCAAGCAGGGCCACGGCAACCCGGTGCGCGGCAACCGCGGCTCCTATGTGGATGAGGACGGCAACGTGTGGGAGTGGCCGCGTCCGGGTGCCATGCACGGCGGTCCCCACTGGGACGTCCAGCATCCCGACGGCTCGCACACCAACGTGGCGCCCGACGGCACGATCATCGGCGACGACAACTTCCCCAACAAGCGCCGCGAGCCAAAGCCGCCCCCACCGCCCCCGCCGCCCAGCGACGACCCGAACCCGGGCGCTGACACGGCGAAGAGCGTCGCCGAGGGCGCCGGGGCGCTGGCGATCGCCGGCACCATCCTGTGGTGGGCCGGCAAGGCCGCGAGCCCCGCGTGCGGGCCGTTCGTGATCGTGTGCGCCGTCGTGCTGTGATACCGGCTGTGGACGCCGCCGAGGTCATCGCCGTGCTCACGGCTCCGGCAGAGGACCGCCGGACGCTGATGGACCGCCTGGAGGCCGACGCGCCCGTCGCGGCGCTGGCGGGCGCGCTGGCCGCGGCCGACGAGCGCCTGACGCGCCAGCTGGCGGCCGACCTGCTCGGCCGACGCGCGGACCCGGCGGCCGGGCCAGCGCTGCTCGCGGCGCTCGCCGATCCCGAGTCGCGCGTGCGCAGCTCCGCCGCCGACGCGCTCGGCAAGGTCCTGCTCAACGCCGGCTCGCACGCGGTCCCTGACGCCGGGCCCGCGCTGCTGCGCGCCTACGATGCCGAGACGGAACGGGGGGCCCGTCACATGCTCGCCGCCGCGCTCGGCGCGGCGCACCACCGCGAGGCGATCCCGCTGCTGCGGCGGGCGGCGCAGTCGCCCGATGCGGGCCTCGCGCGCACCGCGCGCTGGGCGCTCGACCAGCTCGGCCGCCGCGACTGAGCATGGCCCGTCCCAGGCCGAGGTTGAGGCTGGCTGCTCATGCGCGCCGGGCGGTGAGCGGTACAGCATCGGAGCATGCAGCTCATCCGCAGCGCCGTGCACGCCGTAGTGCAGCTGAGCGCGTTCGGCGAGTTCACGGTGGAGCGGGTCCTTGCGGCCGAGGCGGAGGTCCGGCGGCGCTGCGTGGACTTCGCGGCCTGGGGGGGCGGACGCCGTGCCTCCCGGCGACTCGCTGCCGCACTCCCTCACGCTCGTGCCCGAGTTCTACGAGCATCAGGAGCGGATGCGGCTCCCGGTCGGACCCGCGGGGCGAGCGAACTCTTCGACGAGCTGCTGGTCCAGGTCCCGCAGATGCGCAGAGAATGGCCGCTGTTGAATATTACCGAGAGGTTCGCGGACGTCATGTGGTCACACGTCCGCACTGGTGCTGACGCCCGACCTGGCGTGGCTGACGGTCGCCGCCGCCGTGCTCACCATCATCGCCATGCTCGGCGGCAGCGCGTGACGGCCTGGCGTCTCGCGATGCTCCTGGACATCCTCGGGTGCAAGAACGGTGTCCGCACTACGCTACGCCCCGACGAGGACCGTGGTGCCGACGCGTACCCGCTCGAAGAGATCCGTGACGTCCTTCGGATCCATGCGCACGCAGCCGTGGGAGGCGGCGTGCCCGAGGGACGCGAGCTCGGCGGTGCCGTGGAAGCCGACGGAGCCGTCGAAGCCGATCCAACGGGCCTTGAGCGGGTTGCGCGGATCGCCGCCGGGGATGGTCTCGCCGGCGAGGTCGCCCGCCCACGAGGAGGTCGGGACGTTCCAGACCGGATTCTTCTGCATCGTCTGGACGGTGAACTGGCCCTGGGGCGTCGGGTACTGCGGATCGCCGACGGCGACGTGGTAGGTCCTGACGAGGCTGCCGCGCGAGAAGACGCGGGCGAGGCGGTCGTCGTGCGAGACGGTCACCACGGTCGGGTTCGCGGCCCAGATCGAGTCGGCGGTGACGGCCGGCGCGACCGTCTCGGTCTCGGCGTGCAGGCGCCGGGACGAGGTGACGCTGCGCATGGAGCGGATCACCCGCTGGGCGAGCCTGCCGGGGTCGGCGAGGCGGCGGCCGGGCTGGGAGTCCGAGACGCCGACGCTTGAGACCGAGACGGCGAGGGCAGCGTCCTTGGCGGGTACCGCGACCGCGGTCGCGATGCCGTCGACGAACGCCCGCACCGCCCGCCGGTCGACGGAGACGGTCACGGGCAGTTGGGTCCGGAGCCTGGAGCCGGTGACCTCGCGCCAGCCGCGCGTGAGGAAGCTGCCGCCGCGGCCGCGCTGCACGGCGCGCCGGACGGCGGCTTCGATGTCGAGCCGGACGCCCGCGCGTCTGGCGGTCAGCGTCGAGGCCTTCCCGTCGACGCTGACGCGGACGGCGCGCTCGGCGGGCCTCCCGATTCGCTGGCTCAGCCGCTCGACGGCCGTCGCCGACCGCAGCCCACCGACGTCGACGCCGCCGATGACGACGCCCGCCGGGATCCGGTCGACGGCGGAGCGGTCGGCCCAGGCCAGCCCGCCGAGCGGCAACCCCGCGGCGGCGAGCAGCACGAGGCCGGCCGCGAGCCGGCGGCCGGCGCGGCGGCGCCTGGGCGGCGCCGGGCGCCGGCGGCTCTTGCGAGCGGCCGCGCGCCGACGGCGATCAGCGGGAGTCGAGCGGGAGGAGGGCACGGCGGGCACACGGTAGGAAACCGGTGGCCCCCGGCGTGCAAGCGATCTGTCAGCGCCGAGGAGGAGTCTGTCGGCGGACCGCGACGCGCTGTCAGTTCAGCCGGGCGCGCAGGCTGCGCAGCGCGATCTCCTGGGCCTCGCGGTGCTCGTCGGCCGGCAGCGCGAGCCGCATCTCGGCCGCCCGGAGGGTCGCGCCGAGATCGCCGCGGCGCTGGTAGGTCGCGATCAGGTTGTTGAGCATCCGCATGGCAATGGCCGGCGCGGGCCACGGGTCCAACAGGCTCGGCGCGACGTCCTCGACAAGGCGCTCGCCGCTGCCGAAGGGGTCGATCAGCAGGGGCGTCGCGCCGCCGAGGTGGCCGACCACGAAGTGCCCCGGCAGCCCGAGCCCGGCGAGCGGGACGCCGGCGCGGCGGCCGACCTCGATGTAGACGACCGAGAGCAGGATCGGCAGGCCGCGCCGGCGGCGCAGCACCACGTCGAGCATCGAGTTGTCCGGGTGGTCGTAGGTCTCGTCGTCGCCGGTGAAGCCGTGGGCGCCCGCGAGCACCTCGACGCACGCGCGAACCTGCACCTCCGCGGTGCCCTCCGTCGGCTCGAGCCGGTCGGCCACCTGGGCGCCCAGCCCGTCGAGCGCCTCCAGCGCGGCAGCGGCGTCGACCTCGCGGAAGGCGCCCGCGAGGGCGAGGGCCAGTTCGTCCAGGGGCGGGTCCGGGAGCGCGGCGAGCTCGGCGAAGGCGGGCAACATCCGAGCCGCACCCTACGCCTGCGACGCTGTGCGGACATGACGGTCACGAGCCTGCGGATCGCCTCGGTGCTCGCCGCCGCGCTCGCGGTCGCCGGCTGTGGCGGGCAGCGGCGCGAGCGGCCCGGACCGCCGCCGCGCGTCGCGACGGTCGTGCAGGACGACGCCGAGCTGCTGCACCGCCCGCTCGCGCAGATCGCCGCCACGCTCGACGACCTGCGCGACCTCGGCGTGACCTGGGTCCGCGTGACGGCCGGGTGGTCGGTGATCGCGCCCGCGCCGCGCGCGCGCCGCCGGCCGGCCTTCGACGCGACCGACCCGGGCGCCTATCCCGCCGGCCGCTGGGCCGCGCTGGACCGGGTGGTGCGCATGGCCTCCAGGCGCGGCCTGCGCACCGCGATCGACATCGCCTTCTGGGCGCCTCGCTGGGCGGTCGGCCGACCCGGGCCCGAGCCCGACCAGCAGCGCGACTCGATCGCGATCGCCGACTACGCCGACTTCGCCGAGGCGGTCGCGCGGCGCTACCCGGGCGCAGTCGCGTTCACGGTTTGGAACGAGCCGAACCTGGGGGCCTTCCTGCTCCCGCAGTTCGAGCGCGCCGGCGGCGGATGGGTGCCGGCCTCCCCGCACGAGTACCGCGCCATGGTCCAGGCGGCGGTGCCCCGGATCAAGGCCGCGGCGCCGCGCGCGCTGGCGCTCATCGGCGCGACCTCCTCGCTGGGCGCCGACCGCGGCAGCGGACCCGACGATCGCATGTCCCCGCTGACCTTCGCGCGCGAGATGGCCTGCGTCGACGAGCGGCTGCAGCCGCTGGCCCGTCCCGAGTGCCGCTCGTTCGCGCCGCTGCCCGGCGACGGCTGGTCGCACCACCCGTACTCGAGCGAGCTGCGGCCGTGGGAGCACGACCCCAGCCCCGGCACCGCGCGCATGGGGGACCTCGGCCGGCTCAGCGCGCTGCTCGCCCGCCTGCACGCCGCGGGCCGCACGCGCAACGCCCTGCCGCTGTACCTGACGGAGTACGGCTACCAGACCGACCCGCCCGATCCGACCTGGAACGTGACCCTGGCCGACCAGGCCCGCTGGCTGTCGGAGGCCGAGCGCCTCGCCCGCGCCGACCCGGCGGTCCGCAGCGTCTCCCAGTTTCTGATGCGCGACCTGCCCGAGCGCCCGGGGCCGGACGTCCGCACCCGCTGGCGCGACTACCAGTCCGGCCTGCGCTTCGCCGACGGCCGGTCCAAGCCCGCCCACGCGGCGTACGCGCTTCCGCTCGTCGCGCGCCGCGCCGGGGCCGGCCGGGTCGCGTTCTGGGGGCTCGTGCGGCCGGGCTCGGGCGCCCGGGCGGCGCGCGTCGAGGTCCGCTCGCCCGACGGTCGCTGGCGCGCGCTGGCGCAGCGGCAGACCCGCGCCGACGGGACGTTCGACGTCACCGCCACGACCGACCCGACGGGAACCTTCCGGCTGGTGAGCGGCGGCCGGGCGGGCCCGCCGCTGGACGGCGCGCGCTGAATCAGGCGACCAGCCGCTCGCAGAGGGCGTCGATCGCCGCCGCGTTGTCGCGCACCAGGCGGTCGCCCTCCACGCGCAGGGCCCTCAGGTTCTCCTCGCTCGCGTCGTCGAGGTCGTCGGACGCCGTCTCGAGCCGCTGCTGCAGGCGCACGTAGCGGTCCCCGAGCAGGTGGGAGAGCTGGAAGTCGACGGTCTCCGACGCGCCCGAGAGCAGGATGTCGATCAGCGGCCGCACCCAGCCCAGCTGCCCCCAGTCGCGGGCGTCGTCGTAGGAGACCGGGCGGGTCGCGGATCCGGTGCCCAGGGAGGCGAGCACGTCCACGTCCGGTTCGCGGCCGCCCTTGACGAGGTCCACGTAGGCGCACATCGATGGGTTGGCGGCGTACACGCCGCCGTCGACGAGCGGGTACCGGCACGCGCCGCCGGCGTCGGACACGAGGGCGGGCTCGAAGTACGTCGGCGCGGCGGAGGTGGCATGGGCGACGTCGGACAGCGCGAAGTCGTAGGCCGGGTCGGCCTTGGCGCGGTCGGAGCGAAAGAAGAACGCGAAGCGCCCCTCGATGTCATAGGCGGTGACGAACACTCCCACCAGCACATCGGAGAGCTTCGCGTCGCCGAGGTAGCGGCGCAGCGCGTCGATCAGACCCCGGGAGTCGTAGCGCTCGTCGAGCACGCCGTCGACCGAGGTGAGCGTCTTGAGCAGGGAGCGATGAAAGATCTTCGGCCCCTCGCTCACGTACAGCTGGGTCAGCTCCTCGGCGCTGTACAGGGGACGGCCGTCGGCGCCGGGGCGCGCGAGCGTGCAGGCGAGGATGCCGCCGGTCGAGGTGCCGGCGATCAGGTCGAAGAGCTCGGCGGTGCGGCGCTGAGTGCGCCGCTCGATCTCCGCGAGCACGATCGCCGGGATCAGCCCGCGGATGCCGCCGCCGTCGATGGAGAGGACGCGCATAGCGCGACGCTACCGGGGCACGGGGCTCGCGGCCAGCGGCATCGCCGTCATCCCTCGTACGGCGCGCCACACTGTTGCGCGCTTCGCTGCTACTTTCGCGGTGGATGAGTAGTGGTGCTATGAAGCCCCCGGCACCGCGCTTGCGTCGATGCTACGTCCTCGACGAGGACCCCGATCTGGCTGGCGGGCTGGAGCCGAACATGCGCGTCGCCGCGCGCCAGCTGGCGACGGCCCCGGTCGTCCTGCTGCTGGCGGGCCCGCAGCCCCTGCAGGCCTGGTACGGCTGCGCGATCCGGGGTCCCGGCCTGCTGGTGATCGAGGGCGTGATCGCTCGCGAGCTGCGCGTCGCGTGCCGCGTCGCGACGGAGCTGCTCGGTCCGGGCGACCTGCTGCGCCCCTGGGACCTCGACACCCAGGAGCTGGTGCCGCGCGAGGTCGTCTGGCGGGTGCTCGACGACGCGAAGGTGGCCCTGCTCGACGAGAGCTTCGCCCACCGCATCCGCCAGTGGCCGTCGATCGCCGAGGAGCTGCTCGCGCGCGCGGAGCGCCGCGCCGAGTCGCTGGCGATCGAGCGCGCGATCGCCAGCCATCCACGGGTGGACATGCGCGTGTCGATGCTGCTCTGGCACCTCGCCGGACGGTGGGGAAAGGTCCAGACCGACGGCGCCGTCCGCATCGGGCTGCCGCTCACCCATCGCCTCCTCGGAGAGCTCGTGGGCGCCGAGCGGCCGTCGGTGTCGCACGCCCTCGGGCGCCTTGCGAAGGCCGGGCTCGTCAAACAGGACGGCCGCGACTGGACCCTGTCCGGAACGCCCGCCGACCACGCGGAGGCGGCGCTGCGCCCCCTTCACCCCCATGTGTAATACAAATCACACCACCCGTTGCAGGGCGATTTCTGCATTAGTAGACACCCTTGAGCACGTTGGACGGGAGAGAGGCTGTTGCTTATGTGCCTGGCGATTCCAGGTCGCATCATCGAGATCGTGGACGAGCAGGGACAGCTCGCGAAGGTCGACGTCGCAGGCGTGAAGCGCACGGTCAACGTGGGCCTCATCGAGGAAGGCGCAGACGTCGGAGACTGGGTCCTGATCCACGTCGGCTTCGCGCTGTCCAAGGTCGACGAGGTCGAGGCCGCCGCGACCCTCTCGATGCTCCAGGGCATGGGCGCGGAGTACGAGGCCGAGCTCGAGGAGCTCAAGACGAGCGTGATCGAGTGAGCTGCGACTCCGACGACGAGTTCGGCCACTGCATCACCTGCTCGGACGAGGGCGTGCCGATGCGCATCGTCGGCCTCGACGAGGAGCGCTCGCTGGCGCTCTGCGAGACTGCGGAGGGAAATCGCTCGTCCGTGGAGATCCTGCTCGTCGCGCCCGTGACGCTGGGGGACTCGGTGCTCGTTCACGCCGGCACGGCGCTGCGCAAGATCGATGAAGGGATGATCGCATGAAGTACGTCGATGAGTACCGCGACGCCGAGCTTGGAAGCGTGCTCTCCGCAGAGATAGCCGCCACCGTCGACGCGAGCCGGCACTACAAGATCATGGAGGTCTGCGGGGGTCACACGCACTCCATCTACAAGTACGGCGTGGACGACCTGCTGCCCGACAACGTGGAGCTCGTGCACGGCCCGGGCTGCCCGGTCTGCGTGATCCCGATGGGCCGCGTGGACGACGGCATCGCCCTGGCCCACCAGGACAACGTCATCTTCACCTGCTTCGGGGACATGATGCGCGTGCCCGGATCGGAGGGCTCGCTGCTCGACGCCAAGGCCGAGGGCGCCGACATCCGCATGGTCTACTCGCCGCTGGACGCGCTGCGGATCGCGCGCTCGAACCCGGACCGCGACGTGATCTTCTTCGCGATCGGCTTCGAGACGACCGCGCCGTCGACCGCGCTGACGCTGATGCGCGCCCGCTCCGAGGGCATCACGAACTTCTACGCGATGTGCAACCACGTGACGATCCTGCCGCCGCTGCGCGCGCTGTTGGAGTCGCCCGACCTGCGCCTGGACGGCTTCATCGGCCCGGGCCACGTCTGCACCGTGGTGGGCGCCAAGCCGTTCGAGTTCATCCCGCGCGACTACGGCACGCCGCTCGTGGTCTCCGGCTTCGAGCCGCTCGACCTGCTGCAGTCCGTGCTGCAGATCGTGCAGCAGCTCGGCGAGGGACGCTGCGAGGTCGAGAACCAGTACAGCCGCCTGGTGCCCTACGACGGCAACCCGGCCGCGATGAAGGTGATGGCCGAGGTCTTCGAGCTGCGCCCGCACTTCGAGTGGCGCGGCCTGGGCTTCATCTCCCAGAGCGCGCTGAAGCTGGGCGAGGCGTACGCCGACATGGACGCCGAGCTGCGCTGGACGGTCCCGGGCGTCCGCGTCGCCGACCCCAAGGCCTGCCAGTGCGGCGAGGTCCTCAAGGGCGTCATCAAGCCGTTCGAGTGCAAGGTGTTCGGCACCGCGTGCACGCCCGAGCGCCCGATCGGCACCTGCATGGTCTCCCCGGAAGGCGCCTGCGCCGCCTACTACAACTACGGGCGCTTCAGCCGCGAGGAGCTGGCGGTATGAGCATCGCCGAAGACCGCGAGCAGAAGATCCTCGGGATCATCGAGAAGACCCGCGCCAAGCAGAGCAAGTTCCGCGACACGCAGGTCACGATGGCCCACGGCGCCGGCGGCAAGGCGACGCAGTCGATGATCGAGGGCCTGTTCCTGCCGGCCTTCGGCTCGGGCACCCTCGAGGCGATGGCCGACGCGGGCGCCGTGAACCTGGGCGGCGACGTCGAGATCTGCATGACCACCGACACCTTCGTGGTCAAGCCGATGCGCTTCCCGGGCGGCTCGATCGGCGAGCTCGCCGTCAACGGCACGGTCAACGACCTGGCCATGGCCGGCGCGCGGCCGACGGCGATCACGGTCGCGATGGTGCTCGAGGAGGGCCTGTCCGCCGAGGACCTTCGCGCGGAGGTCGAGGCGATCGCGATCGCCGCCAAGCTCGCCGGCGTGGAGATCATCGCGGGCGACACCAAGGTCGTCGAGCGCGGCCACTGCGACGGCATGTACATCTGCACGACCGGCGTCGGCCGGCGCGACGCGCGCGCCCAGCTCGCGCCCTCGGCGGTCAAGCCCGGCGACCGCCTGATCGTCTCCGGCCCGATCGGGGACCACGGCACGGCCGTGATGCTCTCGCGCGGCGAGTTCGACCTCGACGCCGACATCGAATCCGACACCTGCTCGCTGTGGCCGGCTGTCGACATGCTTCTGGACACGGCCGGGCCCGGCCTGCACTGCCTGCGTGATGCCACGCGCGGCGGGGTGGCGTCGGTGCTCAACGAGCTCGCCCGGGCATCAGGCGTGGCGATGATCGTCCGGGAGGCGCAGGTTCCCGTGCGTCCGGAGGTTGCGGGCGCGGCGGAGATCCTCGGGATCGACCCGATGTACGTGGCAAACGAGGGTCGCCTGGTGGCGGCCGTGGACCCCGAGCACGCAGAGGCGGCCCTGACCGCGCTGCGCGGGGTGCCGGGCTGCGAGCAGGCGGCGGAGTTCGGCGAGGTCCGGGAGGACCCGCCGGGGATGGTGCTGGTGGCAACCGCATTCGGGGGCAGACGCGTCATGGACCAACTGGTCGGCGACCCGCTGCCTCGGATCTGCTGAAACGAGGAGAGGGCGAGGGCACGTATGTCAGCGACGGAGTTCATTCCCAACCAACACGCCACCGAGGCGGTGACGGCGCACGTCATATGGATGACGACGGGCCTGGGGTGTGATGGTGATTCGGTCGCCATGACCTCGGCCACCAACCCGAGCCTCGAGGACATCATCCAGGGCGTCATCCCGGGCATGCCCCGGGTCGTCGTCCACACGCCGGTGCTCGCCTACGAGAACGGCGCCGAGTTCATGCAGGCCTGGTACGACGCCGAGGCCGGGCGGATCGACCCGTTCGTGCTGATCGTCGAGGGCTCGCTCCCCAACGAGAAGCTCAGCGGCGAGGGGCACTTCGCCGGCATGGGCGTCAATCCGCAGAACGGGCAGCCGATCACCACCAACGAGTGGGTCGACCGCCTCGCGCCGAAGGCCGCGGCAGTGGTCGCGCTCGGCACCTGCGCCACCTACGGCGGCATCCCCGCCATGAAGAACAACCCGACCGGCGCCATGGGCGTGTGCGACTACCTGGGCTGGAACTGGAAGTCCTCGGCCGGCCTGCCCGTCGTCAACATCCCGGGCTGCCCCGTCCAGCCGGACAACACCACGGAGTCGCTGCTGTATCTCGTGCTGCACCTCGGCGGTCTCGCCCCGGTGCCCGCGCTCGATGAGCAGCACCGGCCGGAGTGGCTGTTCGGTCGCACGGTGCGAGAGGGCTGCAACCGCGGCGGCTACGTCGAGCAGGGACAGTTCGCGACGGAGTACGGCTCCGACCCGCGCTGTCTGATCAAGCTCGGCTGCAAGGGCCCGGTCGTCAAGTGCAACGTGCCCGTCCGCGGCTGGCAGTCCGGCTACGGCGGTTGCCCGAACGTCGGCGGCATCTGCATGGCGTGCACGATGCCGGGCTTCCCCGACAAGTACATGCCCTTCATGGACGAGGATCTGGCCGGCGGCATGGCGGCGAACGCGATGAAGTTCGCCTGGGGCCCGGTGGTCCGGTACTTCCGGCAGCGCAACATCAAGACCAAGTACGACAAAGAGCCCGAGTGGCGGCATAACCGGCCCGAGCTCACGACCGGCTACCAGAAGCGCTGGTAGGCGAGCCAGAGCGCGAAAGAAAGACGAGGACCATCCATGTCCGTCGCTGAATCACCACGCGAATCCAAGATCCTGGTCAAGGAGATGTCCTGGGACCCGATCACCCGCATCGTCGGGTCGCTCGGAATCCATACGGAGATCGACTTCACCAACGGCGTAGTCAACAAGTGCTACTCGACGTCGATGATCTTCCGGGGCTTCGACATCTTCATGAAGGGGATCGACCCCCGGGACACGCACTACATCACGAGCCGCATCTGCGGCATCTGCGGTGACAACCACTGCACCGTGTCGTGCATGAACCAGAACATGGCCTACGGGGTCAAGCCGCCGAAGCTCGGCGACTACGCCTACAACTTGGCCGAGCTCGCCGACTACATGTTCGACCACGCGATCTTCAACGATTGCATGGCCAACGTGGACTTCTGCGAGCAGATGGTCAAGGAGACCAACCCGTCGGTGCTCGCCAAGGCCGAGTCGACCCTGGCGCCGCACTCAGACGTGCACGGGTATCGCACGATCGCCGACATCATGCGCGGGCTCAACCCGTTCACCGGCGACTTCTACCTGGAGACCCTCCAGGTGGCGCGCTACACGCGTGAGATGTACTGCCTGTTCGGCGGTCGCCACACGCATCCGTCCACGATCATGCCGGGCGGGGTCAGCGCCAACATCACGCACCAGACCTGCACGGACTACTACGTGCGGCTCATGCGCTACATCGAGTACTGCAAGCGCACGGTGCCCATGCACGACGACCTGTACGACTTCTTCTACCAGGCGCTGCCTGGCTACGAGCGGGTCGGCTACCGGGACACGAACCTCATCTGCTGGGGCTACTTCGACGATCCGGACTACGTCGACTACAGCTACGCCAACATGACCGAGTGGGGCCGGCGCAGGTGGGTCACCCCGGGCCTGGTGTTCGACGGCGAGCTGATCACGACCGACCTGGTCGAGATCAACCTGGCCATGCGGATCCTGCTTGGGTCGTCGTACTTCGACGACTGGACCAACGAGGAGACGTTCGTCACCAAGGACCCGCTGGGCAACCCGGTCGACAAGCGCCATCCGTGGAACAAGGTCACGCTGCCCAAGCCGCAGAAGCGCGACTTCGCGGACAAGTACTCCTGGGTCGCGTCGCCGCGCATGTACGACAAGCGCAACGACAAGTACGTCGCCTGCGACACCGGTGGCGGCCCGTTCGCGCGCCAGTGGGTCACGGTGAAGGCCGGGCTGGTGGACATCGGCTACGTCAAGGCGACGGGCCACAGCCTCCAGATGACGCTGCCCAAGACGGCGAACATGCCCGAGATGGAGCTCGAGTGGAAGATCCCGCCGTGGTCGAATGCGATCGAGCGTGATCGCGCGCGCAGCTACCACCAGGCCTACGCGGCGCTGGTGGGCCTGCACAACCTCGAGTGTGCGCTGACGGAGGTGCGCGCCGGCCGGACGAAGTCCTGGAACAACTTCGTCGTGCCGGACGAGGCGGTCTCCGTCGGGTTCGCCGAGGCGGCGCGAGGGGTCATCAGCCACCACATGGTCATCCGCGAAGGAAAGGTCGCGAACTACCAGCCCTACCCGCCGACGCCGTGGAACGCGAACCCACGCGACACCTACGGCACGCCGGGCCCCTACGAGGACGCGGTGCAGAACACGCCGATCTTCGAGGAGAACGGGCCGGACAAGTTCAAGGGCGTCGACATCATGCGCGCGGTGCGCTCGTTCGACCCCTGCCTGCCCTGCGGCGTGCACATGTATGGCGGCGGCAAGGTCACGAAGGTCCTCCACACCCCGACGGGGATGGCCTAGGCCGTGGAGACCGATCGCGTCCACGAGCTCACGGAGCGCCTCGAGGCCGTAGCCGGCCCCGAGGCGCGAGCCGTCGCGCACGAGCTGGTGGGCGCGGTCATGGAGATGTACGAAGCCGGGCTCGTCCGCGTCCTCGCGGTGCTCGAGGACGCGGGCGAGGCGGCTGCGCCGGCGCGCGAGGCGCTGATCGGCGACGGCGTGTTCGCCAGCCTCCTGCTGATCCACGGGCTCTACCCCGTCGACCTCGAGACGCGGGTGCTCGAGGCCTTGGAGAGCGTGCGCCCCTACATGGAGTCCCACGGCGGCGACGTCGAGCTCATCGCGATCGAGGACGACATCGTCAAGCTGCGCCTCGAGGGGCACTGCAAGACCTGTTCGGCCTCGGCGTCGACGCTCGAGCTCGCCATCAAGCAGGCGCTCGACGAGCACGCTCCGGACCTGGCCGGGATGGACGTGACCGGGATGGAGGAGTCCACGCACGAGGCCCCCGCAGGCCCGGTCCTCCCGGTCATCCAGTCCGGCCTGCCCATGGCCGCCGGCCCGTCGTGGCACGACCTCGCCGCCGAGCCGCCCGAGGGCGCGCTCGCCGCGTCGGTCGTCCGAGGCTTTCCGCTCATCGTCGGCAACGTCGACGGCACCTTGCTGGCCTACCGAGACGAGTGCGCGAGCTGCGGGAGGTCGCTGTCCTCCGCCACGCTGCAGGGACCGGTACTGATCTGCTCCGGCTGCGACGCCGCATTCGACATCACCCGCGCCGGGCGGGCGCTGGACGGCGGTGCGCAGCTCGGTCCGGTGCCGCTGCTGCGCGACGCGGGCGCCGGCGCGCGGGTCGCTCTCACGGTATGAGCGCGCGCGCAACGGAGATGGGCGAGAACCGGCGGCGGGCGGAGAGCCTGCGCGCGCTGCGGGCCATGCGCTCCAGCCCGGCGGCCGCGCCTCCGCCGGCGCCCTCGAGGCCGGCGGCGCAGCCCCTGGTCGAGCGGTGCGACCTGTGCGGCACGGATCTGCCCGAGGACCATCGCCACATGCTCAACCTCGGCGATCGCTCCATGCTGTGCGTCTGTGAGCCCTGCATCGCCATGAAGGCCGGCGCCGCCGACCTGCGGCCGGTCGGCGTGCGCACGGTGTGGCTCGAGAGCTTCGATCTGCCCGACGAGCTGTGGGCGAGCTTTCAGGTGCCCGTCGGCCTGGCGTTCTTCCTGCGCAGCGGCGGCTTGGACCGCGTCGTCGCGATGTACCCGAGCCCGGCCGGCGCGACGGAGTGCGAGCTCGAGCTGCCCGACTGGGAGCGGCTCGTCGCGCTCAACCCGGTTCTCGCCGACCTCGAGCCGGACGTCGAGGCGCTGGTCGTGAACCGCATGACCGAACCGCATCAGCACGCGATCGCGCCGATCGACGAGTGCTACAGGCTCGTGGGCATGATCAAGTCCAACTGGGAGGGGATCTCCGGCGGCACGGCGATCGAGCGCTCGGTCCCCGCCTTCTTCGACGGCCTTCGGGCCAAGGCCGAGCAGAGCAAGCGCTGATGAGCACGGAAGAACTCGAGCTCACCGGCGTCCCGTCCCCGGAGTTCACGGTCATCGACGCGCGGCCCGACCGCGCCGCCGGCGTGCCGACGCTCATGCTCAACCTCGACGTCTCCGAGCCGAGCGGCCTGCTCGTCTACACGATCGCGCTGCACGTGCAGATCCAGCTCGAGCCGGCCCGTCGCCAGCACGACGCCGAGACGCGCGCGCGCATGCTCGAGCTGTTCGGGCCGCCCGAGCGCTGGGGCAAGACGGCGGGCAGCGTGGCGTGGATGGCCACGGACGCCCTGGTCCCGAGCTTCACGGGGCGCACGACCTTCTCGCTGCCGTTCCCGTGCGGCTACGACCACGAGGTCACGGCCACGCGCTACTGCGATGCGCTGCGCGACGGCACCGTCCCGCTGGACCTGCACTTCAACGGCACCGTCTTTCACCGCGGGCCTGACGGGCGCCTGCAGATCGCCATGGTGCCGTGGAGCGCGACCGCGCGCTTCGACCTGCCCTGGCAGACGTGGCAGGACTCGATCCGCGGCTACTACCCGACCGGCGGCTGGGTCGCGCTGGGCAACGAGACGATGGAGCGCCTGACCGCCCGCCGCGCCGAGCTCGGGGTCTCCTACGATCACTGCGTGGCGCGGCTGCTGGATGGAGAGGACACATGAGCGCAGCACCCCTCGAGCCGTTGGTGCAGTCGCTGCTCTTCGAGGGCTACGCGCTGTATCCGTACACCCCGGGAGCCGTCAAGAACGCGACGCCGACCCCGTTCGGGATCGTCTACCCGCCGGACTACGCGGCGGCCTCCCCGCACACGCACGACCTGCTGCGGATGGAGTGCCTGATCGACGCGGGCGACGACGCCGAGCTGATGGCCGACGTGCGCTTCCTGCTCGGAACGGGGGACGCCTACCAGGCCGTGCCCCGGCGGCTGGAGATGGGCTACGCGCCCGCCGGCGAGCCACGCGATCTGCCCTTTGACTACGACCCCGTGTTCGGCCGCATCCACGTCGAGGCGGCGCGCGAGCCCGACGGCCACTGGCGCGCGACGCTGACAGTCCACAACGAGACCCCGGGCCTCGAGGACGCCGAGCGCAAGGAGGCCCTGAGCCGGTCGCTCATCTCCACGCACGTCGTGCTGTGGGTCAGAAACGGCACGTTCGTCTCCCCGCTCGAGGGCGGGACCACCAGCGTCAACACCTTCCCCGTGCTCGGCACGGAGGACGACGACGCCATGCTCGGCGCCGCGATCGTGCTGCCCGACCACCCGCAGCTCGCGCCGGAGAGCCGCGTCGACATGTTCGACAACACGGAGATCGAGGAGGCGCTGCTGCTGCACGTGCACACGCTCTCCGACGAGGACCGCGAGGAGATGGCCCACGGCGACCCGGCCGTCAAGGAGATGATCGGCCGCGCGCTGGCCGCCACGCCGCAGGACATCTTCGCGCTGCACGGGCGCACCGAGATGGGCGGCCATCCGGCCGCGGGCGAGGCGGAGGTCGACGTCGACGGCGTCGTCTTCCGGCCCGAGATGAAGATCATCCTGCACCCCGGGCGCGGCGGCGACCCCTACGACGGGATGCTCGACGGCCGCACGGCGACCATCCAGCGCATCTACGTCGACTACGAGGACCGCGTGCACCTCGGCATCACCGTCGACGACGACCCGGTGCAGGACATGATGCGCGACACCGGCCGATACCTGTACTTCTTCCCGAACGAGGTCGAGATCCTTGAGTCCTGAACGCGTCGCCCAGATCCTGGTCGCCGGCGTCGGCAACGCCTGGATGCGCGACGACGGCTTCGGTGGCGAGGTCATCAAGGCCCTCGAGGCGCGCGAGCTGCCCGACGGCGTCTCGGTCCTGGACTTCGGGACGGGCGGGCTCAACCTCGCCTACGAGGTCATGCGCGGCTACGACGGGCTGATCCTCGTCGACGCGTCGCAGCAGGGCGAGGAGCCCGGGACGCTGTACGTGATGGAGGCCGACGAGGAGTCGGTCGAGAAGGGGATCGAGGACGGGGAGGCCCTCGATCCGCACGCCATGGACCCCCGCAGCGTGCTGCGCTTCGTGCGCACCGTCGGCGGCTGGCCCGGCAAGGTCATGGTCATCGGCTGCGAGCCCGGGGAGATCGACGAGGCGGGGATGGGGCTGTCCGAGCCCGTCACCGCCGCCGTCGCGCCGGCCGTCGACCTGGTGCTCAAGACCGCGCGGGAGCTCGGGGAGATCGCCTTGGTCGCGCAGGTCGAGGCGGACGCGACCGCGTCGCGCGGCGCCCGTGCCGCGGCCGCCGACGCCGCCGCCCAGCGCGCGCGGGCGGAGGCCCAGTTCGGTGCATGAGATGGCGCTCGCCACGAGCGTCGTCGACGTGGCCGTCCGCCACGCCTCCGGCCGGCGCGTGAAGTCGGTCGCGGTGCGCATCGGCGGGATGCGGCAGGTCGTGCCGCGGTCGCTGGAGTTCTACTTCGAGATCTGCGGCCGCGACACGCTGTGCGACGGCGCGACGCTCGAGCACGAGATCGTCGCCACCCGGCTGCGCTGCGCGGCCTGCGAGCACGAGTGGGAGCCCGACCTGCCGTTCTTCTTCTGCCCGGACTGCGCGTCCCCGGACTGCGACATCGTCGCCGGGGAAGAGTTTGAGATCGAATCGATCGTCGTCGAAGACGAGAAGGAGTCCGCATGCACCGCATAAAGGTGAAGGTCGTCGAAGACGCCCTGGACGCCAACGCCACCATCGCGGGCGCCAACCGCCACGACTTCGACCACGCCGGCGTGACGGTGGTCAACTTCATGAGCTCGCCCGGGGCGGGCAAGACCACGCTGCTCGAGGCCGGGCTGCGCGACCTGCCGGTCCGCGCGGGCGTGCTGGAGGGCGACGTCCAGGGGTCCTACGACGCCGACCGGATCGCGCATCTGCACGTGCCGGTGGCGCAGATCCAGACCCAGGACGGCTTCGGCGGCGAGTGCCACCTCGATGCCAACATGGTGCGCTCCGGGATCCAGGCCCTGCCGCTGGACGACATCGACCTGCTGATCGTCGAGAACGTCGGCAACCTCGTGTGCCCCGCGGAGTTCCGCATCGGCGAGGACCACCGGATCATGGCCACCTCGATCACCGAGGGCGAGGACAAGCCGCTCAAGTACCCGCTCATGTTCCGCGCCGCCGAGCTCGTGCTGATCAACAAGATCGACCTGCTGCCGCACCTGGACTTCGACTTGGAGAAGTTCATGCACCACCTCGACGCGGTCAACCCGAACGCGACGAAGCTGGTCGTGAGCGCGAAGACCGGCGAGGGCATCGACGCCTGGCGCGAGTGGCTGGTCTCGGTGACCAAGGGAGCGAAGACCCCCGCATGACCTTGGCTGTCGCCGGCACGGACTTCTTCGTCGCCGAGGCGCAGGCGATCGCAGAGCTGTGCCGGGCGATGTCCGAGCGCTTCCGCGACGGCGGTCGCCTGCTGGCGGTCGGGCGCTCGGCGGCTGAGCGCTCCGACGTCCGCCACGTCACCGTCGAGTTCGTCCATCCCGTGATCGTCGGCAAGCGCGCGCTGCCCGCGCTGGGCCTCGGGCCCGAGGGCGGCCCGGTCGACGTGCAGCTGGCGCTGATCGCCGAGCCCCGCGACATCGTGATCGGCTTCGGCGCCGACGCCGAGACGGCCAAGGCGCTGGCGATCGCGCGCGAGCGCGGGTGCCTGATGCTCGACCTCGCGCCGGTGGCGGAGGACCCGTACGTTGCCCAGGAGCTGCACGAGACGCTCTACCACGTGCTCTGGGAGCTCGTCCACGTCTTCATCGAGCACGAGGCCGAGCCGATCTACCCGTTCATGCAGGTCTCGGCGCCCGGCCCGGAGGCGCTGCTCGCCGACGTGGCCGCGTCGGTCGTGATGAAGGCGCGCGAGGCCACCGCGCTGCGCGAGCAGACGCTGACCGAGAACGCGGCGACCCTCGCGGCGGCCGGGGCGGCGATGGCCGCGAGCTTCGCCGCCGGCGGGCGCCTGCTGGCCCTCGGCAACGGCGGCTCGGCCACCGACGCGATGGACGTCGCCGCCGACCTGCGCGCGGTGGGCAGGCCCGCGCTGGACCTCACCGAGGACACGGCGGTCATCACCGCCGTCGCCAACGACGTGGGGGTCGAGGCGATCTTCTCGCGCCAGGTGATCGCGCATGGCCGCCGCGGCGACGTGCTGCTGGCCATCTCCACCAGCGGCGGCTCCGCCAACGTGATCCTCACCCTGTTCGAGGCGCGCAAGCGCGGGCTCACCACGATCGCCCTGGTCGGCTACGACGGCGGGCGGATCCTGGCTGAGGAGCTCGCCGACCACGTCGTCGTGACGCGCTCGGAGAACATCCCGCGCATCCAGGAGGCGCAGGCGACGGCCTACCACGCGCTCGTGCGCAGCGTGACGGTGAACGACGTGCTCAGCTCCTGACCGGACCGATCGTGCGCGCCCGCGGGCGCGTGGAGGGCGTCGTCCAGGGCGTCGGCTTCCGGCCGCACGCCTACCGGCTCGCGCTCGAGCTCGCGCTCGCCGGCTTCGTCGGAAACGACGAGCGGGGGGTGGTGGTCGAGGTCGAGGGCAGCGCGGGCGCGGTCGAGGCCTTCCGCGTGCGGCTGGGCGCCGAGGCGCCGCCGCTGGCGGTGGTCGAGCGGGTCGAGTGGACGGCGGTGCCGGTGGTGGGGGAGGGCCGCTTCGCGATCGTCGAGAGCACGCGCGGCAGCGAGGCGGCGGCGCCGGTCGCGGCCGACGCGGCGACGTGCGCGGCGTGCCTTGAGGAGGTGTTCGACCCGGCGGACCGCCGCTACCGGTATCCGTTCGCCAACTGCACGGACTGCGGCCCGCGGTTCACGATCGTGCAGGGCGTGCCCTACGACCGCCGGCGGACGACGATGGCCGGGTTTGAGATGTGCGACGCGTGCCGCGCGGAGTACGAGGATCCGCTCGACCGCCGTTACCACGCGCAGCCCAACGCGTGCCCGCTGTGCGGGCCGCGGGCGCGGGTGGTGGGCGTGGAGGCCGGGGACGCCGTCGCCTGGGCGGCGCAGGCGCTGCGCGACGGCGCGATCGTGGCGGTCAAGGGCCTCGGCGGGTACCACCTCGCCTGCCGTGCCGACGACGAGGCGGCCTGCAGCGCGCTGCGCGCCCGCAAGCACCGCGAGGACAAGCCGTTCGCGGTGATGGTGCGCGACGTCGCCGCCGCTCGCGCGCTCGTGGAGCTCTCCGACGCCGCGCCGCTGCTCGAGGATCGCTCGCGGCCGATCGTCGTCGCCCGCCGCCGGGCCGGCGCGGCGGTGGCGCCGTCAGTCGCGCCGCGCTCGGCGGACCTCGGGGTGATGCTCCCCTACACGCCGCTGCACCATCTGCTGCTGGCCGACGCGGGCTGCCCGCTGGTGATGACGAGCGGGAACGTCTCCGACGAGCCCATCGCCTACCGCGACGAGGACGCGCTGGAGCGCCTCGGCGCCATCGCGGATCACTTCCTCGTCCACGACCGGCCGATCCAGACGCGCGTCGACGACTCCGTGGTGCGCGGAGCGATCACGATCCGGCGCTCGCGCGGGATCGTGCCGTCGGCGCTGCCGATCGTGGCCGCGCCGCCGCTGCTGGCGGTGGGGGCCGAGCAGAAGAGCACGTTCTGCGTGGCCAAGGGGTCGCGGGCGTGGCTCGGCCAGCACATCGGCGACCTCGAGAACTACGAGACGCTGCAGTCCTTCATCGAGGGGATCGCCCACTTCGAGGCGCTCTTCGAGGTCCGCCCGCAGGTGGTCGTGCACGACCTGCACCCGGAGTACCTCTCGACCAAGCACGCGGTCGAGCTCGTGGGCGTGGCGCTCGTCGGCGTCCAGCACCACCATGCGCACCTCGCCGCCGTGCTCGCCGAGCACGGCGTGACCGAGCCGGCGGTCGGGGCGATCTACGACGGCACCGGGTTCGGGACCGACGGCACGGTCTGGGGCGGCGAGCTGCTCGTCGGCGACCTGCGGTCCTGCTCGCGCGCCGGGCACCTGTGGCCCGTGCGGCTGCCCGGTGGCGCGGCGGCGGTCCGCGAGCCGTGGCGGATGGCGCTCGCCTGGCTCGCCGAGGCGGAGGCGCAGCCGCCGCCCGCGCTCGTCGACGCCGCGGGCGGGCGCTGGGACGCGGTCGCCTCCGTCGCGCGCAACGCGGCGGTCTCCCCGGTGACGACGAGCATGGGCCGGCTCTTCGACGCGGCTGCCGCGATCTGCGGGCTGCGCACCCACTGCACCTACGAGGGACAGGCCGCGATCGAGCTCGAGGCGGTCGCCGACGGCGAGGCCGCCGACCCGTACCCGCTGCCGGTGGACGAGGAGCTCGTCCTCGACGCCCGGCCGGTGATCGCCGCACTCGCGCGCGACGCGCGCGCCGGCGCTCGCACGGGTGAGATGGCGGCGCGCTTCCACGCCGCCGTCGCCGCGGCCACGGCGGAGGCGGTCCTGCGCACGCAGGTGCCGGTCGCCGTGCTCTCCGGCGGCGTGTTTCAGAACCGCATGCTGCTGGCGGCGGTCCGCGGGCGCCTCGGCGACGCCGGCCTGCGCGTCCTCGTCGGCGAGCGCGTCCCGCCCAACGACGGCGGGATCGCGTACGGGCAGGCGGCCGTGGCCGCCGCGCTTCATCCCGCCGGTTAGGGCCTAGCGGCCATGCGCGTGGTCGTCCTCGAGGTGTTCCTCGTGCACGCGACCATGTGAATGAACGACCTTCCCGTGGCGATGCTCGTGCTCGCGCGCGCAGTCCGCGCAGACGCCGAGGATGGGGAAGTGGCCGAAGTCGGCCTCGAAGGAGAACGCCTCGCGGATCGCGGCACGGACGCGCTCCAGCCGGGCGGGCTCGACCGGCGTGGCGCGGTCGCAGCGCTCACAGACGAGATACTCGCGCGAGCCCCGGCCGGCCAGGGAGTACAGGCCCGGGCCGTGGCCGAGGTGGACGTGGCGGACCACGCCCATGTCCTCGAGCTTCTCCAGGTTGCGGTAGACCGAGGTCAGCTCGAGCTTGAGGCCGCGGGAGATCTCCTCCGCGGAGACCGGGTCCGGGTTGGCGAAGAGGGTCTCCAGGACCAGGCGGCGCGGCACCGACAGGCGGCCGCCGTCGGCGCGCACGACCTGCACGACGTCGTCGAGCGTGCGGAACTTCAAGGGCGGGCTGTGCTGGGCGCGGGTCATGGGTGCGACCGGTCGCCACGATTGTAACTACGGTGTCGCTGTGATCCTGGGGGTGATCCTGTCGCTGGCCTCGGCCCTGGGCACGAATCTGGGGTTCTTGTTCAAGCAGCGCGGCGCCGTCCTGGCCCCGCCGATCCGCGCACGCCACCCGTTGCAGAGCGCCGTCGGTCTGTTTCGCTCCAAGTGGTTCGTGGTGGGGTGGGGCGTCGCGCTCGTGGCTTGGGTGCTGCACGTCGGAGCCCTCTCTCTGGCGCCCCTGTCGATCGTGCAGGCCGTCCTCTCGGGCGGCCTCGTGTTCCTCGCGGTGTTCGCCGAGAAGTACTTCGGGATCGACCTCGGCAGACGGCAATGGGTCGGCGTGGGAATCACCGCCGCCGGCTTGGCGATCATCGGGCTCACAGGAGATTCGAAGACCGCGCAGCACTCGTCGCTGGCGGCGTTGATCGCCGTCGAGAGCGCCATCTTCGCGCTCGGCGCGGGGCTGGTGCGGGCCTCGGCCCACCACCGCTTCTCCGAGCGCGACGAAGGGCTCCTGCTGGCCGCGGCGGCCGGCGCGCTGTTCGGGGTCTCCGACGTCGCGATCAAGTACCTCACCCACCACAACGGGCCCCTGCTCGGACTGCTCAGCCCGTGGACGCTGACCGCGGTGGTCTCGTTCGTCGTCTCGTTCTATGCGTCCGCGCGCAGCCTGCAGATCGGGCAGGCCGTCGAGGTCATCGCGCTCACGTCGGTGGCGGCCAACCTGGCCGCGGTCCTCGGAGGCATCCTCGTCTTCGGCGAGTCGATCGGCTCTGGCACGCTCGGGATCATCGCCCGCGTCGCGGCGTTCTGCCTGGTCATCGCGGGCGCCGCGCTGATCCCCGCCCCGCTCCGCGTCGACATGGACACCGACGCGCCGGCGTGACGGCGATCAGCTGACCGACGCGCGCTGTTGACCGAGTGCCTGCGGCGCGAGGGCGAGCCGCTCGGTCTCGACCATGGCGCGCTGGCGCTCCGCCCGCGCGACCAGCTCGTCGAGGTCCATGGAGGCCATCGAGGCGAACTGCTCCTGCACCGCCTTGAGCGCCGCCCACATGCTCCGCTTGCCCTCGACGCCGAGCGACAGCGTCTCCATGGCCATGAAGGTGCCGAAGTCCGCCCCGCCGGCGCCGAGGGCGGAGAACTTCGCGCGGGTGGCCTTCTCCACCATCCAGCCGGTGACCTTCTTCACCGGGTTCTGCGGGGTGCCCAGGCGCTCCATCAGGCCGCCGAGCGTGTCGCGATCCTCGATGATGTCCTTCGCGAGGGAGGCCATCACCGCCTCGCGGTCGGTGCCCTCGTAGTGGGAGACCAGCTGCTCGGCGAGGTCACCGCCCATCGTGGCCCCACCTAAGTGGTCGTTGAGGTACGTGCCCAGCGCCTTGTTGTCCATGCGTGGCGCCTACCCGCTCGACGATCCGCGCAGGCCCGGGGGAAAGCCGGACGCGAGGCCGGCGCGACCCTCTGAGGGAGCCACGACGTCCTCACGCCCTATGGGTGCCCGGCCGGGCGAACTTAATACCCTGAGGCTGAGCACAGTAGTCGGAGCTTCCCACGCGCCAGATGGCGCAAACGCCTGGTTGATGGTCTGTCAGTGCTCGGCCGCTCGCTGCCGGACCTCGGCCTTCTCCTGGACGGTCATCGGACCCGGGTGGCCGGCACCGGGCCAGGGGGTGAGCAGCAGGAGGATCCGGGCTCGCGTGCGTGCGTGGACCGCGTGGCGCTCCCGCGGGTCGAACTCGATGAAGAGCCCAGCGCCTCCGTCGACCCGCTCGCCGGCGGTCGTGGTGACCTCGACCTCGCCCTCGATCACCGTCACCCAGGCGCGCTCGTGCACCTGGTGGTCCTGCATCGACTCACCGGCGGGGATCTCGATCGCGATCGCGCGCGCATCGTCGGTGGAGGAGAGGATCTCCGGCGCGTGCGGGCGCAGGTCCAGCTTGGTGAGGTCCCAGCTCTTCATCCCTTCACTCTGTCAGATGGACTGCCGGTAGCCGAAGAACTCGTGGTCCTCGTTGTAGCCGCCGTAGCCACCGCCGATCTGCGAGTAGTGGGTGACGAACTCGATGCCCTTGATCCACTTGACCTGCTTGAAGCCGAGTTGGACCTCGTTGCGCAGCCGCAGCGGGGCGCCATGGCCATAGGGCAGCGGCTCGTCGTTCATGTCGTAGGCCAGCATCGTCAGGTGGTAGCGCATCTGCTCGATCGGGTGCGCGTCGTAGTAGACGCCCTTGTCGGGGCCGTCGCCGAGGGAGTAGAAGACGACCCACCTCGCCTCGGGCCGGGGCTTGACGAGGTCCATGATCGTCTGCATCGACACCCCGCCCCACTTGGCGATGCCCGACCAGCCCTGGATGCAGAAGTGCTGGGTGATCTGCTCGTGGTGCGGCAGGGCTCGCAGCTGGGCCAGGTCGAGCTCGACGGGATGGTCGACCAGGCCGTCGATCTGCAGCCGGTAGTCAGCGAAGTCGCCGTCGAACAGCGCCGAGTACTCCGCTGAGTCGGGGTACTGCCCGTTGTGCCAGAAGTACGGGGAGATGTCCTTCTCGGTGTACTCGCCCGCGGTGGCGTCGACGTGCTCGAACAGGCGCTGCACCGGACCGATCAGCGCGAAGCCGACGCGCTGCACAAGGCGGGGATGTCTCAGGGTGAGCGGGGTGGCGGCGACCCACCCGACGATGACCAGGATCGTCGAGGCCGCGAAGATCCACAAGCCGGCCCAGCTCTGCCCGTCCTGGGCGGCGTAGATGTGGTTGAGGTTGCGCAGCGCGCCGGTGGTCAGCGCCAGCGTGACGTGGACCACGGTGAACAGCAAAAACCAGACCAGCACGAGGAAGTGCAGGGAGCGGGCCGTCTGGATGCTGAGCACCCTGCTGATGCGCTTGAAGCGCGTCGACAGCGCCGGCGACATGCCGAGGCCGGTCACGAGCGCGAGCGGGGCGGCGACGAAGATCGTGACGAAGTAGGCGATCAGCTGCAGGCTGTTGTAGGCCACCCACCCGTGCTCGGTCGGCCAGTCCAGCGACAGGTACTGGATCAGCACCGAGGCGGCGTTGGGAAAGACCTCCCAGCTCGTCGGCACCACGCGCCCCCACTGCGGCGTCGCGAACAGCAGGACGTAGAAGACCACGCCGTTGAGCAGCCACAGCGTGTCGGTGCCCAGATGCCACCAGCGGGCCAGCCCGATGGAGTGCCGGATCCCGGGCAGCCCGACCTGTCCCGGCAGGCTGATGGAATCCTGCTTCGCGGTCCACAGGGGATCCGCGGGAACCGGCTTCTGGATGCGAAACCAGTCCCTGCCCGGGGTGCTGTGCCGGGTCCAGTACAGCCGGGGATGGTCCGACAGGATCTGGACCCCGGAACGGACGATGAAGATCATCAGGAACAGGTTGAGGAAGTGCTGCACGCCCACCCAGGCGGACAGGCCGGCGTCGCGCTCGGCCCCGGCCGGAGTGACGGTGCCGGGGTGGCTCTCGATGAAGCGCCGCACGGACGGCGTGCCGCGCAGGCCCTTCGCGGCCGCCACGGCGGCGATCAGGGCGACGAGGCCGATCGGGAGGAGCCAGAGCAGATTGAACCACCGGCTCCGTCCGACGCGCACCCGGGGGGCGATGCCGTGCGCGACCGGAACCGAGCCGGCCCACGTGGCGGGATCCACGACGTCCTCGCCCTTGGTCAGCTGCGACCGGTAGCTGCGCACGGTCTCCGGCGAGAGCCTCGACCCTCGTCGAGTCATTCGAGCAGTCGCCGTTTCTCGCGGTCGTAGTCCTTTTGGCTCATGGCCTCCGACGCGCGCAGCTCCGCCAGCCGCTCCAGCGCGGCGACGCGGGCGTAGGCCAGCGGCGCGGCCCCGAGCTCCTCGGACATGGCCCATGCGGCGGCGCCGGGGTCGGAGTCGCCCCGCCGGCCGTCGTCTGGCTTGTCGTGATCGGTCATGCGTCCCTTCTCGTTTGGTTCGTGCGCCTCGCTCGGACGAGCGCGTCGATCGCCTCCACTTCGCCGTCGGGGGAGGCGACGGGCCGCCGGACTCGCTCGGCGCGCTCGGCGTGCAGGGCGGGCAGCTCGGCGGCGACCTCCTGTGGGGTGAACAGGATCGTGGGGTCCGGCGGGCCACCGTAGCCCTCGGTCAGGTTGGTCGTGTCGTGCCCGACGACGAGCGCGACGCCGCCCGGCGCGACGGCCGCCGCCGCGTGCTCGAGCACGTGCCGGCGCTCGTCGGGCGCGAGGTGCAGGTAGAGGACCGCGACGAGGTCGAAGGCTCCCGGCTCGGGAACGTACTCGCGGACGTCCGCCTGGACCCATTCGATCGAGACTTTGCGCTCGGCGGCGAGCCCTGCCGCCTTGGCGAGGCCGACGTCTGAGAAGTCGACGCCCGTGACGGCCCATCCGCGCTCGGCCAGCCATACCGCGTTGCGTCCCTCCCCGCACCCGAGATCAAGCGCGCGGCCGGGGGACAGATCCGCCGCGTCCTCGGCGAGGAAGCGGTTGGGCTGCGCGGTCCAGAGCAGCTCGCTGCCGGCGTAGCGCTCGTTCCAGCTCTCGCGATCCATGCCCACCATCATGCTGCAGGCGCCGTCCGCCCGCATACCAAGCTGCGCTAGATGCCTCACGCCGAAGCGCGACCGGAGGCCGAAGCGTCAGCCCGCCAGGCCGAGCCGGAGCTGACGCGCCCGCCGAGCCCGGCATCTGAGCCCGGCGACGTTGGCGATGCGGGCCATGCTTCCGCCAAAGATCCTCCTTGCGGATGATGCCTTGTCATTTGTTCGCCGTTTAGCTTCTCGTCGTCGGAGCATCAAATCCTCCAGGGACAAGGAGCACATCGAATGCGAACACCCCAGGCTCGGCGTATCGGGGTTGGAGCGGGCATCGCGGTCGTGGTCGCGGGTACGACGGCGCTGATCGCCGGCGGTGCCTCGGCGTCGACCGGCCGTGCGGCGGCCAAGTCGGGCGTCGCGACGATCAAGATGAAAAACGGCGCTCCTGCTGTTTCCGTGGGTGAGGTGAACGCCGCGTAGGGTGCGCACGCCGCGCCGCGCCTAGGGTTCCGGCTTCTTCACGGCTGGAATCAAGGGGAGGCGGAACGACGTGCGCGGCATCAGGGTATGGGCGCGG
>JBBSIC010000021.1:0-49643 GCA_038232275.1 Solirubrobacterales bacterium | reverse complement strand
TGGCCCGCGGCCTGGCGCGCCACCCGCGCGCGCTGCCCGCCGCGCTCGGCTGGGCGGCGCGCCTCGCACGCCGCACGCGCGGCCGGCCGCTGCGGCCCGTCACCTACGTCATGCACTCCTTCATGGACGCCGCCGTGGTCGAGCCCGCCTGGCGGCACCTGCAGGCCGGGACGCGGCCGGACGAGCCCGCGGTGCTCGAGGCCTGGGAGCGCCTGCAGGCCTGCTCGTATGCGATGGCGCACCCCGACGACGGCACCCTCGTCCCCGCCTGCGTGCAGCACAGCGTGCTCGACCCGGCCGAGAACGCGGCGCTGGCCGTGCGGCTGCCGCTCGTGGGTGGGGTCACAGCGCGCGCAACTCCTCGACCTCGGGGTGCTTGAGGCGGCGGTGGCCGCCCGTCGCCAGCGGGCCGAGGCGCAGCGGGCCGAACTGCACGCGCTCGAGCGCCTTGACCCGGTAGCCGACCGCCTCGGTCATCCGGCGGACCTGGCGCTTGCGGCCCTCGCGGATGACCAGCTCGAACTGCGTCGGCGAGAGCTTGCGGGCGCGGGCCGGCAGCGTCGGCCCGTCGTCGAGCACGATGCCCTCCGACAGGCGCTGCATCCGGTTCTGGCGCACGGGCGGGTCGGTCACGGTCACCACGTAGGTCTTGGGCACGCCGTGGCGCGGGTGCGTCAGCCGGTCCGCCAGGTCGCCGTCGTTGGTGAGCAGGATCAGCCCGGTGGTGTCGATGTCCAGGCGCCCGACGGGGTACAGCCGCTCGTCCGTGGCGACCAGATCCACGACGGTCGGCCGGCCCTGCGGGTCGCTCGCCGTCGAGACCACGCCCGCGGGCTTGTGCACCACATAGACGACGCGCGAGCGCCTGCCCGTCGCCAGCAGACCGCCGTCGACCGCCACGCCGCTGGAGTCGTCGACGTCGCGGGCGGGGTCGAGCACGACCGCGCCGCCTACGCTGACGCGCCCGGCGAAGACGAGTTGCTCCGACGCGCGCCGCGAGGCGACGCCGGCGTGGGCGAGGTATTTGCCGAGACGCACGCCTCTAGCCTAATTCGCACGGGAGCCCCGCCTCGGTCCCCGGCTCCGCCACCTTCGACCCGACACCACCCGACGTGGACCTCACCCTCCTGCGCGACACCTTGGACGCCGCCGGCCAGCCCGCCTTCCGGGCCCGCCAGGTCTGGCGCTGGGCGAGTCAGGGCGCCACCTCGTACGCCGAGATGACCGACCTGCCGGCGGACGTGCGCGCGCGTCTGGAGGAGCACGTCCCGTTCTCCAGCCTCGATCCGCAGGTCTCCAAGGAGGCCGAGGACGGGACGGTCAAGACGCTCTTTCACACCCACGACGGCCGGCCGATCGAGGCCGTGCTCATGCGCTACCGCGACGGCCGGCGCTCGGTCTGCGTCTCCTCGCAGTCCGGCTGCCCGCTGACGTGCACGTTCTGCGCGACGGGCGCGATGCGGTTCGCCCGCAACGTGACCGCCTCGGAGATCCTCGACCAGGTCCTGCACTACCGCCGCCTGGAGGCCGTCGACCACCTCGTCTTCATGGGCATGGGCGAGCCGCTGATGAACCTCGACAACGTCCTCGCCGCCGCGGAGCGGCTGCCCGCGCTCGGGATCACGCACCGCCGCACGGGGATCTCCACCGTCGGTTGGGTGCCGGGCATCCGCCGCCTGACCGAGGAGTGCGACCTCCCGCTGCGGCTCGCGCTCTCGCTGCACGCGCCCGAGGACGCCCTGCGCTCCAAGCTCATGCCGGTCAACGAGCGCCACGACATCGCCGAGGTGCTGGACGCCTGTCAGGGCTGGTACGCCAGGCGGCGCCAGAAGGTCTTCGTGAAGTACCTGATGCTCGGCGGCGTCAACGACACCGTGGCGCAGGCGCATCAGCTCGCCGAGCTGCTCGACCGCCGCGTGTTCAAGGTCAACCTGATCCCGTACAACCCGACGGGCGGCGTCTACGAGGGCTCCTCCCGCTCGGCGATCGACGCCTTCCGCGCGGTGCTCGAAGGGCACGGCCACACCGCGACCGTCCGCCTCACCCGGGGCCGCGACATCGACGCCGCCTGTGGCCAGCTCGCGGCCAAGGCTTAGCCCGCGGGCGCGCAACCGCGCGCTGCTGGCGCGCCAGGGGCTGCTCGAGCGCTCCGACCGGTCGCCGACGGAGACGATCGAGCACCTCGTCGGGATGCAGGCGCAGGCGCCCGACGCGCCGTACGTCGGGCTCTGGAGCCGGATCGAAAACTTCGACCCCACCGGGACGGCGCGTGCGATCGAGGCCGGAGCCCTGGTCCGCATGACGCTGATGCGCGCGACGATCCACCTCGTCACCGCGCGCGACGCCCGCCGGCTGCGCCCGTTGCTCCAACCGATGCTCGAGGCGCGCTGGCGCGCGAGCCCGTTCGCCAAGCGGCTCGCGGGCGCCGACATCGACCCCGTCCTCGCCGCGGGCGCGGAGCTGCTCGCCGCCGCCCCCCGTACCCGCCCGCAGCTCTCGGCGGCGCTGTCGGAGCGCTTCGCGGGCCTGGACCCCGAGTCGCTGGCCTACGCGGTCACCTTTCGGCTCCCGATCGTGCAGGTCCCGCCCCGCGGCGTCTGGGGCCGGCGCGGACCGGCGGCCTTCACGCCGATCGGGCTCGGCGCGGCGCTGTCGCCGGACGAGGCCGTGTTGCGCTACCTGGCCGCCTTCGGCCCGGCGACGGTCGCCGACGCGCAGTGGTGGTCGGGGCTGACCCGGCTGCGGGAGGTCTTCGAGCGCCTGCGCCCGCACCTACTGGCGTTCGCCGACGGCTACTTCGACCTGCCCGACGCGCCGCGGCCGGACCCCGCCACCCCCGCCCCGGTGCGGCTGCTTCCCGAGTACGACAACGTCCTGCTCTCACACGCCGACCGCGCCCACCTCATCCCGGACGGCCGCCGCGTCCCGCTGCCGCCGGGCAACGGCGCTCGGGCGGGAACGGTCCTTGTCGACGGCCGCATGGCCGGCGAGTGGCGGATCCGCGACGGTGGGCTCGAGCTGACGCCGGACGTCGACGTGGGCGCCGAGGGCGAGCGCCTGCAGTCGTTCGTCCGCTCCCGGTAGCGACGGGCCGGTTTCCTCCGACCCAGCGGCGCAGCCTTCCTACCGTGGTAGCATCGAGGCGTGGCGACCGACAAACGATCGATCTCGTTCGATCCTGAACTCCTCCGCGAGGCGGAGGAGCTTGCCTCGGCCACCGGGGAGAGCCTGTCCGGCTTCGTGAACTCCGCACTGCTGGATCGCCTTCGCGCCACGCGCGGCCTCGCGCTGCTCGCCGAGGACGACGCGGAGCTCGGTCCCGTGCCCGACGACGTGAAGCTCGCGGTCGCGAAGCAGTGGCGGGGCTGACGCTCGACACGGGCGCGCTGATCGCCTACGAGCGCGGCGCCCCCGCCATTCGGGAGACGCTCAGCACGGCCTTCAGCCAGGCTCTGAGCGTGACGGTACCCGCGGTCGTGATCGCGGAGGCGTGGCGAGGCGGTGCTCGCGGTGCGCGCATCGCCAGGTTGCTCAAGACCTGCGCGGTCGAGCCGCTCGACGAGCGCCTGGCGCGCGAGGCTGGAATGCTGTTGGCCGCCACCGGCGGCGCGAACACGGTCGATGCGTGCGTCGCAGCTGGCGTTCGCCGTCGGGGCGACGTGCTCGCCACGGCCGACCGTGACGACATGCGGGCGCTGCTGGATCGCTCGCACCGGCTGATCCGCGTATGAGCCGCTTTGGAGCCCAAGAGCTCCCGTCACCCGCCTGCCTGCGCGAATGAACCGGCGGCGGCAGCCGCTTCTACCTCGGCGGCCGTTGAGCCTCAGGCACCATGTGCTTCTGGCCCTCGTGGGCGTAGCCGGTGTCCGTGTTTACCTGCGGGGCGTTCTCCGTGTCCTGCGGTCCCTGGCCGCTGGGCTCTACGCCTCCAGAGCCCGCGCCGCGCCGGGCGGAGAGCACGGTCGCAGCGGCCCCGGCGACGCCGACGAACAACAAAACGAATCCGAAGACGCCGGCTCCGAGGACCGAGGAGACCGCACCCGCGGCGACGAGGATGATGAAGATAAGGGTGAGCCAAATGACGGGGTGACTGCCCGCCCGGGGCGCGGACTATGCCGCCGCGGTGCCCGAACGCGCCGCCCCAGCGCTGAGCAGCCGGTCGCGCAGCGCGCTCTCCTCCTCGGGCGACGGATCCCACTGCCCGGGGTCGGGCAGCTCGTCGGCGCAGTTGAGCCCGAAGAGCTTCAAGAACAGCGTCGTGGTGCGGTAGAGCACGGCGCCGAACTGCGAGCGCCCGGCCTCCTCGATCAGGCCGCGGTCCAGCAGCGACGTGGTCGACGAGTCCGACCCGACGCCGCGGATGCGCGCGACCTCCGGGCGCGACACCGGCTGCAGGTAGGCGACGACGGCGAGCGTCTCGGACTGGGCCGGCGTCAGCGTCGGCGTGCGAGGCCGGGCCAGCAGCCGGCGCGCGGCCTCCTCGGCGTCCGGATGCGAGGCGAGCGTCCACCCGCCGGCGAGCTCGCGCAGCACGAGGCCGTGGCCGTCGAGGCGGTGGCGCAGCTCACCGAGCGCCTCGACCACCTCGGCGTCCTCGTAGCCGACCGCGACCGCCAGGTCGCAGACGGCGACGGGCTCACTCGACAAGAACAACAGCGCCTCGACGGTCCGCGCGAGCCCGGTCACGCGACGGCCTGCGCCAACGGCGGCGCCGAGGGCCGCTCCACCGTGATCTCGCCGAACGCCTCCGGCTGCTCCCACGCCGCCTCGCCGCGCTTGTACAGCTCGAGCAGGGCGTAGAGCGTGACGCACACCGTCATGCGGTCGGCGCCCGTCACCGCCTCCTCAAAGGTGAAGCGGCCGCGGCGCAGTAGCGCGCGCAGGACGCCGAGGCGGTCGCTCAGCGACACGGTCGGCGCGCGCATATGGGCGAGGTCCAGCGGCGCGGGATGGCGCAGCAGGCCGCCGATCGCCTGCCCGAGGAGCGCGGGATCGAAGACCGCCTCGGCCGCGTGCTCGTCGACGCGCCGCAGCTCGGCGGGCAGCGGCGCCGCGCGGAACAGCAGTCCACGGCCGTCCTCGAAGCGCTCGCGCGTCCAGGCCGCCGCGCCGCGGTAGCGGGCGTAGGCGAGCATCCGCGCGAGCAGCTCCTCCGCCGCCTCGGCGGGCACCAGCTCGTCGAGCTCGTCGAGGCTCTCCCCCGGCAGCATCAGCCGCGACTTGAGCTCCAGCAGCGCGGCGATCAGGACCAGGAACTCCGTCGTGGCCTCCAGGTCGAGCTCGTCGCGCCGCTCGAGGTGGTCGACGTAGGTGAGCACGATGTCGGCCAGGTCGACCTCGAGCAGGTCGAGCTCCTCACGCAGCACGAGCGAGAGCAGGAGGTCGAACGGCCCCGCGAAGACGTCCAGATCGAGCTCGAGGTTGTGTACCACCGACATCGCCGCCGAGGCTACCGGCTGCCACGGACGGGGGGGCCTCGTTCGCGGGGTTCTCTTTGGCTCCCCTACGGTGCGCCCACGCCCATGGCGGCGCGCACGTCGCTGAGCGTCGCCGCCGCGGTCACCTCGGCCTTGTCGGCGCCGAGCGCCAGCGCGGCCTCGATGCCGGCCTCGTCGGCCCGCAGCTGCGCGTAGCGCTCGCGCAGCGGCGCGAGGTACGAGACGACCGCCTCACCGACCGCGGCCTTGAGGTCGCCGTAGCCCCGCGCGGAGGCGAACTCGCCCTCCGCCTCGGCGACCGACAGCCGGCGCACGGCGGCGTAGACGTCGAGCAGGTTCGACACGCCGGGCTTGTCCCGATCGTGCCGGATCTCGGTGCCGGAGTCCGTCACCGCCCGCTTGAACTTCTTCAGGATCGCGTCCGGCTCGTCGAGGACGTAGACGGTGCCGGCCTGGTTGGCGCCCGTCGTGGACATCTTGCGGGTCGGGTCCTGCAGGTCCGCGATCCGCGCGCCCACCTCCGGGACGCGGATCTCGGGGACGACGAGCACGTCGCCGAAGCGGGAGTTGAAGCGGATCGCGACGTCGCGCATGAGCTCGACGTGCTCGCGCTGGTCATCCCCCACGGGCACCTCGTGGGCCCGGTAGGCGAGCACGTCGGCCGCCTGCAGCACCGGGTAGAAGAGCAGCCCCGCGGAGACGAGCCGGCGCTGCGCGGTCGACTTGTCGCGGAACTGGGGCATGCGGTTGAGGCGCCCGAGCTCGGTCAGGCTCGACAGCAGCCACGAGAGCTCGGTGTGCTCGCGCACGTCGGACTGACGAAAGAGCACGCAGCGCTCGGGGTCCAGCCCGGCGGCAAGCAGGATGGCGGTTGTGTCGTACACGCGCGCCCGCAGCTCGCGGGGGTCGTAGTCGGCGGTGATCGCGTGCAGGTCCACGACGCAGTAGATCGCGGGCTCTCCCCGCTCCTGGCCGGCGACGTACTGCTCGATCGCACCGATGTAGTTGCCCAGGTGCTTGCGGCCCGTGGGCTGGATGCCGGAGAAGATGACGGTCATAGGACCGACGGAAGGCTAGTCCGGGGTTATCCGCATAGCTCGCCGTGTTCGCCTACCTGCGCGATCAGCGACCCTCAGAGCTGTTCGATGAACACGGAGTCCGGCACCACGAACGGCGCCGGCCCGACCGTCGCGGTCCAGCCCGGGTCATCCGCGTCCGCCAGCTGCGCGAGCAGGTCGTCGAAGGGCACCGGGCGGGCGTAGTGAAAGCCCTGCCCGAGATCGCAGCCCAGCGCGCGCAGCGCGATCGCGGTGCGGTGGTCCTCGATGCCCTCGGCGACCACGTCGAGCCCGAGCGAGTGCGCGAGGTCGACCGTCGAGCGCACGATGACGCCGCCCTCGCCGGCCATGGCCATGACGAAGGACCGGTCGATCTTGAGCGTGTTGAGCGGCAGCCGGTGCAGGTAGGCGAGCGACGAGTGGCCCGTGCCGTAGTCGTCGACGGCCAGGCGCACGCCCATCGAGCGCAGCAGCGTGAGCGTCCGCATCGCGCGCTCGGGCTCGGTCATCAGGACGCTCTCGGTGATCTCGAGCTCCAGCGCGCACGGGGGCAGCCGCGTCTCGCCCAGCAGCCGCGCGACCAGGCCGGGCAGCTCGGGGTCCACGAGGTTGGCGACGGAGAGGTTCACGGCGATGCTGATGCGGCGGCCCTGGTCCCACCAGCGGCGGGTGTCGCGCAGCGCCCGGGTCAGCACCCACGCGGTCAGCGGGCCGATCAGGCCCGTGTGCTCGGCCAGCGGCACGAAGTGCACGGGCGCCAGCAGGCCGCGCTCGGGGTGGTTCCAGCGCACCAGCGCCTCGGCGCCGACGACGCTCGAGTCCTCCATCGAGACCTTGGGCTGGTAGTGCAGGAGGAGCTCGTCGCGCTCGATCGCCTCGCGCAGCTGGGCCAGGATGAGCAGGCGCTCGTGGCTGGAGCGGTCGGCGTCGGGCTGGTAGTCGGCGACGCCGATGCGGCGCTCCTTGGCCTCGTACATCGCCACGTCGGCGCGCTGCAGCAGCGTCGCGACGTCGTCGCCGTCGGCAGGGTAGTGGGCGATGCCGACCGAGCCCTCCGAGGAGACGGCGATGCCCTGGATCTCGACGGGCGCCGCGAGCGAGGCGCGCGCGGCGTCGGCCGCGGCGTTGGCGTCCTGGGGGCGGTCCAGCGGCGCCAGCAGCGCCACGAACTCGTCACCGCCGAGCCGGGCGATGACGGTGCCCTCCGGCAGGGCGCCGGTCAGGCGCGGCCCGATCTCGCGCAGCAGCAGGTCGCCCGCGTGGTGGCCGAGGGAGTCGTTGAGGTCCTTGAAGCGGTCGAGGTCGAGCAGCAGCACCGCGGCGTGCTGCGGGCGCCTGGCGAGCGCGTCGCCGGCGAGCTCGAGGAAGGAGGTGCGGTTCGCGAGCCCGGTCAGCGCGTCCTCGCGGGCGAGCCGGCGGTTCTCGTCGGCCTGGTTGCGCAGCCGCCGCGAGGCGCCGGCGACCAGGCGGAACAGGGCGGCCCACAGCAGCACGAGGCCGTCGAGCAGGATGAAGACCGTGCGCCGGACCTTGTGCTCACCGGCGGCGGCGACCGTCTTGTAGGGCACGTAGACCTCGAAGGCGCCGGCGGGCTCCTTGCTGCCGGCGAAGCGCAGCGGCACGTAGACCTCGACCATCTCGCCGAAGTGCCGGTCGTCTCTGTTCTCGCCGTGGCTGAGGTCGGTGATGCCGGCGATGACGTCGCCCTTGAGGGCTTCGTAAAGGTCGCCGGAGAGCTTGAAGGTCTGCCCCTGCAGCTTGGGGTCGTCGGAGAAGACGACCTGGCCCTGCGGGTTCCAGAGCTTGATGCGGGCGACGTGGGTGTCCTGCAGCGAGGTGTCGAGCAGGTGCTTGAGCTGGGCGCTGCGCTGCGCGGACAGCGCGGCGCTGAGGTCAGCCGGGGTGAGCTCGGGCTGCACGCGCAGGCGCGCGGCGAGCACGGCGAGCGTGCGGCCCTCGTCGACCGCCTGACCCCGGATCGTCGACCGCAGCTCGGCCACCAGGACGATGCCCAGCGCAGCGATCGCGAGCGCGCTGATCAGGCCGAAGCGCAGCAGTAGGCGTGGGCGATGAGACCCCATCCCGCGTTGTATCGGCCGGTTGTCCGGACAACTGGAGCGCGTCAGAGCGGCTGGCGGATGACCGGGCGCTTGGCCGCCTGCGCCTCGTCGAGCCGGCGCACGGGGGTGGAGTACGGCGCGTTGCGCGCGATCTCCGGATCCTCGCCGGCCTCGGCGAGGATCTCCGCCACCGCCTCCGCGAAGGCGTCGAGCGTCTCGCGCGTCTCGGTCTCCGTCGGCTCGATCATCAGCGCCTCCTCCACCACCAGCGGGAAGTACACCGTCGGCGGGTGGTAGCCGAAGTCCAGCAGCCGCTTGGCGAGGTCGAGCGTGCGCAGCCCGAGCCTCTTCTTCATCGGCGAGCCCGAGAGCACGAACTCGTGCATGCACAGGCGGTCGTAGGCGACCGGCAGGTGCTCGCCGGTGAGCGCGGTCAGGCGCGCCTGCAGGTAGTTCGCGTTGAGCACGGCCGTCTCGGAGGCCTCGGTGAGGCCGTCGCCGCCGAGCGACAGGATGTAGGCGTAGGAGCGGACGAAGACGCCGAAGTTGCCCTGGAAGCCGCGCAGGCGGCCGATCGACTGCGGGCGGTCGAAGTCGAGGCCGAAGCCGTCGCCGTCGCGCACGACCTGCGGCCTGGGCAGGTAGGGCTCGACGCGGTCCGAGACGGCGATCGGGCCCGATCCGGGGCCGCCGCCGCCGTGGGGCTGGGTGAAGGACTTGTGCAGGTTGAAGTGCACGATGTCAAAGCCCATGTCGCCGGGCCGGGTGCGGCCCATGATCGCGTTGAGGTTGGCGCCGTCGTAGTACAGCGTCGCGCCCACAGCGTGCACGATCTGCGCGATCTCGGAGATGTTGGGCTCGAACAGGCCCAGCGTGCTCGGGTTGGTGAGCATCAGGCAGGCGACGTCCTCGGTCGCCTTGGAGCGCAGGTCGTCGAGGTCGACGTTGCCGTCGGCGTCGACGGCGACCTTGACGGTCTCATAGCCGCCCATCGTCACCGTCGCCGGGTTGGTCCCGTGCGAGGTCTCCGGCGCGAGGACCTTGTGGCGGCGCTCGCCCCGGGCCTCGTGGTAGGCGCGGGTCAACAGGACGCCGGCGAGCTCGCCGTGCGAGCCGGCCGACGGCTGCAGCGACACGTGCGGCAGGCCGGAGATCTCCGACAACGCCTCCTGTAGCTCCCACATCAATTGCAGGGCGCCCTGCGCGCGGCGCGGGTCCTGCAGCGGGTGCAGGCGCGCGTGGCCGGGCAGCGCGGCGACGCGCTCGTGCAGCTTCGGGTTGTGCTTCATCGTGCACGAGCCGAGCGGATAAAAGCCCGTGTCGAGGTCGAAGTTGCGCTTGGACAGGCGGTTGTAGTGCCGGTTGATCTCGGGCTCGGAGACCTCGGGGAGCCGCGGTGGCGACGCACGGCGCAGGCGGGCGGGCAGCAGGTCGTCGAGCGGCTTGACCGGCACGTCGAGCTCCGGCGCGACGAAGGCGCGGCGACCCGCGACGGATCGCTCGAAGATCGTGGTGGCGTGCTCGCGCTGCTGCGACGTCTGGGTGGCGACCGTCATGCCGTCACCCCGGCCTTCTCTCTCTCCGCCGCGACCGCGGCTCCCAGCACGTCAGCGAGCGTATCGATCTCCGCGCGCGAGCGCTGCTCGGTGATCGCGACCAGCAGCCCGTCTTCGTACTCGGGGTAGTCGCGGGCGAGCGGGTAGCCCGGGTTGACGCCCTGCGCCCAGCAGCGCTCGAGGACCCTCTCGACCGGCGCGTCGAGGCGGACGGCGAACTCGCGCACGACGGGCTGGTCGTGCAGCGCCTCGACGCCCTCGAGGGCGGTCAGGCGCTCGCGGGCGTAGTCCGTGCGGCGCAGCAGCAGCTCGCCCAGCTCCGGGTAACCCTGCTTGCCGAGCCAGCTGAGGTAGATCGTGCCCATCAGCGCGTTGAGCGCCTGCGCGGTGCAGATGTTCGAGGTCGCCTTCTCGCGGCGGATGTGCTGCTCGCGCGTCTGCAGGGTGAGCACGAAGCCGCGGCGCCCGTCGGCGTCGGTCGTCTCCCCCGCGATGCGGCCGGGCATGCGGCGCAGGTAGGCGTCCTGGGCGGCGAAGAAGCCGAACGAGGGGCCGCCGTAGTCGAGCCGGTTGCCGAGCGGCTGGCCCTCCCCGACCGCGACGTCGACGCCGAAGTCGCCGGGCGGGCGTAGGACGCCGAGCGTCATCGGGTCGACTTGGACGATCAGCAGCGCTCCGGACTTCTTGGCGACCGGCGCCAGCGCCTCCAGGTCCTCGACGGCGCCGAGGAAGTTCGGCTGGGCGAGGAAGATCGCGGCGACATCGTCGCCGATGGCCTCGCCCAGCGCGTCGAGGTCGGTGACCCCGTCGACGAGCGCGACCTCCTCGACCGCCGTCCGCCAGCCGGCGGAGGTCGTGACCAGCGTCTCGCGCGAGTGCGGGTGCACGCCGCGCGAGACGACGAAGCGCGTGCGCCCGTTGTGCAGCCTGGCCAGGTAGGCCGCGGCGGCCAGCGCGCTCGGGCCCTCGTAGACGCTCGCGTTGGAGACGGGCAGGCCCGTCAGCTCGGAGATCATCGTCTGGTACTCGAACATGACCTGCAGCCCGCCCTGGGAGACCTCGGGCTGGTAGGGCGTGTACGGCGTCAGGAACTCCGACCGCGAGGCGATCGAATCGACCAGCGCGGGGACGTAGTGGTCGTACATCCCGGCGCCCAGAAACGAGATCTCGTCCTCGGCGCAGACGTTGCGCGCGGCGAGGTCGCGCAGGTACGCGGTGACCTCCTGCTCGGGCTTTCCGTCGGGCAGCTCGAGGGGGCGGGCGAGGCGCAGCTCCTCGGGGACGTCGGCGAAGAGATCGTCGACCGTCGCAACCCCGATCGCGTCGAGCATCGCCTCGCGATCGGCGTCCGTGGCGGAGGTGTAGCGGCTCACGCCACGCAGGCTAGCGACGGCTCTGACGCCGCAGGCGGCAGAATCATCGCCATGGCGGAGCCGGCCTCCCCACCGCGGCTGCGCACGCGCCGCGGCCTGATGTTCACCGCGCTGCCCGCGATCACCGTGATCGCGGCGCTCGGCGGGCTGCTGGCCGTCCAGCACCGCTCCTCGGCCGTCGACGAGCGCCGGGCCGAGACTGCCCGCCTGGCGGTGGCCGCCGCCACGAACGCCCAGCGCTTCGTCGAGGACCAGTGGGAGATCCTCGCCGCCGTCGCCGCCAGCCCGGCTGTCCGCGAGGAGCGCCTCGGCGCCATGCGGCTCTACCTGCTCGACGCGGGACGGTCGCGACGGTTCACGTCGCTGGGATTCATCGACCGGCGCGGGCGGTCCCGCGTCTCGACCACCCGGCCGCTGGACGCGGCGGCGCTCGACCTCGCGGACCGCCCCTACGTCCAGGCCGGGCTGAAGGGCATGCGGACGGTCTCCAACGTCCTCATCGGCCGCGGCCGCGCCCGGCCGCTCGTCGCCTTCGGCTACCCGACCAGCTCACCGCGGGGCAGGCCCAGCGGGCTCGTGGTCGGCAGCGTCGCCCTGGACGAGTTCGACGCGCCGCTGCGCCGCCTGCTGTATGCCCCGGGCGCCGGGGAGACGGTCTTCGACGGCGTCGACCACGTGATCGTCGGCGACGAGCCCGTCCGCGGCCTGCAGGCCCCCGCCACGGGGCTCCCGCTCGCGGTCATGCGCGCCCGGGGCGCCGGGTTGCTCGACGACGTCCGGACGAGCCAGGGGCGACGGCTGATCGGCTTCGCGGGGGTCCCCGGGACGGGCTGGGTCGTCGTCGTCGACCGCCCGTACGGCGACGTCGTCGGCCCGCTCGACACGGCGCTGTGGGCCGAGCTCGGCGCGCTCGTGCTGCTCGCGGGCTCGGGCGTCGCGCTCACGCTCGCGACGGGCCGGCGCCTGGACCGGCTCGACCACGCGCGCGACGAGGCGCTCAGCGAGCAGCGGGAGATCGCCATCCGGCTGCAGCGGAGCCTGCTGCCGGACCCGCGCGATCTGCCGCAGCCCCCGGGCCTCACCGTGCACGCCGGGTACACGCCCGCGCAGGGCGCGATGTCCGTGGGCGGGGACTGGTACGACGTCGTCGACATGGGCGACGGGCGGATCGCGCTGTCGGTGGGCGACGTCGCCGGGCACGGCCTCAACGCCGCGGCCATCATGGGCCAGCTGCGCAGCGCGGTGCGCGCCCTCGCGCTCGCCCGCCACGACCCCGCGAACGCGCTGGCGCAGCTCGACCGCTTCTCGAGCATGCTGGCCGGCCGGCCGCTGGCGACCGTCTTCTACGCCGTGCTCGACCCCGCCGGGCTGCTGCGCTACGCCGCCGCCGGCCATCCGCCGCCGCTCGTCGTGCGCGCGGACGCCAGCACGGAGTTCCTCGAGGCGGGACGCTCGCCGCTGCTGGGCGTCGACCCGGTAGAGCCGCGCCCGGAGGGCGAGCTCACGCTGGGCGCCGGCGACGTCCTGATCGTCTACACGGACGGCCTGATCGAGCGGCCGGAGGCCTCGATCGACGTCGGCCTGGCGGCGCTGGCGGAGCGGGCCGGCGCGTGGGTGGGCGACTGCGCCGCGCTGACCGAGTCCCTGCTTGCCACGGTCCCCGAGCCGCGCCGGGACGACGCGGCGGTCCTGTGCGTGCGCGTCGACCGGGTGGGTCCTCAGGCTCAGCCCTCGAGCGTCCCCTCGTAGGTCGCGGCGTCCATCAGCTCGTCGGCCTCGCCGGGGTTGGCCAGCTTGATCTCGACGAGCCAGCCGTCGCCGTAGGGGTCGTCGTTGATCTTCTCGGGGTCGGTGGCGAGCTGCTCGTTGACCGCGACGATCTCGCCGGACAGCGGCGCGATCACGTCCGAGACGGCCTTGACGGACTCGACCTCCGCGTACGGCTCGTCCTTGGCGATCGTCGTGCCCAGCTTCGGTGGGTCGACGAAGACGATCTCGCCGAGCGCGTCCTGCGCATACCAGGTGATGCCCAGCGTGGCGGTCTCGCCGTCGATGCGCGCCCAGTCGTGCTCGGCGTGGTACTTGAGGTCGGACGGATAGTCGGGCAAGCGGTTTCAGGGCTCCTTGGCGTACAGCGGCTTGGGTCGGACCTCGGCGTTGCGCGGCGTACCGCGCACGTCGATCTCGAAGGTGGTGCCGGTCTCGGCCGACGCGACGGGAACGTAGGCCATGCCGATGCCGACGCCGAGGCTCGGGGACATCGTGCCGCTGGTGACGATGCCGGGCGGGTCGGTCTTGATCGGGTTGCCCTGACGGGCGATGCCGCGGTCGGTCACGACGAAGGCGACGAGCTTTTCGGCCGTGCCGCGCTCCCGGGCCGCGCCGACGGCGTCGGACCCGACGAAGCCCGTGTCCTCCTTGCAGGCCCAGCCCAGGCCTGCCTCGATCGGGTTGCGCGTCTCGTCCATGTCGTTGCCGTACAGGTGGTAGTTGACCTCCATGCGCAGCGTGTCGCGCGCGCCCAGGCCGGCCGGCTCGACCCCCGCCGCGACCAGGGCGTCCCAGACGTCGGCCGCGCGCTCGGGGTCGAGCAGCAGCTCGACCCCGTCCTCTCCGGTGTAGCCCGTCCCGCAGACCAGCAGGGGGACGCCCGCGACCGTGCGCGAGCAGCAGTGCAGGCGCGATGGCAGCCGGCCGTCGCTGAGCTCGGTGACGATGCCACGCGCGTCCGGGCCCTGGACGGCGAGCATGGCGAAGTCGTCCGCGCGGTCGACGACGTCGACGTCGAAGCCCTCCGCGTGCTGCTCGAACCACGCCAGATCCTCGGCGTGGTTGGCGGCGTTGGTGACCGTCAGGTAGTGGCACTCCGCCAGCCGATAGGTGAAGAGGTCGTCGACGATCCCGCCGTCGGGCCGGCACAGCACGCTGTACTGCGCGCCGCCCTCGGGCATTCGCCGGACGTCGTTAGAGAGCAGGCGCTGGAGGAACTCGAGCGCCTGGGGCCCGCGCGTCTCGATCTCGCCCATGTGCGAGACGTCGAAGACCCCGGCGTGGCTGCGGACGGCCCCGTGCTCGGCGCGGATGCCGCCCGCGTAGTGCACCGGCATCTCCCAGCCGGCGAACCCGACCAACCGGGCGCCCGCCGCGGCGTGGCGGCCGCGCAGCGCGGTGCGGCGGAGGTCGCTCATCGAGGCGAACGCTATCGCCGTCGTGTGCGTTTAGTAGAACCGGCGTTCGATGCACCTGCTGCCCCTTGACGGTCTGTCGGCCTCCGACCTCGGCGACTGGCGGGCCCTGGCCGCCAGAGCGGCCGAGCCCAACCCGTTCTTCGAGCCGGAGTACGCGCTGCCGCTCGCCCGCGGGACCCGCCAGGTCGCGGACGCCGCGCTGCTCGTCGCGCGCGGGGAGAACGGCTGGATCGCCTGCCTGCCGGTGCGCCGCTCGATGGTCTGGCACCGGGCGCCGCTGCCGAACCTCTCGACCTGGCGCGCGCACGTCCTGTACGCGCTGCTGGGGACCCCGCTGATCGACGCCGGGCACCTGCAGGCGGGTGCCGATGCGCTCGTGGACGGCCTGTTCGCCGAGAACCCCGCGCTGTTCGCGTCGCTCGAGTGGCTCGTGGAGGGCGGCCCGGTGCACCTCGCGCTGCGCCGGGCCCTGAGCGCACGCGGCGCGCGCACGCTGCGCTTCGAGCGCTTCCGGCGCGCCGCCCTGGCGCGGCGGCCCGAGCCCGACTACCTCGATGCGACCGTCAGCTCCAAGCACCGGCGTGAGCTCCGCCGCCAGCGCCGCAAGCTCGGCGACGCGCTCGGGGCGGAGGTGGTCGTCACCGACCGGGCGGGAGATCCCGCCGCCGTCGAGGCCCTGATCGCGCTGGAGCAGCGCAGCGCGGTCGCCGCGCGCGGCACGGTGCTCGCCGCCGACCCCGGCCACGCCGCGTTCTTCCGGGAGATGTGCCGGGGCTTCGCCGCGGCCGGCCGGCTGCAGCTGCTCGTGCTCTCGGCGGGTGACACGCCGCTGGCGATCAAGTGCAACGTCGTCGCCGGGGAGGGGTTGTTCATGCTCAAGATCGCCTTCGACGAGGAGTACAGGCGCTTCTCCCCCGGCATGCAGCTCGAGCTCGAGATGCTCAACTCCTTCCACGAACGGCCGAAGCCCGTCTGGATGGACTCGTGCGCGGATGCGAACAACGCGATGATCAACCGCCTCTGGCCAGATCGGCGCACACTCGTCACCCTTGTCGTTCCCGCTCCGGGAATCCGGGGCGTGTTCGCCCAGCCCGCCGTCCGCGCCCTTCGCACCCTTCGCGACGAACTGAACCACGAGGAACCGACACCGTGACCCGCCTGCTCGACATCGATCCTGAGACCTTCCGGGTCAACTTCGCCCGCGGCTCGTTCCCCGTCCGCCACGGGCTCGGCGACCACCCGCTGCTGACGGTCGAGGCCGTCGCCGAGCTGGCCGACGCGCTCCCCGCGGCCTCGGTCGAGCACAACTCGGGCAAGGTCGCCGCCGTGGTGGCCGACGGCGCCGCCCCGCGTATCGACGCCGCACCGGGCGAGATCGCCCGCGGAATCGACTCCAACGGCTGCTGGATGGTGCTCAAGAACATCGAGCAGGTCCCCGCCTATCACGCCCTGCTCGACGAGCTGCTCGACGAGGTCACGCCGTTCGTGTCCGACAACGAGGGCGGCATGAACCTGCGCGAGGGCTACGTCTTTCTCACCGCGCCGCACTCGACGACGCCGGCCCACACCGACCACGAGCACAACTTCCTGCTCCAGGTCCGCTCGCAGAAGCACTTTCACGTGGGCACCTTCCACGACCCGCAGGTCCATCAGCGCCAGATCGAGAAGATGTACGCCGGCGCGCGCAACCTCGACCGCCTGCCCGACGACCCGCAGCTGTACGACCTGTACCCGGGCGACGGCCTGTACGTGGCCCCGTGCGCGCCGCACTGGGTCGAGACCCTCGACCAGGTCTCCGTCTCGCTCTCGATCACCTTCCGGACCGCGGTGACCGAGCGCGCCTCGCAGGTCCACGCGATCAACCGGCACCTGCGGCGACTGCGCATCGCCCCGCTCGCCCCGGGCAAGAGCCCGACCCGCGACCGCGCCAAGGCGGGCGCGTTCCGCACGTTGCAGCGTGTGCGCGGCGCGTAGCCTCCTCACGCCGCTGTCAGAGCTCGGCGACGCGGACACGCGCCGCTGGGCCGAGCTGAGCGACGGCGCGCTCGAACCCAACCCGTTTTTCCATCCGGACTTCGTGCTGCCGGCCGCCCGCATGCTCGGCGACGACCGGGTCGGGCTGGTGGTCGGCGAGGACTGGACGTCCGTGCTGCCCATGCGCGCGGCGCGCCGCTGGCGGCGGCTGCCGCTGCCCGGGACGCTGGCCTGGCTGCACGCGCAGTGCTTTCTGGGGACGCCGCTGGTCAGCGGGCCGGAGGCCGTCGGCCCGCTGGTCGAGACCCTGGCGCGCGCGGGCACAGGGCTCTTCTCAGAGCTCGACCTGGCGCACGCGACCGGGCCGTTCGCCGATGCGCTTGCGGGGGCCCTCCCGGCGAACGCGATCGCCTTCGGGCACTGCGAGCGGGCGGCCCTGGAGCGGCGCGCCGAGCCGACCTACCTGGAGGGCCGCCTCAGCGGCAAGCACCGCCGCGCGCAGCGCCGGCTGGGGCGCGACCTCGCGGCCGAGCTCGGCGGGGAGCTCGAGCTCGTCGAGCGCGCCGGGGACGAGTCCGCGGTGGAGGCGTTCCTGGAGCTCGAGGCCGCCGGCTGGAAGGGCGAGCGGGGCACGGCGCTGCTGTGCGAGCCGGCCGGAGCGGGCTTCCTGCGCGCCGTCTGCCGGGCGTTCGCGGCGCGCGGCGCGCTGCAGCTGCTGTTCCTGCAGGCCGACGAGCGGCTGGTGGCCGCGCGGCTGAACCTGCGCGCCGGCGACACGATCTTCTGCTTCAAGATCGCCCACGAAGAGTCGCTGCGCCGCTATTCACCGGGCCTGCAGATGGAGCTCGCGATGCTCGAGCACTTCCACGCCGACCCGACCGCACAGCGGATGGACTCCTGCGCCGACCCCCGCTCGGAGATGTTCAACCGCCTGTGGCCGGACCGCAAGGCGCTCGGCGGCGTGCTGATCCCCCGCGCGGGCCCGTTCGGCACCGGGGTCCGGCCGGCGCTGCGCGCGGTCGCCCGCGAGATCGACAAGCGCCGCGGCAGGGCTGACGATGTGGCCGGGTAGAGGCGGGGCGGTTTCGTTCCGCGCCTTCCGGCGGTTCGGGGGGGGTCAGCGCGAACGCCCCGTCCTCACCGCCCTGGCCCCTCCGGGAATGACCGCTAGCGCAGGAAGGGCGGGATGTCGATGTCGTCGTCGGAGATCTCGAGCGAGGTGCGCTCGCGATCGCCGATGCGCGGCCCGCGGTCCGGCGGGCCCTGACGGCGCGGGGAGCCCCCGCGGTCGCGGTCGTCGCCGCGCGGCGCCGTGGAGGAGCGCCAGCCGCCGACGCTCCCGCTGCTGCGCCCCATCTCGAAGCCGGTCGCGATCAGCGTGACGCGGATCTCGTCCTGCATGTTCTCGTCGATGACCGAGCCGAAGATGATGTTGGCGTTGGCGTCGGCCGCCGAGTGGATGATCTCCGCGGCCTCGTTGACCTCGAACAGGCCGAGGTCCCGCGGGCCGGTGATGTTGAGCAGGATGCCGGTGGCGCCCTCCACGGACTCCTCGAGCAGCGGTGAGGAGATGGCCATCTTCGCGGCCTCCGCGGCACGCGACTCGCCCGACGCCGTGCCGATCCCCATCAGGGCCCCGCCGGCGTCCTGCATGATCGTGCGCACGTCGGCGAAGTCGAGATTGATCAGGCCCGGGATCGTGATCAGGTCGGTGATGCCCTGCACGCCCTGGCGCAGCACGTCGTCGGCCATGCGGAAGGCGTCGAGGATGCTGGTGCGGCGCTCGACGATCGACAGCAGCCGCTCGTTGGGGATCGTGATCAGCGTGTCGACCTGCTCGCGCAGGCGGTCGACGCCCTCGCCGGCCTGGCGCGAGCGCTGGGAGCCCTCGAACTCGAACGGGCGCGTGACCACGCCGACGGTCAGCGCGCCGATCTCGTGCTTGGCGATCTCGGCGATCACAGGCGCGGCGCCCGTGCCGGTGCCCCCGCCCTCGCCCGCGGTGACGAAGACCATGTCGGCGCCCTTGAGCGCCTCCTTGATGTCGTCGCGCGACTCCTGCGCGGCGCCTTGGCCGATCTGCGGGTTGGCGCCCGCGCCGAGGCCCTTGGTCAGGTTGTGCCCGACGTTGAGCTTGATGTCGGCGTCGGTCATCTGCAGCGCCTGGGCGTCGGTGTTCGCGGCGATGAACTCGACGCCGGAGAGGCCGGCGTCGATCATCCGGTTGACGGCGTTCGTCCCCCCGCCGCCGACACCGACGACCTTGATGACTGCGAGATAGCTCCCTGTTGCTTCCATGAGTTCTGTCCGGACCTCTAGTTATAGTCGAGCGTTTCGCTTCGCGGTGGAAGGGCTCGGAACCCCGCACGTTAGGGACATTTCGTCCCGAATGCCACGATCAGGTCAACTCGGCAAGGGTCGTTGCAAGCCGGAAAGTCTCTACTACGGGTTGAGATAAGGCGAACTCTCAGCTTGCGGCTGAGGGTCGGGGGCTTGACCCTCGGGGCTGAGGGCGAGGGGGTCTGCGGAGTCGATCGGCCGGGTACCGAGGCCGCCGGCGGCGATCCGCTCCGGCACCCGCACGTCGAGGTACACGGCGCCCGCGGCCGACGGCTCGGCGAGCACGCGCGCGGTCGCCATCCACTTCGCCACGGGGCGGCTGGGGCCGCCGAAGAAGAGGGTCGGCCCCGAGCGCAGCTCGAGCGTCAGGCCCTTCGGGCCGGTCCAGATCCTGTTCACCTTGCGCCGCAGGGGTTGGGGCGCGGCGGCCAGCACGCTGACCGCCGCGAGCGCGGCGGGATCGGTCAGGACGCCGCCCGGGGCACGACGGGTCGCGTGCAGGACGGGCAGGCCGCGGTCGGGCTTGACGCCGCGCATCAGCCGGCCGCCGGCGCCGACCGGGACGATGTCGCCGGCGAGGTCGACCTCGGCGATCGGCTCGCGCTCGGTGACCTCGATCGTCAGGCCGTGCGGGAAGTCGGTCTGCAGCCGCAGGCCGGCCACGGACGGGAACTCCTTGACGGCGGCGTCGAGGTCGGCGCCACGCACGTGCAGGGTCGTCATGTCCTTGGCGGCGGCGACGAGCGCGGAACGCACCGCGGGGGCCTCGCTCGAGGACAGCCCGACCACCTCGACGTGGCGGACCTGCACGAAGGACGAGTCGCGCAGCGCCAGCCACGCACCCCCGAGCGCCAGCGCGGCGGCGGCGACCGCGATCACCAGCCGCGGCGGGACGCGCGGGAGGCGGAGGCCGGGCAGGGCGGCGGTGAGACGGGCAACGCGCTCCACTGCCGCCAGGGTTCGACGCGCACCGCGCTACCCCTGCACGAGCCGGCGGCCGACGGCGTCGACGTCGCCCGCCCCGAGCGTGAGGCAGAGATCGCCGCTTGCAAGCACGCCCCGCGCATAGCGCTCGGCGTCCTCGAGCGCCGGCATCCAGGCGACCGTCGCGCCCGCGTCCGCCGCCGCCTCCGCCACCAGCAGCCCGGTGACACCTGGGAAGTCCTCGGCGCGCTCGCGCGCAGGGTAGATCCCCGTGACGACGGCGACGTCGGCGGCGGCCAGCGCGGCGCCGAACGCGCGGGCCTCGGCCCGGGTGCGCGAGTACAGGTGCGGCTGGAAGACCGCCATCAGGCGGCCGGCGGGCTCGAGCGTCCGCGCGGCGGCGATCGTGGCAGCCACCTCGGTCGGATGGTGGGCGTAGTCGTCGACCACCAGCGCGCCGGAGGCCGTCGCGCCGAGGCGCTCGAAGCGCCGGCCGGCGCCGGTGAAGTGCGCCAGGGAGGCGGCGGCCGTGACGAGGTCCGCGCCGGCGAGGCGGCAGACCGTCAGCGCGGCCGCGGCGTTGAGCGCGTTGTGCAGGCCGGGCACGGCGAGCGCGACGGGCACCCCGTCGAAGTCGAAGCGCACGCCCCCGCCGCGCAGGTCGACCTCCCCCACGTCGAAGGTCGTGACGCGGTCCGCCCGCAGCGCGCGCAGCTCGCGCCGGTTGCCGACGACGACCTGGTCGGCGCCCGCGACGAAGGCGGCGAAGGTCTCGAGGACGTCGCGCAGCGAGGCGTAGGTCGCGTGGTGGTCGAGCTCGGCGTTCGTGACCACCGCGACGGCGGGCTCGAGCTTGAGCAGGGAGCGGTCGGACTCGTCGGCCTCGACGACCAGCCACTCCCCCGCGCCCCAGGCGGCGTTTGAGTGCGTGGAGCGCACCTCCCCGCCGACGCTGTAGGCCGGATCCATCCCGCAGGCGCGCAGGGCGTGGACGACCATGCTCGTCGTCGTCGTCTTGCCGTGGGTCCCGCTGATGCAGATGGCGGGCCGCAGGCGCGTGAGCTCGGCGAGGAGGTCCGCCCGGTGCAGCTCGGCCGTCGCGATCGCGCGCTCCGGGTTCTCCGGGCCGATCGCGCTCGAGTACACGACCTCGGCGCCGTCGGGCACGTTGCCCGCCGCATGGCCGGCCACCGGCTCGATGCCGGCGCCGCGCAGGCGCTCCATGTAGGGCCCGCTCGTGGCGCGGTCCGATCCGGTGACGTGCGCCCCCAGCTCGCGCGCGATCAGCGCGAGGCCGGACATGCCGGCCCCGCCGATCCCGACGAAGTGCAGCCGGCGTCCGTGAAGTGGCCCACTCATGCGGGCCGCGAGGCTAGCCGTCGTGTCCGTCACCGGATGGCGCGCAGGACCTCGTTGGCGATGTCGCGCGAGGCGTGCGGACGCGCGAGCGCGCGCGCAGCGGCAGCCATCCGGTGCAGGCGCGGGCGGTCGGCGGCCAGCTCCCCGACCGTGCGCGCGAGGCGCTCGGCGGTCAGCTCGGCGTCGGAGATGATCACCGCGGCGCCGGCCTGCTCCATCCAGCGGGCGTTCGTGGTCTGGTGGTCGGCGCTCGCGTGGGGATAGGGGACCAGCACGGCCGGAAGCCCGTACTGGGCGAGCTCGAAGACCGAGCCGCCGGCGCGGGCGACGGCCAGATCGGCCGCGGCCAGCGCCTGCCCGAACGGCGACAGGTACTCGCGCAGGTCATAGTGCGGGCCGGGGGCCTGCAGCGCGGCGAAGTCGCGACGGCCGGCGACGTGCAGCACGTGAAACGGGGCGTCGGCGAACGCCCGCAGGGACGCCTCGTTGATCGAGCGAGCGCCGAGCGAGCCGCCGAAGACCAGGACGCAGAGCTCGTCGGCGCCGATGCCGAAGGCCGCGCGGGCGCCTTCGCTGTCGCCGAAGGTGGGCGGGACCGCCCGGCCGGTGACGAGGTAGCGGTCGCCGTCGCGCCCCGCGATCGGGAACGCCAGGCACACGCACCGCGACCGCGGCGCGAGCAGCCGGTTGGTCACGCCGAGATGGGAGTCGGCCTCGGCCAGCACGAGCGGGATGCGCCGCGCCACCGCGGCGAGCCCGACCGGCCCCGCCACGTAGCCGCCCCCGCCGAGCACGGCGTCGGGCCGATGGCGGCGCAGGATCGCGTGGGCGCTTCGCGCGGCGCCCGCCGCCTTGACGACGGCCCGCGCCGCCTTCAGCGGGTTCGACCGCGAGAGGCCCTCGACCCGGATCGCCTCCAGCGGATAGCCGGCCTGCGGGACGAGCTCGGCCTCGACCCGCTCCCCCCCGACGAAGACGACCTCGGCGCCCTCAGCCCGCAGCGCGTCGGCGATGGCGATCGCCGGGACCACGTGCCCCGCCGTCCCGCCTGCTGCGATCACGATCTTCACGCGGCCGTCCCGCGACGGCCCGCAGGTGCGCCGACCCGCCCCCGGCGATGTTGAGCAGCAGCCCCATCGAGCACAGCAGCACGATCAGCGACGTCGAGCCCGACGAGATGAAGGGCAGCGGGACGCCGGTCAGCGGGGCGAGCCCGAGCACGGCGTAGACGTTCAGGAGGGCTTGGCACAGGATCAGCGAGGTCAGTCCGGCGGCGAGCAGCTTGGCGTACAGGCCCTTAGCCGCCTTCGCGGTTCGCAGTCCGGCGTACGCGATCATGCCGTACAGGAAGAGCAGGCAGCCGATACCGGCGACCCCGAGCTCCTCGCCGATGACCGCGAGGATGAAGTCCGTGTGGGCCTCGGGCAGGTAGAAGATCTTCTGCACCGACTGGCCCGGGCCGACGCCGAGGAAGCCGCCCGAGCCGATGGCGATCTGGCCCTGGACCGCCTGGAAGCCGGTGTTGCCGGCGTGCGCCCACGGGTTCAGGAAGGCGGTGAGGCGGTCGCGGCGGTAGGGCTCGACGATCGCGAAGACGACCACGAGCAGCAGGCCGATGCCCGCGACCAGGGCGAGCTGGCGGACCGGAACGCCGGCCACCAGCAGCATCGATCCGAGCGTGAAGGCGATCACGAGCGCCGTGCCGAGGTCCGGCTGCAGGAAGACGAGGGCCAGCGCGAGAACGCCGGGACCGAGGATCGGGCCGGCGATCAGCCGCAGGTCGCGCGTGAGCTTCGGCCGGGCCGCGATCACGGCCGCCGAGTGCAGCACGAGCGAGAGCTTCATGATCTCCGACGGCTGGAACTGCACCGGCCCCGCCCCGAGCCAGCGGTTCGCGCCGTTGACGTTCACGCCGACGCCCGGCAGCAGCACCGCCACGAGCATCGCGAAGCTGAGCAGCAGCAGCGCCGGCGTGATACGGCGGACCGCCTCGAGGCCGTGGCGGGAGAGCACGTGCATGCCCACCAGGCCGACGGCGCCGTAGCCGAGGTACTTGACGAGGTAGCCGGCGCCGTTGCCGTGACCCTCCAGGAGGGTCCGGGCCGAAGAGGCCGAATAGACCATGACCGCGCCGCCGGCGAGCAGGCAGAACGTCGCCGTCAGCAGCAGCCGATGCTCCAGCGGCTGCGGCTTGGCTGGGCGACGTCGGCGTGCGGCCATCCGTGCGCCCTTCGACGGCGAGGAGGAGGCTCCTGCCTACTGGTCGACGAGGGCGCGGAAGTGGTCGCCGCGCGCCTCGAAGTCCGCGTACTGGTCGAACGACTTCGCCGCCGGGCTGAGCAGGACGACGTCGCCCGGCCGCGCGACGGCGGCCGCGGCAGCGACCGCGCGCTCGAGGTCGCCGCTGTCGTGCACGCGGACGCCGGTCGGCGCGAGCGCCGCGGCGAGCTCGCCGGCCGCCTCGCCGATCAGGTAGGCGCCCGCCGCGCGCTCGCGCACCGCCGCCACGAGCGGAGCGAGGTCCCCCGCCAGGCCGCGGCCCCCCAGGATCACGTGGACCCCGCCGTCGAAGCTGCGCAGCCCGGTCACCGCGGCGTCGACGTTCGTCGCCTTGGAGTCGTTGATGTACACGACGCCGTCGATCGTGCCGACCTCCTCGAGCCGGTGCCGTACCCCCGCGAACGTCTCCAGCCCGGCGCGGACCGCGGCGGGCTCGACGCCGCGCGCGAGCGTGACGGCCGCCGCGGCCATCGCGTTGTGGCGGTTGTGCAGGCCGCGCAGGCGGATGGCCTCGACCGCGATCAGCGGCTCCTCGTCCCACCACAGGTAGCCTGCGCGGTCGGCGAGCTCCGCGCCCGGGCCGCTGCCGAAGCACACGCGCCGGGCGCAGCCGCCGAGGTCCTCGATCCCCAGCCCGAGCGGCGCGACGGCGACGCCGTCGTTGCCCTGACGCGCGAAGACCTGCAGCTTGGCGGCGGTGTAGGCCGCGAACGTCCCGTGCCGGTCCAGGTGGTCCGGCGTGAGGTTCAACAGCACGGCGCCCTCGGGCGCGAAGCGGTCGGTGTCCTCGAGCTGAAACGACGAGACCTCGCACACCACGGTGGCCGTGGGGTCCAGCGTGCGGGCGACCGACGAGAGCGCGGTGCCGACGTTGCCGGCCACCACCACCGGCGACCCGGCCTCCCGGTGGATGTGGCCGATCAGCTCCGCCGTCGTCGTCTTGCCGTTGGAGCCCGTGACCGCGACGACCTCGTTGGCCAGCATGCGCCACGCGATCTCGATCTCCCCCACCACGCCGACCCCGCGGGCGCGAGCGGCCGCGATCACCGGGGCGTCGTGCGGCACGCCCGGGCTCTTGACGACCGTCCGGACGCCCGGCAGCAGGTCCAGCCCCGCGTCGGGCGCGCGGGTTTCGATGCCCAGCGCGGCCAGGCCGGCGGTCTCGGCCGTCCCGCTGTCACACGCGCGGACCTCCGCTCCGGCCTCGTGCAGCGCCCGCGCCACCGCGAGCCCGGAGCGCTTGAGCCCGACGACGAGAAACGGGCCGTCGGGCAGCGGGGGGCGGGCGGTGGGCACGGCTCTCATTCAAGCGGGACGGCGGCGGGGACCGGCTCCGGCCGGATGCGGCGCCCGGGGTCCGCCCGCCCGCCCTCGAACTCGAGCCCCTCGGCCTCCAGCCGCCGCCGGACCTGCGCCGGGTCGCCCAGCGCCGTCGCGCCCACGCTGCCGTCGGACTTCAGGACCCGGTGCGCCCCGTCCTGGCCCGAGCGGATGAACCGCTGGTTTAGCGCGCGGGCGTGCTGGTCGGTGCCCCCGGCCGCCCGCGCGATGTCCCCGTAGCTGACCCAGTGGCCCTCGGGGATCCCCTCGACGATCCCCTGCACCTGCTCGACGTCCATACCGGCCTCCTCGTGCGTTTCGTAGGAGACACGAACGTATGTGCGTACCAGCGCGATCGGGCCCGCCGGCGCAGAGTTGTCACGCTCGTGTCGCGAACTTGTCGCTAGCTGATCGACTGCTGATACAGCGTGAAGCCGACCGCCGCGAGCACCGCCGCGACGATCCAGAAGCGCAGGATGATCTTGGTCTCCGACCAGGCCTGCAGCTCGAAGTGGTGGTGGATCGGCGCCATCAGGAAGACACGCTTGCCGCGGGTCTGAAACCAGAACACCTGAATCAGCACCGACAGCGCCTCGATCACGAAGATGCCCCCGATGATGATCAGCAGCAGCTCGGTCTGGGTCATGACGGCCATCGCGGCCACCGCGCCGCCGAGGCCCAGCGAGCCCGTGTCCCCCATGAAGATCGAGGCGGGGAACGAGTTGAACCACAGAAAGCCGACGCAGGCACCGACCAGGCAGGCGGCCGCGAGTGCGAGCGACGTCAGGCCCGTCGTGAAGGTGATCGCGATGTAGGCCAGCAGCACGATCGCCGTCGAGCCCGCCGCCAGGCCGTCCAGGCCGTCCGTCAGGTTGACCGCCGAGGTCGTCCCCGCCAGCACGAGGTAGATGATCACCGGATACGCGTAGTGGACGGGGATCTGCGCGTCGATGATGTGCAGCCGCAGCGTGTCGGGCAGGTGCGCCGCCTGCGACGCCATCAGCCACAGGCCGATCGAGATCAACACGGTGACCGCGAGCTTGGTCCGCGCCCGCAGGCCGAGCGAGCGCTTCTTGACGATCTTCGTGTAGTCGTCGGCGAAGCCGAGCGCCGCGCAGGCCAGCGCCACCCCGACGACGCCCAGCGCCCGTGCCCGGTCCGGCCCCGGGTCCTTGTCGGAGAGCACGAGGAACAGAAACGGAACGGTGATCGCGGTGAAGATGATCAGGCCGCCCATGGTCGGCGTGCCGGCCTTGGCGTGGTGCTCCTGCGGACCCTCCTCGCGGATGTGCTGGCCGAACTCCCGGTAGCGCAGGAACGCGATGAACTTCGGCGAGAGAAAGACGCAGATCAGCAGGGAGGCGGTGCCCCCGATCAGGATCTCGCCCATCTAGCCCCCGGTCACCAGGGCCTGCGTGACGCCTTCCAGGCGCAGGCCGCGCGAGGCCTTGACGAGCACGAGGTCGCCCGGCGCAACGAGCGACCGCGCGAGCTGCGCCGCGGCTGCCGCGTCGGCGGTACGGTGCGCCTCGCCGCCGAAGGCCGGCACCATCTCGGCGGCCAGCGGGCCGACCGTCACCAGCACGTCGACGCCCGCCACGGCGGCGTGGGCGCCGATCTCCCGGTGCAGCGCGCGCTCATCCGGGCCGAGCTCGAGCATGTCGCCGAGGATCGCGATGCGGCGGCCGGTCGGCGTCTGGGCGGAGAGGTCGTCAAGGGCGGCGCGCATGGACAGCGGGTTGGCGTTGTAGCAGTCCTCCACGACGATGGCGCCGTTGGGCAGCGCGATCGGCTGGCCGCGCATCGCGGTCAGCTCGAGGTCCACGCGGCCCGCGGGCTCGACCCCGACCGCCCGCGCGGCGGCCACCGCGGCGAGCGCGTTGCGGCGCATGTGCGCCGAGGTGAAGGGCAGCTCGAGGCCGTCCAGGGCCCGCTCGTCGGCGCCGAAGCGCACGATCTGCACCCCGGCGGGCAGGTAGGGATCGAGCCGCTTCTCGCCGTCGGGGATCACCGCCACGCGCACGCGCTGCAGCAGCTCGGCCTTCGTCCGGGCGATCGCGTCCAGCGAGCCCAGCAGCTCGAGGTGGACCTGCCCGACCGCGGTGATGACGCCGACCTCGGGCTCGGCGATCGCGGCCAGCTCGGCGATCTGCCCCGCCCCGCGCATCCCCATCTCGAGCACGAGCACCTGCGTGCCCTCCGGCGCGGCGAGCACCTCCAGCGGCAGCCCGATCTCCGTGTTGAGGTTGGCGCGGCTCGCGTGCACGCGGCGCTGCGGCGCCAGCAGCGCCCGCAGGATGTCCTTCGTCGAGGTCTTGCCGACCGAGCCGGTGATGCCGATGACCGCCGCCCCCAGCGCGCGGCGCCAGGCCCGGGCCAGCGCCTGCAGCGAGACGAGTGGGGCGTGCGAGGCCAGCACGGCGCCGTCGCCGTGGCTCAATCCGGTCGCGTGCGCGGGCGCGACCAGGACCCCCCAGGCCCCGGCCGCGAGCGCCGCGGCCGCGTACTCGCCGCCGTCGACGTGCTCGCCGACGAGGCCGACGAAGAGGGCGCCGGGCCCGACGTCGCGGGAGTCGATCACGACCCGCTCCGGCCCGCCGCCGGCCGCGCCCGCCCGGACGAGGTCGGCCCCTGCCTCCTCGGCGACGCGCTCGGGGCTCCAGGCCCTCACTTCGTCCACACGGTCTTGAGCGCCTCGGCGGCGACGACGCGGTCGTCGAAGGGCTCCTTGCGCCCGTCCGCGAACTCCTGCCCCTGCTCGTGGCCCTTGCCGGCGATCACGACGACGTCGCCGGGATCGGCCTGGCGGACGGCCTGGGCGATCGCCGCGCGGCGGTCGCCCTCGCGCGCGTGGGCGACGCCCCCCATCCCGGCCTCGATCTCGTCGAGGATCGCGTCGGGGTCCTCCGAGCGCGGGTTGTCCGAGGTGACGATGGCCGCGTCGGCCAGCCGCCCGGCGATCTCGCCCATCTGCGGCCGCTTGCCGCGGTCGCGGTCCCCGCCCGCGCCGAACACGCAGATCACGCGCCCGGGGCCGAGGTCGCGCGCCGCGCGCAGCACGTTCTCGAGCGAGTCCGGCGTGTGGGCGTAGTCGACCAGCACGGCGAAGGGCTGTCCCTCGTCGACTGGCTCGAAGCGGCCCGGCACCCGGCTGGCGGTCTCCAGCGCGCGCACGGCGACCGCCGGCTCGACCCCCAGCGCGCGCGCGGCGGCCAGCGCGCCGAGGGCGTTGAGCACGTTGAAGCGGCCGGGCAGCGGCATGCGCACGTCGAACGCGCCGTCGGGCGTCAGCGCCGTGAACGCCGAGCCGGCGTAGCCCGAGAGCAGCTCGACCGCGCGATAGTCGGCCTCCGCGTCGATGGCGAACGTGACCGCGCCTTCAAACCCGTCGGCCAGGCGGCGGCCGTAGGGGTCGTCGACGTTGACCACGCGCTGGCCCTCCGCGGCCTCGAACAGCCGGCGCTTGGCGAGAAAGTAGTCCTCCATCGTGGGATGGAAGTCCAGGTGGTCCTGCGTCAGATTCGTGAACAGCGCGACCGCCCAGTGGATCGCCGTCGCCCGCTCGAGCTCGAGCGCGTGCGAGGAGACCTCCATCACGCACGCCCGGTCCCCGGCCGCGAGCATCTCCCCGAACGTGCGCTGGAGGTCGATCGCCTCCGGCGTCGTGTGCTTGACCGCGCGGTCGTCTCCGCCGACGACGGACTTGACCGTCCCCAGCAGGCCGGTGCGCACGCCCGCCGCCTCGAGCAGCTCGCGGACGATGAACGCCGTCGTCGTCTTGCCGTTGGTGCCCGTGATGCCGACGACCGGCAGCTCGGCGCTCGGGTCGCCCGCCAGGCGCGCCGCTGCGGTCGCCATGGCCGCGCGGACGTTCGCGACCCCGATCTCCGGGACGCCGAGGCCGAGCGGGCGGTTGACGACGAGCGCGACCGCCCCGCCCGCGACGGCGTCCGAGGCGAAGTCGTGGCCGTCGCGGGTGAAGCCGGGCACGCAGAAGAAGAGCGTTCCGGGACCCGCCTTCCGATGGTCGAAGGCCAGATCGGAGACCTCGACGTCCTCCGGCCCTTCGCCGAGCAGCTCGCGAAGGTTCATATGTCCCGGAGTCTACGGAGCGCCAGGGCCCGCGGCCCCGGCGCGGCCGCCCGCCGGCGCAAGCCGCGGTCGCGCCCCCCGCGGCATTCGTGGATAGGGCATCTATTCGATGCCGGATCTGCGACTCCCGCCCGGTCGCAGTGCGTCCGGCGCGAGATCGCGGTGCGCCCGGCGGCCGGTCAGCGTGACACTGGCCGCCGCGCCCGCCAGCACGAGCCGGTCCGCGAGGCGCCGCCGCCCGCTGGCCGCGAACAGCAGACCCGCAGCGCGCACGGGCGTCAGCATCCGGGCCGCCCGCAGCCGGCCGGGCGCCGGGGCCGCGGCCGCCCGAAAGTAGACAGCTGCCACGTAGGCGGTCCCGGCCGCCAGCCGCGCCGTCTCGGCGAGGGCGGCGGCCCGTCCGAGCCGCCCGGAGCGCACGAGGCCCCGCAGCGCCGCCGCGGCGAAGGCCGCGTCCACGAGCCCCTCGAGGTCGCGCCCGAGCCGGGTCGGCTCCCCGGCGCGGGCCAGCGCGCCGTCGGCGCCGTCGGGGGCGAGGGCGACGGCGAGCACGAGCGGGCCCGGGTCGGCGGCGGCGAGCGGGACCAGCCACGCGCGCAGCAGCGTGCACGCGTCCGCCGGACCGAGCGCGCGCCGCCGGCCGTCCTCGGTCTCCACCATCCCGAGGTGCCAGTCGAGCATCAGCGCCGTGATCGCCCAGCCGGCGAGCCCGCCGCCCCGGGCCACCGCGGCCAGTGCCCCCACCACCATCCAGGTGCGCGCCTGGCGGGTCAGCGCCGGTCGGCGCGCGTCGCGGCGGCCCGGCCGTGCGAGGCGCCGAGGAACCGCCACCAGGCGCCCGGCGCGTAGCCGTCCGCGCGCAGGGCCGCGAGCGCCTCCCGCGTCCAGCGCTCCCCGTCGGTCATCGCGGGAGGGCGCCGAGCTTCGGGCCCGTCAGCAGCGAGGACCCTGGTACCCGAAAGAAGCGGACGCCGCGGCGTCGCTCCTCGCGCGCGACGAGCCGCTCGAGCAGGATGGCCTGGGCGAGCCCGACGAGCAGGCAGCCGCCGACGACGCGCATCCCGGCGTCCCAGCCGACGGTCGCGACGAAGACGGCGCTCAGCCCGGCAACGATCAGTGGCAGCTGCCAGAGCGGGGTCGGCTCGCTGCCGCCGCGCTCGGGCTCCGGGCCCAACGGGACGGCGTCGGCCATCGCGCGGCGGGTCGTGAGTGGTCCGAGAACCGCCAAGAGCACGGCCACCACGACCAGCTGCCCGATCGTGCTCGCGGGGCCGTCGAGCGCCTCGTCGCAGAAGGCGATCAGCCCGCCGGCGCCGGCGAGCCCGCAGCCGGCGAGCGTCAGCCCCTCGACCCGCAGGCGCTCACGGTACGCGGGCACGCCGCTCGGCCTCCTCGGCGACGCCGCCCAGCGACGCCTGCACGGCGCGCTCCCACGGCCCGGCGACCCGCGCGCCCCACCAGGCGCCCGCGGCCCAGAAGTCCGTGCCCAGCTCCCCGCGGTAGACGAGCTCGGTCCCGCCGCCGGCCGGCTCGTTCAGCTCGAAGGTCTCGCTCACGTGCGGGACCGGTCCGCGCAGCAGGCGGAAGGCGATCAGGCCGGGGCGCTCGAAGCGGACCGTCTCCAGTGTCGTCGCCCGCAGGCGCGGCCAGACCGGCGTGTAGTGCTCGGCGAGGACCATGTCGCTACCGCGCTCGAGGACGCGGAGCTTCTCGTGCATGGCCCGCGGCGTGCGTCCCAGGTAGGGCGTCGCGATGACGTCGAAGACCGTCTCGCGCGGCGCCGCGATCGTGACCCGCTGCGGGCCGAGCTCGCGCACGCGCCGCCCGACGCCGACGTCGAGCACCAGGTCGCCGCGCACGATCAGCGCGTAGCCACCGAGGGCGGCCACGGCACCCGCGAGCGCCCCCTTCACGGCAGCACGCGCGCGAGCACCGCGGCGCCGTCGACGCCGCGGGGAAGCGTCCCAAAGGCGCGGCCGCGCGCCTCCCCGAGCCGGCCGGCGCAGAACGCGTCGGCGACGGCGGGCGGCGCGGTGCGCACGAGCAGCGCCGCCTGGAAGGCCAGCGCGAGGTCCTCGACCACGCTGCGCGCCTGCCACTGCGCATCCTCGGCCAGGCCCTGCAGCGTCCACGGGAGCGAGTCGAGATGGGCGTCAAGGCGCGCGTCGGCGCCGCGCGCCGCCTCACATTCCGCCAGGAAGGACGGCAGGCCCTCCGGCTCGCGCGCCATCGCGCGCAGGACGTCGAGCGCCATCACGTTGCCCGAGCCCTCCCAGATGCCGTTGACCCCGACGTCGCGCAGGAGCGCCGGCAGCGGACTCTCCTCCACGTAGCCGTTGCCCCCGAGGCACTCCAGCGCCTCGGCGATCATCGGGATCGAGCGCTTGGTCACCCAGTACTTCAGGACCGCGGTGCCGAAGCGGCGCATGTGGGCATCGCCCTCGTCGTAGGCGCGCGCGAGGCGCAGCGCGGTGGCGGTCGCCGCCTCGGACTCCAGCGCGAGGTCGGCCAGCACGTTGACCATCAGCGGCTGGTCGATCAGCAGCGCGCCAAAGGCGCGGCGGTGGCGCGCGTGATGGACGGCCTCGGCGACGGCGCGGCGCATCGCGGCCGCCGTCCCGATCACGCAGTCCAGCCGCGTGTGGGTGACCATGTCGATGATCGTGGCGACGCCGCGGCCCTCCGAGCCCAGCAGGCGGCCGGGCGCGGCGCGGAGCTCGATCTCCGCGGAGGCCAGCGAGCGCGTGCCGAGCTTGTCCTTCAGCCGCTGGATCTCCATCCCCGGCCCGCGCTCGACGACGAAGCACGACGGGCCGGCCGGCGCCTGGGCGAGCACGAGGAAGACGTCGCACATCGGGTGCGAGCAGAACCACTTGTGGCCGGTCAGCTCCCACCAGCCGGCGCCGATGTCGGCGGCCTGAGTGGTCCCCGCGCGCACGTCCGAGCCGCCCTGCTTCTCGGTCATCGCCATGCCGCACAGCGCGCCCGCATCGTAGTCGGCCGCCGCCAGCCGCGGCTCCCAGTCCGCGGCGATCTGCGCGTCGTGGCGCAGCGCCGGGATCGCGGAGTAGGTCATCGAGACCGGGCACATCACGCCGCCGTTGAGCTGGGCCCACAGCAGCTCCAGCGCCGCGCGCGCGGCGTGCGTGCCCGAACGGGCATCGCGCCACGGCAGCGAGTGGATCTCCCGCTCGACCGCCCCGCGCAGCAGCCAGTGCCAGCTCGGGTCGTAGTCGACGTGGTCGATGCGGTGCCCGTAGCGGTCGTGGGTGAGCAGCCGCGGCGCGTTGCGGTCGGCCCGCCGCGCGTGCTCCTGCGCGGCAGCCGAGCCCGCCACGGCGCCCGTCTCCCGCAGCCGGCCGGCGGCCCAGACGGCGCCCTCGCGCGCGACGGCGTCCTGCAGCGCGACGTCGGTCTCGAACAGGTTGACGTCGGCGAAGGGCGGCGCCTGGTTTACGACCGCGTGGGTCGCGCGGGACGCCGGGACGAGCGTGTCAGACATGCGCCGGGAGCCTCCTTTGCGTGGCGTTCAAACAGAAGCTCTGCAGGGAGGCGATCAGCACCTCCGGGTCGTGGTCGCGCCGGGCGAGCGGCCCGACCAGCGCCTCGGCGAGGGCACCGACGAGGGCGGCGGAGACGAGGTCGGCGTCGGGCAGATCCTCGAGCAGCGCGGCGAACAGCGCGGCGTAGGCGCGGCGGAAGACGAGCCGCTCGGCGTCCACGGCCGGGTCCACGGGCTCGGCGATCAGCGCATAGGCGCGCTGCGGCGCCGCGAGCGCCCGGCGCACGAAGCGCTCCACCGCCTCCGCGACGGACGGGGCCGTCGCCAGCGCGTCGATCTCCTTCTGCGAGGCGCGGCGGAAGACCTCGCCGAGCAGGTCGCCCTTGGAGGGGAAGTGGCGGTAGACGCTGCCGGTCGCCACGCCGGCCCGCCGGGCCACGGCCTGCACGGTGGCCGACGCGTAGCCGCCCTCCCCCAGCTGCTCGATCCCCGCGCGCACGATCCGCTCGCGGGTTCCCGCGGCGCGGGCGCGGGTTCGCTCCGTCTCCCGATAGGCCATCGCTAAAGGAGTGAACCAGGATTCACCCCTTGGCGCAAGCGAGGCGGACTACTGGGTACGCCTGGGCTCGCCGACGGCGACGGCGGCGCGCTCGTCGTCGAACACGGCGGCGATCTCTGGACTCTGCGCTGTGGGGGCGAAAAGACGTGTTCGCGAACTTCCCGGTGCTCGTAGAAGAATCCGCGCAGACCTTCACGATCAGCTAGGGGCAGGCGGGCGGGCGGAGCGGGCGCAACTCGCCTCCGCTTGCGACGACAAGGTGCCCAGCCGCCCAGGTCACCGCACTTGCGTAGCCGTCCGGCCCGAGGCTGAGCGCGCCGCAGCGGCGACCATGGCGACGGTCGAAGCGGTCCTTGCCTCGATTGGTGCTTATGGATGCCGCGATGCGGCTGCGGTCGACGGCCAGCCCGTTCACGTCGTATCCGCGGGGGATCCAGCGACGCAGCACCCTTCCGCTGCGCAGGTCCACCGCGAACAGCGTGGGACGCTGCTCGCTGTAGGCGATGTCGCCGCCGACGTAGGCCGTGCCGCCCCGGACCGCGGTCCTCGACGTGGGCGAAGCCGCGGTCGACATCGCCGCCCGCCGTGACGTGCACGACGCGACCACCAAGCGCCACATACCACCCACCCGCACCATCGCCGCACGCCGCGCTCACCGATCCCTCCAGCCCCGAGAAGGTGCCTACCACCCGACCGTCCGCGCCAACGATCGCGAAGGGCCCCGTGTCCGAACCGGCGTAGTAGACCCCTCCTCCGGCGTACAGTCGACCCTTGCCCGCCACCAGGGTTCGCACGCTCCCGCCGATCTCCACCGGCGCCCAGGCCGCCGCAACGCCGGGGCATCCCCGCGAAGAGCAGGACCAGCATCAGCGCGCGTTTCATGCCGCAAGTGTGCCTCAGCGTCGCCCTGCTCGTCGCATCCGGACCGGCAGCGGCGGGAGCCGCTCCGGCGTGCATCCCGCAGCGGGCGCGGCACGTCAGCGGCACACGGCGCGCGGCAGTGTTCCGGCTGCCTCATCGCAGCGCACCTGTCGGGTGCGCCGGACACCATCGCTATGGGTTCACCCTCTCACTCGGGCCCGACACCTACGAGGAAGGATTCCGGTGGCGGCCGACAGTTCAGCGGGCGCTTCGTCGCCTACCACCAGCACGAGACCGTCGACGAGGCCACGTGGTACTCCCAGCCGGTGCTCGACCTCGCCACGGGAAGCCGGCACTACGCACCCCAGAATGCCGTCGACCTCAAGCTCGCGCCGTGGGGGCCTACGCGTACATTGAGCCCACCGAGGCCTTCGACATCACGGGATACGAGATCCGCAAGGCGGATGGGAGTGGTGAGAGCCTCCTCGGCGCAGGCTACGACGTCGAGCCACTCTCGCTCGCGCTCGACGGCCGCGTGATCTCATGGAGACAGGGTGAGAGCGCCGCACCGGGCGGCTCTCCGGACACCCAGGGCCATCCGCCGAGCGCGCCCGCCGCATCCGGCTGCGCTGAACCGGCGACGACCGAAGCGGCCTCGTTCTCCGCGGTACGGGCGCATGCAGTGCGACGTCAACCACGCCGCGCCCGTCCGCCGCTGCTGGTAGACCGGTGCCATGACGCGGCCGGCGGGCCGGGGCCTGGGGAGCGCGCTGCTGGTCGCGGTGGCCGTCGCCGCCGTCGTGCGCCTGGCGCACGGTCCCGGGTCGCTCGGCTACGACGCCCTGTGGGGGCTGCGGTGGGGCCGGGAGATCCTCGCCGGCCACGCGCCGGACTTCGCCGCGGCCGCGGCGCCCACGCCCCATCCGCTCGCCAACCTCGTGTCGGCCGGGCTGATGGCGTTCGGGTCCGACACCGCCACCACGGCGCTGCTCGCGGTCTCCTGGCTGTCGCTCGGCGCGCTCGCGTGGGCGCTGGCCCGGCTCGGCGCCGCGCTGTTCTCCTGGCCGGTGGGGGTCTTCGCCGCGGTCGCCGTCGTGACCCGCGGGCTGCTCGTGATCGAGGCGGGCCAGGCGCTGGTCGACCTGCCCTTCCTCGCGCTCGCCGTCGCGGCAGCCGACCGCGAGGTCCGCCACCCCCGGGCCGGGCCCGCGGTGCCCGTGCTGCTGCTGCTCGCCGGCCTGCTGCGCCCGGAGGGGTGGGCGCTCGAGCTCGCCTACCTCGCCTACCGCTGGCCCGGCCTGGACGCGGCGGGGCGCGCGCGGCTGGGCGCGCTGCTCGCCGCCGCGCCCCTGCTGTGGGCCGGAATGGACCTGTGGGCGACGGGCGACGGGCTGCACTCCCTGCACGGGACGCACGCGCTCGGGGAAGCGCTCGACCGGCCGCACAGCACGCACACCGCGCTGACGCTCGCCCCGGGCGCTCTGCGCGACGTCGTTCAGCAGCCCCTGCTGTGGGTCGCCCTCGCGGGCGCCTGCGCGGGACTGCTGCTGCGCGACCGGGCGTCGGCGCTGCCGGGTGCCATGGTGATCCTCGGCCTGGCGGGCTACCTGGTGCTCGGCGTGGCGGGCCTGCCGCTGCTCGGCCGCTACCTCCTGCTGCCGGCCACGATGCTGATCCTCTTCGCCGGCCTGGCGGTCTTCGGCTGGACCGCCCTCGGTCCCCACGAGCGCCGGCGGCGCCTGTGGCAGGTCGGCGGCGCCGCGGCCGCCGTCGTGGTGCTCGCCGGCGTCCCATCAGACGTGCGGGCCCTGCGCGACGCCCGCACCTACGGTGCCCTGCGCCACGAGGTCCAGGACGGCCTGCGCGCCGCGGTGCGCGCCACCGACGGGCGTCGCTGCGGGCGCCTCGTGGCGCCCGACCGGCGGTCGCTCGCCGTCGTCGTCGCCCAGCGCGGCCGCCCGGATGCCGCCGCCCCGGGCGCGCTGGCCTTCGCCTACTCAAGCCCGGAGCGGGCGGCGGGCTACGCGCTCGGGGTCGCCGGCCCCCGGCGCCTGCCGCCCGGCTCGCGGCGCGTGTTCGCGAGCCGGAGCTGGCTGGTCGGCGCCACGGGGTGCTGACTACTTCTCGCTCCGGTCGAACACGCGAGTCCGGTAGCCGTTCGCCTGCGGCTCACTTCTTGTGCTTGCGCTTGAGCTTGACCGTCTTGACGACGGTGTTCGACGACTGGTTCGCGGCGTCGAAGGCGCCCGCCCGCAGCTTGTACCTGACGGACTTCCTGGCCTTCTTGAGCTGACGCCTGGCCTTCTTGGAGAACTTGACCTTCACCGTCCCGGCGCGGTTGGGCAGGTGCTTGACGGCCGAGCCGACGGTCTTCGCCCCCTTGCTCAGCCTGACCGCCACGAGGCACGGGACGCTGCAGGTGGCGGTGAGCTTCAGCCCCTTCTTGCGGGCGGTTTTCGTGGTCTGCTTGGACTTGACCTTGACCTTGAGCGTGGGCTTGCCCGTGGGTGGCGGGGTGCTGTAGCCGCCGGCCGCGCCGGGGGCGACGATGGCCGCGCCGATGGCCAGCGCAGCGAGAAGGAGGACGCCGAGCGCCTTGAACAGGGAGGGAATCGCGAGCCGCATGGCTTGAAACCTATCGGAGCGAGGCCGTGGCGACGAAGGGATTATCCGGGGGCGATGCGCAGGTAGTTCAAGGAGAAGCTCATGATGTCGCGCCAGGCCGGCGCGGCCACCGAGCCGCCGTAGATGTCGCCCTGCGGCTCGTCGACCATCACGAGGGTCAGCAGGCGGGGGTTGCGCGCCGGCGCGAAGCCCACGAATGACGCGACGTACTTCGTCTTGGAGTAGACCCCGTTCTCGGCCTTCTCGGCCGTGCCGGTCTTGCCGGCCAGGTGATAGCCGTCGATCGCGGCGCCGGAGGCCGTGCCGCCCGGGCCGAGGACGCCCTCGAGCATGTCGCGCAGCGTCGCCGACGTGCGCGCCGAGATGACGCGGCGCCCGCGCGGCGTGGGCGCCTGGCGGTCGCCGATCGCCTTGACGATCCGCGGCGCGCGCAGCGTGCCGCCGTTGGCGATGGCGGCGTAGGCCGCCGCCATCTGCATCGGCGTCACCGCCTCGCCCTGGCCGATCGGCAGGTTGCCCATCGAGGAGCCGGAGTACTTCGACAGCGGCAACACGATGCCGGTCTGCTCGCCTGGGAGGTCGACGCCGGTCGGCGTGCCGAACCCGAACGCCTGCACCCAGCGCGAGAAGCGCCGGCTCCCTAGCAGCTGGCCGATCTTGATCATGCCGACGTTGGAGGACTTCTGCAGGATGCCGGCGGCGGTCAGCCGGCCGTACGCCTCACCCTGGGCCTCGCCGATCTGCCGGTCGGCGACCTGGACGAACGCCGGCAGGTCGAAGGGGGTGTCGGGCGTGACCTTGCCGTCCTCGAGGGCGCCGGCCATGGTGAAGGCCTTGAAGGTGGAGCCCGGCTCGTAGGAGGTCTGCACCGCGCGGTCCTGCGTGGCCCAGCTCGGGGCGTCGCCGACGTGGTTGGCGTCCACCCGCGGCCAGTTGGCGACCGCCAGCAGCTTGCCGTCGTGCGGGTTCATGACGATCGCCGTCGCGCCCTTGGCGGGCTTGTAGCGGGCGCCGACCTCGGCGAGCACCTGCTCGGTCTCCTCCTGGATGCGGTCGTCGATCGTGAGCATCAGGCGCTTGCCCTGCCGCGGTGCGCGCTCGTCGTCGAGCTTGATGGCCTGGCCGAGCGCGTCCTTGACGAGCAGCCGCTTGCCGTCGCGGCCGCGGAGCTCGCGCTCGTGCTGGAGCTCGAGACCCGACAGGCCGGTGTTGTCGGTGCCGGTGAAGCCGAGCAGCTGCGAGGCGACGAACTTCCGCGGATACGAGCGGGTCGACTCCTCCACGAAGTCCAGGCCCTCGATCTTGAAGGCCCGGAGCTTGTCGGCGGTCGCGATCGGGAGCTTGCGCGCCAGCCACACGAAGCCCGTGTGCTTTTTGGACAGGTCGGCGAGCACGTCGCCCTGGTCGCGCCCGAGCAGCGGCGCGATGCGCTTGGCGACGCGCAACGGATCGGTGATCAGGTACGGGGTGGCGGCAACGCTCGTGGCCGGCTGGGAGACCGCCAGCTCCTCGCCGTGGCGATCGGTGATCGCGCCGCGGCGGGCGGGGACCACGATCGTCGCCTGCTGCTGCGTCGCCGCGGCGCCGCGCAGGGCCTGGGCCTTGACGACGCCGAGCCACAGCGCCCTGCCGCCGGCGAGGGTGAGCCCGAGGAGAAAGAGCGCGAAGATCAGACCGACACGGCGCTCGACGAGCTGCATGGGCTACGGCGCCGGTACCGCGCCGGTCGTCGTCGTCGTCGTGGTGCCCGGCGGCGCCGCGGTGGCGGCGGGGACGGCCGGCGCCGCGGTGGCGGCGGGCGCGACGGGCGCGACCGGCGCGACGGTCGCCACCGCGGCGACGGTGGCGACGGGCGTGATCGTCGGCGTGACGGCCGTCAGCGTCGAAGCCGGCGGCGGGGCGGCGTCCGAGCGTCCGTCGCTGGCGATTGCCTGGCGGGCGGTGTCCGACGGCGCGCTCATCCGACCCGCGCCGCGGCGGGCGTCGACGCCGGGCCGGGCGGTCAGGAATGCGACGCTCCCCGCGTCGGGCGAGAGCAGGCCGAGCTTGGCGGCGTTGGTGCGGATGCGCTCGCCGCTCGAGAGCTCGGCGACCTGCTCCTCCAGCGCGGCGTTGGAGTGCTCGAGCGTGGTCTGAGCGGCGACGGCGCGGCCGATGCCGGCGTTCATGCCGAGCAGGGAGACCTGCATCGCGACGATGCCGCCGAGAGCGATCCCGAGCAGCCAGATCCACGCGCGGCTGCGCAGCAGCGTGTCGAGCAGGCGGTGGTCGGGCAGCGCGCGGACGCGCGCGCCGAGCCCGGGGGCATGGACGGCGGCGGCGGGCGTCGAGGGGCGCGGCCGGCCCGGGACCGGGACGGGGCGGGCGACGGGACCGCTGACGCGCCGCGGCGCGCGCGGTGCGGCCGTCGAGCGCCGCGCCGCGGCGGTGTGGGATCGGCTCATGACTCGTCCTTGGTCGTGCGCTTGCGGGCGGCGCGCATCCGTGCGGACCTGGCGCGCGGGTTGACGGCGGTCTCACCCGGGGTCGGCACGACGCCGCCGCGGCCGATCAGGTCGGCCTCCGGCTCGTGCCCGCACACGCAGATGGGCAGCTGGGGCGGGCAGATGCAGCCCTGGGCGCGATCGGCGAGGAAGCGCTTGACGCGCCGGTCCTCGAGCGAGTGAAAGCTGATCGCGGCGAGGCGGCCGCCGGGGGCGAGGGCCTCCCACGCGAGCGGCAGCGCGGCATCGAGCTGGGCGAGCTCGTCGTTGATCGCGATGCGCAGCCCCTGGAAGGTCCGCTTGGCGGGGTGTCCGCCGGCGAAGCGCGCCGGGGCCGGGATCGCGGCGGTGATCGCGTCCACGAGCTCGAAGGTGGTCGCGACGGGGCGGCGGCGGATGATCTGGCGAGCGATGCGGTCCGCGTAGCGCTCCTCGCCGTAGTCGCGGATCACGTTGGCCAGCCGGCGCTGGTCCCAGGTGTTGACCGCCTCGTGGGCGGAGAGCCCGGCGTCGGGATCCATGCGCATGTCCAGCGGCGCGTCGTAGGCGTAGGAGAAGCCGCGCTCGCGCGTGTCGACCTGCATGGAGGACATGCCGAGGTCCAGGTAGACGGCGTCCGCCTCGATCCCCTCGTCGACCAGGGCCTGCAGGCCGGTCGCGAAGTCCGCGCGCTCAAAGCGCGTGCGGCACGGCACGTCGGCCGCGAGCGCGGCGAAGGCGCGCTCGGCGGTGGGGTCGCGGTCGATGCCGATCAGCAGGCCGGCGGGCCCGAGGCGCCCGGCGATCAGGCGAGCGTGACCCGCGCCCCCGACGGTGCCGTCGACGATCACCTGGCCCGGCTGCGGGTCCAGGGCCTCGATCAGCTCGCCGGCCAGGACCGGGACGTGCTCGCGTGTCATCTCAAGAAGCATGGCCGACGCTCGCGATGTGCTCAGCCGCCCGAGGGATCAGGCCGGCGTCGTAGGTGCTCCAGGTCTCGCGATCCCACAGCTCCAGGTACTCGCCCGAGCCGATCACGACGACCTCCTTGCCGAGGCCGGCGTGCTGCAGGAAGTGCGGCGGCAGCATGATCCGGCCCGCGGAGTCCAGCTCCGTCGCGACGGTGTTGCCGTAGAGGTGGCGCTTGAGCTCGCGCGCTTCGGGCCCGAGCGGGTTCAGCCCGGCCAGCGACTGCGCGATGACCTGGTTGTAGTCGTCGGCCGGCCAGATCTGCAGGCAGCTCTCGAAGCCCTTCGTCAGCGCCACGCCCCCAGCCAGCTGCGTGCGAGCCCGAGCCGGGATCGTGAGCCGGCTCTTGGCGTCCAGCGTGTGGTCGTGGATCCCGTGGAACGGCAAGGCGCATGGTCAAACGAGCGGAGGGAGTCAGTCGATCCAGGGTGGTGGAGTGGGAGGAACCCCACCACCCTGGACCGGCTCGTCCAGGGAGTTGTACCCCACTCTGCCCCACTTTGCAACACAACGCTGACCTTCCTTCCCACCTCGCGTCGTACTCCGCACGGCGCCGAGGACCTTTTCCCTGCTCCTGGCCGGGATCCTGCGCGCTGGATAGGGTCCGCACATGCGCTTGCACCGGCTGTATTCCGCCTTCGTCGTCGTGGTCGCGCTGGCCGCGTCCGGTTGCGGCTCCTCGTCGAGCTCGTCCGCGGGCGCCGATCCAGCGCAGGTCATCCCGGCCTCGTCGATCTTCTACGCGGAGGCCGTCGTGCGCCCCGAGGGTGCGCAGAAGGAGAACGTCGACAAGCTCCTGAGCCGCTTCGGCCAGGGCGGCGACGTCACCGGGAAGCTGCGGGCCGTGATCGACGAAGGCCTGCGGTCCGAGGACAAGAACGCGAGCTATGACCAGGACATCGCGCCCTGGCTGGGTCAGCGGATCGGCGTGGGCGTCACCGACGTCGCCTCCGACGACACGGGCTACATCATCGCCGCCGTCGTCAAGGACGCCGGCAAGGCCGAGGCGTTCCTGAAGTCGCAGACCAAGGGCGCCAAGGCGGGCAGCTACAAGGACACCGACTACGTCAACGACGGCGACACCACGTTCGGCCTGGTCGGCGACTTCCTCGTCGCCGCAGGGTCCCCTGCCGAGCTCAAGCAGGCCGTCGACGCGCAGCACGGCGTCTCGCTGGGCGACAGCGACCGCTTCAAGACCGCGATCGACAAGCTCCCACAGGAGCGCCTGGGCGCGGCCTACGTCGACCTCAAGCGGCTTCCCGCGCTGATCGCGGCGCAGCCCGACGCGGGCCCGGCCGCCGGTGCGATCGCCAGGAAGCTCTTCGGGAGCGGGCCGCCGTTCACCGCGGCGCTGACGGCCACCGCGGACTCCGCCACGATCGAGAGCCGCTTCGGCGCGAAGGGCCTCGGAGGGCTGGGCCTTCTCGGCCCGCTCGGCACCACGGGCAAATCCACGCCGCTCGTCCGCGACATACCCGAGGGCGCGTTCGCCGTCTTCGGCGCGGCCGGCGTCGGCGCGTCCCTCAAGGGGACGCTCGAGACCTTCGCGGGCGCCTTCGGCGGCGCTGCGCTGACCGGCCAGCTCGAGCAGCAGACCGGCGTCAACCTCGACCGCGACATCTTCAGCTGGCTCGGCGACGTCGCCGTCTTCGCGCGCGGGACGTCGGTACGCGACATCAACGGCGCCATCGTCATCTCGGTGACGGACGAGGGCGCCGCCCGGGCGGCCATCCCGCGCCTGGTGACGGCGGCCAAGCGCAGCGGCGCGCCCGTGCAGGGGGCGTCCGTGGCGGGCGCCGACCAGGCCTTCTCGGTGCCCGTGCCCCAGGCTCCGGGCCCGGTCGTGCTCGCGCAGAAGGGCGATCGCGTTGTCGTCGCTCTCGGCGAGGCCACGGCGGCCGAGGCGCTGAACCCCACCAAGACGATCGACGACAGCGGCCTGTACGGCCGGGCCAAGGACGCCATCGACGGCGTCGACCCGTCGCTGATCCTCGATGCGCCGCCGATCCTCGAGCTGATCGGCCCCTACGCGGACAACGAGCCCGGCTACGCCAAGGCCAAGCCCTACCTCGACATGCTCGACCTGATCGCGACGGGGTCCGAGAAGGACGGCGACGAGCTGCGGTCCGTGTTCACGGTGAAGGTGAAGTAGGGCGCGCGAGCTCCGCGAGGCGTCCGAGCGAGCGCGCGGCCGGCACGAGCCCGGCCGCGCAGCCGTGTGACGCGGCGTGCCAGAGCATTCCCGCGAGCACGCGCAGCTCGCTTTGCAGGGGCGGCCCCGTGCCCTTGAAGGCGTCGTAGGCGCGGGCGGCGCGGCCGCGGTGGTAGGCGCCGACGGCCAGCGCCCGCAGGCGGGCGTCGGCCCCCACGCGGCGGTGGTCGACGCCGGCGCGCGCGACGTAGCGCACCGTGCCGCCCGCCGCGCGCAGGCGGCGCTGCCAGTCCTCCTCGTCGCCGCAGTTGCGCAGGCGCTCGTCGAACGGGCCGACGTAGTCGAGCGCCGCGCGGCGGACGGCGAAGTTCGCGCCCCAGGCGAAGTCCGCGTCGCGATCTGAGGGGCCGAGGTCGAGCGCCGTGACCGGCGCGTCCTGCGGGCGCCCGCAGCCGCGCGGCGCGGGACCCTCGAGCAACGGGCGGATCGGGCCGCCGAGGCAGCCGGCCTGCGGACACGCCGCCGCCGCTTCGGTCAGGGCGTCGTGCCAGCCCGGCCAGACCGCGACATCGTCGTCGAGGAAGGCGAGCAGGTCACCGCTCGCCGCGCGCGTCGCGGCGTTGCGGGCGGCGTTGATGCCCTGACGGACCCCGAGCGCGTGCACCTGCGCGCCGTGCGCGGCGGCAACGCGCTCCGTCTGATGGTCGCGTGGCCCGTCGACGACGATCATGACCTCGCCCGCGAACTCCTCACGCAGCGTGCCCAGCGCGACCGCGAGGTAGGCCGCGCGATCGTGCGTGGGGATCAGGACGGAGAGCGTCACCGGGTTATGGTGGCGCACATGGACTTCGACGCCGTCGCCCGCGCCGTCGCCGGCGTGCCGTTCATGTCCCCCGCGCAGGGGCGCACGGTCTTCGATCACGTCTCGGCGACCCGCCCGCTGCAGGCGCTCGAGCTCGGCACGGCCCACGGGGTCGGCGCCGCCTACATCGCCGCGGCGCTCCCGCCCGGCGGGCGGCTGGTCACCGTGGACCACGCCGGCGCTGAGTACGACCCGGAGCCGGCCGAGGTGCTCTCCCGCGCCGGCGTCGCCGACCGCGTCGACGTCGTGCGCGAGCACTCCTCCTACACGTGGTGGCTCAAGACCGAGCTCGCACGCGGTGAGCCGCGCTTTGACTTCGCCTACCTCGACGGCGCGAAGAACTGGACGGTCGACGGCCTCGCCGTCCTGCTGCTCGAGCGCGTCCTGCGACCGGGCGGCTGGCTGCTGATGGACGACCTGCACTGGACCTACGACGATGACCCCGGCCGCGAGGTCACCGACGGCGTCACTGTCCGCGCGCTCAGCCCGGCCGAGCGCTCGGAGCCGCACGTGCGCGCGGTCTTCGACCTGCTGATCGCCGGCAACCCCGCCTGGACCGACCTGCGCGTGCAGGACGACTGGTGGGGCTGGGCGCGCCGGCGACGGGCGGACGAGGCGGCCGGCCCCCAGCGCGTGCGGGTCGAGACGACCCGCTCGGTCGGCGCCCTCGCCGCGACCGGCCTGCGCCGCGCCGCGCGGGTCGCGCGGCGGCGGGCGCGGGCGCTGCGGGGGTAGGCGACGCGCCCTGGATCCGGCGCCGCGAGCGGCGGGCACCCGCGAAGTGGGGCTATGGAGGCTGTCGCGTAATGGTCGGGGTCCGCGCGGAGAGTCGCGCGCGGGAGTGAGTGGCTGGGTGCCAGAAACACCCCCCGCGGGGTGTCTTGCGGCGTCAGGTTGGTGTCGGGGCGACGTGGAGGCGGTGTGGAGATGGAGGAGGTTGTGGGTGGCGGGCGATAAGACGCCATTCGCTGAGGCAGGCGGCCAGGCCGCGCGTTGAAGCGGTCCTCAAGGCGATCGGAGTCCTGTCGCGCCATTGGTGGATGAGGCATCTAATAGATGCCAAATCTGCGACTGGCGGCGCCGAAGGTCCTTCCTCACCCGCTGCCGTAGACGCCGGTGGATCGCCGGCGTTTACCCCACCGGACGGACCCCGCCTTGTACGCGACAGCCTCGATGGCCCCCATGACACGCGCCTTCGGCGCGCCTCGGGGCGTCGTGCTCCCCTGGAGGGGACCAAACGCGCTCCGCGCTCGCGTCGGGCAAGACCGGCTCGCTTGACATGTGACCTTTTGGTCACCTATATTGTGGACGTGACCGACGACGACCTCGTGTTCAAGGCGCTCGCCGACCCGACGCGGCGGTTCCTGCTCGACCGGCTCTACGAGCGTGACGGCCGCACGCTGACCGAGCTCGAATCCGAGCTGGAGATGACACGCTTCGGCGTCATGAAGCACCTGCGCGTGCTGGAGGACGCGGGGCTCGTGGTCACGCGGAAGGCGGGCCGGGAGAAGCTGCACTTCCTCAACGCGGTCCCGATCAGGGTGATCCACGACCGCTGGATCGACAAGTACCGGGAGCGTCAGGTATCGGCGCTCGCAGACCTCAAGAACGAACTGGAGAACTCCGCATGACCACCACCGAGACCACCGTGACCACGCAGGTGCACCGTGTCTGGATCAAGGCCACGCCCCAGGCGATCTGGGACGCCATCACCAAGCCGGAGTGGACCGGGCGCTACGGCTACTGCGCCCGGGTCGAGTACGACCTGCGCCCGGGCGGCGCCTACCGCGCCTACCCGGGCGCGGAGATGGCCGCGCACCCCGGCGTCCCCGACGTCGTCGTCGACGGCGAGGTCGTCGAGTCCGACCCGCCGCGCAGGCTCGTCCAGACCTGGCGCATGCTCATGGATCCCGAGCTCGTGGCCGAGGGCTTCACGCGCCTGACGCACGAGATCGACGAGGTCGCGGGCGGCGTCACGCGGCTCACGATCATCCACGAGCTCGACGGCGCTCCGAAGCTCGCCGCGCTGGTCGGGGGCGAGAAGGAGGACACGGGCGCGGGCGGCGGCTGGGGCTGGGTGCTCAGCGGCCTCAAGACGCTGCTCGAGACGGGCAAGGAGCTCGACCGCTGAACATCCGGGCGGCCGGGGCCCGGCTGGGGCTCCGGCCGTTCAGGCGCCGAGCAGGCGATCCACGGCCTGCCGGCCCCGGCGCGCGGCGCCGGCGTCGCGGTCGAGCTGGACGGCGCGGTTGACCGCGAGCGCCACCCCCTCGAGCTCGAACACGAGCTGCGCCGGATCGGTGTCGGCCGGGAGCTCGCCGGCGCGCACGGCGACCTCGGCGTCGCGCTGGAGGGTGGCGCGCCAGAGGTCCGTATCCGCCACGACCACGTCGCGCACCGGGCCCGGCCGCCCGTCGAACTCCGCGGCCGCCGCGCTCAGCAGGCAGCCGCCGGGCAGCGGACAGCTCTGCAGGTAGGCGAGCCAGTTCGCCAGGGCGGCGCGCAGGCGATCCAGGCCCGGGCGCTCGTCGGCCACCGGCTCCCAGATCGACGATCTGAAGGTCTCGCGCGCCGCCGACAGCGCCGCCAGCTGCAGCTCCGACCTGCTCGAGTCCTACGGGGATATGGAGCAGTTCGTGGGCGCGCCCTTGGAGCCGCTGCCGTCCCCGTCGCGGCCGGCGGACGGTGCGCTGGTCACGCATCTGCACGGCGACCACGCCGACCCGGCCGCCCTCGCCCGTGCCCTCACGCCGGAGGCCGTCGTCTACCGGCCCGCGGCCGGCGTCGGGGAATTCCTCGACGTCGCCGCCACGCTGGGCGCCGAGAAGGCGTTCAAGGAGCACGCGCTGCGCACCGAGGAGCTGGCGCCGTGGGAGGAGCGCACCGTCGGCCCGTTCACGGTCACGGCCGTTCCCGCCGTCGACGGGTTCGGCGACCCGCAGATCTCGTGGGTCGTCGAGGCGGACGGCGTGCGGATCCTGCATGCGGGCGACACGGTGTTCCACGGCTACTGGTGGAGGATCGCGATGCGCGTGGGCGCCATCGACCTCGCGTTCCTGCCGATCAACGGCCCGGTGTGCGAGTTCCCCCACCGCCAGCCGCCCAGCCCGCTGCCGGCCGCGCTGGACCCGCGCCAGGCCGCGGTCGCGGCGCATCTGCTCGGCGCCCGCGGTGCCGTGCCGATGCACTATGGGGCGATCCACAACCCGCCCGTCTACGCGCAGGTCGACGACCCCGCCGCCGGCTTCGTGCGGGAGGCGGAGGGCCTCGGCGTCCAAGTGCAGGTCGTCGCGCCCGGCGACGCCGTGGCCGCCCAGCGCGGCCTACGTCTGCGGGGGACCAGGCCATGCGGCCAGGGCCGTGGCCCGCCGCTCACACCGCGCCGGGCGGAGCGGCGCGAGAGTGACGGCGACGAGCAGCATCACGCTCGGGACGAGCAGCAGCGCGACGACGCGCTGGATCTTCGGCGCGGCGCGCGCGGCCGCCTCGGCGCGGGCGCCCCGAGCATCGCGCGCGACGGCGGCCAGCGCCTCGGCCGGCGGCCCGCCGAGGCGCTCGGCGCGGTCCAGCACGCTCGTGAAGGCACCCACGCCGTCCGTGGGGCGCGCGCCGCCGCGGGGTTTCCAGCGCCTCGGCGCGCGGGACGCCGAGCCACACTGGGCCGCGGCGCGGCGGGGCTCTGCCGCGAGCATCCAGGGTGGCCGACCTCGGCCACCGCCCGCACGGGTGGCAGACTCGCTTCGATGGCCACGCGGCGCAGGTCGAGCACGTCGGGCAGCTCGACCGCCATCGTCGTGGTACGGCGGCGGGTGCGCACGAGCTGCCAGGCGTCGAACGCCAAGATGCCCGCGGCGGCGCCGGCGGGCGGCCAGCACGAACCCGAGGCGGCCGGGCGCCGGAGTGGCGAGCGCGAGGGCGAGCAGCGCGCCGGCCAGCGCGGCGCCGGCCTTGATCGCCATCGCGTCCGCGACCGCGACCGGCGCGCCCGCGGCGTCAAGGCGCGCGCAGGTCGCGCAGGGACAGCACGTCCGGCATGTCCAGCGCCTCGATGCGCCGCTGCCGATTTGCGCGACGGTGCTGTTCGCCGCGCGGCTCGCCGTCACGGCCTAACGCCGCGGCAGGCCGCGCCCGGAAGCCCAGTTCGGACCACGCGCTTATCGGTGGCGGGTCAAAAGCCGGGGCTGGGTGCCACCTCGCGCCAGAACGCGACGGTCGCGGGGTTGATCCCGACCAGCCCTCCCCGCTCCTTAAGTTCGACGGGTCCTGGGCCATCGTGGTTGACGGCGCTATAGACCTCGACGGGTGGGTTGTCCCACGGTGAGGAGGAGCGGCTCGCCGTGGTACCCCTGTCCCGCGAAGTAGATGTTGGTCGACATACCTCGATGCTACGCCCGTCGGGGTCCGAACCGTGCGGGCGCTGTCGTCTACGTGGTGAGCCATCACGCCCAAGCGCCCGGTCCGGCTCGGGGTCGGGGTCGCTCCCCCGGCCCGGCGAAGCGCCCGACCTGGCGACGCCCGCCGCGGCGCCGACGCCCTCGTTCCGGCGGGACCCTGGGTTACGCTGTCTAACGGAATGACGACACTCGGTGAAATCGAACTCGGCAGTTCCGACGCCGAGTCAGACGATCGCCTCGGCGACTACTTCATTTCGACGCGGTATGTCCAGGAGGCGTTGAAGGGCGACAAGACGATCTTCCTCGGGCGGAAGGGTGCCGGGAAGACCGCCCTGTTCCGCCAGTTGCCGAGGCTGTACCGGGACACCGGACGCGCGGACCTCCTCGCCATCTCGATGTCGCCTGACGCTTACGCCTGGGGCGCGTTGAAGGAGTACAAGGAGCAAGGGATCCTCGCGGAGCAGGCGCATACCAACGCCTGGAAACTGACGCTGGCGATCACGGTGGCGTCCGAGCTGACATCGACTCCGCGTCCGTGGACGGGCGAGGCGGAGCTCGCGATCAAGACGCTCACGCAGTTCCTCCAGGAGAACTACGGTGGCGGCGCAGTCGACCTCAAGAACGCGGCTACCAAGCTGCTGACAGGCCTGAAGAGCTTCAATCTCAGCGCGTTCGGCTTCGGCGTCGGCTACGCCGGGAAGGACGGATCGCCCGAGGAGCGGCTGCTGACCCCAGCGGTCATCGAGCGGCTCCTCGACCTCGTGGGTGCGTGCGTCAAGCAGGTGGGTGTTGTGGTCCTGCTGGACCGGCTCGATGAGTCGTGGGACGGCACGGCCGAATCGAAGACGCTGCTGGTCGGTCTGCTGCGGGCCGCGAAGGATCTAAACAACAAGTTCGGGTTCGACGGCGACCACGGCCTGAGGGTCCTCGCCTTCCTCCGCGCGGATATCTACCCCATGCTGAGGTTCGACGATAAGGACAAGCACCGTGCCTTCGAGTACTCGATCGCGTGGACCCCCGCCGAGCTGCGTCAGATGATCGAGGCGAGGCTGCCCGAGCAGGTCAACGTGGAGCAGATCCTCGACCCCGAGAAGATGCGGCAGTCCACGCCGCCGTTCGAGTACATCGTGCAGCGTACCTTCCTGCGCCCGCGCGAGGTGATCCAGTACCTCAACGAGGCAAAGTCCCGGGGTGATGAGGACGCCACCTTCATCTCGAAGGACAACATCAAGGACTCGGAGCTGACGTACAGCCGCTGGAAGGTCGACGACCTCAAGCAGGAGTACTCGAAGGCCGTCCGCGAGTTCCCGGAGTGCCTCGAGACGCTGCGCCAGGGCGTCCACCGGTACGAGTCCCTCGCTGAACTCGAGGAACATGTGTCCAAGAAGAAGCCGCGGCTGACCGAGACCCACGGCCCTCGGTGGATCGTCGACCAGCTGTTCGAGACCTCGGCCATCGGAGTCCGGCCGAATAAGAGCGGCTCGATCAAGTACAAGAGCGAGGACGGCGATCTCGAGCTGCCGCTCGAGGGCGCGCTCTACGTGCATCATGGGCTTAGGCTCGGGCTGAACATCACCGAGAAGCGCAAGGGCGACGACGAGGAGTAGCCGTCCGGTTCGCCGGGCTGGCGCACGTTGAGAGCGCTCGGTTTCCGTTGGCGGGTAGGCACGCGGCGACTCCGGCGAGCCGAGGCTCACGGCGACTCGGCCCGCCGTCCGTCGGTCTGCTCGTTCATGTAGTCGCCGACGAGGTCCGGGGCGCAGTCGGCCGCCTCGGCCCTCGCCCGGGCTCGAGGAGGATGGAGTTCCTCCGATACTCCACCGCCGCGTGTTTGAATGGGTGGTGCCGCAGCAGAGGCCACCAGAAGGCACGGCCCTTCCCGCCTGATCCAGACTCCGGTCTGGTAACCGCGAGAAGCCACCGCGGTGTGAGGAACAGCGCCGTAGTGAAGGGGATCGTTGAAGTGCCAGAAGGCGCCAGCCGGGCGGGTCTGGATCGGGTGTGGCTGTCCGCCCCGACAGGCGCGAGGTCGAGCCGAATGCCCACATTCCCAGTATCGGGTGCGGTTGGTCCCGCGAGCGCGGCGGATGGGAACCTCACACCGCGTCGAGCAACGCCGGCGCGAGCGCGGCCGCGACGAGCAGCATCACGCTCGGGACGAGCAGCAGCGCGACCACGAGCTGGATCTTCGGCGCGGCGCGCGCGGCTGCCTCGGCGCGGCCGCGCGCGCGCGCCTCGCGGGCGTCGCGGGCAAGGGCGGAGAGCGCCTCGGCCGGCGGCGCCCCGAGGCGCTCG
>JBBSIC010000020.1:0-50962 GCA_038232275.1 Solirubrobacterales bacterium | reverse complement strand
GCCTGCTCGAGCGCGCCGCCCACGAGCGCGAGGCCCGCGCCGCGCGCATCGCCTCCGAGCGCGAGCGCGACGCCGCCGACGAGGCGCTCGCGCCGGTTGCCGAGCGCCTGGCGGTCGCGCTCGCCGGCGCCGCGGCCGCCGTGCAGGAGCGCGTCGCCGCCTTCGACGCCGCGCTGCGCGCCGAGCGCGAGGCCGGGGAGCGGCTGGCCGGCGAGCTGCGCGCTTGCGCCCAGCAGGAGGCGCAGGTCCAGGGCCGCCTGAAGGCCCAGGGCGAGGCCGTCACCCGCGCCGAGGTCCGCGCCCAGCAGGTCCGCGACCAGGCCACGGAGGCCGAGCGCGAGCTCGGGACGCTCGCCGAGCGCCTCGGGCTCGAGGCCGCCGCCGCCACGGAGGAGCTGCCGGGCGCCGAGCGCGAGCAGCTCGCCGGGCGCATCGAGCGGCTGCACCGGCGCCGCGAGCAGCTCGGCCCGGTCAACCCGCTCGCCAAGGCGGAGTACGACGAGGCCGTCGCCCACGTCGAGGAGCTCGAGACCCAGCGCGAGGATCTCGAGTCCGCCATCCGCGAGCTCCAGGGCGTGATCAAGGAGATCGACCAGCGGATCAAGCAGGCCTTCGAGGAGACCTTCACCACGGCCGCGAAGTACTTCGAGGAGCTCGTCGGCGGCCTGTTCCCCAGCGGCCGCGGGCGGCTGCGTCTCGTGCGCGAGGACGCCGGTCCGCGCCCGGTGCTCGGCGGCAGCGGCACCGAGGAGGAGCTCGGGGCCGCGGTCGACGTCGACGACGAGCGCCCGCCCGACGAGAACGAGGCGGTCGGCGTGGAGATCGAGATCACCCCGGCCGGCAAGTCCACCAAGCGCCTGAGCCTGCTCTCCGGCGGCGAGAAGTCGCTGACCGCGCTGGCGTTCCTGTTCGCGGTCTTCCTCGCCAAGCCGTGCCCATTCTACATCCTCGACGAGGTCGAGGCCGCGCTCGACGACCTCAACATCGACCGCTTCCTCACCCTCCTGCGCAAGTACGCGGATCGCGCGCAGTTCATCGTCGTCACCCACCAGAAGCGCACGATGGAGGCGGCCGACTGCCTCTACGGCGTGTCCATGGCGGGCAACGGCGTGTCCAAGGTGGTCTCGCGCAAGCTGCCGCGCGACTCGGCCGACGAAACGGACACAGCCGCGGCCTGACCCGGACGGACCCCGCCTTCTGTCGTCGGCGGGCTGCCGGGGTGCGGGTCAGTGAGGTACGACGTCCAGCCCGTTCCACAGGCCGGCCGTTCCGGTCCTCCCAGCGCGACATCCGCCGCAGATGCGGCATCTAATGGATGCCATATCTGCGAATCCCCGCGACTCCTGCGAGATCGGCCCCTGCGCTCGCAAGCCGTTCACCAACCGCGACGGTCAGAACGCGGCCGCGGGCGCCGCCGCGGGCTTCTCCGCCCGCGTCGGGCTCAGCACGCGCGCGGCGACGATCCCGCCCACAGCGCCGAAGAGATGGCCCTGCCAGGAGATGCCGTCGTGCGGGACGAAGCCGCTGAGCAGCGTGGTGCCCCAGATCGCCGCGACGACGGCGCCCACGCCGAGGTGCATCGGGCTGCGCGTGAAGATGCCGCGCGCGACGAGGTAGCCCGCGTAGCCGAAGACGACGCCGCTGGCGCCGATGTGGACGCTGTTCGATGGCGCGACCAGCCACGTGCCGAGGCCGCCGACGCCCGCGACGAGCGCGGTCACGGCCGCGACGCGGACGAGCCCGCTCAGCGCGATCACGCCGCCGAGCACCACGAAGGGCACGGTGTTGCCGATCAGGTGCGACCAGCTGCCGTGCAGAAACGGCGAGAACAGGATGCCGTCGAGCCCGTCGGTCGCGCGCGGGCGGATCCCGAAGCGGTCGAGGGTGTTGTGGTCGAGCGCGTTGATGACCTCGACGACCCACATGACGGCGACCATCGCGCCGACGAGCGCGAGGCCCGCCACGCGCGGGTCATCGGTCCTCTTGGTGGATGTCGCAGGTTTGGTCACAGCGTCTTCTCTCCCCAGAAGGAGGCGTACGGGTTGCCGTTGTAGTCGGGCAGCTCTGAGTATCCCGCCGATAGGTAAAGCGCGCGTGCGTACGGCTGCTTGGGCCCGGTGTCGAGCCGCACGCGCTCGTAGCCGAGCCCGCGCGCTGCGTCCTCGAGCGCCAACAGCAGCGCGCGCGCAAGACCCTGCCCGCGCCGCTCGGGCACGACGTACATGCGCTTGATCTCGGCCGTCCGCGCGTCGAGGCGCTTGATCCCGCCGCCGGCGATGGCCTCGCCGTCCTCGTCGTAGAGGGCGAGGAAGGCGCCGCCGGGCGGGCTCATCTCGGCGGGCGACGCGCTCGGGCCCGCGCGGTGGCCGAATCCGTCGTAGACGGCGCGCACGTCGTCGACCATCGCCCGCACGAGCCTCAGGGCAGCGGGGGAGTCGGCTGGGATCTGCCGAACCACGGTCACGCCGCATATCCTGCCCGACCCCATGGCCCGAGACTGGTATGACCTCTTCCTCGTGGACGGCGACCGGGCGGGTGCGAGCCCGTCCCCCGCCGACGCCGAGCGCAGCGAGGAGCGCAGCGGCTTCTTCCGTCGCCTGCGCTCCAACATGCGCAAGACGCGCGAGGCGCTGCAGGCCGAGGTCCAGGCCACGCTGTTCCAGGGCGACCTCGACGAGCAGACCTGGGAGCGCCTCGAGGAGGCGCTGATCTTCGCGGACGTCGGCGCCAAGACCACCGCGCAGGTCGTGCAGCAGCTCGAGCAGGAGGCCGACGCGGGCGCGCTCGTGGGCGGCGAGGCCCTCAGCGGCCGGCTCGCCGAGCTGCTCGCGGAGATCGCGCGCACGGGCGACGACCACATCGACCTGCGCGCCAGCCCGACCGTGATCCTCGTGGTCGGCGTCAACGGGACGGGCAAGACGACCACGATCGGCAAGCTCGCCTGGCACCTGCGCTCAGAGCTCGGGCAGAGCGTCGTCATCGGCGCCGCCGACACCTTCCGCGCCGCCGCCGTCGAGCAGCTCGAGCGCTGGGCCGAGCGCGCGGGGTGCGCGTTCGTCAAGGGCCGCGAGGACTCAGATCCCGCCGCGGTCGCCTTCGACGCCGTCGCCAAGGGCCGCGAGATCGAGGCCGACGTGATCATCGTCGACACCGCCGGTCGCCTGCACACCCAGGACAACCTGATGGAGGAGCTGGTCAAGATCCGGCGCGTGATCGCCAAGCAGATGCCCGACGCGCCGCACGAGACCCTGTTGACCGTCGACGCCACGACCGGCCAGAACGGCCTGCGCCAGGCCAAGCTCTTCGGGGAGGCCGTCGACGTGACGGGGATCGTGTTGACCAAGCTCGACGGCACCGCGAAGGGCGGGATCGCCCTCGCCATCGCCAACGAGCTGGCGATCCCGGTGAAGCTGATCGGGATCGGCGAGTCGCTCGAGGACCTGCGGCCCTTCGACGCCGACGCCTTCTCGCAGGCGCTGCTGACCTAGCCCGCACGCTCGGCGCCGACCGCGTGGGCATGTCGGTCGTCCCCGAGACGCGCGCCGCGCGCCGCGCGCCGCGCTACTGTCGCCCGGACATGGATGCTTGGGTCTACTGGCTGATCGCCGCCGCCGTGCTCGGGGTGGGTGAGGCCGCGACGATGGGCTTCTTCCTCGCGCCGTTCGCGGGCGGCGCGCTCGTGGCGGCCTTCGTCAGCGCGGTGGGGGGCGGCCTCGCGGTCAGCCTCGCGGTCGCGCTCGTGGTCTCGCTCGCGCTGCTCGGCGCCCTGCGGCCGCTCGCACGGTCGCACAAGCGCATGCCGCCGCACATCCGCACGGGCACGGCAGCCCTCGTCGGAAAGGATGCGCTCGTGCTCGAGCGGACCACCCAGGACGGCGGCGGGCTGGTCAAGATCGACGGGGAGCAGTGGTCGGCGCTGCCGTACGGCGAGGACCGGGTCTACGAGCCCGGCGAGCGCGTGTCCGTCGTCGAGATCCGGGGCGCCACGGCGCTCGTGACCGAATAGGAGCTGCTCATGACCGGTGGCGTCATCGCCCTGATCGTCCTCATCATCTTCGTGCTGTTCGTCGCCGCCGCCGGGGTGAAGATCGTCCCGCAGGCCAAGGCCGGCGTCGTCGAGCGCCTCGGCCGCTATCAGCGCACGCTGGAGCCCGGGCTCGCGCTGCTCGTGCCCTTCATGGACCGCATGCGGCCGCTGATTGACCTGCGCGAGCAGGTGGTCTCCTTCCCGCCGCAGCCCGTCATCACCGAGGACAACCTCGTGGTCGGCATCGACACGGTCGTCTACTTCACCGTCACCGACGCCAAGGCCGCTACCTACGAAGTCGCCAACCCGCTGCAGGCGATCGAGCAGCTCACGGTCACCACGCTGCGCAACGTCATCGGCGGCATGACCCTCGAGGACACGCTGACCAGTCGCGACACCGTCAACTCCCAGCTGCGCGCCGTGCTCGACCAGGCGACGGGCAAGTGGGGCATCCGCGTCAACCGCGTCGAGCTGAAGTCCGTCGAGCCGCCGCGCACCGTGCAGGAGGCGATGGAGAAGCAGATGCGCGCGGAGCGCGACCGCCGCGCCACGATCCTCACGGCCGAGGGCATCAAGCAGTCCTCGATCCTGACGGCCGAGGGCGAGAAGCAGTCCGCCGTGCTGAAGGCCGAAGGTGCCCGCACGTCCGCGATCCTGCGCGCCGAGGGTGAGGCGAAGGCGATCGAGACCGTCTTTCAGGCGATCCACGACGGCGCGCCCGACGAGCGCCTGCTCTCCTACCAGTACCTGCAGATGCTGCCCCAGCTCGCCCGCGGCGAGGCGAACAAGATCTTTGTGATCCCGAGCGAGTTCTCCCAGGCGCTCGGCAACCTCGGCGGCGCGGTCTCGCGCTTCGGCGGCAACCTGCCGCCCGCCCCGCCGCCCAAGCCCCGCTCGAATACCGGCGCCGACGACGCGGCCGCGGCCGCAGCGGCCGACGCCAAGGCGGCCCGCGACGCGGCGGTCGAGGCCAGCGCGGCCGCGGAGGGCGCGTCGAACCCGGCCCTGGGCGGCATGGCGTCGGCGCCGTCCGTGCCCCCGGCGCCCGAGCCGCCCCCGGCGCCGCCTGCGCCACCGGTGCCGCCGGCGGCGTAGGGCTCAGCCGCGCTGGGCCACGAGATGTACCGAGGGGGTACATTTCCAAGCCCAGGCGGGACTCGGCGGCGCGGGCGAGGCGGACCGTGATCGGCGCTCGCGACCCCTAGCATGAGGCCGCGTGTTCGACTCCCTCTCAGAGAAGCTCCAGGGCGCGCTCTCCGGGGTGCGCCAGCGCGGTGCGCTGACCGAGGAGGACATCGCCACGGCGATGCGCGAGATCCGCCTCGCGCTGCTGGAGGCCGACGTCAACTTCAAGGTCGTCAAGCAGTTCACGGCCAGCGTCAAGGAGCGCGCCGCCGGGGTCGAGGTCACCAGGCAGCTCAACCCGGGCCAGCAGGTCGTCAAGATCGTCGACGAGGAGCTGACCGCGCTGATGGGCGGCCAGGCGGCGGGCATCACCTTCTCGCCGCGCCCGCCCACGGTCATCCTCATGGCCGGCCTGCAGGGATCGGGCAAGACGACCGCCACGGCCAAGCTCGCCCGGCACCTCAAGGAGGTCCACGGCTCATCCGTCGCCGTCGCGGCCTGCGACGTCTACCGGCCGGCCGCGGTGGAGCAGCTGGTCAAGGTCGGCGGCCAGGCCGGCGCCACGGTCTACGAGCGGGGGACGGACGAGAAGCCGGTCGACATCGCCCGCTGGGCGCGCGACCAGGCGGTCCGCGACGGCAAGGACGTGCTGATCGTCGACACCAGCGGGCGCCTGCACGTCGACGACGCGCTGATGGCCGAGCTGGCCGACATCAAGAAGGCCGTCAAGCCCCACACGGTGCTGCTCGTCGTCGACGCGATGACCGGTCAGGACGCCGTGAACGTGGCCGAGCAGTTCGCCGAGGTCGCCCAGTTCGACGGCGTCGTGCTGTCCAAGCTCGACGGCGACGCGCGCGGCGGCGCGGCGCTGTCGGTCAAGGCGATCACCGGCAAGCCGATCCTGTTCGCCTCCACGGGCGAGAAGCTCGGCGACTTCGAGGCCTTCCACCCGGACCGCATGGCCCAGCGGATCCTCGGCATGGGCGACGTCCTGTCGTTCATCGAGAAGGCTGAGCGCCAGACCGACGAGGACGAGGCCAAGCGGCTCGAGGCCAAGCTGCGCCGCAACGAGTTCGACCTCGACGACTTCCTCGACCAGCTCAAGAAGATCCGCAAGATGGGCCCGCTGACGTCGCTGCTCGGCATGCTCCCGGGCCTGGCCGGCCACCAGCTCTCCCAGCTGAAAGTCGACGAGCGCGAGTTCGACCGCATCGAGGCGATCATCCTGTCGATGACGCTCCAGGAGCGCCACAAGCCGGACATCATCAAGGGCCGCCGCCGCGCCCGCATCGCCACGGGCTCGGGCACCTCGGTCCAGCAGGTCAACCAGCTGGTCAAGCAGTTCGGCGAGATGCGCAAGATGATGCGCGGGATCCAGCAGGGCAAGATGCCCGACATCGGCGCGATGATGCGCCAGGGGCGCTAGTGGTGCCGGAGGCGGCGCGCTGAGGCAGGAGCCCTCAGCGGCCAGTCGTGGCCGCCGGAGGTGGGTCCCCGAGCCCTATCACCCGCTACGCTCCTTCGCCGACATGGCCGTTGCGATGAGATTGACCCGCGTGGGCGGGAAGAAGGATCCGGTCTGGCGCGTCGTCGTCGCCGATCGCCGCGCACCGCGGGACGGCCGCTTCCTCGAGACGATCGGGCGCTACAACGCCCAGACCGAGCCCTCGACCGTCGTGCTCGACGAGGAGCGCGCTCGCTACTGGCTCCGTCACGGCGCGCAGCCGTCGGACTCGGTGAAGAAGCTGCTGCGCATCCAGGGCATCTCCTCCTAACCGGACGCGATGCCGCGCGATCTCCTCGAGTACCTCGCGAAGGCCCTCGTCGACAAGCCCGACAAGGTTCGCGTCGAGGAGTTCGAGGACGACGGATCGCTGATACTCGAGCTGGCGGTGGACGAGGATGACTACGGACACGTCATCGGGCGCGGCGGACGAACCGCCTCAGCCCTCCGGACGGTCGTCAAGGCCGCGGGGTCCCGGCAGGACCGGCGGGTCCTCGTCGACATCGTCGACTGAGCCGCGCCTGCAGGTCGGCCGCGTCGGCAAGCCGCACGGGCTCGACGGCTCGTTTTACGTGACACGCCCGGAGGAGGGCGTGCTCGTGCGGCGCATCCGCGTGCACGTCGGGGGCGACGCCTATCTGGTCGAGCGCGTCGCGGGAACCGCCGCCAGGCCGATCCTTCGCCTGCAGGGCGTCTCGTCGCGCGAGGCCGTCGAGCCGTTGCGCGGCCAGCCGGTCGAGGTCACCCGCGGCGATGTCCCCCCGCTGCAGGAGGGCGAGTACTGGGCGGACGACCTCGTCGGGCTGGCGGTCGTCGACGGCGAGCGGTCCGTGGGCGCCGTGGACCGCGTGCGCGCGCTGCCCTCGTGCGAGGTGCTCGAGGTCGGGGAGCTGCTGATCCCGCTGGTCGGCGACGCCGTGCGCGACATCGACCTCCAAGCCGGGCGCATCGACGTGGACCTCGCCTTCCTCGGAGAGTCCTAGCCGCGATGCAGGCCGACGTCTTCACGCTGTTTCCCTCTTGGTTTGACTGGTTTCGCGAGCAGCGCCACGTGCGCAACGCCCTGGGACGCGGGTCGAGCGTCGAGACCGTCGACTATCGCGACTCCACGACGCTGTCGGGACGCTCGGTCGACGACACCCCCTTCGGCGGCGGGGCCGGCATGATCCTGCGCGTCGACGTCGTCGACTGGGCGCTGCAGGCGCGCTACGGGATCGACCCGCTGGATCTGCGCCGGCGGCGCCGGGTGATCGGCCTCACGCCCGGCGGGCGCAGGCTCGACGAGGAGCTCGTGTGCGAGCTCGCCGCCGAGGACGACCTGACGCTGCTCTGCGGCCGCTACGAGGGCTTCGACGAGCGCATCCTCGAGCACTTCTGCACGGACCGGATCTCGATCGGCCCCTACGTGATCGCCGGGGGGGAGCTCGCGGCGATGGTCGTCCTCGATGCGGTCATCCGCAAGCTGCCGGGCGCGCTCGGCGACGAGGCGTCCGTGCACGAGGAGTCCTTCAGCGTCGCGCTGGACGGCCTGCCCGAGTACCCGCACTACACGCGGCCGGCGTCCTACCGCGGCTGGCCGGTCCCGGAGGTCCTGCTCAGCGGCCACCACGGTCGCGTGGCGCAGTGGCGGCGTGAGCAGAGCCGCTCCAGGGGTGTCCGCTAGAGTTCCCAACGCGCCCGCGTCAGGCATGTGGCCTCCGCGGGTTCTTCTTCGCCGTGAGCACCGTCATCGACAAACTCGAGCGCCAGCAGCTGCGGCGGGTACCCCAGTTTCGCGCCGGCGACCGCGTCCGCGTGCACTTCCAGGTCATCGAGGGCACGCGTCGCCGTACCCAGGTGTTCGAGGGCGTCGTGATCAAGCGTCAGGGGGAGGGCGTCCGCGAGACGTTCACCGTGCGCAAGCAGTCCTTCGGCGTCGGGGTGGAGCGCATGTTCCCGCTGCACTCCCCGAAGATCGAGCGCATCGAGGTCGCCGCCCGCGGTGACGTGCGCCGGGCGAAGCTCTACTACCTGCGCGGCCGCGTCGGCAAGTCCGCCCGCGTGCGCGAGCGCCGATACGTCGGGCCGGAGGAGGTCGTCGAGGCCGGGCTGCTGCACGCGCCGGCGGCCGTCGACGCCGAGGGGCACGCCGCGAACGAGCCGGGAATCGTCGAGGAGGCCGCGGCTGGCGAAGCGGCCGTCGACGCGCCCGCTGCCGCGGCCGCCGCTCCCGCTTCCTCCGCCGACGAGACCTAGCTTCATCGCGCAGGCCGCACGGGTGGTCTCCAAGCCCCAGTCCACCGCCGGTTCGCTGTTCGAGCTCGTGCTGATCGTGGCCGTCGCGCTCGGCCTCGCGCTCGGCATCCAGAAGTTCCTGATCAAGCCGTACCGCATCCCCAGCGAGTCGATGGTGCCGACGCTCACGATCGGCCAGCGCGTGCTCGTCAACCGGATCGGCCACAGCTTCTCCAAGCCGTCCGTCGGCGAGGTCGTCGTGTTCCATCCGCCCCAGGGCGCCGACGAGGGCCGCTGTGGGGCGCCGCACCCGCGCCAGCAGGTCTGCTCGAAGGAGGTGCCGATCCGCGACGACGTCAACTTCATCAAGCGCGTCGTCGCCGGCCCGGGCGACCACCTGAAGGTCATCGACGGCCACGTGTACCGCAACGGCAAGAGGGCCAGCGAGCCCTTCATCAAGCCGTGCAACCCGGGCGGCGGCTGCAGCTTCCCGCAGGAGATCACGATTCCCGCCGGGCACTACTTCATGATGGGCGACAACCGTGGATCGTCTGACGACAGCCGTTTCTGGGGGCCCGTCCCCGACAAGTGGATCATCGGTGGAGCCTTTGCCACCTACTGGCCCCCCGGCCGCATCGGGCTCCTCTAAGCGGCACCGCCGCAGGCGCTCCTCCGGGTCGCGGCTGTTCCGCTACGACCGCGAGCTCGGGGTGCGCTTCGTCGCCGGCGCCGACGAGGCCGGGCGCGGCTGCCTGGCCGGCCCGCTCGTCGCCGCCGCGGTCCTGTTCGACCTCGAGAAGCTCACGCTGTCAGACCTGCGGGCGCTGTCCGCGCTCAACGACTCAAAGCAGCACACCGCCGAGATGCGCGAGCAGCTGTACCCGCGGGTCATGCGCGTCGCCGCGCGGGTGGCGGTCACCTCGCGCTGTGCGCGCGGCATCGACGCGCGCGGCCTGCACGTCACCAACCTGGCGGCGCTGAGCGACTGCCTGCGCCGCGTCGGCGTCCCCGGCTGCCTGTGCCTGTCGGACGGCTTCCCGGTCCCGCCGACGGGCTTCGAGCAGCGGCCGCTGGTGGGCGGGGACGCGACGAGCGCGGCGATCGCGGCGGCCTCGGTGATCGCGAAGGTGTCGCGCGACCGCTACATGCAGCGGATCGCCGAGCGCTATCCGCACTGGGAGTTCGAGACCCACGTGGGCTACTCGACGCCGGAGCATCGCGCGGCGATCGAGCAGCACGGCGTCTCGCCGCTGCACCGGCTGTCGTTTCAGTCGGTGGCCTATTCACAGCTCGCGCTGTGAATCGGCACAGAGTCGTGACAGCCAGGTGCTGACCTGTCACAGGGTCGTCCGTAGCTTGCGGACCTGTGACCACCGACCTCCGCCACGCCCTCGGACTCGCCGGGGAGGCGTTCGCCGCCCGCCACTTCGAGCGCCTCGGCTTCGACGTCCTCGCGCGCCGCCACCGCACCCGCTTCGGCGAGCTCGATCTGGTCGTCTGCGACGGCCCGCTGCTCGTGTTCGCGGAGGTCAAGACGCGGCGCGCCGGCTCCGGGCAGCCCTTCGACGCGCTCGGGGAGGCCAAGCAGAGCCAGGTGCGCCGGATGGGGGCGGCCTGGCTGGCCGAGGAAGCGGACCGGCCGTTCTTCGAGGCGCTGCGCTTCGACGCGGTCGGGGTGCTGGTCGACGCCGCAGGGGAGCTGGTCTCGCTCGAGCACCTCGAGGGGGCGTTTTAGATGCTCGCCCAGGTGATCGGCTTCGCGATCGACGGGGTGGACACCCGCCGCGTCACCGTGGAGGCCGACATCCGCCTGGGGCTGCCAGCCTTCAACGTCGTCGGCCTGGCCGACAAGTCGGTCCGCGAGGCGCGCGAGCGCGTGCGCGCGGCGATCACCAACAGCGGCTTCGAGTTCCCGCAGAAGCGCATCACGGTCAACCTCGCGCCGGCGTACCTGCGCAAGGAGGGCCCGCACTTCGACCTGCCACTGGCGCTGGCCGTGCTGGCGGCGAGCGGGCAGGTCGATCCGCAGGTGCTGCGCACCTGCGCCGTCGCGGGGGAGCTGTCGCTCAACGGCGACGTGCGCGCCATCCGCGGGGCACTGGCCATCGCCCAGGGCGCCCGCGGGCAGGGGCTGACGCGGCTGGTGCTGCCCGCGTCGCGGGCGGCGGAGGCGACGCTTGTGCAGGACCTCCAGGTCCTCGGGATCGAGTCGCTCACCCACGCCGTAGCCGTGCTGCACGGGCAGGCCGACCCTGCCGCGCCTGCGCCCGCGCCTGCGCTCACCGCCGATCCAGAGGCACCGGACCTGCGCGACGTCCGCGGGCACGGCGGCATCCTGGAAGCCGTGACGATCGCCGTGGCCGGCGCGCACAACCTCTTCCTGCACGGCCCGCCCGGCACCGGCAAGACGATGATCGCCCGCCGGCTGCCGACGCTGCTGCCGCCGATGACGCGCGAGGAGGCCATAGCGGTCACCCGCATCCACTCGATCGCCGGGCTGCACGAGGGCCGCGGCCTGGTGCGCGAGCGGCCCTTCCGCGCGCCGCACCACCTGATCTCGCCCTCGGGGCTGGTCGGCGGCGGGACCACCCCCAAGCCCGGGGAGATCACGCTCGCCCACAACGGCGTGCTCTTTCTCGACGAGCTGTCGGAGTTTTCCCGCAACACGCTCGAGGCGCTGCGCCAGCCGCTCGAGGACGGGCGCGTGATCGTCGTGCGCTCCCAGCGCGTGCTGACCTTCCCCACGCGGGCGATGCTCGTCGCCGCGTCGAACCCGTGCCCGTGCGGCCTCGGCGACGAGCGCTGCCGCTGCACGGGCCCCGAGCGCGTGCGCCACGACCGGCGTCTGTCCGGGCCCCTGCTGGACCGCATCGACATCACCCTGCACGTCGGGCGCCCGACGGCCGCGGGGCTGCGCGACGACGGCGCGCCGTCGTCGGCGAGCGTGCGCGAGCGCGTGGTGGCGGCGCGTGAGCGACAGGCGCTGCGCCTGCGCGGGACCTCGGGGGCCTGCAACGCCCACATGACGCCCGCGATGCTCTCAGCGCTCGCGCGGATCACGCCAAGCGCGCGGCGGCGGCTGTTCGAGCTGCACGACGCCGAGGGGCTCAGCGCGCGCGGGCACCACCGGGTGCTGCGCGTGGCGCGGACGATCGCCGACCTGCAGGAAAGCGCCGAGGTGGGGCCGGAGCACGTCATGGCGGCCCTGATCCTGCGCTCGGACCCGGCGCCCACCGCGCTCGCGGCATGACGACGGCCTCGTCGACGCTCGACGCGTGCGGGGCCTGCCTGCGGCGGACAGCGCTGATCGCCGGGCTGGCGGGGCGCATCGAGCACGAGTGGCGGCTGCGGCGCGGGCGCCCGCAGCTGCTGGCGCTGGCGGACGAGGAGCTGCTGCGCTGGGCGGGCATGCCGGAGGCCTCCGCGCACTACGAGGCGTTTTCAACCGAATTCGCGCTGGACCGCCTCGCCGCCGCCGGTCTGGGGGCGGTGTGCGGCTGCTCGCCCGCCTACCCCGCCGGGCTGCGCGAGCTGCCCGACCCGCCGGCGGTCGTGCACTTCGCCGGGGACCCGGCGCTGCTCGACGGCGCGGGCGTGGCGATCGTGGGCGCGCGGACGCCGACCCCTTACGGCCTGGAGGTCACGCGGGCGCTCGCCCGTGGGCTCGGCGCCGCGGGCGTCGCCGTCGTCTCGGGCATGGTCATGGGCATCGACTCGGCCGCCCACGCCGGCGCGCTCGAGGCCGGGCGCACGGTCGCCGTGCTCGCGACCGGCGCGGACCGGCCGTATCCCGCGCGGGCGGTGCAGCTGCACCGCCGGATCGCGGAGGCGGGCTGCGTCGTCTCCGAGCTGCCGCCGGGGTTCGCGCCGCGGCGCTGGGCCTTTCCGGCGCGCAACCGGTTGATCGCGGCGCTCTCGGCGGGCACCGTCGTGGTAGAGGGCGGGGAGCGCTCGGGCTCGCTGATCACGGCCGACTTCGCCATGGAGCTCGGCCGCTTCGTCGCTGCGGTGCCCGGCTCGGTCACCTCGCGCATGTCGGCCGGGCCGCACCTGCTGATGAAGGCGGGCGCGGAGCTGGTCCGCGGCGCGGAGGACGTGCTCGACCTGCTGCACGGCGCCGGTTCAGGCGGCGACGTGCTGGACCTGCTGCACGGCGCCGGGGCGAGCGCGACCGGGGTCGTCGTCGGCGCCGGGCCGCGGGCGCGCGCGTCGGCGCCCGAGCCTGTCGCGCCTCCGCTCGGCCTCGAGCCGTCGCTGGCGCGATTGCTCGAGTGCATCGAGCGCGGGGAGGGCTCCCTGGCCGAGCTGGTCGGCGACCCGAGCGAGGCCTTCGCCGTCAGCCGCGACCTCGGCGAGCTCGAGCTGCGCGGCCTCGTGCGCCGCGTCTTCGGCGGGCGCTACATCCGCGCGGCGGGGTGAGGCGACACCGCGAGCGCGCGAAGCGCCAAAATGCGCCGGGCAAGGCGGGGGTCGGTCGCCCTCGCTGCGCTAGGTTGCGCCGCATGCACCCCCGGGTCTTTCAGGAGTTCGAGAGCGTCTGCGCTCGACACCACATCACAGGGCGCGTGCTCGAAGTGGGCGCCACTGCCAACAGCGGCAGCCTGCTCAACCTCAGGGCCTCAGCGGCGCGAGCGAGAAGATCGGCATCGACTACCAGGGCGGTCAGTACGCGGACTTCACCGTCGTCGCCGTCAACGCCAACAGCATGCCGTTCGCCGACGAGGACTTCGATGCCGTCGTCTGCAACGCGACGCTCGAACACGACCGGCACTTCTGGAAGACCGTGGGGGAGATACACCGCGTCACCCGTCCGGGTGGGGCCATCATCGTCGGAATCCCCGGCTACGCGCCAGCCAAGCACGACCTGTTCAAGAGGTTCCTCAAGCGGACTCCCCTAGCCGGAGCGCTCCTCGCGCACCCATTGCTCGGGGTGCGGCTCACCGGCACGCCGACCTTCGAGATCCACAACCACCCCGGCGACTACTACCGCTTCAGTCCCCAGGCCATGGTCGAGGTCCTGCTTGCCGATCTTGACCAGATCGCTATCCGGACCATCATGCAACCGCCGCGCCTGATCGGTAGTGGCGTCAAGCGCTCCTAGCCAGCCGCGCACGGAGGTCACGTTTCGGGGGCTCTGGCCCCCGGATCTGGAGGATCCACACCTGGCCACAGCACTTGACGGGGCCAGAGACGTATACCGACCGCCACCCCGCGCATGCCGCTCCGGCCCTGCGCCTTGTGGGGGTATATCGGTGGCTGCCGCCGTACAGGGCCGTCGTTGAACGTTCCCGCCGCGCGACGGTCCGCTTCCTGCCGAGCGCCGCCGTCCGCCATCGCCATGTCCGTCAGCTCGCCCGCCCGCGCCGATGCAACGCCCGGCGGCTCGCGCCCGCCCGCCCGCGCCGACGTCCAGCGCCCGGCTGCCGCGGCCGGCCGTCCCGCGTCCGCCCACCGCCTACCCTCCCGGGGATGTCCGCCAGGGTGCCCGCCGTCCTGTCCATCGCCGGCTCGGACTCCGGCGGCGGCGCGGGGATCCAGGCCGATCTGAAGGCGCTCGCGGCCTGCGGCGTGCACGGGATGACGGCGATCACGGCGCTCACCGCGCAGAACACGGTCGGCGTGACCGGCGTCCACAGCATTCCGCCGGCGTTCATCGTCGAGCAGGTGCGGGCGGTCCGCGACGACATCGGCGTCGCCGCCGTGAAGATCGGGATGCTCGGCACGGCGGCGACGGTCGCGGCCGTGGCGGCGGCGCTCGACCTGCTCGACCCGGACACGCCCGTCGTGCTCGACCCGGTGATGGTCTCCGAGTCGGGCGCGGTCCTGCTCGAGGATCGGGCCCGTGCGGCGCTGATCGAGCGGCTGATCGCCCGCGCGACCGTGATCACGCCCAACCTCCCGGAGGCCCGCGTGCTCGCGGGCGCGCAGGCGGACGCCGGCGCCGAGACGCTGGCGCTGGTCCTGCACGGGCTCGGCCCGGCGAACGTGGTGGTCACCGGCGGCCACGGCGAGGACGCGACCGACGTGCTCTTCGATGGTGGCCACACCCACCGGATCCCGGGGGTCCGCCACCCCGCCGGGGCGGCCCACGGCTCCGGCTGCACGCACTCCTCGGCGCTGGCCGCGCATCTCGCCCTGGGCTTCTCCGTGCTCGAGTCGGCGCGGGCGGCTCGGGAGGTCGCGGCCGACGCGGTTCTCCGCGGCCTGCGGGGGATCGGGCGGGGCGCCGGACCCGTCGACGCTCTCCACATCTCGTCGCGTGCGCGCCAGCTGCCGATGGCCGCTGCAAGACCTCTGTCATAATCGCTCGACGATGAGGTTCCTGCGCATGCGACCAGGCCATGGCGAGCAGTTGATCGCCGAGGGGGATGTGGAGGTCGCCGAGGAGGAGCGGGCGCTCGTCGAGGAGTTCCGGCGCCAGCTCGAGGCGGGGATGTGGGCGGCCGTTCCGGTCACCTCTGACGCGGGTAGACGGCGAGCCACGATGGTGCACGCCTTCGACGAGATCCCGCGCGAAACCGACCGGGTTATCTTCTTCCCGCGCGCGGCCGGCGGCGCGCGCTAGGCGCGGATGCTCGCCGCACTCGTCGCATCGGCGATCGTCGTGATCGCGCTGCTGTGGGAGGCGTGCATCCCGTTCTTCGAGCGCTGCGCGAAGCGCCTCAGGGCGCGCCGCCAGGCGCGCGCGGAGGGCATTCCGGCCTACGACCCGGGCCGGGAGCGCCGCGCGGAGCAGCGGGCGCGCGAGCTGCTGCGCTCGTGCGTCAACGACGAGGAGTGGGACATGTACCGCGACCTCGGCCTCCTGCGCGTGTGGGGCGGCCAGACCGGGGGTCCCGAGGAGGGCTGGGACCTCGGCGGCGCCCCGTACGCCTACCTCGTCTACCCGCACAAGCCGATCGTCGCCTACCTGCCGCAGACGGGGCAGCTGCTCAACGAGTACTGCGTCGAGTTCCCCGACGAGACCCGGCCGTACGGGTCCGTGCGCCTGCCCGACTCCGACGACGTCCTCGCCAAGTGGATGGGGATCAAGGGCGACGAGCAGCGGCTGATCAGCTCCGCCAACCTGCACCTGCCCGGTCGCCAGATCGACCCGCGCAAGGTGGCTCGCGACCTATGGCGCCTGCGCCAGTGGGAACGCGCCCGCCTCGAGCGCGCCGCGCGCGCGCCGAGCCGGGCCTCCGGCAGCGGCCAGACATGAGCTTCGACGTCAGGCATCGGTCCCGTCAGCTCACCGACGGGCCCGCTCGCGCGGCCGCGCGCGCCTACCTGCACGGCATCGGCTTCGACGCCGAGGCGCTGAGCAAGCCGATCGTCGGGGTCGCCTCGACCTGGATCGAGACGATGCCCTGCAACTTCCACCTGCGCGCGCTCGCCGCCCGGGTCAAGGAGGGCATCCGCGAGGCCGGCGGCACGCCGATGGAGCTCAACACGATCGCCATCTCCGACGGCATCACGATGGGCACGAGCGGGATGAAGACCTCGCTCGTCTCGCGCGAGGTGATCGCGGACTCGATCGAGCTCGTCGCCGAGGGCCATCTGTTCGACGCCGTGATCGTGCTCACGGGCTGCGACAAGACGATCCCGGGCGGCGCGATGGCGCTGGCGCGCGTGGACGTGCCCGGCGTCCTGCTCTACGGCGGCTCGATCATGCCCGGGCGCTGGCGCGGCAAGGACGTGACGATCCAGGAGGTCTTCGAGGCGGTCGGCAGTCACGCTGCGGGCAAGCTGTCCGACGAGGACCTCGCCGACCTCGAGCAGCACGCCTCGCCGGGCGCCGGCGCCTGCGGGGCGCAGTTCACCGCGAACACGATGGGCATGGTCTTCGAGGTGATGGGCCTCTCGCCGATGGGCTCGAGCATGGTGCCGGCCGAAAACGCCGGCAAGCCCGACGTCGCCCGGGCCGCGGGCCGCCTGGTCATGGACGTGCTGGCCCGCGGCCAGCGCCCGAGCGACATCATCACCCGCGCGAGCATGGAGAACGCGATCGCCGCGGTGGCGACCAGCGGCGGCTCCACCAACGCCGTCCTGCATCTGATGGCGCTCGCCCGCGAGACGGGCGTCGAGCTCGAGCTCGACGACTTCGACCGCATCGCCGAGGGCACGCCCGTCACCTGCGACCTCAAGCCGACCGGGCGCTTCACCGCCTCCGACCTCTACGAGGCCGGCGGCGTCCCGGTGGTCGTCAAGCGCCTGCGCGAGCTCGGGCGGCTGCACGAGAGCGCCCCGACGGTCACCGGCCAGACGATCGGCGAGGTCGCCGACGCCGCCGAGGAGACCGCGGGCCAGGAGGTCGTCGTGCCTGCCGGCGCGCCGATCAAGCGGACGGGCGGCCTGGCGATCCTGCGCGGCAACCTCGCCCCGGACGGCTCGGTCGTGAAGCTCTCCGGCCACGAGCGCCGCTACCACCAGGGCCCGGCGCGGGTGTTCGAGCGCGAGGAGGAGGCGATGGCGGCGGTGCAGACCGGCGCCATCAACGCCGGCGATGTCCTCGTCATCCGCAACGAGGGCCCCGTCGGCGGCCCTGGGATGCGCGAGATGCTCGCCGTCACGGCCGCCCTCGCCGGCAACGGGATGGGCGCGCACGTCGCGCTGCTCACCGACGGCCGCTTCTCCGGCGCCACCCGCGGCTTCATGGCCGGGCACGTCGCCCCGGAGGCCGTCAGGGGCGGCCCGATCGCCGCCGTGCGCGAGGGCGACACGATCACGATCGACGTCGACCGGCGCCGGATGGACGTGGAGCTCTCCGACGCGGAGATCGCCCAGCGGATCGCGAATTATCAAATGCCCACCCCCCAGCACACGACCGGCGTGCTCGGCAAGTACGCCAAGCTCGTCGCCAGCGCCGCCGAGGGCGCCGTCACGCGCTAGCGCCATGGTCGTCGGGATCGCCAACGTCATCGCCGTCATCGGAGGCGTCGGCCTGATCGTCTTCCTCGTCTGGATCGCGTCCCGCGGGCACGACGACCGTGCGGCCGAGCAGGCCGCGCGCGAGTACCTCTCAGAGCACGGCCACTGGCCCGACGACGTCTGAGGCGCCGCCCTCGGCGACGAACGCCGACAGCTCACGGTTGAAGCGGCCGGGGCGCTCGAGCATGACGACGTGGCCCGTGCGCTCGTAGATCGACTTGCGGGCACCGGGGATCAGCGCCTCCAGCTCGGCGGCATGCTCGACGCCGACCAGGGCGTCGTCTGTGCCCCAGACGATCAGCGTGGGAGCGACGACCTGCTCGAGCTCGTCGCGCAGGGAGTAGGAGGCGAGCGCCCGCAGGGAGGGCAGAAAGCCCTGCGTGCGCTTGGCGGTCAGCAGGATCTCGCACTGCAGCTCGGGGGAGAGCAGGTGCCCGAAGCGGATCCCGCCGACCCCGAGCGCCGCCGCGCGCAGCTTCGGGCGGCGCATGAGGTAGGCCTCGCTGCCGACCAGCGCGCGCCCGAGCGTGCTCTCGGTGGCCTGCGCGAGGGCGACCAGCGGCTTCGCGCGCCGGTACTCCTGCCAGAACACGGCGGCGGACACGAGGACGAGGCGCTCGACGAGCGCGGGGTGGCGGATCGCGAGCTCGAGCGCGACGAAGCCCCCCATCGAGTTCCCGGCGACGACGGCGCGCCCGACGCCGAGCTGGCCCAGCAGCTCCGCCACGCCGCGCGCGAGGCGCTCGATCGTGACGTCGCCCGCGAGCGGCTCGGAGGCGCCGAAGCCGGCGAGGTCCATCGCGATGCAGCGGTGGTCGCGCGCGAAGTGGGGGAGGTTCTCGAGCCAGGTCTGCCAGCACGCGCCGAGGCCGTGGACGAAGACCATCGGCGGGCCGGAGCCGAAATCGACGTACTCCATCCGGGCGCCGTCGATCACCGCCCGGCGCCGGTGCGCCGCCCAGTCGATGTCAAGCCAGGCCGGGCGCCCCGGGGTGCCGTAGCCCGGCTCGGACTGGGGGGCGATCAGCGCCTCGAGCACCGCGGAGCGGGGAGCCATTAACCCACGCTATCGGGATAGTTGGCGCAACATAACGCGCAGGGTCACGTGCAGGCTCCCCATTGCAGGCGTTTGGAGCTTAGGATCACCGTACGCATGGGCAGGAAATCCTTCATCCTCGCGGTGGGCCTCGTCAGCGTCCTGCTGATCGCCGTCATCGCCGTCTACGCCTACGACTCGGGCCGCAAGGACGAGATCGCCAAGGGGGTCTCGGTCGGCGGCGTCGACGTCGGCGGCCTCACGGCCGCCAAGGCGCGCCTGCGCCTGCGCGACCAGCTCGTGGCGCCGCTCAAACAGCCCGTGACCGCCCGCTACAAGGGCCGTCGCTTCACCCTGACGCCCCAGCAGGCGCGGGTGACCGTCGACATCGAGCGCTCCGTGCAGGCCGCCGTCGACCGCTCGCGCGCGGGCGGCGTCCTGAGCCGGACCGTGCGCGGGCTCACCGGCGGGAAGGTCGACGCGCGCCTGGACGTGGACATCGCCTACGACCGCGGGGCCGTCAAGCGCCTGGTCGAGCGCGTGAGCAAGCGGCTCGAGCGCCCGGCGGTCGACGCGAAGGTCGACATCTCGGGCTCCGGCGTGGAGGCGAAGCGCGCGCACGCGGGCCTGAAGGTGGACACCCGCGGGCTGAGCCGCGCGCTCAGGCGCCAGGTGATCTCCAGGACGGCGCGCCGCGAGGTGCAAGTGCGCGCCTCGAAGGTCAAGCCGAAGGTCACCACGCACGAGCTCGCGTCGAAGTATCCGTCGGTGATCGTGATCGACCGGAGCGCCTTCACGCTGCATCTCTACGCGCATCTCAAGCAGGCCAAGGACTACCGGATCGCCGTCGGCATGGCCGGCCTCGAGACCCCGTCGGGCCTCTACGAGATCCAGGACAAGCAGGTCAACCCGTCCTGGCACGTGCCGGACTCGGCGTGGGCCGGCTCGCTCGCGGGGACGGTCGTGCCGCCCGGCCCGAGCGACCCGATCAAGTCGCGCTGGATGGGCATCTACAACGGCGCCGGCATCCACGGCACCGACGAGCTCGGCTCGCTGGGCTCCGCGGCGTCGCACGGCTGCGTGCGCATGGCGATCCCCGACGTGGAGGACCTGTTCGACCGGGTCGACATCGGGACGCCGGTCTACGTGGCCTAGGCGGCCCGGTCCAGGCCGATCTCTGAGATCGGCACCTCCGCCCAGCCTTTTTCAAGCAGGGAGGCGTGGTGGTCTGAGTGGCGAATGCACAGTGCACCGATGTGCACTCCCCGAGTCTGCCTGCGCATGACGGCGTACCAGAGCGTCGTCGCGTCGCTGGTCCCCTGGATGCGGTGCCAGGGCGCCCCCGGGCCGTCCACCGGATCCGAGAGCCCGGCCTCGTCGAGCTGCCGGCCCGTCGCGATCTGACCCGACGTCGTATCGATGAAGAACATGGCCACCGCTGACGAGCAACATAGCCACCCCCTGAGACCCGCGTGGCGGGAGGCGCTGACGCTCTTCGACGCCGATCTGCGCCGCCGCGGTGCGGCCGAGCGCACCCGGCGCGCCTACGGCATCGACCTCGGCCAGCTCGCGGCCTGGTGCGCCGCACGGGAGCTCGATCCGGCCGACGTCGACTACAAGGCGCTGCGCCGCTACGCCTCGCATCTCTCCGACCGGCGGGTGGCGGCGACGACGATCGCGCGCAAGCTCGCGGCAAGCCGGCAGTTCTTCGGGTCGCTGGTCGAGCACGGCCTGATGGGCGCCAACCCCGCCGAGCTGCTGCCGCTGCCGCGCAAGCCCGCGCCGCTGCCGCGAGCGCTCAACGCGGGCGACGTCGGCGCGCTGCTGGACAGCATCCCCACCACGACGCCGCTGGAACTGCGCGACCGCGCCCTGTTCGAGATCGCCTACGGCTGCGGCCTGCGCGCCGAGGAGCTCGTCACCCTCGACGTCTCCTCGCTGGACTTCGACAACGAGCAGCTGCGCGTCGAGGGCAAGGGCTCCAGGACGCGCATCGCCCCGGCGGGGGAGCCCGCGCTGCTCGCGATCCGCAACTACCTCGCCCGCGGCCGCGACGCGTTGCACGCCGAGGGCGCCGACGCCGAGCCCGCGCTGTTTCTGTCCAAGACCGGCCGTCGCCTGTCGACGAGCGACGTCCGGCGCCGGCTGCGCGCCTGGGCGCGCCACGCCCGCACGCAGGGCGCGGTGCACCCGCACGCCCTGCGCCACTCCTTCGCGACGCACCTGCTCGAGGGAGGGGCGGACCTGCGCGCCATCCAGGAGCTTCTCGGCCATGCGACCATCTCGACGACCCAGGTCTACACTCGCGTAGACTCCGCGCGCTTGCGGGCAGCGTATGCGCGCAGCCACCCCCGGGCGTAGACCGGGACGAAAGGCACGGCCCTGGAAACCAACGTCAAAGCGATCGAGCTCAGAGACCTGTGGCGCAAGTACAAGACGTCCGGCTCTGAACGTGCCCGCGAGCAGCTCGTCGTGGCCTACTCGCCGCTGGTCAAGTACGTCGCCGGACGCATGTCCTCCGGCCTGCCCGCGCACGTCGAGGAAGCCGATCTCATCTCCTACGGGCTGATCGGCCTCATCAACGCGATCGAGCGCTTCGACATCGAGCGCGAGATCAAGTTCGAGACCTACGCGATCACCCGCGTCAAGGGCTCGATCATCGACGAGCTGCGCGCACTGGACTGGGTGCCCAGGAGCGTGCGCGCCCGCGCGAGGGAAATTGAGCGCACGCACGGCAAGCTCGAGCACAAGCTCCACCGGACGCCGACGGACGAGGAGATGTCCGCCGAGATGGGCATCTCGGTCGACGAGTTCCAGGAGGCGCTCGTCAAGATCTCCAACTCGACGGTCGTCGCGCTCGACGAGCTGTGGGCGGTCTCCGACGCGTCCGGCGACCAGGTGTCGCTGCTGGACACGCTGCACGACCCGGACGCCCCGGACCCGCAGCAGCTGCTCGACGCCTCCGAGCTCAAGGACCGCCTCGCGGACGCCATCAGCGCCCTGCCCGAGCGCGAGAAGCTCGTGATCGCCCTGTATTACTACGAGAACCTGACCCTGCGCGAGATCGGCGAGGTGCTCGGCGTGACCGAGTCGCGCATCTCCCAGCTGCACACCAAGGCCGTGCTGCGGCTCAAGAGCCGTCTGCAGGGCGACAACCTGCGCGATTGAGCGACGACCACCCCTCCTGGGCGCCGTTCGGGCCCGGCGGCGACGACCCCGACCCGCCGGCGAAGAAGCCCGTGGAGTCACCGGCGCCGGTGCGGGAGCCGGGCCCGGAGTCGCCGCGGCCCGCGCGGGAGCCCGAGCCCGAGCCGCCGCCCGTCGAGGAGCCGCCGTCGCAGGAGCCGCCGCCGCCGCTCGGGTTCGCGCCGCCGGCGGCGCCGCCCATGGCGGGGTTGCCCGGCATCCCGCGGTTCGAGCGGCGCGCGCCAGCCCGCTCCCGAGGAGCCGCCGGCCGCGCCCGCGGCCGACCAGGCGCCGCTCGGCTGGCCGGACCCCGCGCGGCCGCAGCCCGGCCACTGGCCGCCGCCCGCGCCCCCACCACCGCCCGTGCCCGGCACGCCGGCGCCCTACGGGCCGCCTGCCGGCGCGGTCCCGGGCAACGCCACCGCCTCGCTCGTGCTCGGCCTGGTCGGCATCTTCTTGTGCCCGCTGGTCTGCTCGATCGCCGCGATCGGCCTCGGGGTCTCCGCCCGCAAGGAGATCGACGCCAACCCGCACCTCGGGGGACGCTCGACGGCCGGCTGGGGGATCGGCCTCGGCATCGCGGGCATCGCCTTCTGGCTGATCGGCCTGGCGATCATCGCCGGCGGCGCATCGCTCGGCGGCCTCACGCGGTGATCGTGCCGGCGTGGGCGAGCGCCCACGCCCAGGCGAGCGCGGCCGCCGCCACCACGCCCGGCCAGGCGCGCCGGGGACGCGGCACGGGCCGCCCGCGCGCCATCAGCGCCAGGCCGGCGACCAGCGCGAGCACGGCCAGCACCACCCACACCGCGCCGTAGTGCAGCCAGCGCCCGTCGCCGTGCCCGGCGAGCACGAACGCGCGCGTCGCGCCACACAGCGGGCACGGCACGCCGGTCAGCGCGCGCAACGGGCACAGGGCGGGCCCGCCGAGCACCGGCGCGACCGGAACCACTACGCCGGCGGCGAGCGGGACGGCCCCGAGGGCGGCGATTCGGCGACCATCCGGCGGCACCCATCGCATATTGACGCAGGGGAGTACCTTCTCGCACGGCGCCGTCGCGGGACGGTCGCACACCCACCGGAGAGGAGCCCCTGGCATGCCCCACGCATCCGCAGACAGGATCCGCAACGTCGCCCTGGTCGGTCACCGAGGTTCCGGGAAGACCTCGCTGATGGAGGCACTGCTCTTCGAGGCCGGGGCGACCACGCGACTGGGGTCGGTGCTCGACGGCTCGACGGTGTCGGACTCCGACTCCGACGAGAAGGCGCGCGGCATGTCGATCAGCGCGAGCCTCGCCTCCTTCGAGTACCACGACGTCAAGGTCAACCTGATCGACACGCCCGGCGAGCCGTCCTTCGTCGCCGACGCCCTCGGTGCCCTGCGCGTGTGCGAGTCCGCCGTCTTCGTCATCAACGCCGTGATGGGCGTGGAGGTCTCCACCCAGCGGCTGTGGGAGCGCGCCGACGAGCTCGGCGTCGCCCGGCTGCTCTACGTGAACATGCTCGACCGCGAGCGGGCCGACTTCTTCCGCACGCTCGAGGCGCTGAAGGACGCGTTCGGGGCGCACGTAGTGGCGACCGAGATCCCGATTGGCAGCGAGCACGAGACGCGCGGCCTGATCGACCTCGTCGACATGAAGGCCTACGTCTACGACCCCACCCATCCCGGCAAGGACAACGCCGAGGGCATCCCCATCCCGAAGGACCTGGCCGGCCTCGCGACGGAATACCGCGAGAAGCTCATGGACGAGGTCGCCGAGAACTCCGAGGCGCTGATGGAGCGCTATCTCGACGGTGAGGAGATCTCCCACGACGAGATCGTCCACGCGCTCGAGGAGGGCACCGAGCACGGCCACGTCTTCCCGGTGACCTGCGGAATCGCGACGGCGGACCTCGGCATCGACCGCCTGCTCGACGCGCTCGTGGAGGACCTGCCCTCGCCGGCGCGGCTCGGGCCGATGGAGCTCGAGGAGATGACGCTCGAGCCCACCGAGGACGCGGAGATGTTCGCCTACGTCTTCAAGACCCGCGCCGACCCGTTCGCCGGCCGCATCAACCTCTTCCGGGTCTACCAGGGCCAGCTCGACCACGACACGCAGGTGATGAACACCCGCACCCACCACAAGGAGCGCGTCGGCCAGCTGCTGGTCCCGCACGGCAACACGCTCCCGCCCGCCCAGGCGGAGGCCTTCGGCCCGGGCGACATCGGCGCGGTCGCCAAGCTCAAGGAGACGAAGGCCGGGGACTGGCTGGCCGCGCGCGACCAGCCGATCCACATGCCCTCGATCAAGCTCCCCGCACCCGTGATGGCGTTCTCGATCGAGCCGGCGCACAAGGGCGACGAGGAGAAGGTCTACACCTCGCTGCACCGCCTGCAGGAGGAGGACCCCACGATCGACCTGCACCGCGACGCGCAGACGGGCGAGCAGATCGTCGCCGGCCTCTCGCAGCTGCATGTGGAGGTCGTCGTCGACCGCCTCAAGAGCCGCTTCGGCGTCGAGGTCACCCTCCGGCCGCCGCGCGTCCCCTACCAGGAGACGATCCGCGGCTCGGCGACCGCGCACGGCCGCCACAAGAAGCAGACGGGCGGCCGCGGGCAGTTCGGCGACTGCCACATCCGCATCGAGCCGTGCGAGGAGGAGTTCGACTTCGTCAACGAGATCAAGGGCGGCGTGATCCCGACCGGCTTCATCCCGGCGGTGGAGAAGGGCGTGCACGAGGCCATGCAGGGCGGCGTCATCGCGGGCTTCCCGCTGCGCGGCGTGCGCGTCCGGCTCTTCGACGGCTCCTACCACTCCGTCGACTCCTCGGAGATGGCCTTCAAGCTGGCCGGCTCGGTCGCCATGAAGGAGGCGATGGGGCAGGCCTCGCCGGTCCTGCTCGAGCCGATCATGCTCGTCACGGTGTCGACCCCGGAGGACCACGTGGGCGACGTGATGGGCGACCTCTCCTCACGCCGCGGGCGCCCGCTGGGCACCGAGGCGGCGAGCGGGATGACCGAGGTCAAGGCCGAGGTCCCGATGGCGGAGATGCTGACCTACGCCCCCGACCTGCGCTCGTTGACGGGCGGTCAGGGCGAGTACACGATGGCCTTCGCGCGCTACGAGGAAGTCCCCGCACAGCTCGCCCAGAAGGTGATCGCGAACGCGACCGAAAGCGTGCACGCGTAGGCGCTCCAGCGGCTAGTCTCGGGCGGAGGTGCCGCTGCGTTCCCGTGACATCAAGACGAACCGCCAGGACGTCATCTGCGACGTCTGCGGCCGCACGCTGCTGCGGGGCGAGCGCGCCGAGCCGTTTCTGGCCGGCGGGCAGCGGCGGCTCGTCTGCGAGCTGTGCACGGTGCGGGCCACCCACGAGGGCTGGATCCGCGAGTCGGGCGCCGACGAGCTGACCAGCGTGGCGCCGCTGGACGGCCGCGGCCGCTCGCTGATCGGCCGCCTGCGCCCGCGCCGTCCGCTCGCAACCGAGTCCGACGCGCCCCAGGAGCCCGAGCTGCACCCCGCCCTCGCGGCCGAGCTCGAGGACCATCCGGTCGTCACCGAGCGCGCCCCGCGACGCCCGGAGCCCGAGCCGATGCCGGAGTTCGGCCGCGAACCGCGCCACGTCCGCGCCGTGCCGACCAATGCCGAGCTCAAGATGGAGCGGGCGCTCGAGGTCTACAACGCATCCGACCATCCGCGCACCGTCGCGGGCGTCTCGCGCTCGCTCGGCTCCCCGGAGGTGTCCGTGAAGACCTCCGAGCAGGAGCCGAGCGTCGTGTCGATCTTCGTCATGTGGGAGCTCAGCTGGTACCGCTTCGAGGTCGACCTCTCCGACGAGGCGGGCGGCGCCCGGCGCGTCGCCCAGGGCGCCGAGCTCTCCGAGCTCGACGACGACCAGCGCGTCGTCAACGCGGCCGTGGACGAGCGCGGCCGCCTGGTCCTGGCCGGATGACCGATGCCGCCGCGTCCGCGACCTGGGTAGCATCCGCGGTGTGATCTACTGCGTGGTTCCCGAAGAGCTGGCCGGCGAGCTCTACGACAAGCTCGTCACGTACTACGACGACGACGTCAACGTCACGGTCATCGTGGACCGCCGCAAGACCTCCCGCCGGGCTCCCGGGTCCACCGGAGGCGGCCAGCGCGAGCGCCGCGACCGGCGCCGGACCCGCGTCGCCGGCGAGTTCCCGAACATCGAAGCCTCCGACGCGTAGGGATGTGTCCGCAGGTCTTGTCGGTACAGGGGACTCCTGGACGCGTCCACCAGGCCGCGTGAAGGTCGTCGTCCACGTGGATGGGGGGGCGCGCGGCAACCCCGGCCCGGCCGCGGCCGGCGCCATCGTGTCCGCCCCGGGCGGAGAGGTGCTCGACGAGGCGTCGCAGTTCCTCGGCCGCGCCAGCAACAACGTGGCGGAGTACCGCGGGCTCCTGCTCGGCCTCGACCGGGCGAAGGCGCTGGGCGCCACCGAGGTGGAGGTCGTCAACGACTCCGAGCTGATCGCCTACCAGGTCAGCGGCCGCTACAAGGTCAAGCACCCGGACATGAAGCCGCTGTTTCATGAGGCGCTCGGGAAGCTGCGCGGCTTCGACGCGTGGTCGATCAAGCCCGTCAAGCGCGCGCTGAACGCCGACGCGGACGCCCTGGTCAACCAATGCCTCGACGCGCACGTTTGACGTCCGAGCTGGCGGAAAGGACAGGCGCGTGGCCCTGCTCGAGCTGATCACACCCGATCCCGACTGGACGCAGGCGCTGAGCCGGACGCTCGAGCGGCCGCCCGGGACGCCCGAGCGGCGGGCGCAGCGCACCGCGTCCGGCGCCGGCTCCGGCGGTCCCCACCGCCGCCTGTCCGACGACCTGGCGTGGCTGCGGCAGGCCATCGACGAGCCCGGCGGGCACGGCCTTGCCGAGGTGGAGGGCACCGCGGCCGTCGCGATCTGGAAGACCGAGCTCGACGACGACCGCCTCTGCCGCCTGCGCGACCGCGGCGTCCTCGACGCCGCCGGCTTTTTGCTGCACGAATCCAGCGGCGGCTAGCCCCGGCAGGCAGGGCCCTGACGCGCAATCGTGCGCCGTGCTCCCTTGGAGGAGACCGAACGCACGCACTCCTCGGTGGCAGTGGCGACCGCATCTCGACGAGAGCAGGCACGCGGCGGAGCGCGCGCGAAGGATCGTCGCCTGGCGAGGTTGACGTAGCGCGTACCGGCGACGACGCCGCACGTCCCGGGGGAGGTAGACGTTGTAGCCCGCGGCGCCCGCGACGGCCGACCAGGCGAGGGTCATCTTGGCCCCCGCGGTGGGCACGGCGGTGAGGCCGGCGGGCGCGGAGGGGCGGGCGATCGGGGTCGCCGCGCGCTCGTTGCTGCTCGCGGACTCCACGGCCGGGGAGCCGGCCAGCGCGCGCACGACGTAGTCGTAGGTCGTGCCGGCCGTGGGTCCCGTGTCGCTGTAGGTCGTGGCGGTGACCGGGGTGGCGCCCGCCGTTGCGTGGCGCGGTGAAGTCGTACGCGCCGGTCGCGCTGCGGCGGTAGACGTTGTAGCCCGTGGCGCCGCTCACCGTGGCCCAGGAGCGAGCGCATGGCCCGGGCTGCGGGGACGGCTCTAGGAGATGGCGTAGGCCAGGTTGACCGTGGCGCCCTTGCACTGGTCCTGGTTGGAGCCGCCCTTGTTGTTGAACTGGATCGTCGCGCCGGTCCAGGCGCCCACGCCGGTGCCGGCAGGAACCTGGGCGCCGACGGTCATCGCCGCATTGGCGAGCGTGTAGTCCGTCGCGTCGCACGTGCCGGCGACGGCGCCGGCGGCCTTGGTCACGGACGCGATCGAGGCGTCACGGTGCTGACGAAACTCGGTCCCGAGTTGGTGTTGGCGAAGTCCCCGCTCAGGGTCTGGGCCGAGTCGCCCGGGTACATCGGCGCGACGGTCGTGGTCTGGTTGGCGGTCAGCGCGGCCGACGTGCCGGTGGGGGCCGTGCCGGTGCCCGAACCGCCGGACGTCCAGTACGCGATCGCGCCCACGGTGACCGAAAGGGCCAGGAGCAGTGCGAGCGCGGCGGAGCGCTTTCTCTTGAAACGAAGCATTGGGGTACCTCCTTGTCGGTGGAGGAGCGCCACTGGGTCATCCCTGAAGTCGTGGCCGAGGTGCTAGCGGGCGCCCGGAGAAGCTCCGCGCGTGGTATCGGCACCCGAGGACGGGCTCAAGGAGTTCCTAGGCTGGACGGGTGCGCCGGACGGGCAACTCCACACGGCGTCGGTTGAGAATGCCCGCGCTGCGCGGCGGTGGTGACATCGCCATCGATCTCGGCACGGCCAACACGGTGGTGTTCGTGCGCGGCCGCGGGATCGTGATGTCCGAGCCCTCCGTGGTCGCGATCGACCAGCGGACGGGGGAGGTGCACGCCGTCGGGGCCGACGCTCAGCAGATGATCGGCCGCACCCCGGCCACGATCTCCGCGGACCGGCCGCTGCGCCACGGGGTGATCGCCGACTTCGAGGTCACCGAGGCGATGCTGCGCTCCTTCATGGGCAAGGTGATGGGCGGGCGCTTCAGCCGGCCGCGGGTCGTCGTGTGCGCGCCGTCCGGCATCACCGAGGTGGAGCGCCGGGCCGTCGAGGAGGCGTCATTGTCGGCCGGGGCCCGCTCCGTGCAGCTGATCGAGGAGTCGCTGGCCGCGGCGATCGGCGCCGGGTTGGAGATCGCCGAACCCGTCGGGCGCATGGTCGTCGACGTCGGCGGCGGCACGAGCGAGGTGGCGATCATCTCGCTCGGCGGCATCGTCGTCAGCCGCTCCCTGCGCGTCGGCGGCTACGACCTCGACGACGCGATCGGCAACTACCTTCGCTCCGAGCACCGCATGGCGATCGGCACCCAGAGCGCCGAGGCGATCAAGCTCGCGGTCGGCTCGGCGATGCCGATCGGCGAGGACGGGGAGACGCGTGTGCGCGGCCGCGACCTGCTCTCGGGCCTCCCGCGCGAGGTCTTCCTGACGAGCGCCGAGGTGCGCGAGGCGCTCGAGCCGCCCGTCGCGGAGATGATGACCGCGGTGCACGCGGCGCTGGAGGAGTCCCCGCCCGAGCTCGCGGCCGACATCACCCGCCACGGGATCGTCGTCGCCGGGGGCGGCGCGCTGCTGCGCGGGTTCGGCGAGCGCATCGAGATCGAGACGGGCATGGAGGTCCACGTGGCCGACCAGCCGCTCATGTGCGTGGCGCTCGGGGCCGGCCAGACGCTCGAGGAGCTCGATCGCATGCGCTGAGCCGCGTCTCGGCCATGACGCAGACCGGCGCGGGCCGGGGGCGTTCCCCGGCTACTTGGACACCTTCGCGACGGCCGCGGTGAACGTGGCCTGGTCGGCGAAGTTGAGCGTGTCGTGGTCCTTGCCCGAGAGCCTGAACTTCACCGTCGTGCTCTTGGCGGTCTTGGTGTTGGTGACCTTGCAGTCGAACTGCTTGTCGTCGGTCACGGTCTTCGGGCAGTCGATCGTCACGGGCAGGCCCTTGGTCTTCAGCTGGTCGTTGAGCGACGTGTTGGCCTTGCTGATGTCGCTCTTGCCGCCGCACCCGGTGATCGCGAGCACGGAACCGACGCCGGCGGCGACCAGGACGCCTCGGCGTCGAGCGGACTTGGAATGGGACTGCATGACATCTCCCCTTGGGTTCGGGCGCGGAGCTTCGCGCCGGGGCGGATCCTACGAGGCGAGCGCCCGGCGGCTAGTTGTCCGGTGACTCGCTGCTCCCGCCCGCCGCCTCGGGCACCAGGTCGGGGGCGTCCGAGCGCGCGCTCGCCTCGTCGCCGGCGACCGCGACGGCCGCCTTGGCGGTCACGAGGTGGTAGAGGATGAGGACCTGCACGAGCGCCAGCGACTCCGAGCGGTGCACGTCGTCGCCGACCGTGAACTCCCCGAGGCGCTCGGTGCGCAGCTGGTTGGCGAACTGCATCTTCTCCCAGACCGCCTCCTCGATCTCGGCGCCGCGCTCGCGCTCGACGACACCGGGGACGTACAGGCAGCGCTCGTCGCCCTTCTGCTCGAGCGTGATGCCGTCCTTGCCGTCCCCCTCGTCGATGATCGACAGGTCGGGGTGGGGGAGGCCCTCGCGCATCGTCAGGACCGCGTCGAGGTGCTCGGCGTCGCCGCGCTCGCCGGGACGGAAGGAGACGATCAGGTCCGCCCGGCGCTCCTGCGGGCGGATGAACGCGGCCGAGTCCGGCTCGCGGCGCTCGAGCTCCTCGAGCACCTGCTCCTCGGTGTAGCCGCGCTTGGAGGAGTCGCGCTTGAGCTTCCACTCGCGGCGCAGCTCCTCGGGCGGCTTGAGGTAGACGCGCACGTCGAAGGCGGAGCTCAGCTCGTCCGTGTGGTAGCCGAGCAGGCCCTCGATGACGACGAAGCGCTTCGGCGCGACGTACCGCGGGCGACCGAACGTCCCGTCCTTGTGCTGGTAGACCGGCTTGAGGATCGGCTCGTCGTTGCGCAGGTGGTGGACGTGCTGCGAGATGATGTCGATGTAGTTGCAGTCCGGGCTCAGCGGCGTGATGCCGTTCTCGGCCCGCTCGGTCCGGTCGTACTTGTGGTAGTCGTCGGCCCCGATGTGGGTCACGGCCTCCTCGCCGAGAATCGCGACCAAGCCCTTGGTGATCGTCGTCTTCCCGCTCGCCGAATCGCCTACGACACCCAGAATGATGGGGCGTGCCATGTCCCTGCCTCTCTAGTCTCCCACTGACCTGCCAAAGATAGCGGCCACCGCAAGCCGCGGCTCCTCGGGTGGGCGCCCGGGGAGGACGAACCGGGCTCGTTAGGCTCCCCGACCGTGACGTCCGACGACGGCCTGGACTTCGATCTCGCTGCGGCCGGCCTGCGCGCCGAGGGCGGCGACGCCCTGCGCATGGTCGAGGTGCTGGCGGCCAAGCTCGAGGACGCGCTGCCGGGCCGGGCGACGGTCCAGCGCTGCGCCGTCAGGCTGTTCTCGAGGGAGAAGCGGGTCGAGCGGATCGACGTGGACCTGGGGGAGGCGAGCTATCAGCTGCTCTCGGACGGCCGCGAGGTCGCGGGGATGCGCGGGCAGGCCGTGCGCGGGGTCACGATCAAGCGCGAGGAGCTCGACCTGGACGCGTGGGTGCAGCGGCTCACCCACGAGCTCGACGAGCTGGCACGGTCCTCCGCCGAAGCCCGCACCGCCCTGGACCGGCTGCTCGGGGCGTGAGGGATGGGCTTCCTCGAGCGGCTCACGGGCGGTGGTGGCGAGGAGGCCGACGATGCGCGCCGCGACGCATCCGTCGCTGCCGTTCAAGCGGGCGGGCTGCCGCTCAACGCCCAGGATCGCCTCAAGCAGCTCGCCGCCGATCCGGACGCGCTGTTCACCTCCAACCTGAGCGTCAACGGCTTCGTGCTGGGCGACCAGCTCGGCATCGACCCGGTCTGCCAGGTCATGGGCAGCTCGATCTACAAGATGGGATGGCAGTCGCAGGGCTGGCAGACCGGCGAGCTGCGCGTGCAGACGCAGGCGCTCAACCACTCGCGGGCGCTCGCGCTGGGCCGGCTGCGCCAGGAGGCGGAGCTCGCGGGCGCCGACGCCGTCGTCGGCGTGACCATCACCAGCGGGGCGCACGACTTCGTCGACGACGGCATCGAGTTCATCGCCCAGGGCACGGCCGTGCGCGTACCCGGGATGCCCGCCGCCGGCGCGCCGGTGCTGACGGACCTCAGCGTGGCCGACTACGCGAAGCTCCGGCGCGGCGGCTACGCGCCCGTCGGGATAGTCGCGGCGAGCACCGTCTACTACATCGTCGCGTCCTGGGCGACCCGCCGCGCCCAGAGCGGCTGGCTCGCGGGCAGGTCCAACCGGGAGCTCACGGACTTCACCCAGGGCGTCTACACCGCCCGCGAGATCGCGCTCTCAAACCTCCTGCGCCAGACGGAGGGCTGGACGGCCGACGGCATCGTCGGCGTCGACGTCTCCCAGCACATCCGCATCCGCGAGGTCGGCTCGGAGAACAACAAGCGCGAGGACCTGATCGTCACCTTCCACATCATCGGCACCGCCATCCGGGGGGCAGGCGCCCCCGACATGACCATCCAGCCCACCGTCAGCCAGGGAGCCCCCAAGCCATGAGCGAGCCGTACGACCCCACCTCCCTGGAGGGCGTCCCGGACGCCGGCCGGGCCCGTCTCGAGCAGAACAAGCGCGGCCTGTTCACCTCCGACCTCTCCGTCAACGAGTTCCTGCTCGTCAAGGATGCGGGCTTTGACCCGCTCGGCCTCGTGGTCGGCTCTTCGATCTACCACATCGGCTACCAGCAGTCCTCGTGGAAGCAGAGCCAGGAGATGGAGGTCCTCTCCCAGGCGATGTACCACGCGCGCGACCTCGCGATGACGCGCATGGAGGAGGAGGCCGACAGCCTCGGCGCAGACGGGATCGTCGGCGTCCGGCTCGACATCGGCCGCTACGAGTGGGGCGAGCACATGGCCGAGTTCATCGCCATCGGCACCGCCATCCGCCACCGCGAGGGCAAGCTGCACCGCGCGCCCAGCGGTCGCCCCTTCACGTCCGATCTCAACGGCCAGGACTTCTGGACGCTGATGCGCGCCGGCCACCGGCCGGTCGGCATGGTGATGGGCTCCTGCGTCTACCACGTCGCGCACCGGGGCTTCTTGCAGTCGATCAAGCAGGCCGGCCAGAACGTCGAGCTGGCCAATTTCACCCAGGCGCTCTACGATGCGCGCGAGCTGGCCATGGCGCGCATGCAGACCGAGGCCGAGCAGCTCAAGGCGGAGGGCATCGTCGGGGTGCAGCTCCAGGAGAAAAACCACGGTTGGGGCAGCCACGTGATCGAGTTCTTCGCGGTCGGCACCGCGATCGTCCCCACCGGCGCCGAGAACGCCCTCGGCTCGCCGATGCCGACGCTGGACCTCAGCCGCTGAGCTTGCGGTCACGCTCGAGCCTCGATGATGGCGCCGTCGAGCCGGCGCACGCTCTGACGGCGCAGGAGGGCTCCTCCGGCGGGCGAGGCCATCGCCACACTACGACCCAGGACGAGCCAGCGGCACGCCCGTGGCGCTCGCCGCGAGCGTCTGGGGATCGAGCCGGAGGCCCAAGCCGGGCGAACATCACCGCCGAGAACAGCTGCATGAAGGCCGCGCCGATGGTGGATGCGCAGCCAGCAACCGGCTCATCCCGGAGGTGAGCCCGAAGTTGTAGGGATGGTCATCCGGTCGGCTCGCGGCCACCAGATCGGGGTCCGGGAGCGCGATCCAGCATTGGGGCTCGGGGGGTGGGTCAGACATGGCGTTCCGCGGGTGTCCGGCGGAGAGGCGAGCCGCGACGTTGCTAGGGTCGAAACGTGACGTCGAACCGGGTGTCCGCGGGGTGAGGCGCGCGGCTTCCGCGCTCGGGCTCCTGCTGCTGCTCGCGGGCCTCGTCGTCGGCGCGGACCTGTTCGGATCGCGTGAGGCGCTCTTCGGCGCTGCGACGCCGCCTCCGCTGGCAGCGGCGGCCAGCCGCAGCGGCGCCTTTCACCCCGTCGGCACCTCGCCGGGCTCGACGAAGACGGTTCTGCGCTCGCAGGCCTGGTGGCAGGAGGTCGGACGCTTTCAAGGCGCCGGTGCCAAGCGGTTGCCCGCGTTCGAGATCAGCCGGGACGCCATTCAGTGGCGCGTGCGGTGGGAGTGCCCACAGGGCCGGTTCGTCGTCAGGAAGTCCGCCCGGGCAGAGCCGCTCGTCGACGCGAGCTGTGGCGGTGAGAAGACCGCGGAGCTCACCGGCCAGGGAAGCGAGGCTCTGCAGATCGCCGCGGACGGCCCATGGACGGCTCGGGTCGAGCAGCAGGTCGACGTCCCCCTCGTCGAGCCGCCGCTTCCGGTGATGAGCGCGGCCGGGACGCGCAAGGTCGCGACCGGCGCCTTCTACCGGATCGACCAGGTGGGCAAGGGCAGCGTGACGATCTACCGGCTTGCGAGCGGCGGACATGCACTGCGCCTGGACGACTTCTTCGTCACGGCCAACATCGATCTCGAGATCAGGCTGAGCCCGCTGCGAGCGCCGCGGACCACGCGCCAGTACCTGAGCGTTCCCGCCAAGCGCGTCGCGCCGCTTGACATCACTGCGGGATCGATGAACTTCACGCTGCCGGACGGGGTCGACCCCGCCCGGTACCGCTCGGTGGTCATCTGGTGCCCGCTGATCGACAGCGCATACGCGGCCGCGACCCTCGAGCCCGATCACGCCTCGTGACGCCCCGGCCGGGGAGCCGCGCTGCGAGCGTCACCGCCGCGGTCGCCCGGCCGGTCACGCCCCAGCCGCCTGCGCGAGCGCCGGCCGGCTCCGGGCAGGCGACGCGTCAGCTGACGCTGGGTGGGCGAACGATCCCCGTCATCCTCCCGAGCCGCCACGACCCGCGGCTCAAGCTCTCCGTCGTCATCTTCGCGCTGCAGATCCTGGGGCAGACCGTGCTGGACTTCAAGGTCTCGATCGCGCAGATCCTCGTCACGATCGGCGTCTGCGCGCTGGTCGACGCCGCCGTGACCTTCAAGCGCCAGCAGGTGCTGGCGTGGCCGGCCAGTGCGCTGTTGACCGGGAACAGCATCGCCTTCATCCTGCGCGCCTCTGGCACCCGCCACGGCGACTGGTGGAGCCTGCACGGCATCGAGTACTTCATCCTGGCGGCGCTCATGTCCCTGCTCGTGAAGTACCTCGTGCGGCCGGGCGGGCGTCATCGCTTCAACCCCTCCAACATCGGCATCGTCTGGGTCCTACTCGTGATCGGTCCGGTCCACGTCTTCCCGCAGTACCTGTGGTGGGGGCCGCTGCAGCCGCCGGTCATCGCGGCGCTCGTGGTGATCGGGCTCGGCGCGCTCTGGGTGCTGCGAGCGGTGCAGATGCTGCCGATGGCGCTCTCGTTCCTCGTCCCCTTCACCGTGTTGATCGCCGTCTTCGCAGCGGCTGGGCAGAGCTTCGTCGCCATCTGGCAGGACGGGGCGATCGGCGGCTTTGACTACTGGCTGAGGATCTGCGCGTCCCCCGAGCTGCTGGTCTTCGTCTGCTTCATGATGTCCGACCCCGCGACGGCTGCCAGGACGCCGGCCGGCCGCTGCCTCTACGGCGCCGCCACGGCCGTCGTGGCGGCGGGTCTCGTGGTCGTGCAGCCGACGGAGTTCGGCATCAAGGTCGCGATCCTCTCGAGCCTGACGGTCATGTGTGCGCTGGTGCCGCTGATCGATGCCATCGCCCGGCGCCCGCCTACGCGGTTGGGCGGCTTCCACATGCGCGGCGTGCTCGCATTACGCCCGGCCACCATCGCCGTGATCATCCTCAGCGCGACCGCGCTGGCGGGCACCGCGGCGCTCGCTCATGACAAGGATCTGATCTACATCGAGCGCGGCCTCACGGGCCCTCGCAACGCCCAGTGAGCTGCGCCTGGCTGCTCGAGTCGGGCGTCGCTGACCGCGATGTAGATCGTGGTCAGTCGACCGGACTCGGGGGCGTGGCGGCGGGGGAGGCGAGCAGGCCGCGATCGTCCCCACCGGGGCGCCGAGAACGCCCTAGGGTCGCCGATGCCGACGCTGGACCTCAGCCGCTGAGCCTGCGGTCAGGCTCGAGCCTCGACGATGGCGCCGGCGAGCCGGCGCGCGCGGCGCAGGTCGCTCCGCGCGCTCGTCTTGTGGAGGCGGAGCTCGAGGATGAGGATGCGATTGCGCGACAGCACGAGCAGGCGCCTCAGGTCGGCGAGCCATTCCGGGCGGTCACCGACGCCGCCGATCTGCACCGGCGGGCTGCCGGTCCCCTGCGCCGCGGTCTGGCCCTTCTCGGTCACGGTGTTCTCGAATCGCCGCGCGGCCTGGGCGCCGGTGTCGATGCTCAAGCGCAGCATCCCGCTCGACGGTCCGCTGAGGCGGTAGTCGCAGCCGCTGACGGCGTAGGAGGGCGCCTGCGGCGTCGCGATCGCAGCGCGCGCGCCCGTGAGACGCGCCGCCGTCGCCGCGGGCAGCCGGGCGCAAGCCTTCGGCGCGCGGCCGGCGGGTGGCGACACCGGGGGACCTTCGCCGCCCGATGGGGTCGTGTGGCTGCGCCCCCCGCCGCCGCACCCGACGAGCGCGAGCCCAGGACGACCGGCATCAGGTGCCCCCGGGTACTCGCGCGTAGGCGCCGAAGACCTGGATGTTGGCGACCTCGACCGAGGTCGTCGACGCGATGCTTCACTGCACGCCCAGGGACTCGATCGAGGCTTGACCGAGCCCGGCCGCGGCGAAGTAGCTCGTGATCTGGCCGTCGGTGAAGCCGAGCCAGATGTCGGCGTGCTCGTCGCGCATCCATTCGAATGGGTGCTCGACCGCGTCGCAGATCGCGACGGTCCCGCCGGGCCGGACGACGCGGGCCATCTCGGTGAGCATGGCGGCGGGGTCTTCGGCGTGGTGCAGGACCATGTTGGCGAAGGCGGCGTCGACGGCGTCGTCGTCGAGCGGCAACGAGGTCACGTCGGCTTCGATGAGCTCGACGTTGGTGACCTCGAGCGAGTCGAGGTTCCGTCGCGCGACGGCGAGCATCTCGGTCGAGGTGTCCAGCGCGAGCACGCGGGCGACGAGGGGTGCGATGCCAGCGGCGACGAAGCCGGTGCCGGTACCGACATCGGCGACGACCATCGCGTCGTCCAGGCGGGCCGCGGACGCCATCTGCTCGATCACGCGCTCGTCGTAGTAGGCGATGCGCATGGTGTCCCAGTCCGAGGCGACCTCGTCAAAGAACGCCTTCACCTGGCGGGCGGTCAACTCGCTCATGAGGACACCAGCCGGATCACGAGGGTGCGGGGTCGACGACCCGGCGTTCGAGCGGCTCGCCCGATTCGGCTTCGTGGGTCGCATACAGCACGTCCGGGTCGAGATCGATCTCGCCCGGCCACTCGACCGTGCCGGTTTCCTCGTTGACGCGGACCTGCGCGAACACCTCCTGATCGTCGCGGATCGCGACGAAGATCTGTCGCGTCGCGAACACCGGCCCAAGGTTGACGTCCGGCACTACTCCATCGGTGAACCGCAGCTGAAGCCAGCGGTCATGTCGCGGAGTGGCGTCGGTGATTCTCGGAAGGTCGGTCATGGCAGCCGATCACGCTTTGAAACGGCTCCGGTCGGCTGCCGCGGCGCCAGTTCTCGTCAAGCTCGTCTCGATGATCTTGGAGCCATTCTCGCACGCACCGCAGCGCCCGGGCCGGTAGTTCGCCTCAACACTCGCCCGGCGTCGATGGCGATCTTAGCTTCGTCCCCTCCGTATGGCTCTGGGAGGTTGATTGAGGCTGGTTTGGTACCCGGAGCGGTACCCGCAACGAGGCCCGATTTGACGTGGTACCCGCGTGGTACCCTCGCGAAGTGACGTCGTCGCCCTACAACCTCATCGTGCGCTCGGGCCAGCGCGGCGAGCCGTACCACGAGGTCAAGTGGCGATCGGGCGGACGGCAGCTCAAGCGACGCCTCGGACCGGCCTGATTAATCACGTCGCCGGGCGGCTCATGGTCGTCAAGCAGCGGTCGGCTGCGATCCTTAGACGAGCGCCTCGCGCACGAGCGCGCGCGTGAGGTCATCACCGCAGTTGCGGACGACCTCGCCGCGACCGCAGCCGCCGCCCGCGAGAGGGCGGAGCGCGGCATCACCGTCCGCGAACTCGCGCGTCAGTGGCTGGAATGGCAGCGCGAGGTCAGGCAGGTCAAGCCGGCGACCCTCGTCGACTACGGGGCGATCCTCCGGGAGCCGGGCGTCCCGTACCGCGCGGCGCTCGTGTGACACGTGGCCGGGCTCGGCGACCGGCCCATCGGCAAGGTCGCCACGCGCGAGATCTCGGACTTCCTGCGCAGCCTCGACCGCGAGGGCCTCACGCCCCGCGACGTCAACAAGCACCGGCAGACGCTCGCGAACGATGTTCCGCTACGCCTGCCGCGTCGACACCTACAGCCTGCCGTCGAACCCGGTCGACGCGACCGACAAGCGCCCCGAGCCGCCGTCGCCCGCGCTCGACTACTTCGAGGTCGAGGAGGCGGAGGCGCTGGCGCGCGCCGCCGCGGCCGGCAAGCATCGCGTGGGTGAGCGCGACGATTTGGAGCGCTGCGAGGACGAGCAGGACGCGGAGCTCTACCGCGTGCTCTTCTACACAGGCCTGCGCCTGGGGGAGGCACTCGTCCTGCGCTGGGCCGACGTCGACCTCGCAGCTCGGACGATCCTCGTCCGGCGCGGCCTGTCTGCGGGCGTCGAAAGTCTGCCGAAGGGCCGCCGCCACCGCTTCCCGCTCGCCCAGCCGGCCGTCGAGGCCCTCGCGCGGCAGTCGGCTCGCCGCGACTTCACCTCGGCTGACGACTACGTCTTCGTCGATGTCGTCGGGCTTCGGCTGGACGCCTCCGCGCTGCGGCGCCGCTACAAGCGCGCCTGCGCCGCTGCTCGCCTACGTCACGTCACGCTCCACGGCCTGCGCCACGCGGCGGGCAGCATCGTCGCCGCACCACCGATCCGGTCTTCGTCCGCGACATGCTCGACCACGCGAAGCTGACGGCCACCGATCGCTACCTCGGCGCCAAGCTCCGCCCCGAGGATCTCGCCCGGCTCGACTCGGCCTTCCTCCGCGGTTCTGCGGAACCGTCCGAGGGGCTCGGCGTTGCCGCGGATTAGCGCCTTCTACGGAATCGTCATCGCCATGTACCACCGCGAACACGGCGTCCCGCACTTCCACGCGATCTACTCGGGCGCCCGCGCGTCCATCGCGATCGAGACGCTCGAAGTCCTCGAGGGCTCCCTTCCCCGGCGGGTTCAGCGGATGGTCGAGGAGTGGGCCAAGCTCCACGGCGATGAGCTGCTCGCGAACTGGCAGCTCGCCCGAGATCACCAGCCGCCTGAACGTATCGACCCGCTTCCGTAGCATGGAGTCCATGTCCGAGCTGGTCCACGCCACCGCCGTCGAGGTCCTCGGCGACCATCGCGTGCGCGTGTCGTTCGACGACGGCTCTGTGGGCGAGGTCCAATTCGGCGACCAGGACTGGGGCGGCGTCTTCGACGCCCTCCGCGATCCGGACTACTTCGCTCAGGTCACGGTCGACGAGGAGCTAGGCACCATCGTCTGGCCGAACGGCGCCGACATCGCGCCCGAGACGCTCCACGCGTGGGCGACCCGCGGCCGCGACCGCCAGCCGGCCTGACCGCCGCACTACGCACCGCACTACAGAACGGCGTTCTGTAGTGCGGGTCCTGTTTCTCGCGCTGCCCCAGGCATTTGAGACGCATCGCCCCCCGACTTCCACGCGGGCCGCGAGCGTCGTGCTCGCCTTCGGACGAGGAGCAGCACTTCGCGGGCAGCAATGATCGTCCCTGTCACGCGAGCTTTCAAGGGACGCTGATTCAGCGACTGGTTTGGTACCCGCAAGTGGTACCCGCGCGGCCAGCGGACGTCGCCTAGAGAGCCAAGAAACGACGAAAGGCCCGGATTACCAGGCCTTTCGTGCGAAGCGGCTGAAGAGACTCGAACTCTCGACCTTCTGCATGGCAAGCAGACGCTCTAGCCAACTGAGCTACAGCCGCAGGCGACGGCAAGTATACCCAGGCCGGTCGAGGGCCGCACACGTGCTCGAAGCTCTCCGGGCCGAGAGCCTGACACGCCGCCGAAGTCGATCCTCGGCGCCGGTCAGGTCCGCGGCGCGGCAGGCTACGGCGCGCGGTACACGCGCGTCGCGGGACCGGTGAAGGTGGTCCAGGTAACGCGATAGGCGCGGCCCTTGCGGTACGCCGTCCTCTTGGTCCAGTAGCCGCGGCTGTTGGTGCCGACGTTGCCGAGCGCCTTCCAGGCCGACTTGTCGCGGTACTCGACTGCGACCGTCGTGGCGCCGGTCGCGGGCCGGACCAGGCCCCACAGCTTCACGGAGCGCGAACCCGACCGGGTCGCGACCAGCGGCAGCCGGAACCCCTCGTAGGAGCGCTTCTTCTTGCCGCTGGAGAAGCGCAGCCCGGACTCGAAGCCGCCGTAGCGATTGGCCCGGCTGCCCTTGCGCGGCGTGTCGTCGCGCATCAGGTACTGCGAGATGGCCTTCACGCGCGGGTTGGCGTAGGCGATGCGCTCGGAGATCGAGCGGTACTCGGCCTGCCGGGTCTCGCTGACGCCGACGAACGGGTCCGGCTTGCTCTGGATGCCGAACTCGGTCAGGTACAGGCCGAGGCGATGGTGATGCGAGTAGCGGTCCAGCGCCTTCGTGAGCCGGCTGAGGACCCCGATCGTCGCGTCGGTCTTGTCGGCCGGCTTGAAGAACGGTCCGGCCTTGGTCGTGTACGGATGCTGCGCGTAGCCGGAGACCTTCAGCTTCTTGCCGCGGAAGAACAACCGCGCGAAGGTGATCGGAGCGACGATGTGGCGGTTGCCGCGCGGGGACGTCTCGCCGGCGAGGACGCGGTCGCCGGTGTTGCCCGAGGCGCCGAGGCCCTGCAGGGCCGCCTGGTAGAGGGCGCGGTACAGAAACGGCGAGTAGGGCTTGTGCTTGACGTACTGCGGCCCGAGGAACTGCGGCTGGTTGGGCTCGTTCCAGACCGTCCAGGTGCTGACCTGCGAGCCGTAGCGCGTGCCGACGGCCTCCACGAAGCGCTCGAAGCGGGTGCGGTTCGGCTTGTAGAGGTGGCCGGACTTGCGCGCGGTGGCCCAGCGCGGCACGGGCCCGGTGATCGTCGTGATGACGTCGATCCCGCGGGCCTTGGCCTCGCTGAAGATCGCGTCGTAGCGCGAGAAGTCATAGCCGGCGGAGTTCGGGTCGCGCTCTGCGAGATCCGCCGGCTTGTGCTTGGCGTTGTTGTCGCGCACGACGGAGTTCCAGTACAACAGAACACGCATGTGCTTGACGCCGAAGGCCGCGATCTCGTCCAGCGTCTGGGTGCGCAGGGAGTCGCTGGCGCCGGCCATCTCGCTCGGCGCCTCGAAGATCGTGTACTGGCTCGTGCTCGCGGAGGCCGGGGTCGGCGCCGCAAGCGCCAGCGCCGCCGCCCCCGCTGCAAGCAGCGGAATCCGTCGTCTCATGTGGTCCTTTCCAGCCGGCCTCCGGGGCGCTCGGGCCTGCGGGGCGGCCCCTTTCGAAGGGGCGGTCGGTGCAGCTCGTTGTCTCCCCTACCAACGTAGTGGCGGGGCCGAGGTTGCGGTGCGGGCCGTCAGGCGTCCTCGTCGAGGATCTCGATGTAGGTCTCGTCGCTGTCGAGCGACAGGGCCTGGCGAGCCTTGGTGACGGCGTGCTTGACCGAGAGCGATTCCGGCCACGAGAAGTCGACGTAGGCGCCGCCTTCCGCCGTCGGCGAGCCGCCGCGGCGGACCTCGGTGAAGCGCTCGTTGCGAAGCCGGGTGAGTTCGTCCTCTTCGGGCTCGAACGGGATGCGGAGTAGCGGCATGGCCGCAGACGCTAACGCAGCGGCCGCTCCGCCCGGTGTCGCCGGTGCCGGGAGCAGCGGGCCGTGCGGAAAGCGTCCTTGATCGCCCCCGGCAGATTGACACGGCCGGGTCGCGCAACGTAACTTGCCCCTTCTGGCAGGCGCGAGGGCCTGCTCGGCGGTGATGATGCTGGTTGTCCGCTCTGACAGGAGGAGCAGTTGTCCCATTCCCGATCGTTCGCACGCCGCGCATGCGCGGCGGTCTTCGGTGCCGCAGCCATAGCCGGGACCGGAGCCCTTCCCGCGCACGCGGCGGGCGTCGTGCAGCCGGTGCGCAGGCTCGGAACCGTGGACCTCCAGACGGTCGCCGACCGGGCCGGGCGGGCGCCGACCCGGCACGCGCTGAGGAACTCCGTCGCCTACCGCAAGTGGCGCGCGCTGGAAGACGCAAGGTTTGAGCCCGCCTCGGGCGCGGGGGCGCGGCTGGCCCCGCCGAGCGTGGCCGGCTCTCCCGTGAGCATCGACCCCGTGGAGCGCGGCTTCGAGGGCGAGGGCATCCAGGACACGGTCTTCACGAACGGCTTCGAGGTCGAGCCCCCGGACCAGGGGCTCTGCGGCGGCACGTTCCAGGACACGACGTTCCTCTTCGAGTCGGTCAACCTCTCGATCGCGCTGTATGACACCAGCACGAGCAAGGACACGCCGTCGATCTCCCTCAACAGCTTCTTCGGCCTGCCGCCGTCCGTCAACCCGGACACGGGCAGGTTCGGGCCGTTTCTCAGCGACCCGAAGTGCTACTTCGACCCGGACACCGGCCGCTGGTTTCACACCGTGCTCCTGCTCGGCGTCAACCCGGAGACCGGGGACTTCGACGGCACCGCGGCAACCCTCATCGCCGCCAGCACGAGCCGGAACCCCCTGGGCACGTACAACCTCTACGCGATCGACGCATCGGACCCGGGTGGCGACGGATGCCCGTGCTTCGGCGATCAGCCGCTGCTCGGCGCGGACGCCAACGGCCTGTTCGTCTCGACCGCGGAGTACAACATCGACGGGACGGTGTTCAACGGCGCGCAGGTCTACGCCCTCGACAAGCGGGCGCTTTCCACCGGCGGCCCTGTGGACGCGGTGCACTTCTCGACCGGGACGACCCACACGGGCACGCTCCAGCCGGCCACCGCACCGAACGCGAGATACGAGACCGCGCAGGACGGGACGGAGTACTTCCTGGCGGCGTTCGACTGCGAGCCGCCCGACTGCCACGTCGACGCCGACTCGCTCGAGAACACGATCCAGATCTCGGCGATCACCCACACCAAGACGCTCCGCACCGGCTCGCCGGACCTGCGGCTGCTGTCCAGGATCATTCCGAGCCAGCGCTACGGGCAGCCGGTGCCGCAGCAGCAGAAGGCCGGGTTCCACCCCTACGGCGAGTCGCTGCGGCAGCCGGTGCCCGACGTGGAGGCCAACGACGCCCGCATGAACCAGGTCGTCTACGCGGCGGGCCGGCTGTGGGGCGGCGTGAACACGATCGCCACACCCGGTCCGCGGGACGGCATCGCGTGGTTCCAGGTGAGCCCGTCCGTCACCCGGGACAAGGTGTCGGGCACGATCAAGCAGCAGGGCTACCTCGCCACGCGGTCGTCGGGCGGATACGTGTCCTTCCCGTCGATCGGCGTCAACGACGCGGGCCACGGCGTGATCGCCTACAGCCTGATGGGCGCCGACTATCACCCATCGGCCGCGTGGACCGGTATCGACCGCAGCGGCCTCAACACCGGTGTCCAGGTCGCCGAGCTCGGGCGACGGGCGGAGGACGGCTTCACCTGCTACCCGGCGGACGACACGAACTGCCGGTGGGGCGACTACAGCGCATCCTTCGCGCTGCCCAACGGAGAGGTCTGGTCGGCCGCCGAATACATCGGCAGCAAGCGGACGACGTTTGCGAACTGGAGCACGTTCGTCTGGCCGGTCAGGCGGTGACGGGTCGCGTCTGAGCGAGCGGGTGCCGGGCGGCGACCGAGCCGCCCGGCCGTCCGTCGTGGTCGCGTCACGAGCCAAGGGCGCGGACCGGAGTCGAACCGGTGTATACGGCTTTGCAGTCGCTGGGATCTGATGCTTCTACTCCCTTTTTGCGTTGCTCATTGCGCCCAGTTCGCTCCGACTTCGAGGTTTCGGGATACGGGCCGGGGATACGGCATCACCGCGTCGGTCACCACGTGCTTATCCCGACCTGGCGGCGCGCGACGACGCAAGCGTCCACTGCTTCCACGAGCGCCCGGCGCTTCGCAGCGCCGTTACGCGGCCGGGCTGAGCACCCGGGTCGGGCGCCACCGCACCAGCAGCAGCGGCGTCGCGAGGAGGAGTATCCCGGCGGCGGCTACCGCGGCGCGCGGACCGGCCGCCGCGGCGAGGACGCCCCACGCCGCTGTCAGCGTGGCGACCGTCGCGTTGCTGGACACCGACCAGGCCGCCAGCGTCCGCGCGACGCGGTCGTCGGGGGTCTGCTCGAGCCGGTAGGCAGCGAACACCAGATTGAAGACGCCCACGCTCGTCACCAGGCCGAGCTGGACGACCATTATCAGGGCCAGCCCGCCCATCCCAGCGAACACGAAGGCGAGGCCGATTGACCAGCACGCGCGCAGCGTCCCCGCGCCGCGCAGGACGCGGTCGCGGCCGAAGCGCGCCACCGCCCCGCGCGAAAGCCGCGCGCCGAGGATGCCGCCCACGCACGGCGCGCCGAACGCGAGCCCGTACTGCCACGGATGGAAGCCCAGCCGCCCGAGCATGAGGACCGCCATGAGCGGCGCGGTGGCGAGGATCAGCGCGTTGACCAGCATGGTGTTGAAGAACAGCGGCCGCAATGCGTCGCTGCCCAGGATGAAGTGCCAGCCGGCGCGGACGTCGTGACGATCTGACGTGCGCGGCAGTGCGGCCTCCCCGCCGCCCATCGCCCGGATCCCGAGCGCCGAGAGCAGGAAGCTCACCGCGTTGGCGATCACCGTCGTGACCGGACCGAGCAAGCCGATCGCCGCGCCGCCCAACGGCGGGCCGATTGCGGTCGCCGTCCACTGCGTCGCCTCCAGGCGCCCGGTAGCGACGAGCAGTTGCTCGCGTGGGACGATCGCCTTCACGCACGCACCGCTGGCGGCCCTGAACGCGATGTCGGCCGCGCCCACCACCACCGCGACGACCAGCAGCTGCGCGAACGTCAGGCCCCCGAGCGCGTACGCGAGCGGCACCGAGAGCAGAGCCGTGCAGCGCAGCCCGTCCATGCCGATCATCACCGCCCGCTTGCGGCGCCGCTCGACCCACGGACCAAGCGGGATCGCCGCCAGCGCCGCCACCGCGAGGCCGGCGGCGGCGAGCACCGACACTTGTGCCGGCCCGGCGTGCAGCACGAGAATCGCGATCAGCGGGAACGCGTCGAATGCCAGCCACGTCCCCGCGGTGCTGACGGCGAACGCCCCCCAGAGCCATCCGAACTGCCTGTCCATCTCCGGCAGCATCGCGTGCGCATCCGACGGATAGCCGGACGCCGCACCTCGCGGCGGGATTCAACGCGAACTCTCAGTACGAGAAGCACTCCAGCAACGATCACCCATCGCCGACCGGCTGACGAGTTTAAGGCCGAAACCGAAGTCTTCGGACCCAAGCTTGTCGTTTCAGACACCACCTCCGGTGTGCTGGGCGAAGCACCACTGATGCCCGTCGGATCAGCTGTCTGGTAGCGCCGGTCGTCCTCGTGAGTTAGCGGCTCGGTGATGAGGGTCGCCCCTGCAGCCCGTGCCTGCTCGAGGTGGGCGTCCACGTCGTCGACGTAGACGTGTCGAGACGCCATCTTTCGGACTGTTCCCGTGCACCGAGGGCAGGCCCACGGTGATCAGGCTGTCGCTGACCCGCAACTGCGCGCGTAAGCAGGCGGCAATCGCCTCCGCCACACCGTCGACGAACGTGAACGGTGGCTGCCCGCGTGCTCCCAATCCCGGTCGCCACGGCGAACGCTGCGGCGACGTAGCCCTGATAGCGGCCGCGCTCACGCGGCGGGACGAGGTCCCCGACGGCGGCCATGGCCAGCGACATCAGGCCGCCGGCGGCCACGCCCTGGACAGCGCGGGCGAGGATCAGCCCGGTGATGTCCTGCGCCAGCCCGCACGCCGCCGACGCGGCGAGAAAGAGGCCCAGCGCCAGCTCCAGCAGGCGCCTGCGGCCGTACCGGTCGCCGAGCTTGCCCCACAGCGAGGTCGTCGCAGCGGCGGCAACGACGTAGGCGGTCACCACCCAAGAGACGTCGGAGACCTCGCCCAGGTCACCGGCGATCGTGGGCAACGCCGTGGCGAGGATGGTCTGGTCGAGCACCGCTGGCAGCATCGCCAGCACAATGGCGGCGAAGGGGACAGCGCGGGATTCGGTTGGGTTCATGCAGGGGTTCCGCTCGATTGTCGCAGGAACCCTTTATATCAAACGATTTGATGTCAAGCGAACCTGATAGTCTTGCGGTCGTGTCGCGACCCGAGCTGACTCCGCCCATCGGCCTTCGGCTGACCCGCACCGCGCGGGTTGTGTCGCAGGCCTTCGACCGGGCGATGGAGGCCGCAGGCGGCTCGAGGCCCGCGTGGCAGGTGCTGCTGCTCATCCGCACGCAGCAGTGGGGGACCCAGAGCGCGATGGCCGAGGCCATCGGCATCACCAGCGGCACCCTTACCCATCACCTCAACGCCATGGAGCGCCAGGGTCTGATCCGGCGCTGGCGCGAGGACTCCAACCGCCGCGTGCAGCGGGTTGCCCTCACCGACGAGGGCGACGCGCTATTCGACCGACTACGCGGCGTCGCCGTCGAGCACGACGCCCGTCTGCGGACCCGGCTGAGCGACGACGAAGTCTTGCGGCTCGCGGAGCTGCTCGACAAGCTGTTGGCCGGCGTCTCCGCCGAGGCGGCCGCCGCGCCCGCCTGACACCATGACCCCAGGAGGACCAGCGATGCCCGTCACCGAGATCACGCGAGGACCTCGCCGCCGCCATGGCGGACGGCACGGTGACCGTCGTCGACGCGCTGCCCGCTGCGCCGTACCGCCAGCGCCACCTGCCCACCGCGCTCAATCTGACGGCCGAGGACGCCGACGATCGGGTCGCCGCCGTGCTACCGGATCGCGACGCGCCCGTCGTCACCTACTCCACCGACCGCCAATGCCGACCGCGGCCTGGCCCTGGCCGAGCGGCTGTCGGTCCTGGGCTACTCAGACGTGCGGGTCTACCGTGACGGCATCGAGGGCTGGGTTGCCGCCGGGCTCGACCTGGCCGCCCCCGAGGCCTAACCGGCGACGAGTCGTTGCTGGTGGTGTCCGTCCATGAGCGCGTTCACCTCCAGCAGACCCGGCTCGGCGCCGCGCCGGCCTGACGCTACGGCCCGAACTACAGCGAAGGCGCGGACCGGAGTCGAACCGGTGTAGACGCCTTTGCGGTCGCTGGGATTCAGTGTCGCTTGGCTCTGCGCCGTGTTTCTCGTGTCGCTCGGGTGCGCTCAGTTCGCTCTGAATTCGACGTTTCGGGATACGGGTCGGGATTCGCGCAGGCGGAGGCAGCGTCACTGCAGGAGCCGGATGGTGCATCGTGGTCCGGAGGCGTTGACGAGCCGGCGATCCGCAGTCAGTAGGTCACAATCGAGGAGTTCGGCGAGCGCGACGTAGCTGGCGTCGTAGGCGGTGACGTTGGCGCGGAGTTCGTAGGCGCGATGCATCAGCCGCAGCGTCGGCACGCGCTCCAGAGTCAGTTGCTCGAGATCCTCTATGGCGGTGGCGAAGCGCTGATCGGAAAGCGTGCCCGCGAGCCACCGCTTGCGCAAGACGGCGACGGTCTCGACGTCGACCAGATCTGGTGCCGCCATCTCAGCGTCGCGCAACTCTTGCCTCGCTCGGCGTCCGTCCTGCCCATCGTCGCCGAGGACATTGGCCAGGATGGAGGCGTCGATAACGATCAAGTGCGGGAGCGCTCGTCCACGAGGTCTTCGACGGCTCGGCCGAGGCCGACCTGGCCGCCCTCATGGCGCTCGATCCGATCGAACAGGTCGTTGATCGACGGTCGCTCAGCCAGGCGCCGCAGTTCGGCGGCGAGGTACTGCTGCAGCGATCGGCCGCTCTGCCGCGCCTGACGTTGCAGTGCGGTGTGAACCTCGTCTGGAAGATCTCGGATCAGGACGTTCGCCATGCTTGCAGAATGCTATCAGTGCTGGTCCGCGGGACTCGGGGTGACCGGATCTCGCCGGTCGTCCGCGAACTGGCCGATGCGCAGCACGTGGCCGTCGGGGTGGCGAACGCGGAACTCGCGGATGCCCCACGGCTCGTCGGTGAGCGGATGGATGATGTCGAGGTCGGCGGCGACGCACCGGTCGTGCACCTCCCGTACGTCGTCTACGAACACCGAGATCCAGGCGCCGCGCTCGCCCTGATCGTCGCGGCACAGGTACACCTCGTGCCCGCCGGCGGTGACGCCGCCGAACACGGGGTCACCGTCGCTGTCGTCGGGCACCCACTGGAAGCCCGCGGTCCAGCCGAGCGTCTCGAACCAGGCAACGCTCGCGCCGATGTCGGTCACGTTGAGGATCGGAATCACCTGCGTGACGAGTGCGCGGGGCCGGTCTGGGTCGGCGGGCGGGGGGAGCGTATTGTGGCGAACGGCCGCCAAGGCCGCGTCTCGGACTGGGAACTCGTCGATCCGGCGGACGACGCCATCGTGGATCGTGAAGACTTGGCACAGCTCGCCGTCCGGTATGGCGACACCGAACAGGTCAGGGACGTCGACTAGACGGATCGCGAGCAGCACGTGTTCCTCATCGAGGGAGGCGACCTCGAAGCCGCGGACGTGGGGGAGGAGACCGGGGCCATCGCGGAGGTTCGCGAGCACCTCGTCGCGGTTTCCGCAGGAGAGATCGGGAAGCAACCCTTGCCAGACGATGTCTGGTGCGAGCTGGGGTGCGATCCGCTCAGGGGCGCTACGGCGTACGGCGTCGACCCAGCCGAACGTCACCAACTCGATGTTCTCGCGCGCCGTCATCGCTGCTTCCGACACACACAGTATGAACGCACGACGAAGGACCGGCCTCCTGGCGCACCGCGACGTCGGAGCCGAACGCTGACTGACCACATAGCGTCGACGAGGCCGTGCGTGCAGGCCGGCTGGTCCTGGCCGCGTCGCTCCCCGGCGCGGTCGCCAAGGGCACCGTCGGGGCGCGTGTCAGCCCGCCCCCGGCGTGATTGCCGCGCCCCGCGAGCCACCGTGCACCGCCACGGCCGCCGGCTCAAGGTGTCCTGCTCGGACGGCAAGGGCGCCGTCGAGCACCCGCCCATCCGGCATTCGCGTGTGGCCGACCGTCGTCCTGCGCGTTCCGGTGGCGGTACGCGGCTTCCGACGCCGCATCACTGTGGGTGCGAGTGTTGGCCGAGATACCTAATCTGCTGAAGACCGGGTTATTGCCTCTTGGGATACAGGCCTGAGATACCGTGAGCCAACGACTGCCCTGAACTGCTCGTTTTGCAGGGCTTTCTCAGAGGCGCGGACCGGAGTCGAACCGGTGTACACGGCTTTGCAGTCGATGCTCGGGGGTACCGTTTGGCTCTACAGCGTGCTTTCCGGGTCGCTCAGTTGCGCTCAGATACCCCGAAATCGGCGGTTTCGGGGTACGGTTCGGGGTACAGCGCCTGCTGCGCTCATGGCGAATCCGAGCGACGATTGCTCGATCGCTGTGATTCAGGCCACCGCCCCTACCAGCGCCTGCCAGTCGTCCTTGGCCTGGCGCAGATCGGTCTCGCCGATCAGCAGGTAGTGCCATCGTTCGCTCGTCTGTGGGTCGGCTGTGACGTGGTTTGCCCAGCGTCGTGCGGCGTCGCGTTTGCCGCGGACGCTTTCGGTCTCCAGGTCTCGGTCTGCCTTGGTTTCAATGACGAAGCGGTCGTCCCCTGTGACAACGAGGAAGTCAGGGTTGTAGTTGCCCCCGTCCCATCGGATAGGCAGATCGTTGATGTGCAGCCGCGCCCAGACGTCGATCCCCGCGGTGTCATCGACGAGGTTGGCCATATCGCGCTCGGTGCCTGAGTCAAACCAGACCTGCTCAAAGAGCGAGCGCTGCCAACCGAGGTAGCCGACGCCTCGCTTGAACGTACCGAAGCGGTCGGTGCTCGTGACCGGGCGCCCGTGGCGCAGCGGGCTGAACTCGCGCAGCGCGAGCACCTCGTCATAGCGCGGCTTGGTCGCGAAACGGCGCTGCTCGCTACCGATCAGGCCAATCAGGCCGGCGGCGGCGCGGTCGCCGTAGCCAGAAAGGATCAGCTCGGCATGATCGCCGAGCCCGCCGATGAACGCTTCGAGCAGTCGCCCGAATTGCGCGCGCTGCCCCTTCCGCGCCGGCACCACCGACGAGGCGAGCACCTGATCGGTGACGCGCTTGATCGCGTCCTCGAGAGGAATCAGCGAGGCCGGCGATTCGAGGCGGTCGATTGTGCGGCTCGGTGCCAGCTCTGTGTGGCGCAGCCCGTCGAGCGTCTCGATCACATGAGCACTGAGTCGGATGCGCCGAAGTTCACCAATCGGGTCGCGCGCCAGCCGCTCGCCGAGCCGGCGGAATTCGGTCGTCTCGGTGATGTCAGCCAGCGAGAAGTGGCTCTCGACCACGCTCATGCGTAGCTCGGGAATGACGAGCTGCGGGGCGTCGGCGCGCGGCGTCAGCTCGACCACCTGGGCCTGGGCCTCGGCCTCCTGTTGGCGATCCTCGACGGCGCCGATGACCGGGCTGCCGCCGCCGGTGGTACCCAGGCTGGCCAGACCGCTACCGGGATCGTCGGGGTTGTCGGGGATGACCTCGACGGCGACCGGCTGGCTCTCGATGACCGCCACCTGCTCGCCTTGAGCGTTGCGGCGCATGACCGCCCGGGTGCGGTGATCGATAAACGCCTGGTTGATGACTTTGGCTTTCTTGAGCAGGTCCTCGTAGCGCTCGTGCGCAAGCACCTCGAGGGTGTCGAGCAGCTCCCAGTCGGTGTAACCGCCGAACGGCAGCCGCAGGCCGCGCCCCAGCGTCTGCTCGGTGAGGATCTCCGACACCGAGGAACGCAGCGAGGCGATGACATAGACGTTCTTGACATCCCAGCCCTCCTTCAGCATCCCGACGGACACGATGATTCGCACCGGGCTGTCGTCGTCTTCGACGCTCTGCAGCTTGGCCAAATCCTCATCAGGTTTCTTCGAATGCACGACGAGAACATGCTCGGCGTAGCGCCCGCCGGCGAACGAGGGGCTACGCAGTAGCTCCGCAACCTCCTCGGCCTCGTTGATCGAGGGGGCGATGACGAGCATGACCGGGTTGATCGGCTTCGTACCCGTCTCTTTGCAGTACCGCTCGATCGTCTCGCGCTTCGCGTCGAGCAGTCTCACCCCATCGAGCAGCTTGGTCGCCGCGTCGGAGCGGTCGTCCTTGCGCCCGACGAGCACCGGCGTCTTGACGAGTCTCCTGACGTTTTCGTGGGTCGTGTGAGTTGAGAGATTCACCGTGGGAGCGGTGGGCAGAGGCCGCCGAGGCTGAGCATCGCGAGCGCGATCAGGGCGCCTGGGGTGTGGAAGCCGAAGGCGCGGCGGGTGATCATG
>JBBSIC010000019.1:0-53363 GCA_038232275.1 Solirubrobacterales bacterium | reverse complement strand
GCCCCCCCCCCGCCCCCCCGCCCCCCCCGCCCGCGCCGCCCCCCCCGGGGGGCGGCGGGGGGGGCTCTGTCGCCCCCGCGGGGGGGGGGGGGGGCGGGCGGCGCGCGGGGGGGGGGCGCCCCCCCCCCCGCCCCCACGACCCGGCCGCCGCCGGCCGACGCCACGCGCGGGGACAGCCCCGGGCGGCGCGAGGTGTCGAGCCGCTGCAGGGGCCCGAAGGACCCGCCGGCGCGCCGCGTGCGGGCGAGCAGCTCTGCGCGGACACGCGCGCTGTTGGGCCCCGCGGGCTGCGTCCACACGACCGAGACCGCCCCGTCCCTCCCCGGCGCGACCGCGACGTCGGGCACCGCGTCGGTGGTGGCGACGTCGTAGCCGGCCAGCTCTGTCTCGTCGATCTGGCCGTTGGGGGGGCGCTCGTAGAGGGTCAGCGCGCCCTCAATGGCGACCGCGAAGTAGACGGTGCCGTCGTCACCGACCGCGACGTCGCTGACGTAGGGCGTCCCGACCCCGGGCGGCTTGCGGGCGCCGGCGAAGCCCAGGCCGGGCGGCGCCGCGTCGAAGCGCGCGCGGTCGGCGACCACCACGGTGCCGTCGGCCCCGACGGCCGCCTCGCGCGCCCGCGCGAGCGGGAGCACGTCCTGCACCGCCGCGCCGCCGGCCGTGCGCCGGAAGCTGAGCAGCGTGGCGCCGCCGTTCTCCGCCGCCATCACGACGGTGCCCTGCGGCCCGCTGCCGAGGGCGACCGTCGAGGTCCGATGCGTGAAGACGCCGATGGCGTGCGCGGCGGCGCCGGGCGACAGCTCGAAGGCGTGCGTGACGCCCTGGCCGAGCGTCGCAGCGAGGTAGCGGCCGGGCGGCCCGAGCGGCTCGATCCCCGCCGCCTGCGGACCGGCGAGCAGCGCGCGCGGTGCGCTCCACCCGGCGGCCCCCGCGGGGGCGGCGGCGACGGTCGTCACGAGCAGGACGGCGAGCAGGCATCGGCGCATGAGCGGCGCGAGCATCGCACTAGCGTCGTCCTGCGTGCAAGGACGTGTCGCCTGGATCTCGATCGCTCCGGTCAAGGGCCTCGGCCTGGTCGCAGCCGACGCGGTCGAGCTCACGGCGGAGGGCGTCGTGGAGAACCGCCGCTTCCACGTCGTCGACGACCGCGGGCGCATGATCAACGGCAAGCTGGCCGGCCCGCTGGTCCGCGTGCGGCCGGCGTACGACGACGCCTCGCAGCGGCTGTCCCTCACCTTCCCGGGCGGCGAGGTGGCGGAGGGCGTGGTCGAGCTGGGCGAGCCGCTCACGAGCACCTTCTACGGGCGACCGCGCACCGGGAACCTGGTCCTCGGCCCGTTCGCGGACGCCCTGTCGGCCCATGCGGGCGTGCCGCTGCGCCTGGTCCGGCCGCAGCGCCCCTCCGCCGCCCAGGACCGCGGCCGCGGCGGGGCCGTCTCGTTGCTCTCGACCGCCGCGCTGGGCACCTTCGACCCGCGCCGCTTCCGCATGCTCTTCGGCGTCGACGGCGTCCCCACCCACGCGGAGGACGACTGGGTCGGCCACCGGGTCCGCATCGGCGACGCCGTCGTCCGCCCGACGGGCCACACCGGCCGCTGCCTGGTCACCAGCCAGAACCCGGACACGGGCCGCGCCGACATGGACATGCTCGAGCACCTGCGCCAGACGCGCGGGAACCTGGGTACCGGCGAGTCGCTGCCCTTCGGCGTGCACGGCAGCGTCGCGCAGCCCGGCCGGGTCGCGGTCGGCGACCCGGTCGAGCCGCTCGTCTGAGCGAGGTGGATGCCCGCCCGACCGCCCTAGTCGACCAGCCGGCGCTCCATCGCCCAGCGGCTGAGCTCGTGGCGCGTGGAGAGCTGCAGCTTGCGCAGTACGGAGGAGACGTGCGCCTCCACCGTCTTGGCGGAGATGCCGAGCCGCAGGGCGATCTCCTTGTACAGGTAGCCGCGGGCGATGTGCTGGAGCACCTCCTGCTCGCGCGGGGTGAGCTGGTCGATGTCGGCGGAGACCGGCTCGGCCGCCGGGGCCGCGCCCGCGAAGGCGTCGAGGACGAAGCCCGCCAGGCGCGGGGAGAAGACGGCATCGCCGTCGGCGACCCGGCGCACGGCGTCGGCGAGGTCGGCGCCCGAGATCGTCTTCGTGACGTATCCGCGGGCGCCCGCGCGGATGATGGCGATCACGTCCTGCGGCGCGTCGGACACCGACAGGGCCAGGTAGTGGCGGCCGCCGCCGGCCTGGCGGATGACCTCGGCCCCGCCGCCGCCGGGCATGTGGACGTCGAGCAGGACGACGTCGGGCTGGCGCTCGCCGATCAGGCGCACCGCCTCCGCGACCGTCGCGGCGTCCCCGAGCACGCGGACGAGGCCGTCGAGCTCGGCGCGCACGCCGGCGCGGAAGAGCGCGTGGTCGTCGACGATGACGACCGACGGGTCACTCACGACCGGCGCTCCAGCACCAGCGCGACCTCGGTGCCCGCCCCTGCAGCGGCCTGGATGGCGGCGCATCCACCGTGGCGCTGCATGCGCCCCAGTATCGACTCGCGCACGCCGCGGCGGTCGCCGGGCACGGCCTCGAGCACGAAGCCCGGCCCGCGGTCGCGCACGAAGACCGCGATGCGATCGGCGTCGATCTGCGCGAACAGGGCAATCGGCTCCGTGCCGGCGAACTTCGCCGCGTTGGTGAGCGCCTCGCGGGCCGCGGAGACGACGGCCTCCGTGTCGGGATCCAGCGGGCAGTCGCCGACCGTCACGACCTCGACGGCGACGCCGTGCGCGTCCTCGACCTCGGCGGCGGCGCGAGACAGCGCCGGCGCCAGCGTCGTCGGCGGGGAGCCGCCCGCGTCGCTGCCGTTGAGCCACGCGCGCAGCTCGCGCTCCTGGCGCCGCGCGAGCGTCGCCACCACGCGCGCGTCGCCGGCGTGCCGCTGCATCAGCGCGAGCGTCTGCAGGACGGAGTCGTGCAGGTGCGCCGCGACCTCGGCGCGCTCCTACGAGCGAATGCGCTCGGCCCGCTCGGCCGAGAGGCCGCGCACGAGCCGCAGCCACCAGGGCGCCAGGATCAAGGCGGCCGCCGCCACGACGACGACGACGGCGAGCAGGACGTCGCGCGCCGGCCGGAGCGCGTCGTTGAGCCAGAGGAACACGAGGCCGCCGCCGACGACGAGCAGCGCCCCGAGCACGACGCCCCCGCGGGCCGAGGCACCCAGGCGCGCCGACAGCCCGACGCCGCGCCGCTCACGGCCGCCCGCGGAGCCGTCGGGGACGACCGCCTCCGGCTCGCCCTGCCCCTGCGACTGGCGCCAGACCAGCGCCGCGCCTGAGGCGACGAGCACGACCGGCCACACGAGCCCGTCCCCGACCCAGAAGCCCCAGGCGCGGAAGACCAGCAGCGCGGCGAGCACGAGCAGGCCGATGCCCGCCGCGACCTGCAGGCTCCGCGGGTCGGCGGCGGACAGCCGGTGCCGGCGGCCAGCCGCGCCGGCGCCCGGCGCCTCCGGCAAGACGGCCCAGGCCAGCACGTAGACCGCCACGCCCGCTCCGCCGGCGACGCTGGCGATCACGAACAGGGCGCGCACGAGCAGCGGGTCGACGCCCAGGCGCCGCCCCAGCCCGGCGCACACGCCGCCGAGCATCCCGCTGGCGGTGTCGCGCGCGAGCGTCGCCGCCTCACTCATCGCGCGCGAGCCCCCTGACCAGCAGCACGGCGCCGGCGGTCGCGAGGACCGCCGGCCCGGCGTAGTCGAAGCGCAGGCTGAGCACACCGACCTGGTCGAGCAGCAGCAGCACCCCGAGCGCGGTCACCGCCAGGCCGGCGACGATCGAGACGATGTCGACACGCCCCCGCCTCATGCCACCGCGCAGGCGGACTGGCCGCCAGGGCCGGCCTCGAGCTTGCCGAAGCTCGGCTCGCGGTCGAACTGGATCTGGCCCAGCCCGGCCCGGGCGTCGACGACCAGCACCGGCGCGCCGTCCCTGGGAGACGACCCGTGCTCGGCGTCCACGTCGATGCCGTCGTTGATTTGGTCGAAGACGTTGACCTGGCCGGCCCCGACGTGCGCCGTGGTCTGCACGCACACGCGCTCGGGCACGGTCAGCTCGATCTGGCCGGCGCCGACCTTCAGCCGCAGATCGGTGCGGCCGCCCGTGAGGTCCACGTCGCGCAGGTCGACGTGCAGCCGTCCGGCGCCGAGGCGGTACTGGGCACGCAGGTCGTCCACTGACGCGGGACGGTACTCCCGCTCGCCGACACCGCCGCGCAGGTCGACGTTCGCCGCCGAGACGAGGGCGAGCGGGATGGCCATCAGCAGCGCCGGGACGACGAGCCAGCGCGCACCGCCGAGCAGGCCGCCCACGGTCAGCGCCACCCCGGCGGCGATCACCAGCACGGCCACCGCCGTGCCGGCGCCGAAGGCCGCGGCAACCCCGGCGCCGAGGCCGAGCAGGACCGAGCCCGCCACCGCGAGGATCAGCCACGCGGCGCGCACGAGCCGCGGGTTGCCCGCGCCGCCGAGCGAGCGCCACACGAGCACGCCGACCGCCCCGACGACGAGCAGCGCGAGCAGCCCCGGGCCGAAGAAGAAGATGCCCGTGCCCGAGAACGGGAACGAGGCGAGCACGGCGATGCCGATCACGACCAGCGCCGCCTTCTGCGTCCGGCTGGTGCCGGCGAGGCCGACGCTTCCGTCGTCGGACGGCACGACGAGGGCGGCGACGCCGTAAACGGCGAGACCGAAGCCGCCGAACAGCGTGAGCACGACGAACGCGATGCGCACGAGCGACGGATCGAGGCCGAAGTGCCGGGCGACGCCTCCCGCCACGCCGAAGATCATGCGGTCCGTGGAGGACCGCGTGAGCCGGCGCGGCGGAGGGGGCGGAGACTGCGTCGGAGCGGGGATGGGGTCCTGGGGAGTCATGACTGAAAGACTCCCGCTCCGCGGCCCAACTGCCTATCGGGGATGACCCTCTGAGGGGAGCCGGGGTCGCTCTCTCAAGCGCCTGCGGGCACGAGCCACAGGCCGCCGAGCGGCGGCAGCGTGATCTCGGCCGAGAACGGCTGGCCGCCCCACGGAATCGCCTCGGCGACGACGCCGCCGAAGTTGCCCACGTCGGAGCCGCCGTAGTGCGTCGAGTCGGTGTTGACGGCCTCGACCCAGCGCCCCTCGCGGGGCAGGCCGACGCGGTAGGCGTAGCGCGGCACCGGGGTGAGATTGAGGATGACCGCCACGACCTGCAAGCGGTCGAGCGAGGTGCGCGCGAAGGCGACGACGGAGTTCTCGGCGTCGTTGGGCTCGAGCCAATAGAAGCCGTCGGCCTCGAAGTCGTTCTCCCACAGGGCGGGGCGCGCCTTGTAGGTGTGGTTGAGATCGCGTACGAGGGCCTGCATGCCGTGGTTGGCCGGCTGCTCGAGCAGGTGCCAGTCCAGCGAGCGCTCATGGCTCCACTCCTGCTCCTGGGCGAACTCCTGGCCCATGAACAACAGCTTCTTGCCGGGGTGCGCCCACATGTAGGCGTACAGCGTGCGCAGGTTCGCGTGCTTTTGCCAGTGGTCGCCGGGCATCTTCGTGTACAGCGAGCCCTTGCCGTGAACGACCTCGTCGTGGGACAGCGGGAGGATGAAGTTCTCCGTGAAGGCGTAGACGAGCGAGAAGGTCAGCTCGTGGTGGTGCCAGCGGCGGTAGAAGGGGTCCTGCTGGAAGTAGTCCAGCGTGTCGTGCATCCAGCCCATGTTCCACTTGAAGCCGAAGCCCAGCCCGCCGAGGTAGGTCGGGCGTGAGACCCCCGGCCAGGCGGTGGACTCCTCGGCGGCGCTGAGCGCGCCGGGCTCGCGGGCGTACAGCACCTCGTTGAGCTGTTTCAGGAAGGCGACCGCGTCGAGGTCCTCGTTGCCGCCGTAGGGGTTCGGCACCCACTCGCCCTCCTCGCGGGAGTAGTCGAGGTAGAGCATCGACGCGACGGCGTCGACGCGCAGGCCGTCGAAGTGGTACTCGTCGAGCCAGTACAGGCCGCTGGAGACGAGGAAGTTGCGCACCTCGTTGCGGCCGAAGTTGAACTCGAGCGTGCCCCACTCCGGGTGCTCGCCGCGACGCGGGTCGGCGTGCTCGTACAGCGCGGTGCCGTCGAAGCGCGCGAGCGCCCAGTCGTCCTTGGGGAAGTGCGCGGGCACCCAGTCCACGAGCACGCCGACACCGTGCCCGTGCAGGCGGTCGATGAACTCCTTCAGGTCGTCGGGCGAGCCGTAGCGCGGCGTGGGCGCGAAGTACGAGGTCACCTGGTAGCCCCACGAGCCGTCGAACGGATGCGCCATGACCGGCATCAGCTCGACGTGCGTGAAGCCCATGTCGGTGACGTAGGCGGAGAGCTCGTCGGCGAGCTCGAGGTAGGTGAGCGAGCGGTCGCCGTCGCACGGGTTCAGCCGCCAGGAGCCGAGGTGGACCTCGTAGATCGACATCGGCTGCGCGAGCTGGTCGCGGTCCGCGCGCAGCTGCATCCACTGGCCGTCGCGCCACTCGTGCTTGGAGCGGTGGACGATCGACGACGTCTCCGGCGGGTGCTCGGCGGCCTGGGCGTAGGGGTCGGCCTTCAGGCGGATCTCGCCGGTGGGCGCGTGGATCTCGAACTTGTAGCGCTGCCCCTCGCGGGCGTCGGGGACGAAGAGCTCCCAGATGCCGCTGGAGCCGAGCGCGCGCATGGGGTGCAGGCGACCGTCCCACGAGTTGAACTCGCCGATCACGCTGACCGACCGCGCGGCGGGCGCCCAGACCGCGAAGCTCGTGCCGAGCACGCCGGCGACCTCGCGCACGTGCGCCCCGAGCTTGGCCCACAGCTCCTCGTGGCGGCCCTCCGAAGCGAGGTGGACGTCGAGCTCGCCGAGCGTCGGCAGGAACGCGTAGGGGTCGCGCAGCGTGAACGTGTTGCCGTCGGCGTAGGCGATCTCGAGCTCGTAGTCGAGCGGGAGCTCGGCGTCGGGGAGCTCGGCCTCGAAGAGCCCGGCCGGGTGCACCTGGGTCGCCTCGACGGCCTCGGCGCCCGCGGGCCGGACGACGACGCTCTGCGCGGCGGGCCGGAAGGTCCGCACGATCACGCCGCCGCCGTGGCGGTGGGCTCCGAGCACGGAATGGGGATCCGCGTGCTTTCCGTCGACCAGCTGGTCGATCTCACTCACTGCCCGGATCTTCTCCCATTTGGCCCGCGCGAAACGTGGACGGATGACGATGGAGGCCAATCGCGCATCGTGACGATCAGTCCGTCGGCGCGTCGAGCAGCCGCACGATGGCGGCGACCGGGATCGCCGTCCACTGCGGGCGGTTGTTGAGCTCGTAGCGCAGCTCGTAGACGGCCTTCTCGAGCTCGTGGATCGCCAGCAGCTTGGCGATCGCCGCCTCGCCCGCCGGCAGCAGCACGTGCTCGACCGCGGCGAAGTAGCCCTCCAAGAACGCCCGCCGCGCCTGGTCCTCCCAGCCCGCGGGGACGTCGCGGCCGTCGAGCAGCTCCATCGCCGACGCCGCATAGGCGAAGGAGCGCAGCATGCCGGCGGCGTCGCGCAGCGGCGAGCGCTTGCGGCGGCGCTCGGGCAGCGTGCGGGCCGGCTCGCCCTCGAAGTCGAGGATCACCCAGCCGTCCGGCCCGAGCAGGGTCTGGCCGAGGTGGTAGTCGCCGTGCTGGCGGATCAGGCGCCCGCCCGCGCTCTGGTGCGAGAGCAGCGACAGCCGGTCGCGCAGCTCCTCGCCGCGGCCCAGGATCGGCGCGACGGCCGCGTTGTCCTCGCGCAGCTCGAAGAACGCCCGCTCGATCTCCTCGTCGATCGTCGCGACGAGCAGGCCGAGGGCCTCGTCGCCCGGCTCCTCCGGCGCGAAGCCCGGATCGCTCGCGTCCGAGGCCAGCACGGAGTGCAGGCGGCCGGTGACCTCGCCGAGCTCGCCCGCGCGCTCCAGGAACGTCGCCGGCTCGGACAGCGCGAACTCCCAGCCGTCGCGCCCGCCGGCCACGAAGCGCTGCAACACGCCGAGCGTCGCCTCCAGGCGATCGCCCGTGAACTCGTACCACCCGCCGAGCTCGGCGATGTTCGCAAAGCCGTGCGTCGAGAGAAAGCGCAGCATCTCGAGCTCGGGGTTGTCGCCCGGCAGCAGGCGGCGGAAGACCTTCAGCGCCACCGCGTCGTCGAGCACGATCGTCGAGTTGGACTGCTCGACGCCCATCGGGCGCACGACCGGCGTCGCCGACAGCGGCGGGAGGTCGCCCGTCCAGTGAAAGCGCACGCAGCCCTCGGCGCCGTCGATCGTCGCCGAGCCCTGCATCAGGCGGGCGATCACGGCGGCCTCGGCCGGGTCGGCCAGCGCGTCGTAGACCTGGTTGTCGCCGACGGCGGCGATCGTCCCGTCGCCGGCCTGCGTCCCCTCGCGGGCCCCGACCAGCACCTGGTAGAGGTCGTGGACGCCGGAGTTGAAGCGGGCCTCGACCAGCGCGCAGGCCAGCGGCGGCTCGTCGTCGCGCAGGGAGACGACGTCGAGCACGCCGAAGTGGGTCATGTCGGCGGCCTTGGCGCCGAACCAGCGGCGGCTGCGCATCCACGCGCCGAGCGTGTCGCCGTCGACCGTGCGGAGCAGGGCGCCGGGATCAGCCACGGGCCTCGTCCTGGAGCTTGAGCAGAAACCAGAAGTACCCGCGCGGCGCCAGGGTGAGCAGGTAGGGCAGCTCGCCGATCTGCGGGAAGCGCGTCCGCCCGAACATCTCCTCGGGGAAGCGCTCCTCGAATTCGCCGAGGTCGAGCTCGACCGCCTGCGCGGACCGGGCCATGTTGTGCACGCACAGGGCGATGTCGTCCTCGAAGCGGCGGATGTGGGCGAAGATGCGGTGGTTGGAGCCGCGCAGAGGCTCGTAGGTCCCCATGCCGAAGACGGGGTGCTCCTTGCGCAGCGAGATGAAGCGGCGCATCCAGCGCAGCAGCGACGTCGGCGTGCGCAGCTGCGCCTCCACGTTGACCGCCTGGTAGCCGTACACGGGGTCCATCAGCGGCGGGGCGTAGAGCTGGGCGAAGTCGGCCCGCGAGAAGCCGCCGTTTCTGTCCGGCGTCCACTGCATCGGCGTCCGTACCCCGTCGCGGTCACCGAGGAAGATGTTGTCGCCCATGGCGATCTCGTCCCCGTAGTACAGGACGGGCGAGCCCGGGAGGCTGAAGAGGATCGCGTGCATCAGCTCGATGTCGTCGCGGCCGTTGTCCAGCAGCGGGGCGAGGCGCCGCCGGATGCCCAAGTTGATCTTCATGCGCGGGTCGTTGGCGTACTCGGAGTACATGTAGTCGCGCTCCTCGTCGGTGACCATCTCGAGCGTGAGCTCGTCGTGGTTGCGCAGAAACAGGCCCCACTGGCAGTTCTCCGGGATCGCCGGCGTGCGGGCGAGGATCTCGTAGATCGGCGTCGCGTCCTCCCGGCGCATGCCCATGAACATTCGCGGCATGACCGGGAAGTGGAAGGCCATGTGGCACTCGTCGCCGGCGCCGAAGTACGCCACGACGTCCTCGGGCCACTGGTTGGCCTCCGCGAGCAGCACGCGGTCGGGGTACTCGGTGTCGACGGTCCTGCGCACCTTGCGCAGGAACTCGTGCGTCTCCTCGAGGTTCTCGCAGTTGGTGCCCTCGCGCTCGTAGAGGTAGGGCACGGCGTCCAGGCGGAAGCCGTCGAGCCCGAGGTCCAGCCAGAAGCGCAGCGCGTCGAGCATGGCGTCGTGCACGGCCGGGTTGTCGTAGTTGAGGTCGGGCTGGTGGGAGAAGAACCGGTGCCAGTAGTAGGCCTGGCGCACCGGGTCCCACGCCCAGTTCGACGTCTCGGTGTCCACGAAGATGATGCGGGCGTCCCTGTAGGACTCGTCGCTGTCGGACCAGACGTACCAGTCCGCGTAGGGATTGGGCGCGTCGCCGCCCGCGCCCTTGCGCGACTCCTGAAACCAGTGGTGGTCGGAGGACGTGTGGTTCATGACCAGGTCGGCGATCACGCGCATGCCGCGCTGGTGCGCGGCGTCGAGGAACTCGCGGACGTCGTCGAGCGTCCCGTAGTCGGGGTGGATGGCCTCGTAGTCGGCGATGTCGTAGCCGCCGTCGCGCAGCGGAGACGCGTACATCGGCAGCAGCCAGATGCAGTCCACGCCGAGCCACTGCAGGTAGTCGAGCTTCTCGGTCAGTCCGCGGAAGTCGCCGGACCCGTCGGCGTTGCCGTCGTGAAAGCCGCGCAGGTGGATCTCATAAAAGACGGCCTTCTTGAACCACAGCGGGTCCGACTCGAACCAGTGGCCGGCTCCGGCGGGCTGGGGGCGGTGCGGGCGGGCGGCCGAGATGTCGGTCATGGTCGCACCGCGAGGACGTGGCCGACGCGGAAGGAGGGGTCCAGCCGGACGTAGTTGCGCCCGAGGCGCCAGTCGAAGCGCTCACCGCTGAGCAGATCCTCGACGGTGAAGGCCGGGGGAAGGCCGGACTCGTAGGCGACGAGCACGACGCCCTCCTGGGCACCGTGGGGATCGATGTTGACGACCGCGATGACGGAGTCGTCGCCCGTCCGCTTGTGAAAGGCGACGAGCGCGTCGTTCTCGGTATCCAGGAACTGCAGGTTCGACAAATGCTGCAGCGCCGGGTGCTCGGCGCGGATCGCGTTGAGGCGCTGCACGAAGGGCAGCATCGGCCCGTCCAGCGCGCGCTGCTTGGCCTCGAACTTCTCCGAGTGCAGGTACTCCTCCGAGCCCGGGGCGACCGGGACGTTCTCGTAGTGCTCGAAGCCGGAGTAGATGCCGTAGGACGGGCTCAGCAGGCCGGCGAGCAGGAGCCGGGCATAGAAGGCCGCGGGGCCGCCCTCGACGAGGTAGGCGCTGAGGATGTCGGGCGTGTTGACGAAGAAGTTCGGGCGGAAGTAGTCGCGCTCGGGGCCGTGGGCGAGCTCTTCGAGGTACTCGCGGATCTCCCAGCGCGCGTTTTTCCAGGTGAAGTACGTGTAGGACTGGTTGAAGCCGATCTTCGCCAGCTCCTGCATGACCTTGCGCCGCGTGAAGGCCTCGGCGAGAAACAGCACGTCGGGATCGTCGCGGCGGATCTCCTCGATCAGCCACCCCCAGAACGAAAAGGGCTTGGTGTGGGGGTTGTCGACGCGGAAGACGCGCACGCCGCGGTCGACCCAGCCGCGCACCACCGCATAGAGCGCCTGCCACAGGGCGCGCCAGTCCTCGGTGTTCCAGTCGAGGTTGTAGATGTCCTGGTACTTCTTGGGGGGGTTCTCGGCGTACTTGAGCGTGCCGTCCGGGCGGCGGTTGAACCACTCCGGGTGCTCGGTCAGCCAGGGGTGGTCGGCCGAGCACTGGATCGCGAAGTCCAGCGCGACGTCGATGCCGTGCTCGCGCGCGCCGGCCACCATCGCGTCGAACTCGGCGTCTGTGCCCAGGTCAGGGTGGAGTGCGTCGTGGCCTCCGTGGTCGCGGTGGCCGATCGCCCACGGCGAGCCGGGGTCGTCCGGGCCGGCGGCCAGGGCGTTGTTGCGGCCCTTGCGGTTGGTCTCCCCGATCGGGTGGATCGGCGGCAGGTACAGGACGTCGAAGCCCAGCTCGGCGAGGCGCGGCAGCTGCGCGGTGACTCCGGCGAAGCCGCCCCAGGAGCGCGGGAACAGCTCGTACCAGGTCGAGTAGCGGGCGCGCACGCGGTCGACCTCGACCGCCGCGTGCGGCTCGAGCGTCGTGCACTCGTGCCGGGGCTGGGCGAGCTCGACGGCCGCGAAGAGCTCGGCGCCCAGGGCGGCGTCGCACTTCGCGTGCTCGGGCGCCTGCGGATCCTGCACCGTCTTCAGCGTGTGCTGGATCGCCTGCCTGTCGGCGCCCTTCGCGTTGGCGGCGGCCTCCGCGAGCAGGACGGCGCCCTCGGAGAGCTCCCTGGAGAGGTCGCCCTGGCCGAAGGCGAGCTTGCGCGCGAGCTCGTCGCGCCAGGCGGCGAAGGGGTCCACCCAGGCCTGGATCGTCCACGTCCAGCCACCCACGGCCTCGACGCTGAAGCGCCCGGCCCAGCGGTCCCCCTCGACGTGCGCGTCGGCGTGGGTCAGCGGCGCCTCGCGCCAGTGCTCGCCGGGGTCGTCGGGCCTGTAGCGGACGACCGCCCGGAGCACCTCGTGGCCGTCGCGGAGGATGTCGGCGGAGACCTCGACGGTGTCGCCGACGCAGCGCTTGGCGGGGTGGCGGCCCGCGTCGACCGCCGGCTGGGGCGCCTCGATCCGGATGCGGCTCGGCGGCGGGCCGGGAGGCAGCTCCGGGGTCCTGGGGCGCTTGGCGGCGGGCACGTCTGCGGACTCTGCCCGATTGCGGCGGGCGAAAACGTGGGAAGGTGCCGACCCGTGAGGCTTCCCCGTGCCAGCGGCGTCCAGCTGCATCCCACCTCTCTGCCGGACGGCCGACTCGGCGACTCGGCCTACGCGTTCGTCGACTGGCTGCAGGCGGCCGGCCAGTCCGTGTGGCAGATGCTGCCGCTCTCGCCCCCCGACAAGCACGGCTCGCCGTACAAGGCGCGCTCGGCCTTCGCCTCGTGGCCGGACCTGCTGGCCGACCCCGGCGCCGCGGTCGCGCCCGACGAGGTCGACGCCTACCGCGAGCGCCACGGATTCTGGATCGGCTCGTGGGAGGCCGTCGGCGGGGACGTCGCCGACCAGGTGCGCTTCGAGCGCGAATGGCAGGCGTTGCGCGCCTACGCCGCGGAGCGCGGGGTGCGGCTGATGGGCGACGTCCCGATCTACGTCGCCCCGGGCTCGGCCGACCAGCGCGCGTGGCCCGAGCTGTTCCGCGAGGACGCCGTCGCCGGCGTCCCCCCGGACGTCTACGCCAAGACCGGACAGCTGTGGGGCAATCCCCTGTACGACTGGCCGGCGCTGCAGCGGCGCTCCTATCGCTGGTGGACGGAGCGCTTCCGCCGGACCTTCGAGCTCTTCGACCTCGTCCGCGTCGACCACTTCCGCGGCTTCGTCGCCTACTGGGCGGTCCCGCGCGGCGCCCGCACGGCCATGCACGGCCGCTGGCAGCGCGGCCCCGGCCGCGCCGTCTTCGACGCCGCCGCGGCCGAGCTCGGCGAGCTCGCCGTGGTCGCGGAGGACCTGGGTGACATCACCCCGCCGGTGACCGAGCTGCGGCGGGCGCTCGGCTACCCCGGCATGGCCGTCCTGCAGTTCGCCTTCGACCCCGACGACGAGCACGGCACGCACGAGCCGCACAACCACGAGGCCCACCAGGTCGTCTACACGGGCACGCACGACTCAGACACCGTCGTCGGCTGGTGGGCGGTGCTCGGCGAGGAGCGCCGCGCCGCGGCCCGACGCGCCTTCGTCGGCGACCCCGGAGAGCCGGTGCACTGGGCGATGATCCGGCTGGCGCTGGCCTCGCAGTGCGACCTCGCCATGATGCAGGCGCAGGACGTCCTCGGGCTGGGCTCCGACGCGCGCATGAACGTCCCGGGCACCACCGGCGCATCGTGGAGGTGGCGCATGGGGCCCGGCGCGCTGACCGCGGAGCACGCGGCGCGCCTGCGCGAGCTGACGCAGGACGCGGGTCGGGCCTGAGCAGCGGGCTACTCCTCTCCGTCCTCCGTCCGCTCCGCCTCCTCGGTCACGCGCTCGAGCGGCGGGTCGCCGAGGTCCGGGCCATCGCTGTCCTCCTCGTCGCCCTCGCGCTCGAGGGCCTCGCGGACGCGGTCGATCTTGGGGCCTTCGGCGTCGTTGGGCATGCACCGACACGCTAGGGTCGCCGCCCCGTATGACCGTGCGCCGCGGACTCGTCGCCCTGGGGGACTCGATCACGCGCGGGCGCGGCGGTGCGCCCGCGCTCGGGGTGCACCCGCAGTCGTGGGCGCAGTGGCTGGCGGAGACGCTCGAGCTGCCGTTCTCAAACCTCGGCGCCGACGGCGCGCAGGCCGGCGACGTCCTGCGTGGCCAGGTGCCGAGGCTGCGCGGACCGTACGACCTGGCGACGCTCTACGTGGGCGCCAACGACGCCCGCGCCCGGGACTTCGACCCTGGCGCCTTCGCGCGCGACGTGGACGCCATCCTCGGCGCGCTCGAGGCGCAGGCGGCCCGGGTCCTCGTCCTGACCGTCCCCGAGGACCTCGGGCGGCCCAGGGCGGGGGCGGCCGTGGTCACCGCCAACCGCATCCTGCGCGCGCGGGCCCCGCAGGTCTGCGCGCTCGAGGACTTCACGGGGCCGCGCGTGGTGCTGCCCGACGCCGTCCATCCGACATCGGCGGGCATGGTCGAGATCGCCGACCGCGCCCTCGCCGCGCTCGGCCGCGACGAGCGCGTCGACGCCGGCCGGCGGCGCGACCTGCCGGCCCGCGCGCGCTACGCCGCCTGGTATCTCTGGCAGGAGCTGCGCGACCGGCGGCGGCGCCTGCTCGAGGGGCACGCGCGATGAGGCGGCGCCCATCCAACGTGACCCTCGAGGGCACCCCCGTGATCGGCAGCAGCGTGACCTTCGACGTCAGCGCCGGCGCGCGCGTCGTGATCGAGGACGGCGCCGTCGTCGGCGACGGCACGCGCATGCACGTGCGGGCGGGCGAGCTGCGGGTCGGCGCCGGCACGGTGCTCGGAGAGCGCTGCGTGATCCTCGTCCATGCCGGCGTCGAGATCGGCGCCGGCTGCGACCTCGGCGCCGAGGTGGTGCTCGTCGACTTCGGGCACCGCCACGACGACGTCGAGCGGCCGACCCGCGAGCAGGCGCTCGCCGCCGCGCCGATTCGGGTCGGCGCCGGCGCGCGCATCGGCCCGCGCGCGGTGATCGAGCGCGGCGTGCGCATCGCTGAGGGCGGCACGGTTCCGGCGCAGACGGTGCTGCGATGAGCCTGATCTGCTCCGAGCACGCCGAGGCGCTCGGCGAGGACATGGGCGGGACGGCGCCACCGGAGCCGCTGGTGCTCGTGCTCGAGCAGCCCGGCCCGTGGGGACCCAAGGCGCCCGTGCCCGACGAGCTGGCCGCGAGGGCCGCCGCGGCCGGAGCGCGGGTCCAGGTCGTCCGGCGCCGCACGGGCCGCTACACGACCGAGCGCCCGGCGGCGTGGCTGGCGGGCTTCGAGCCCGGCCGGCGCTTTCTTGAGCGCCTGGACCTCGACCTCCCCGGCGACCTCGAGCCGGGTGCCGGCACGCCGGAGACCGAGCCCCTCTTCCTCGTCTGCACGCACTCGACCCGCGACCCGTGCTGCGCCCGCCGGGGCCTGCCGCTACAGCGCGCGCTGGCGGCCACCGCCACGCCGACCTGGCACTCCTCGCACCTCGGCGGCCACCGCTTCGCCGCGACGATGGCCGCGCTCCCGCTCGGCGCCTGGCTCGGGCGCGTGCCCGCCGAGGCGGCGGGTGAGGTGGCGCGGCTGTTGCGCGCCGGGCGGCTCCCACTCGCCCACATGCGCGGCCTCGCGGGCCGGCCGCCCGCCGTCCAGGCCGCCGAGCTCGCCGTGCGCAGGCGAGAGGGTCTCGACGGCGTCGACGACCTCGCGGTCGAGGCGTTCGACGGCGACCGCCATGTCAGGCTGCGCGCCGCCGACGGGCGCCGCTTCACGCTCGACGCCGTCCTCGAGCCCACCGGCGTCATTCGCGCGCTCTCGTGCGGCCCGGGCGCCAAGACCGAGGACCCGGGCCGCTGGGTCGTCACCGTGGCCTGAGTGCCCAGACGGGGTACCTACAATGAAGCCATGAACAGCGAACGAGCCACCGCCTACGGCCGGGTCGCCGCGACGATCGAGGATCTTGGCCCGGCCAAGCTGCAGCCGCACGAGGTCGAGCGCCTGCGAGCCGCCGCCGACACCCTGCTCTTCTCCGAGGACTTCCAGGCCCCCGGCGCCCGCGAGGCGCTCGCGGACGTCGACGATCTCACGCAGACGCTGGTCGCATCGGACCGCTGGACCGAGGATCGCGCCCAGCGCCTGTTCGCCGACCTGGCCGAGTGCGGCCCGGTCCAGCCCGTCGGGTAGGAGGCGCCCCCGCCCAGGGCGGCGGTAGAACATTCGTCGAGCCTCGTGCTCGGTCGCGCCGCGGCCGCCGATAGTGGACGCAGATGCGCGGGCGTGAGCCATCCGAGTTGCCCGCCGTCCGGCACCAGTGGCCCTACGCGGTCCTGGCCACGGGCACCGTGGTAGTGCTGCCGCCGGCCGCCGTGTCGCTGCTGCCGCTCTCGCTGAGCGTGGGCTCGCTGCTGGTCTCGGCCCTCGCCTGCCTGGTGCTGTCGCTGCTGGCGACCAGGCTCGCCTCGAGCCTGTGGCGCCGCTTCCCGCAGTCCCAGGACCTGCTGTTCGCGGACCTGCTGCTGTGGGGCTGGGTGCGGCGGATGCGCACCGAGCGCCGGCTGCGGCAGGCACGCAACCTCGTCGACCGCGGGGCGCGCGACCCGGCCTCGGTCGACGCCGCGCAGCGCCTGCGGGCGCTGGAGCAGGTGAGCGCGCTGATGGAGTCGCGCGACGCCTACACGCACCGCCACTCGCTGCGGGTCACGCGCCACGCGGAGGGGATCGCCCGCCAGCTCGGCCTGCCCGACTCCGAGGTCACGCGGATCCGCACGGCCGCGGCGCTGCACGACGTCGGCAAGATCTGCACGCCGCGCTCGGTCCTCAACAAGCCCGGCAAGCTGACCGATGCGGAGTTCGACATCGTCAAGCGCCACCCGGGCCAGGGTGCCGAGCTGCTCGAAGGCGTCGTCGAGCCCGCGATCGTCGGCATGGTCCGCCATCACCACGAGCGCCTGGGCGGCACGGGCTACCCGGACCGGCTCGCGGGCGACGCGATCCCGCTCGGCGCCCGCATCATCGCGGTCGCGGACACCTTCGACGCCATGACATCGACGCGCGCCTACCGGACCGCCCGCCCCCACGAGCGCGCGCTCGCCGTGCTGCGCGAGGAGTCCGGCGTCGCGCTCGACGCCGCCGCGGTCGGCGCCTTCGCCGCGTACTACTCGGGCCGCCGCGGCCTGCTGTGGTCGACCTTCGCGACGGCCGCCTCCAGCGCCCTGATCCCCCTGCGCGAGCTGCTCGGCCCCGTCGGGCTGGCGCGCACGCTGCCGGCCCTGGGCGCCTCGGTCGCGATCGCGGCGCCCATGCTCGCCTCCGGCGCCTCGCTCGCCGACCAGATCCCGGGCAGCCCGATCGGCAGGGCGCGCGCCTCGAAGGCCGGCCTCATCCTCGCCCCGGGGACGGGCCTGGCGTCGGCGCGGGCCCTTCCCGCGGCGACGCCCGCCGCGCGCGTGCGATCTGGCGGGGCGCGACGCGAACGCGTCGCGGGCGACCGCGGTGGCGCGAAGCGCCGGCCGGGCCCGCCGGCGCGCAACCGCACCCCCCAGGCGGGCTCCGGGACCGTGGAGCCGGCGAAGACGCATGCCGACGGCGGCGGCGGCGCGCCACGCCCCTCACCGGCGCCCGTTGCGCCGAGCACCCCGGCCGCCACCGCTGTGCCGGCGCCCGCCACGATTCCGGGCTCCACCGCGGCGCCGCCCTTGACCGTCGACGGCGGCGGTGGCGGCGGCGGTGTCACCGTCACGACGCCACCGGTAACGGTCAAGGTCCCGCCGCTGCCGATTCCCCTCCCCCGCCCGCTGCCGACGATCGCGGTGCCGCCGATCACCCTGCACCTGCCGTAGGCGCCGAAGCGGGCGTAGGCTCTCGTCGTGTCGAAGTCATCGAGATCCTCTTCGCCGACGTCATGAACCTCGGGGACGCCGACCTGCGCCTCGCGGTCGCCGAGGGTGAGGGCTTCGCCAGCGTCGCGGAGTGGCGAGCCGAGCACGAGCGCTTCTGGAGCGAGGAGGTTCTGCCGGGCACCGGCCTGGCCGGCCCGCTGACGGACGACACCCGGGTGGTCGTCGAATGGTTCCGCCTCGTGGCGGTCTCGGGCTAGCCACGCCCACAGTCGGTCGCAGTCGTGAGGCGGGGCAGAGCGGAACGGTCATCCGTCGGACACCGTTTCTCGCATCGCGTGGCGCCCGTGGTCATCCGCGCAATTCGTCCGTCATCCGCAGATTCGGCATCCAATGCATGCCCAATCTGCGACTGGTCAGGATTGGCGCCTGCGACCCGCGCCGCGGGCAAGGAACGGAACGATCCCTTCCCCTACCCGGCCAGCGGTTCCCGAGCCCTGGCACGCCGGGCGCCCGAGAACGTTTCGGCGGGAGCGCCCGCTGCAAGCCCCGCGGACTACGAGCCGCTGAGCGCGAGGTCGCGCGCGGGGTCGATCCCCCAGCGCGCGGCGACCGACGAGAGGTGGTCGTCGAGCGGCCAGCGGTCGGGCCGGACGTCGCCTTCGTGGTCGGGCGCCCCGCCCTTGAGCGTCATCGAGCCGGTGTTGTCGCCGATCGCGCGCATCTCGGCGACCTCCGCGCCCGAGAGCACGGTTCCGGCGGGCACGGCCGCGAGCTCGGCGCGCTTGGCCTCGATCGGCTTGGCGGCCGCCCCGCTCTCCTGGATCAGGGTGGGGGCGACGCAGCGCACGGCGGGATGGGCGAGGTTCCACACGCACGCGAGCTGCAGCGTCGTGAGGCCGTGGCGGTCGGCGATCGGCCGCATCAGCTCGAGCTGCGCGCGGCCGCGCTCGACCCAGCCCGCCGGCCGGAAGCCGCGATGGTCGGTGCGCGGGAAGACGTGGCCCGGCAGGACGTCGTCGTGAAACAGCCCGCCGTAGTCGACGACCCGCGTGATGACGTCGACGTCGTGGCGCGCGGCGGCGTCGAGCGCCAGCTCGCCCGGCCACGGCTCGAGCGGGTTGAGGATCAGCATGGCCCAATCGATGCGGTCCCCAAAGCGCTCGAAGCAGTCGATCAGGTCGAGCGTGAAGCCGTTGGCCGGGCCCGGGGCGACGCCCAGCCGGCGCGTGAGGCCCGCCGCGCGCACCGCCTCCAGCGCGTCCCAGACCGCCTCGCTCGTGTAGCCGGTGCGGTCGGGGTTGTGCAGCAGCAGCAGGTCGAAGGCGTCCGCGCCGAGCCGCTCGAGGCTGCGCTCGGTTGCCATCCGCACGTAGCCGGCGTACTCGGCCGGCGAGCGCAGCCCGGGATCGGTGAAGCGCGGGAAGCCGCGCGGGCCGTCGCGCTCGCCGGTGTAGAAGTCGTGCCCGATGGCGCCGACGAGCGCGTAGCCGTCGCGGTCGACGCCGGCGCGCGCGCGGCCGAGCACCCTGTCCGCCTCGCCGGAGCCGTAGGTGTCGGCGGTGAGAACGGTCCCTACGCCGGCGCCGGGGCGCAGCAAGGCGAGCAGGCGCTCGTCGTCGAGCTCCTCGCCGAAGTGCATGTAGCGGCCGCCGCTCCAGGTGCCGACAGCGGTGTGGCTGAGCTCAGTCACCCCTCCGAAGCTAGCGGCAGCGGGGACGCCCGGCTTGAGCGCCTCCCGCCGCGGCAGCGCGGCGGGATCCTGCTCGGCGCTGGCGGCGAACGTCGTAGTCAGCTAAGTTGAGCGTTGCAATGGTGCACGGAACGCGCCTCAACCACGACCTTACGGTCCAGAGCTAAAGGACGGCGGCACGGATGCCGATTGATCGCCGGAGGGGTACCGCTCCCATGGAAAACCTTCCCGCCAACCGCACACTTCGCGCTGCCCCGGTGCTGCCGCCAGTCGCGCCCCCGCGTCGCGGCCTGCCCGTGGACGCCCAGGTCGGCCGGTTCTCGCCGCTCAACGCCCCCGAGCGCGAGGCCATCGAGGCCTTCTGCGTGGAGATGTTGCCGTGGTCGCTGCGCCAGGCCAAGCGGTCCTACCGCCATCTGCCGGATCACCTGCGCGACCAGGCCGTCGACCGGACGATGCTCGAGCTGCGAGCCCGCGGGGCGGGCTCGATGGACCGCCGGGCGCTGACTGACGAGCTGGCGCGCCTGCTGACCGACTCGCTGCGCCACGTCCATGTCGGCTGGTGTCTGAACGAGTCCAGCGCGCTGCTGCGCCGCGACCTCGCGCCCGTTCCGGCCGAGGTTCCGCGCCAGGCGATCGCGGCGTTCGTCGACAGCGGCCTCGGCGGCCTCGAGCGCGCCGTGCTGCAGCTGGAGATCGGCGCCGGACGCGACAGCCGCACCACTCGCGCCGCCCTGCGCCTCGGGCCGCGCGAGTACGCCCGTCACCGCGAGGAGGGGCTTTGTAAGCTGCGCGACGCGGTCGGCGCCCAGGTCGCCGGCCGCGTCTGCGACCAGCACATCTCCTCCGTCGTCAGCGCTGCGACCGGCGACCGCGCCGCAGCCGACGGGCTCGGCAACGGGACTGGCCGCTGCCGCTCCTGCGCCCGCGAGGCGGAGGGCATGCGCAGCGTGCTGCTCGAGCGCCTCGCCGTCGCGCCCTGGCCGCTGGCGATCACGCCCGGTGGCCTGCTGGGCGCCAAGCTCGGCGTCCTCGGCGCCCTGTTCGGCAAGACGGCGGCCGGCGCCGGCATCACCACGTCCATCGGTTCCGGCGCGACGACCGCGGCCACGGTGCTGACGGCCGCCGCGCTGGCCACGGGCACCGCGGCGGTCGTGGGCAACACCGAGACGCCGCGCGAGCACGCCGCCGGCCAGCGCGGCCTCTCGCACCCCGCGGCTCCGGCCTCCCGGGTGGCCACCGCCGCGCCCGGGCCGGCGAAGGCGACCGCGGCAGCGGCGGCGAGCTCCCGCCGGACCGCCGCCGGCGTCACCCACAAGGCGTCCCGGAAAGGCGCCGCCGAGCACGCGGCCGCGACGCTCAGGGCAACCGTCCGCCACCACGCCTCGCCGGTCGCGAAGGCGCCCAGCGGCACCGTCGCGCCCGCCGTGGCCGCTGCGCCCGCGACGGCGCCGTCCGCCCCGGTCGGCGGTTCCGCCGGCGGCACCTCCAAGACCGTCCACGACACGGTCACCAGGGTGCGCGACACTGTGAAGCATGTCACGAGCCAACTGCCCCCCACGTTCGCGAAGCCGGTCGACGACACGCTCCAGGGCGCGCAGGACACGGTCGACCAGCTCACCAGCACGATCGACGGCCTCCTCAAGCTGAAGCCGTAGGCCCGCGCTGCTGCTGGCCGCGGCGCTGCTCGGGCTGGCGCTGCCGCAGTTCCAGACGCCCTCCAGGAACATCGCCTGGGGGTACTTCAAGCAGAAGGACCATCCGGCGAGCCTGCGCTGCGACATCCGCTCGCAGGACAACCCCCGGAAGCCCAAGCCCGCCTCGTGCGAGTTCGACTACGGCTCCTCCTACGCCGTGAGCGCCCGGGGCAAGGCCCGCCGCGCCTGCGTCAGCGACGCCGTCAGCTCACCGACCGCGCGCGTGCTCGCCTACGGCAAGACGTTCAGGTACGGCGGCATCCGCTGCAAGTCGCGGACGAGCGGGCTGCGCTGCCGCAACCGGTCCGGCCACGGCTTCAAGCTCAACCGCTCCGCCCGGAGGCTCTTCTGACGAGGCGATGGATGGTGACGTTCGCCGGCCCGCCGTGCGCGACGGCGCCGAGCCGCCAGCGCTGCGCGGCCTGGACGAGGAAGGCGCCCGCGGCGACCCGCCCCGGATCGGCGATCCACGCCTCCCCGCCCGGCGCGACGAGCCCCGCGAGGGCGTCGAGCAGCTGCGGGCCGTTGCGGCGCTCGTAGAGCACGTCGGCGGCGATCACCAGCGGCCACGGCGGACCGAGGTCCGCCGCCGGAGCCGTCCAGCTCCAGCGGCGCACCATCAGCCGCGCGCCGGCGCGCTCGGCGTTGCGCGGCAGCAGCGCGACCGCCTCGGGTGACCAGTCCGCGGCCAGCGCGTCGGCCCCGCCGAGGGCGGCGACGAGCGACGGGACGCCGAGCCCGAAGCCCAGCTCGAGCACGCGGCCGGCCGGTCGCGCCGCGCCGACCGCCTCCGCCAGCGCGAGCGCGCTCGGCCACAGCTCCGCCCAGTAGGGCAGGTACTCCTCGTGTTCGAAGGCGTCCTCGTCGAGCAGCGCCTCGGCGTCGCGCGGCACGAGCAGCTCGAGCGTGCGGCCGGCGACCGTGACGGGACGGTCGACGAGATCAGCTACAGGCCGCATCGGGGCGCGATCGTATCCTCACCCCATGCGCCGCCTCGTGTCGCCCGCCATCCTGCTGATCGCGCTCGCCGGCTGCGGCTCGGGCGCGGGCGGCAGCGACGGCACTCGCAAGGCCACAAGCGCCCGCGCGCAGTTCGCCGGGACCTGCGGCTCCTGCCACACGCTCGCCGACGCGCGCACGAGCGGCACCTTCGGCCCGAACCTCGACGACCGCAAGCCCAGCAAGGCCCGGGTCCTGGCCGCGCTGATGAGCGGCCCGGGCGCGATGCCCAGCGGGCTGCTCGCGGGCGCGCAGGCCGACGCCGTCGCGACGTACGTCGCCGCGGTCGCCGGGAGGTGATCAGGCCGGCGCCGGCTCCCGGTCGCGCTTCGGGCCGAGGATGGCCTCCACCAGCTCGTCGAGCGCGCCCCGCGTGGAGTCCATGAAGGTCCAGGCGTCGTCGACCATGTCGCGGTCGACGATGATCCCGAAGTCGACGCGGTCCTCGTAACTCATAACCGTGATGTTGAGGCCGACGCCGTCGGTCACGACGGACACCGGGTAGTGCGCGAGCATCCGCGCGCCGGCGCAGTACAGCGGCACGGACGGGCCCGGCACGTTGGAGATCACGACGTTCAGCACCGGCCGGGCGCTGGCGGTGAGCTGGAGCGCCAGCCGCGACGCCCGGTTGAACAGCGCGGGCGGGAGGAAGTTCGAGACGTCGGTCATCAGGCTGGCCGGCAGCCCCTGCGTCTGGCCCTTGGCGCGCATCAGGATCTCGTGCGCGCGCAGCAGGCGCCGGCGCGGGTCGGCGACGTCGGTCGGGATCGGCAGGATCATCCCGGTCACCTTGTTGCCGAAGGTGCCGCGCTCCGCGTCCGTGCGCAGCGAGACGGGCACGAGAGCGACGAGCGGCTCGTCGGGCAGCTCGCCACGCTCGAGCATCCAGTTGCGCACGGCGGTCGCGCACAGCGCCACGACGACGTCGTTGACCTTGATCGAGAGCTCGTCCTTGAGCGCCTTGATGTCGGCCAGCGCCACGGTGCCGAAACAGAAGCGCCGGTGCGGGCTCACCCGGGCGTTGAAGCGCGTTCTGGGCGCCCGCGCGGCGCGCACGTCGAACAGCTCGGTGTCCTGCTCGGTGCCGACCAGCAGCCTCTGCGCCTCCGCCCGCGCCCGCGCCAGGAGCGGCATCCCCGGGACGAGCGCCGAGCCCGGGAAGTTCGGCAGGGCCGGGATCGCCGCCGGCAGCGAGCGCAGCGCGCGCACAGGCTGCATGGGGATGCCGAGCAGGCCGCGGCCGAGCATCTCGAGGTCCGACGGGACCCGCTCGGGCCGCCAGTCGTCGGGGTTGCCGTCGTCGGCGGGAGTGTCGGGATCGAGGTCGAACAGCACGCCGAGGATCTCCGCGCCCGAGACCCCGTCCACCGCGGCGTGGTGGACCTTGGTGAGCATGCCGAGCTTGCCGCCCTCGATCCCGTGGATCAGGTAGAGCTCCCACAGCGGGCGCTTGCGATCCAGCGGGCGGGCGAAGATCCGCGCGACCGTCTCAGCGAGCTGGCGGTCGTCGCCCGGCGGCGGCACCGCGGTGTCGCGGATGTGAAAGTCCAGGTCGAAGTCCGGGTCCTCGATCCAGTACGGGTGGTCGAGGCCGAAGGGGACCTCGACGAGCCGCTGGTGAAACGGCGGCAACTGGTCGATGCGGCCGGCGACGACGCGGCCGAGGTCCTCCGAGGTCACCCTCCCTCCAGGAGCCGTCGACGGGTCGAACAGGGCGAGCGCGCCGACGTGCCCGTAGGTCCGCGACGACTCCAGCGCCAGGAACTGCGCATCAAGACTGGTCAACTGCCGCACGTATCTCTCCTCACTCGATCCTCCTGAGCGACCTTACCCGGGCAACGTCATTCACCCTCACCGCGCGAGCCGGCGCGAGGCGGCGACCGCCCGGCCGGACTCGGCGATCGCCGTCACCCGCAGCGCGCGCGCCGACCGGGTCCTCGGGCGCAGCACGAGCCGGGCGCGGCCGCGCACCCGCGCGCGCCGCAGCGTGGAGCCGCCGAGGGTCGCGCGGACCCGCCTGAGAACCGCGCCGCCGCGGACGGCGAGGTGGACGGCGACCGCGCGACCGCGCCGGCGGGCGACTTTGATCCGCAGCGGTTGCGTCGCGCCGCAGGCGAGGTCCTCGGTCCGCGCGCCGCCCAGCCCGACGATCACGCGGCGCCGCGTCGGCCCGCACTCGAGCATCCATGCCTCGGTCCGGCCGGCCAGCTGCTCCAGCGGCCGCGTGGACGGGTTGACGTGCCAGACGTAGACGCCGGAGGCCGGGACCGTGAGCGTGCTGGAGAGGTGCTCGGGCAGCTGCCCGGCCACGCCCTGCGCCGCGGCGCCGGAGTCCGTTCCGGTGAGGACGTAGGCCGTGGAGCTCTCAAAGGACTTCGACAGCGTCAGCGTCCGGCCGGGAGGCGCGACGCCGCGGATGACCGCGTGGTCGCGCGGGTCGAGCGCGGCCTCGCCCGCCTGCAGCAGCGCCTCGCGCACGCCCTGCGATGGCGCGCGCCCGGCCTGGGCGTCCAGCGGCCCGGCGACGGTCCCGAGGTACTGGTCGACCACCGCGTCCTGGTAGTCGGGATGGAAGTCGTCGTAGCCCACCTCGGTCGTGTAGCCGAACGTGTACTGGTTGAAGTAGTTCCAGTCCTCGGTCGCGCCCGTCGCGTCGTAGAGGCTGTACGCGGGACCCGCGCGGTAGCCCGCCGCCCCGGCCATCCGCTCCGCGACGGCGACAAACCGCGCCGAGCCCGGCAGCGTCGTCCCGCGGGGCAGGCCCGGCTCGTCCGCGCGGCTGAAGCCCGGCTGGTAGAGCACGTCGCCGGCGAAGTTGTGGTTGGAGTTCAGCACCATGACCTGGTGCGCCGAGCTCCAGGCGCGCACCGCGGAGCTCTCGGGCTCGGAGAACGGGGCCGGGCCGCGGTAGGTCTCCGACTGCCGCGAGTCGCTCGCCCCCGGCCCGCCCCAGAAGGCGCCGTAGTTGCGGTTGAGGTCGACGCCCGCGAGGTTCTTGCGCTGGTAGGGCGCGACGGTCTGGCTGGCCACGAGGCCGTCCGGGTTGATGACGGGAAACAAGAAGGTCCGCTCGCCGCTGACCAGCCGGGTGATGCGCGGGTCAGAGCCGTAGCCCGCGACGAGGTCGAAGCCGAGCTCCATCACCACCTCGCCGGAGCTCCACTCGCGCGCGTGGTGCAGCCCGAGCTCGACGTGGGTCGGGCGGCCATCGTCGGTGCGGTTGACGTCGGTCGCGATCTCCACGCCCTCGAGCGGGCGGCCCTGGACCGAGCTGCCGGGCAGCGTCACGCGGCGCACCAGCGCGGGGTGCTCGGCGGCCAGCCGCGCCAGATCGGCCTGGTAGTCGGCGAGCCGCCGGTAGCCGGTGCGACCGCTCGGCAGCACGCCGGTCGTCGCGGCCGCGCGGGCGGCCGGCGCGGGCGTGAAGGCCAGGCCCGCGCGGCGCAGGCGCCGGGCGTCGCGCGCGCTGTGCAGGACGGCCGCCACGCGGCCGCCGTGGACCGTGTCCCCGAGGTCGAGCCCGAGCCCGGCGAGGCGGCGGACCTGCGCCGGCCCGTCCACGCGCACCTGCACGACGGACGGGCACGGGGCCGGCGCGGCGAGCGCGGCGGCGGCGAGCAGGGCGGGGAGGCACGGCATGCGGCGCCCAGCATGGCACCATGACGCGCGTGACCGGCCGCCAGCGGATCCTGCTCGCGCTCGTCGCCGTCCTGACGGCGGCGGCGGGGGCGATGCACTTCGCCGGGGCGGCCGCGCTCGCGACCTTCCTCGTCGCCACGGGCGCGCTCGCCGGCCTGGCGTGGGTCGTCTCGTTCGCCACCGAGCAGGTGGGCGAGCGCTTCGGCCCCGCGGTCACCGGCGTCCTGCAGTCGACGTTCGGCAACCTGCCGGAGTTCTTCGTGGTCATCTTCGCGCTCTCCAAGGGCGAGGTGATCGTGGCGCAGTTCTCGATCATCGGCTCGATCTTCGCCAACGCGCTGCTCGTCCTCGGCGCGGTGATCGTCGTCGGCGCCCGCCAGTCCGCCGGCGGCGTCATGCGCTTCCAGCCCCGCCTGCCCAACGACACCGCGACCCTGCTGCTGCTGGCGAGCTTCATCATCGTGCTGGTCGGCCTCTCGGCCGCCTCGAACGACCCGGCGAGCCGCCACATCGGGGAGGTCTCGGCGATCGCCGCGGGCCTCATCCTCCTCGTCTACGGGGCCTGGCTCGTCGGCTACCTGCGCGGCTCCGCGGGCGAGCGCGGCGGCGAGCCCGCGCACGCCGGGCTGGGGCTGCCCGTGGCGCTGACGCTGCTCGGGCTCGGTGGCGCGGGCGCGGCCTTCGTCTCGGACTGGTTCGTCACCGCGCTGACGCCCTCGATCGAGCAGCTCGGCATCTCCCAGCAGTTCGCCGGCCTGGTGATCGTCGCCATCGCCGGCAACGCCGTCGAGAACGTCGCGGGCCTGGTGCTGGCCGCCAAGGGCCAGAGCGATCTCGCGATCTCCGTCGTGAAGAACTCCGTCGCGCAGATCGCGGCGTTGCTGTTCCCCGCCCTGATCCTCGTCTCGCTCGCCTTCGCGCACCACCTGACGTTCGACCTGCGGCCGGTCTACGTCGGCGCGTTGTTCCTTACCGCGATCTCCGTCTGGCAGGTCACCGGCGACGGCGAGGCCTCGGCGTTCGAGGGCTGGGCGCTGATCGCGACCTACGCGATCCTCGCGGCGTTCACGCTGTACGAGTAGCCCGGCCATAGGCCGCCGGCCGGATGAATCGGTGCGTCAGCGTGACTCTCGCAAATGCCGAGTCTTCCGACGGAGCGAGGGCATAGGGCGCCACGCCTGTCTTGGTCGGTGCCCGACGTTTCAGGCGCATTTGACCCGCAAGGTCGGGAGGCTCGGCTCGCCAGCTCGCCGGCGATCACCCCAGACGAGGCGGCCCGCACTCGTCCGTGGTGGGGACAACCCCATCCGCTTCGCGTCCTGATCTTCTAGTGACCTGCCCGGCCTGGGTGCCGTGGCGGACCGCCGAACAGATCAAACGGACCGGGTACTGCGGGATCGACCTCGAATCCTTCGAGATCCTCGACTGGACCTACAAGCGCTGCAAGGAATACGGTTGGGGAGTGGATGGCTTCGAGACGCCCATCGGCACCCTGATGTCCCATATGGCTGGTCCCTGGGCTCTACTTCAGAATGCTCGTGACGAGGCACGCCAGCGTGCTGCGGCGCCTGCGCCGAGGAAGCGCTGGTTCGGGAGGTAGCCCCGCGCTTGGCCTGCTTTGAGGGCCGCAGATGCGGCCGTGAATGACACAGAACAGTGCCCCGATGGGCATCGTGATGCGCAGGTCGGGCCAGGGTTGTAGCTGTTCCCAGCCCCAATGGTCCATGCCGACTTCGCGGCGTTTGCCGCCCTTGCCGTGGCGTACGAGGATCGCGCCGCGCGACGGGTCCAGATCGCTCTCGATCCGCGCGAGTGCTTCGCTGATGCACAGCCCGGCGCGGCATAGCACGACGACGAGTCCGCGCAGACGAACGCCCTCCGGTCCGGTCCCGGCCTGTCCCATGACGGCGACGATCTCCTCGACGCTGGGCGGGTCGGCCGGATAGCGCAGGCCCTTGTTGCGTGGCGTCGGCCACAGTGATCACCAGGCAACGTTGCCGGCGAGCGACGACGACCAGCAGCGTCCAGCAGCACGGACGACCTCGCCTCTTCGCGCCTCGATTGGCGGTACCCTGACCCGGTGGCTCGGTCCTCTCGAACGCGACACGACGATGACCCCAGCGCGCTGGAGCGTCTCGCGCTGACGGGGATCGTGCGGCTTCCGGAGCGGAAGCTCAGCGACGTGCTCGCCGCTCGCGGTCCGCTGCAGGGTCCGGTGACGACAGCCGGCTCACAGGCGGTCGCCGAGCAGCGCGGCGAACGTGGCTGACCCAGCGGGCAGCGTTCTGTACGTCGATACGTCTGCCCTCGTGAAGGTCGCCGTCCGTGAGCCGAAAGCGAAGCTGTCGAGCGCGGACTCGCCGCCTGGGCTGGGCTTGCGACGAGCACGCTCACCAGCGTCGAGCTCGCACGCGCCGTACTGCGAGCGCGCGATCAGCAGCGCGACGGCGTCGTCGACAAGACCGCTACAGACCTCGTTCGCGCGCTCGCCGAGGTCGATGACCTCCCGCCTACTGGCAGTCGCCAGCGACCTGGCGCCCGCCGCGCTACGCACGCTACGCACGCTGGATGCCATCCATCTCGCCAGCGCGCTCGCGCTGGGCAGCGACCTCGCCGCGATTTTGCCCTACGATGACCGCCTGGCCCACGCCGCTCAGCAGCACCGCGTTTCGGTGCTCTCACCCGCCTGACATCCCCGCGCCCGAGGCCGGGCACCGTGTCGATGCGCATGGAAAGCGAGACGGCGCCTCCTCCGATCGCCGCCAGCCGCCATCGAGTGCCGGATCTCTGCGGGGCTGTCGCACAAGTCGGCGACGAACGCCGCTCGTTGTCGGTCTCGATAACGAAGCCGCCTACACGCGAACAGGAGCTGGTCGCGAGCCCGCATGCCGTCGTCGGCATGCATAGTTCAACGCAAGCACCCAGTTCCGCACCCCAGAATCCCGGATCGGCCCGACCTGAGGCCACCTACCACCAGAGGAGCAGGCGATGACCCGACAGGCGGTATCCAGCGACCAAGCCCCAGCCGCGCTCGGGCCGTACAGCCAGGCGATCGTCGCCGGCGGTTTCGTGTTCTGCTCGGGCATGGCGGGAATCGACCCCTCCACTGGCACGATCCCGGACGGGATCGAAGCGCAGACCGAACAAGCACTACTCAACCTTGCCGCCGTGCTCGCCAACGCCGGCGCGTCCATGGCCGACGTGGTCAAGACGACGATCTTCTACACCAACGTCGAGGACTTCGCCCAGCTCAACGCGGTCTACGCCCGGCACATGCCCGACCCGCCGCCGGCCCGCTCCGCCCCAGCCCACGTGCGGCTACCCCTCGACCTGCTCGTCTCGATCGAGGCAATCGCTGTGCAGCCGGACGCCTCGTCGTAGATCATCGATGGTCGTCATGTCTCCTTATGGGGTCTGTCTCCTAAGCGGTCCGTTGGATCGGAGCGACCCCTGAGATCACCGCTCCGCGCGCAACTCATCGCTTCGCTCAAGACCCGTCAGCTGCTCGGGACGGTATAGGCGTCCCAGACGAGTTTGCGCCCTGCGTCGAAGCCACCGGACTCGTCCGCGAAGGCCGGGCCGACGCCGGCGGGATCGTGCCACACTGAGGTATCCGATCGACCTTCATGGTGCCGCTGCTTGTGTCCTTCCTGCTCCTGGGACCGGCAACCGCGCGCGCCGGAACCGTCCAGAGCGGTGCGATCGATCAGGACGTGAGCTTCATCGCCGCCCCTGGTGAGGTCAACGTCGTGACCGTGGGCAAGACCGTCGGTGGTGCGATCGCGGTGCAGGACGACGGCGCGGCCCTCGTCGCTGGGGAAGGGTGCACGTCGACCGGTCTGCACGCGGCGGAGTGCAGGTTGCCGCTGTCGTGTCTGACCGGAGCCGAGCTCTCGGGAGGATGTGGCTTCGTGGGCGACCTCGGGGACGGCGACGATCGCCTGACCCTCCAGGAGATGCCGCTCCTGCACGCTCAGATTCAGCTCGGTGCCGGCGACGATTCGCTCGATGCGACCGGCCCCACCGGCGTCACGGCGTTCGGGGATGCCGGCGACGATCAACTGCTGGGCGGCGACGGGAGAGACTACTTCGTGGGTGGCCCGGGTGCGGACTTCATGAAGGGGCGCGGCGGGATCGATACGACCCGTTACGACGGCGGCGGATCGACCGCGGCCGTCCGGGTCTCGCTCGACGGCGCGGCTGATGACGGTCTGGCCGGCGAGCACGACAACGCCCAGACGGAGAACCTCTTCGGCAGCGCCGGCGACGACCTGCTGATCGGCAACGACGTGCCCAACTTCATCGTCGGCGATGGCGGCCACGACACGATTCGCTGCGGCGGGCGGTTGGACACCGTCTCGACGCTCGACGTCTTCAAGACGGCCGACGACTGCGAGCGAGTCTACTCGCACGACCTCGATCAGACCAGCCTGACGGTCCTCGACGCGCAGTCTCTGCGAGCGAGAAACGGCCGCGTGCGCGTGCGCCTGCGGGCGATGAGCCCGCAAGGCACGGTGAGCGGCTCCGTCCTGCTCTACACACGAGCCGGGCGAAGGCTTGGCCGAGCCCCGGTCATGTCCGCTGTCGGTGACACGAGCGTGCTCCTCGCGCTCAACCGTGCGGGGCGCAAGCGCCTGCGGCACGACCCGACACTGCGCGTCCGCGTGACGGCGATCGCAAGGTCCGGTGCCGCGCGAAACCTCGGTCGGACCCTCGGCCGCCTGGATCGATCGTAAGGCGCGTCGAGTGACGCCATCGCCCGAGGGTCCGGGCAGCCGTCACGACGGGCGCGGCACCCGGCACCGTCTAGGCCAGCGCGCGCCCGCGCCAGCGGACCGAGAGCAGACCGGCGCCGGCCAGGAGCACCAGCCCCAGGCCGGCGAAGCCCGCCGTGATCTCGCGCTTGCGCGGCCTGGTGCCGAGCTGGCTGCCCAGGCCCTCGTAGACCGTGCTGAGCCGACCGGCGTCCTCGACGGCGAAGAAGCGTCCCCCGGAGTCCTTCGCGACGCGGCGCAGCGAGGCCGGGTCGGGCGGCACGGGGATCGTCTCGCCGAAGGGGCCGGGCACGACGCCCTCCGGCGTCCCGAGCGCGACGGTGTAGATCGGCACCCCGAGCCGGCCGGCCGCGCGGGCCACCTCCTCGGGGTCGCGGCCGCCCATCGCCTTGCCGTCGGACAGCAGGACGATCGCGGCGGGCGGGGCCTGCGAGCGCGGCGGCGCGGCGAGGTCCGGGTTGCGGCCGAGCGCGCGCAGCGCCTCGGCGAGCGCGTCGCCCGTCGCGGTGCCGCCGCCGGCGGACAGGCTCTCCAGCGGGCTCTTGACCAGCGAGCGGTCCGTCGTCGGCGCCTGCGCCGTGTAGGGGGAGGTCGAGTAGGCGACCAGGCCGACGCGCGTGTTCCCGGGCACCTTGTCGAGGAATTTCTTCGCGGAGGAGACCGCGGCCGCGAGCCGCGTCGGCCGGACGTCGGTGGCCTCCATCGAGCCCGAGGCGTCGGTGACGAGCATGACCGAGGCCTGCTCGACCGCGACGTCGACCGTGCGCTGCGGCCGCGCGAGGGCGATCGCCAGGGCGGCCACCGCCAACGCCAGCAGCCCGGCCGGCAGCCGCCGGCGCCAGGCGGGCGACTGCTCGGTCAGGCCGGCGAGCGTGCCGAGCGCCGGGAAGCGGATCGCGTAGCGCAGGCGCCGCCTGGCGGCCAGGTGGTGCAGGATCAAGCCGAGCGGGATCAGCCCCAGCAGGGCGAGGAAGAGCGGGGACTGCAGGTTCATGCGCCGCGGCTCCGGGCCAGGCCGGCGCCGAGGCCGCGCAGCCAGTCACCCGCGCTCCACAGCGCGACGTGGCGCGCGCCGGAGCGGCGGACGTCGCCGGCGACCTTCAGGGCGCGTGCGCGCTCGGCGGTGGCGAACGCGGCGCGCAGCTTCGGCGAGGACAGGTCGGCCTCGAGCTGGTGCCCCGTCTCGGGGTCGACCATCGTCACCGTGCCGGCGTCGGGCAGCTCGGCCTCGCGCGGGTCGCCGACCTCGACGCAGATGACCTCGTTGCGCGCGGCGAGGGCCTTCAGCGGGCGCTGCCAATCGCTCGCCTCGCGGAAGTCCGAGATGACGACGATCAGCCCCGGCTTGCGCGCCAGCCGCGCCAGCCGGCGCAGGGCGCGCGTCAGCGCCTCGGGGTCGGCGTGGCCGTCGGGCGAGACGCCGGCCTCGAGCGCGCGGCGCAGGCCGACGATCGCGCGGCGGCCGCCGCGGGGCGCGAGCAGCGTCGGCTCCGGGCCGCCGAAGGTGAGCAGCCCGACCTTGCCCGCGCGGCGCAGGCCGCTGCGCGCGACGACGCGCGCGACGCCCTCGGCGACGTCGGACTTCAGCCGGTCGGCGGTGCCGAAAGCCATCGAGGCGGAGACGTCCACCACCACCCAGGTCGTCAGCGCGCGCTCGGGAACCTGCTGACGGACGTACGGCTCGCCCGTGCGAGCGCTGGCGGCGGGATCGAGCTGGCGGACGTCGTCGCCGACGACGTAGGGCCGCAGCTGGGCGATCTCGGTGCCGGTACCCACGCCGGTGGCGCGGTGCTCGCCGGGGAGCTGGCCCTCGATCCGCCGGCGCACCGCGATGTCGACCGCCCGCACGGCGCCCTCCGGCAGCGGGCCGGGCCCCTGGCGGGCGGCGGGGCGGACCAGTGTCATGGGCGGACAGCTGGCCGAGTGGCGGCCGCGCCTCCCACCTCGTCGTCCTGCGGGTCCACCGCCGCGAACACGCGGTCGAGCACGTCGTCGGCGCTGACGCCGTCGGCGAGCGCCTCATAGGAGAGGACGAGGCGGTGACGGAGCACGTCGGCGGCCACGTCGCGCACGTCGCGCGCGGTGGCGTAGTCGCGGCCGCGCAGCAGCGCGAGGGCGCGCGCGCCCTGGGCGAGGCCGATCGGCCCGCGCGGGCTGGCGCCGTACTCGATCAGCGCGCCCAGGTCCTCGAGGCCGTACTTGGAGGGATGGCGCGTGGCGTCGGCGAGGCGAATCGTGTAGCCGATCACGCGCCGGTCGACGAACACGCGCGCCGCGACCTCGCGGAAGCGCTCGAGCTCGGTGATCGCCATCACCTCGCGGACGGCGGGCGCGACGGTGAGCGACTGCTCTACGACGGCGGCCTCGTCGCCGAGGGTCGGGTAGTCGACGCGGAGCTTGAACAGGAAGCGGTCCAGCTGGGCCTCGGGCAGCTGGTAGGTCCCCTCGGACTCGATCGGGTTCTGCGTGGCGAGGACGAGAAACGGGCGCGGGACGGGGTAGCTGCGGCCGCCGAGGGTGACCTGCTGCTCCTGCATGACCTCGAGCAGCGCGGACTGGACCTTGGCGGGCGCCCGGTTGATCTCGTCCGCGAGCAGCAGGTTGCCGAAGACCGGGCCGAGCTCGGTCTGGAACTCGCCGGTGTCCGGGCGCCAGATGCGCGTGCCGACGAGGTCGGCGGGGACGAGGTCCGGGGTGAACTGCACGCGGCTGAAGGAGCCGCCGAGCACGCGGGCGAGCGTGCGGATCGTCAGTGTCTTGGCGAGGCCCGGGACCCCCTCGAGCAGCACGTGCCCGCCGACGAGCAGCGCCACCAGCAGCTTCTCGAGCATCGCGTCCTGGCCGATGATGACGCGCTTGGTCTCATACAGGACGGACTCGAGGGCGCGCCGCGGTTCGTCCACGCCGGATGCCGAGCCCGCCCGGCGCGGATCGTCGTCTCCGGGAACGGCGGCGAGGGAGGGGTCGATCATTGCACCCAGGCTAGACCCGCAACTTACGCTTGACTAAGCGGCTTGCGAGGAAGCGCCGTGAAGTCCGGCGACGAGCTCGTCGAGATAGGGGCCGATCACGCCGCTGAGCGCCTTCGCCGTCGCGGCCGGCGTGCCCGTCGGGAGCGTCGCGTGGCTGATCGCGAGACGGACGGCGGTCTCCGTGACCGTCCGGGCGTCCCTGGGGTCCAGGCCCGGCCAGGTGCGCTCGAGCACGAGTCCCAGGCGCTCGGTGGCGAAGGTCAGCACGGCGTCACGCGTGGTGACGAGCGCGAGCAGGCCGTCGTCGCCGTCGTCGCGCACCATCGCCTGCAGCAGGCGGTTGTCGGCCGCGGCGTCCAAGAAGGAGCGCAGCGCCCCGGTGATCGCCGCGCGCGGGTTCCCCCGGTGGTTGGCGATCTGCAGCTCGGCGCCGGCCATCAGGCCCTCGGCCTCGCGCAGGATGAACGCCTCGGCGAACTCCCGCCGCCCCCCGAACTCGTTGTAGAGCGTCTGCCGGCTCACGCCCGCGCGCCGGGCGACCTCGCCCATCGGGATCTTCGCCCAGGCCCGCTCGTCGAGCAGCTCGTGGGCCGCGTCGAGCAACGTGGCGCGCAGCAGCTGCTTGGCGGCGACGGGATAGCTCATGCGCCGACCTGCTCGAAGTCGACCTTCTCGCGCACGGCGCAGTCCGGGCACGTCCAGTCGTCGGGAACGTTCACCCAGGGCGTGCCGGCGGGGAAGCCCTCGCGCGGAGCGCCCGTGGCCTCGTCGTAGACGTACTCGCAGACCGGGCAGCGGAACCGGCTCATGCGCGGAGCCCGTACTTGTCGCGCTTGGACGGCTGCACGCTGGCGAGCGTCAGGTCGCCGTCGTAGTGGGCGCGCACCCTGGGATCCATGACCTTGCGCCACAGCGGCGTGAAGTAGGCCAGGGTGATCATCGTCGCGTAGCCCGACGGGAGCTCGGGCGCCTCGTCGAAGTGGCGCAGGGCCTGGTAGCGGCGCATCGGGTTGGCGTGGTGGTCGGAGTGGCGCTGCAGGTGGTACAGCAGCACGTTGGAGGAGATGTTGTTCGAGTTCCAGCTGTGGCACGGCGCGCAGCGCTCGTAGCGGCCGTCCTCGCGCCTGCCGCGCTTGAGGCCGTAGTGCTCGAGGTAGTTGACGACCTCCAGCAGGCTGAACCCGAAGACGGCCTGGATCGCGAGCCACGGGATGATCGCGACGCCGAAGACGGCGATCAGCACGCCGAAGAGCACGATCGACATGGCCCACGCGTTGAGCACGTCGTTGTGCAGGCTGAAGACGGGCTTGCCGACCCGGTCCAGCCGAACCCTCTCGAGCTCCCAGGCGGACTTCAGGCTGCCGGAGACCGTACGCGGCAAGAACGCCCAGAAGCTCTCCCCCAGGCGCGAGCTGGCGGGGTCCTCGGGGGTGGCGACGCGCACGTGGTGCCCGCGGTTGTGCTCGATGAAGAAGTGGCCGTAGCCCGTCTGGGCGAGCGCGACCTTCGACAGCCAGCGCTCTGCCTGCTTGCGCTTGTGGCCGAGCTCGTGGGCGGTGTTGATGGCGATGCCGCTGACGATGCCGATGGTGAGCGCGAGGCCGAGCTTGTCGACGACCGCCAGGTCACCGTGGGTCCACTCCCAGCACGCCCATACGAGCGCCCCGTACTGCAGCGGCAGGAAGGCGTAGGTGCACCAGCGGTAGTAGCGGTCCTGCTCCAGATGGGCGATCGCGCCGTCCGGCGGGTTGTCCGCGTCCTTGCCGATCAGGCTGTCCATGATCGGCATGACGACGAAGAGAAAGAACGGCCCGAACCACCAGAACACGCCGGACCCGGTCGCCTCCACCAGTCCCCAGCCCACGAACGGCAGCAGGGGCACGAGCAGCCCGAGGGGCCAGAGATAGCGCTTCGGATCGCGCCAGGAGATCGATTCGGTCCCCTCGGCGTCGGCCGTGACGGCGGACATGACGGTGTGCCCCTCCCCGCATGGTTTACGGAATCTGCGTTGTAGTACGCATAGTGGACAACTTTGGCGAAGTTGTCAAGCGAACGCCTACGGCACCCGCCCGAACCAGAACAGCGAGAGGCCCGCGCCGGCGAGCAGGAGCGCCAGGCCGCCGCCGGCGAACCCGGCGGTGATCTGGCGGGGGACCTTCTTGCGCGTGAGCTGGGTGCCGAGGCGCTCGTAGACGGCCGACAGCCGGGAGGCGTCGCCGACCGCGAAGGACTGGCCCTTCGACAACGCCGCGATGCGGTCCAGCGTCACGGGGTCCGGCGGGACGGTCTGGGTGCCGGTCCTCCCCTTGGACAAACGCTTGGGAATCGTGCCCTGCGGTGTGCCGAGGGAGACCGTGTAGATCGGGACGCCGACCTTGGCGGCGGCGCGGGCCGCCTCGAGCGGGTCGCTGCCGCGCACCGACTTGCCGTCGGAGAGCAGGACGATCGCGGCGGGCGGCGGCTTGCGCTGCGGCAGGGTGGACTGGCGCGCGACCTTGAGCGCCAGGATGAGCGCGTCGCCGGTCGCGGTCGACCCCTTGGGCATCACGGCCGACAGGGCCGTCCGGATGGCCTCGCGGTCGGTGGTCGGCCCCTGGACGATGCGCGCCCCCTGGTTGAAGGCGACGGCGGCGATCTGCACCCGCCTGGGCACCCGCTTGAGGAACTCGCCGGCGGCCCCCCGGGCGGCGTCGAGGCGCGTCGGCACCACGTCCTGGGCGGCCATCGAGCCCGACTGGTCGGTGACGAGGATGATCCGCGCCTGGTCGACCGGGACCGAGACGGCGACCTGCGGCCGGGAGAGCGCGAAGACCAGCGCGATCAGCGCCAGCAGATACAGCGCGAGCGGCAGATGGCGGCGCCAGCGCGGGCGGGTGGGGGCGACCGCGGGGAGCATCGCCGGGCTCGCGAAGGCGGCCGGTCCGCGGCGGGCCCGGCGCTCGCGCGCGCCGTACAGCCCCACCGCGACCGGCGCGGCGACCAGCAGCAGCAGGAACAGCGGTGCCTGCAGGCTCACGGCGAGGGAGAGGAGGCGGGAGCGCTCTGCGGCCGGTCGGCCAGCGTCACCCGTGCAGACCGGCGCTGCCCGCCGCGCAGGTAGTCGACCCGTGCGGTCTGGCCGGGCGTGAGGGCGCCGATGATCCCGGAGAGGTCGTCCGGGCCGTTGACGGCCTTGCCGTTGACGCCGACGATGACGTCTCCGCCGCTGCCGGTCAGCGCGCTCCCGGAATGCAGCCCCGCCTTCTCGGCCGGACCGCCGGGCGTGACCTCGGCCACCTGCGCGCCGGCCTTGCCGGCCGCGGTCGTGGTGGAGACGCCGAGGTAGGCGCGGCGGATGGTCTGCCCCTTGCCGAGGCGCGGGACGACGTCGCGCACGGTGTTCGACGGGACGGCGAAGCCGATGCCCACGTTGCCCTGGCTGCCGGCGGTCGCGATCTGCGAGTTGATGCCGATCACGCGCCCGCGGTCGTCGAGCAGGGGGCCGCCGGAGTTGCCCGGGTTGATCGGCGCGTCGGTCTGGATCACGTTGTCGATCGAGAAGTTGTTGGGCGCCGTGATCGTCCGCCCGAGCCCGGAGACGATCCCCGCCGTCGCGGTCCGGTCCAGGCCGAGCGGGAAGCCGATGGCGACGGCGTTGTCCCCGACGCGCACGTTGCCCGAGTCGGCCAGCGTCAGCGGGTGCAGCGCGGGGGCGCGGCCGGGGTCGACGCGCAGCACCGCGAGGTCCGACGACGGGTCCGAGCCGATGACCTTGGCCGGGATGGCCTGGCCCTTGTCGTCGAAGCGCACGCGTACGGCGGTGGCATGCTCGACGACGTGGTCGTTGGTGACGATCGTGCCGTCACCGGCGATGACGAACCCGCTGCCGGTGGCGCCGCTGCCGCCGGTCAGGACCTGGATCGAGACGACGCTGGCGCTGACCTTGTCGTAGATCTGGTTGATGCGCGTGGCCGCGGTGCCGCCCTTGGAGACCGAGAGCGGGGCGACGGCCTTCTGGCTGGAAACGCTACCCGGATCGCCCGTCAGGGCGAAGACGCCGAGCGACGTCAGCGCCGCGAGGAGGACGACGGCCGCGGCGACGAGGGCGACGAGGCGCTTGGTGCGCCGTCGAGGCGGCTGCGGAGGCGGTGCAGCGGGCGGCGGCGGGGCGGGGCGTGCGGGGACGTGGAGCCATTCGTAGCTCCCGTCGCGCTTGTCGTTGTCGGTCCAGAGCCCCATCCAGTCTGCAAGGTAGGACTTCCGGGGTCAGCCGAAGCTAAAGCGTGCCTGTGAGCCAGCTGGGCGGCAAGCGCGGCGAGCAGCGCCGCAGCGCCGCCGAGCACGAGGCCGGCCCGCGGGCCCCACGCCTCGGCGAGCCAGCCGACGAGCGGCGCGCCGATCGGCGTCGACCCGAGGAAGACCACCGAGTACAGGGCCATCACGCGGCCCCGCAGCGCCTCGGGCGCGCCGAGCTGCAGCGACGAGTTGACGCCGGCGGCGAAGGTGACGCTGGCCGCCCCGAGCGGGACGAGCGTGGCGGCCTGGACCAGCAGCGTCGGCGCCGCGGCGGCGGCGAGCTCGGAGACGCCGAAGAGCGCCGCGGCCCCCACCAGCAGCGCCGGGCTGACGCGCCCGCGCGCGCTCGCGACGAGCGCGCCGCCCACCGAGCCCATGCCCATGGCGCTCGTGAGCAGCGCGTAGCCGGCGGCGGTCCCGTGCCACGTGAAGGCGGCGAACAGCGGCAGCAGCACCTGGAAGTTGAACGACAGGGTCCCGACCACGACCATCATCCCGAGCGGGATGCGCAGCTCGGGCCGGCGCAGGACCTCGCGCACGGCGTCGCGGATCTGGCCGCGGGCGCGCAGCGCCCGGCGCGGCGTCTGCAGCAGCGCCGGGTTCATCCCGCGCAGCGCGACGAGCATCGCGCCGAAGGACAGCGCGTTGACGAAAAAGCACGGCCCGACGCCGAAGAGCGCGATCACGACGCCCGCGCCCGCCGGCCCGACGATGCGCGCCGTGTGCACGATCACGCTGTTGAGCGACACGGCGTTGACGACGCGCTCGGGGCCGACGATCTCGGTCACGAAGGCCTGGCGCGCCGGGTTGTCGATCGCGGTCACCATCCCGCGGACGAGCACGAGCCCGTAGACCATCCAGATCTCGACGCTGCCGCTGGCCGTCAGCGCCCACAGCGTGAGCGCCGGGATCGCCATCAGCCCCTGGGTGACCATCAGCAGGCGCCGCTTGTCGCGCCGGTCCGCGAGCACGCCGCCCATGGCGCCGAACAGCAGGATCGGCAGGAACTGCAGGCCGGCGGTCAGGCCGACGGACACACCCGAGCCGGTGAGCTTGACGACGAGCCACATCTCGGCCACGGTCTGCATCCAGTTGCCCGTGATCGAGATGACCTGACCGGCGAAGTAGCGCCGGTAGTTGGCGACGGTGAGCGAGGAGAGCGCGCGGCCCAGTGCGAGACTCAAGCCGCAGGGGCCTCGAGCAGGCGCTCCAGCAGGACGGCCGCGCGCTCGAGCGTCTCGCGGTCCGCGGGGGTCAGCGCGCGCAGCCGGTGGGCCAGGTAGGCGTCCTTGCGCGTGCGGTTGTCGCGCAGCAGCGCGCGTCCCGCCCCGCTCGTGGTGATCAAAAAGGAGCGGCCGTCGGCGGGGTCCTGGGTCCGGACGATCAGCCCGTCGGACTCCAGGCGCCCGATCAGCCTGGTGGCGGTCGGGCGCTGGATGCGCTCGCGCGTCGCCAGCTCGCTCGGCGTCAGCGGACCGTGCTTGTCCACGGTCGCCAGTGCCGCGGTCATCGTGGCGCTGAGCCCGCCGCCGGCCTCCTGGCGCAGGCGCCGCGCGGTGCGCGCGACGGCGATCCGCAGGTGCCCGGCGAGGGCGGAGACATCGGCCGACCTGGTTGCCATGGGTAATTAGTCTAACAAACCACCGCCTCCGCCCGGCCGCCCGCGCCCCATCTAGCCTCGACCGGGTGATCGTCCGCTGGAGCGCCCTCGGCGCCGTCACCGTGGGCGCCGGGTGGCTCTTCGGCCTGGCCGCCGTGCCGTCGCCCTACCTGTTCGCGGCCCTGCTCGCCGGGCTCGTCGTGGCGCTCGTGTGGCCGGGCCGCCTCGACCTGCGGCGGCCGGTCTTCCTTGCCGCCCAGGCCGTGCTCGGCGTCGTGCTCGGCGCCTACCTGACGACGTCCTCGCTGCAGGCGGTCGCGGACTCTTGGCTGCCCGTCGCCCTGGTGTCGGCCGGGACGCTGGCGGTCTGCCTCGGGGTCGGCCTCGCGCTGGCGCGCCTCACCCACGTCGATCCGGCGACCGCGACGCTGGGCATGGTGGCCGGGGGCGCGTCGGGCATCGTGGCGATGGCGGACGAGCTCGGCGCCGACGACCGCCTCGTCGCGTTCATGCAGTACGCGCGGGTGCTGCTCGTCGTGCTCGCCACGCCGCTCCTCGCCGCCCTGTTCTTCCCCGCCCACCACGGCGTGGCCGGCGCGGCGTCGGACCCGCCGTTGCTGGGCGACGTCAAGGACTGGCTGATCACGCTGGCGGTCGCGCCCGTCGGTGCCCTGCTCGGCCGAGCGGTCCGCCTGCCCGCCGGGACGCTGCTCGGTCCGCTGGCGGTCGCCGGCGCGCTCGCGCTGGCCAGGCCGCTCGGCTCCTTCGCGGTCCCCGATCTGCTCCAGGAGGCGGCCTTCATCCTGATCGGCCTGCAGGTCGGGCTGAAGTTCACCGTCGAGACCGTGCGCGAGGTCGGGCGCCTGCTGGTGCCGGTGCTCGCGTGCATCGCCGCGCTGATGGCCATCTGCTTCGGGCTCGCGGCCCTGCTTCAGGCGATGGCGCCGGTCTCGCTGCTCGACGCCTACCTCGCCACGACTCCGGGCGGGCTGTACGCCGTCGTGGCGGTCGCCTTCGGCGCCGGCGCGAACACGACCTTCATCCTCGCCGTGCAGTCCGTGCGCCTGCTCGTGATGGTGCTGCTCGCCCCGGTCTTCGTGCGCATGGTGGCGCGGCGCTGAGTCCCGTCCTCAGCGCCCCTGCGCGGCCGGGTGCTCGCCGCGGAGCGCCTTCGCCGTCAGGCCGGCCATGCGCCGGCACGCGCCGGCGAGGTAGCGCTCGCGCTCGCGCTGGCCGAAGAGCCGGAAGCCGAGGTTGACCAAGAGGTTGCGGGTCCCGGAGTTGCGCGAGAGGGAGTGGATGCGGAACTGGACCTCGCCGGTGTCCAGCCACTTCAACACCTCCCAGTCCATCCGACCCTGCTCGATATGGCCCTCGAGCGTCATGTACGGCCAGCCCCAGATGCGGACGGGACGGCCGTCCTGGGTGCGCACCTCGTCGGTGACGGTGCCGACGCGGCAACCGACGTAGAGCCCGAAGAGGCGGTGGAAGCGCAGCTCGAGCAGCATGTCGCGGTGCTCGAGGGGCGCCGCGGGATCGTAGGTCACGCGCACGAGCCTCGGGTCGGCGACCTTGTAGTCGCGCAGCAGCGCGCGGGCGAGGAGAAACGGCCCGCCCTCGACGGGCTCCCCCGGCGCCTCGGCGGGCAGGGGCTGGCAGTAGTCGTCGACGCGCCACCCGTCCTCGGTCGGGTGCGGTCCATCCAGGTCGTAGTTGACCGGCAGGTCGTGCAGCCGTGCGAGCCGTCGCTGCTCATTCATCGTCGATCTCGACGCGCCGCGTGTGAATGTCAACGCCGCGGGTCATCCGGCCGCCGGATACGCGTACGACCCCCTCGAGCGTCGAGGTCCACATGTGCAGCTGCGTCTCCTTGGCCATGCGCACCTTGTCGTAGAGGACGTGCACCGCCCACGTGCTGCTGCGCGCCCACGACTCGATCTCGAACACCAGCAGGTCGTCCTCCTCGCGCGCGCGGAACTCGATCTGCCCGGCCTCCAGGTGGTCGCGCAGCGTCGCGAGCCGGAAGGAGTCGGGCTGCTTGTCGATCACCCGCACCGGCCCGTCCCACGGCGCGGCCATGCGGACGACGTACTCGTCGCCGGCGCGCATCACGTCCTGCTCGCCGAGGACCTTCTGGAAGGTCGCGAACTCCGACGGCGCGGGCCGGTCGAGGTCGGCGCTGACGCGCTCGACCAGCTCGGTCGGCGTCATGTCCGTCGCGCGGATCCGCGTCCGGTAGCGGCGATGAAAGAGCGGGCCGGCGCCGTCCGCGGCGTGCTGGATCTCGTCGTGCGAGACCCCTCCGGGCAGCGCCGGCGGCGCGTCGGAGTCCAGGGCGCCGGTCTCCTCGCTGCGGTGCATCGGCGTCGTGCGCCACATGTAACGCCACGAGGTGAAGACCACACCGACCGGCCAGCGCGTGGCGGTGGTCAGGCGGCGCCAGGCCGAGGGGCGTCGGGGCATGGCCGGTTGCCTACCCCGGGTAGCGTGCGCATCATGCTCAGCCGACTGCTCCACCGCTGCGGGATGCGCGGCTGGCCGCTGCACGTGACGTCCCTGGGGAGCATCGGCCTGTGCATCACGCTGTGGATCCGCGCCAAGACCGTCGACCAGGACGAGCGCGGCAACGCCGAGCGGCGCGCCCTCTTCGTCGGCCTGTGGCCGCCGATGCTCTGGCTGATCGGCGACTCGCTCGAACGCCAGGAGCGCCGCGCGACGCGGGCGCGCGGCGGGTGGCGGCGGCGGTGATCTCATCGCGGACGCGAACAGCCTGGCTGGGTAGGGCGGGAATCGCGGCCGGATGGGAGGCCTTCGCCGATTTCGGATAGCGCCTGATAGCGCCGACGCTGTCCCCCGCTATCCGTCGTTCGCAGACCATGCGGCCGTTTCCCTGAGCTGTCGCCCGGGCGCAGGCGGCTACGCCTCGACCCCGGCCTGCTCGAGCTGCTCCGCGCCCGGCGCCGGCCTGTTCGGGGGCGGGATCATCGGCCCGTCGCCCGCCGGGTCCAGGACGTCGGACTCGAACCACTCGTAGCGGCCCGCCAGGATCTTCTGCGCGGTGGCGTACTGGACGTCGTCGTCGTTGGCCCACAGGTCTGAGAACAGCCGGTCCGCGCGGCGGCGGGCCTGGCGGCAGAACAGGTCGGCGAGCTCGTAGGCCTGGTCTGAACGAGCCGGGTCCTCGCGGGCGATCGTGTCCGCGTAGACGCACGCACAGGCGATCGCGTAGAGCTCGGCGCCGATGTCGACGATCCGGCCCAGCAACTCGCCCTTGTGCTCGAGCTTGGCCTGGTAGCGCCCCATCGCGTAGAACGTCGAGCGCGCCAGCTTGCGCGAGTTGCGCTCCGCGAAGCGCAGGTGCCTGCCGATCGGCCCGAACTCGTCGTAGGAGGAGGGCCGCTGGCCCTTGCCGACAGCCAGCTGCGGGAACCACTTCGCGTAGAAGACGCCGGCCTTGGCGCCCAGCTTGGCCTTCTCGGCCAGGCCCGCGTCGCCGAGCAGGATGTCGCCGGCGATCTCCAGGTGCCGGTCGACCGCCTCGCGGGCGATCATCAGGTGCATGATCTCGGTGGAGCCCTCGAAGGTCCGGTTGATGCGCATGTCGCGCAGCATCTGCTCGGCCGGGACGGCCTTCTCGCCGCGGGCGGCGAGGGACTTCGCGGTCTCGTAGCCGCGCCCGCCGCGCAGCTGGACCATCGTGTCGACGGCCTGCCAGGCCAGCTCGGAGCCATAGAGCTTGGCGATCGCGGCCTCGATGCGAAAGTCGCGCCGCTGCTCGTCGGCGAGCCGGCTGGAGACGTCGACCATGGCCTCCAGGCCGAACGCGGTGCCGGCCAAAAAGGCCAGCTTCTGGGCGACGGGGTCGTGCTTGCCGAGCGCCTGGCCCCACTGCTTGCGCTCGTTGGACCACTGGCGAGCGATGCGCAGGGAGTACTTCGACGCACCGACGCAGATGGCCGGCAGCGACAGGCGACCGACGTTGAGCGTGGACAGCGCGATGCGCAGGCCCCTGCCCTCGCCCGAGATCACGTTCGCGGCGGGGATGTAGACGTCCTCGAAGCGCGTCACGGAGTTCTCGATGCCGCGCAGCCCCATGAACTCGTTGCGATGCTCGACGGTGATGCCCGGGGTGTCGCAGGGGCAGATGAACGCGGTGATGCCGCCCTTGTGCCCCTCGGATTTCGGCACGACGGCCATCACGACGACCACGTCGGCGATCACGCCGTTGGTGGCCCACAGCTTCACGCCGTTGATCGTGTAGCCCGCGCCGTCCGCGGTCGGGACCGCGGACGCGCTCATGCGGGCGGGGTCCGAGCCGACGTCGGGCTCGGTGAGCAGGAAGGCCGAGATGTGGTCGGTGGCGACCTTCGGAAGCCACTCGCGCTTTTGCTCCTCCGAGCCGAAGCTCTTCAGCGGCTCGGGGAGGCCGATCGACTGGTGGGCGCTGAGCAGCGTCGCCAGCGACGCGTGCCACGTGCCGACCATCGAGAGCGCCTTGTTGTAGTGGACCTGCGTCATCCCCAGGCCGCCGTAGGACTCGGGGATCTTCATGCCGAGCGCGCCGAGGCTCTTGAGGCCGTCGATCACGCGCTCGGGGATCTTGGCGGCCTGCTCGATCTCCTGCGGATCGACGTGCTCGGTCAAAAACGCGCGCAGCCGCCCGAGGAACTCCTCGCCCTTGGCGGCCTGAGCGGGATCGGGCAGCGGCTGCGGATGGATCAGGTCGAGGTCGAAGCTGCCGAGGAAGAGCCCCTTGCCGAAGCTGGGCTGCTTCCACTCGGCCTCCCGGCTCGCCTCTGCGACCTGCTTGGACTCTTCATACGTGGGATTCGACGCCATACGGGCTCACGCTACCCCGTCCAGCGCACCCGCAAGACCGGCGGCTTGCGAAAGACCAGGCCCTCCGGCGCGGTCGGCTGCGCCAGCGCGAGCCCGGGCAGACGCTCCAGCAGCACGCGCAGCGCGGTATGCGCCTCCAGCCGCGCCAGGTGCATGCCGAGGCACACGTGCGGACCGGCGGCGAAGGTGATGTGGCGCGCGCGGTTGGGGCGGTCGAGGTCGAAGCGGCCGGGATCGGCGAAGACCGCTGGGTCGCGGTTGGCCGCGGCGATCGAGACCGCGACCTTGTCGCCGCGGGCGACGGCGATCCCGCCCAGCTCCGTGTCGGCGGTCGCGTAGCGGTCGATGACGGCGGCCGCCGGCTCGAGGCGCAGCGACTCCTCGAGCGCGGCGGCCAGCAGCCCCGGGTCCGCGCGGACGCGAGCGAGCGCGTCCGGATGCGTGAGCAGGTGCCAGACCGCGTTGCAGATCATCCCCTCGGTCGTCTCGATGCCCCCGAAGAGCAGCACGGCGGCGTTGGAGACGATCTCGTCGCGCCCGAGGTCGCCCGCCGCCGCCAGCGCGGGGCCGATCGCGGCGACCAGCTCGGCGAAGGCGGCGGTGCCGGCCGGGTCCGGCGGGCGTCCCTCGGAGGCGTCCGTGGTCGCGCGCACGATCGCGGCGTACCAGCGCAGCACGTCGGCGGTGGGGGTGTCGGCGATCTGGAGGATGTGCGCCATCACCGCGGCGGCGAGCGGGCCGGCGAACTGCGTGCGCAACTCCGCCGCGCCGGCACCGGCGAACGCGTCCACCAGCCGGCCGGCCTCGCCCGCGACGATCGGCCTCAGATCGCCCCGGATCGCCCGCAGCCGGAAGGGCGCGGCGAACGGCGCGCGGTGGCGATCGTGGGCGGCGCCCTCGGTCGAGAGCATGCTCGGCCCGACCACCCGCGCCGTCGAGAAGCGGGGGTCGTCGACGGTGAACCCGGCGGCGTCGCGCATGACGGCCAGCGCCAGCGCGCGGGTCTGCACGAGCCAGCCGCCGTAGGCGTCCGACCAGACGACGCGCGCGGTCACAGGGCGCCGGCCGACTCTGGCGCGAGACCCTCGGACGGCTCGACGGGCGGCTCGCCCCGGTCGCGCCGCCACGCGCTGAAGGCGGCGGTCGTCGCCGCCACCCAGGCGGCGCCCAGGACGTAGCCCGCGAGCACGTCGGAGACGAAGTGCACCCCGAGCGCCACGCGGGAGAACCCGATCGCCACGACCAGCGCCGACGCCGCGGCGACGGCGGCCGGGCGCGCCCAGCCGCGCAGGGCCGGCAGGAACACCAGCACGAGGATCCCGTAGACGACGACCGCCGACTGCGCGTGGCCGCTCGGGAAGCTCAGGCCCGGCGCGTGCGCCACCGGGTCCACCACGACGGGGCGGGCCCGGTGCACCGCGCCCTTCACCAGCCCGTTGAGCAGCGGGCTCAGGCCGGCGGTGACGACCACGAAGACGGCCAGCCGCGGCAGCCGGCGCCACAGCAGCCAGGCACAGACCGCCAGCAGGACCGGGGCGTAGACGTTCGCCGAGCCGATCGTGCTCAGGGCCTTCATCGCGCCCACGAACCCGTCGTGGTGCAGGGCGTAGCGATGCAGGCCGTCCCGGCCTCCGCGGTCGATCCCCAGCAGCGGCGGCCAGCGGTCCTCGACGAAGAGCGCCAGCAGGCCGAACGGGACGGCCACCAGCGCGATCGCCAGCCCCGCGAGCAGCGCCCGCGCGCCGAAACGCGCGGTCACGCCTCGGCCGCCTCCACCGCCACGCGCGGCAGCAGGCGGTCGACGCGGTGCGGAAGCCACCAGTTGCGGCCGTCGAGCAGGTGCATGATCGCGGGGACGAGCACCGTGCGCAGGATGAAGGCGTCGAGCAGGACCGCGGAGGCCAGGCCGACGCCGAACTCGGCGATCACGCGCTGCCCCGTCAAAAGGAAGGAGCCGAAGACGCAGATCATGATCGTCGCCGCCGCCGTGATCACCCGGCCGGTGGCGGCCTGCCCGACGCGCACGGCGGTCGCGTTGTCGCGCGACTTGAGCCACTCCTCGTGCATCCGGCTGACGAGGAACACCTGGTAGTCCATCGACAGCCCGAACAGGATCGCGATCATCATCACCGGCACGAAGGCCTCGATCGGTCCCTGGCCCACCCCGAGCGGGGCGGCGAGGACACCGTGCTGGAAGATCAGCGTCACCACACCGAAGGCGGCGCCCGCGGCGAGCAGGTTCATCACCGCGGCCACGAGCGGGATCAGCAGGCTGCGGAAGGCGACCATCAACAGCACGCAGCCGAGCAGGACGATCACCCCGATGAACAGCGGCAGCTTGGCGGTCAGCACGGAGGCGAAGTCCTCGAAGATCGCGGTGACGCCGCCGACGGAGACCTGCACGCCCGAGCCGCGCACGGCCTCCGGGACCACCCTGCCCCGCAACCGGTCGATCAGCCGGCTCGTGGCGGCGTCCTGCGGCGCGGTCGCGGCCTTGACCTCGATCAGCGCGATCCGGCCGTTCGGCGACGGGACGGGCGGCCCGACCGCGGCCACGCCCGGCACCGTCCTCACGCGCGCGGCGAGCCTCTGGACCACCGGGCGGTCGGCCTTGCCGCGGGGCGTCTCGGCCACGATCTGCAGCGTCCCGTTGAAGCCCGGCCCGAATCCGCGCGCCAGCAGGTCGTAGGCCTTGCGCGTCGTCGCAGACGCGGGGTCGGTGCCGGCGTCAGAGGAGCCGAGGCGCAGAGACATGAACGGGATCGCCAGCGCCAGCATCACGACCAGCGCGGCGGCCGCCAGCGGCGCCGGGTGGCGGCCGACGAAGGCGGCCCAGCGGGGCCAGACGCCGTCGAGCTTGGGATCGCGCGGGCCCTCCTGAGCGAGCCGCCCGCGCTCCTTGCGACTGAGGATCCTCATCCCCATCATCCCGAGGAAGGCGGGCATCAGGGTGACCGCGGCGGCCATCACGAACAGGACGGTCACCGCGGCGGCGATCGAGACGCCGTTGAGAAAGCTCACCCCGAGCACGAGCAGCCCCAGCAGGGCGACGACGACGGTCGCGCCGGCGAACAGCACGGCGCGGCCGGAGGTGTTCAGCGCGCGCACGCAGGCGTCCTGGGGCGAGTACCCGTTCTTGATCGCATTGCGGTGACGGGTGACGACGAACAGCGCATAGTCGATGCCCACGCCGAGGCCGATCAGCGTCGCGAGCTGGGGCGAGAAGGTGGCGATGTCGATGACGTGGGCGAGCAGCCCCGTCGCCAGCAGGGCGGCGCCGAGCGACAGGGCGGCGGTCGCGAGCGGGAGCAGCATCGCGAAGAACGAGCCGAAGGCGAGCACCAGCACGATCGCCGCGGCCACGAAGCCGATGCCCTCGCTGAGGCCGCCGGTCTGCTGGTTGGCCTGCTGGATGCCGTTGCCGCCGAGCTCGACCTGCAAGCCGCCGCCGCGCGCCTTCTCGGCGGTCTTGATCAGCGACTCGTAGGCCGACTTGGGGACGTCGACGATCGGCTGCTCGCCGTCGAAGTGCACGGCGGCGAAGCCCACCGTGCCGTCCCGGGAGATCTGCGGAGCGCCCGGCGCGCCGCCGTACGGATTGGCGACCCGAGCGACGTGCGGGCCCCTGGCGACCGCGGCGAGCAGCTTGGTGACGCGCTCGCGCACGGTGCGGTCGCGGACCGAGCCGCGCCTGACCCCGAAGACGATCTGGTCGGTGTCGCCCGAGGCCGACTGAAAGGACTTCTGGAGCAGGTGCAGCGCCCGCGTGGATTCGGTGCCCGGCAGGGTGAAGGAGTCGGTGTAGCCGCTGCCGGTGGAGGCGCTCACAGCGCCGAGAGCGACAACCGTCGCCACCCAGGCGCCGAGGACGCGGAACTTGTGCTGGACGCACCACCGGGCGAGAGCGCTCATGTCGTGCCAACCCTAGTTCGCACCGGATTGTGCAGCGCAGGGCCGGTTGTCCCCCTACGTTCGGACGCATGGGCCCCGCCCGAGGCTTCGCCGTGCTCGCCTTCGCCGTCCTGCTGCTGGCCGGCGGCGCCCTCGTGCGCGCCGGTGCGTCCCAGCCGATTCGGCTTGCGGCCGGCGCCGGGACCGGTCAGGACGAAGGCTCGCTGCGCGGCCGGATCGGCGCGGGCAAGGCGCGCGAGCGCACGCTGTCGGGGGCGATCGCCCGGCTGGCCGCGCTCGAGCGGGCGACCGCAAGAGACGTCGCGGTGCTCGAGGCCCGGGTGGGCGACGTCCAGGCCGCGCTCGCCGCGGCGCAGACGCTCGCGCAGGCGACGCAGGCCAGGCTCGAGCTCGCGCAGAAGCGGGTGATCCGCCTGCTCGGCCGCCTCGAAGAGGTGCGCACCAAGCTCGCCGCGCTGCTGCGCTCGCGCTACGTCGACGGCGAGCCCGACTACCTCACCGTCGTGTTGCACGCGCGCGGCTTCAACGACCTGCTGGAGACCGCGAGCTTTTTGCAGCGCGTCCAGCACGCCGACTCGCGGCTGCTGGGCGTCGTGCGCTCTGCCCGCGCGGAGGCCACCGACCAGCGCCGCGTGCTGACCGCCCTCAGCGCCCGGCGCCGCCGGGCCGCGGACGCCGTCGCCCGCCACCGCGACGCCCTCTCGGGCATCCTCGCGGGGCTGCGGCAGCGCCGCGACGCGCTCGCCCAGGCCCACGCCGCGCGCGCCGCCGCGCTGACGCGGACGCGCCTCGGCCGCCGCCGGGCCGAGAAGGCGCTCGGCAGGCTGCTCGCCGCCCGCGCCGCCGCGGCGGTCAGCGCGGCCGGCCCGGGCGGCCCGTGGGCGATCCCCTACGCGATCGTGCAGTGCGAGTCCGGCGGCCAGAACCTGCCGCCCAACTCGGCCGGCGCTTCGGGCTACTACCAGATGCTGCCCGACACCTGGCACGGCCTCGGCGGCTCCGGGCAGGCCTTCCAGAGCTCCAAGGTTGAGCAGGACCGGCTCGCCGCCCGCCTGTGGGCGGGCGGCGCCGGCGCGCGCAACTGGGTGTGCGCGTCGCTGGTCGGGGTCGTCTGACACGAACCCCTCAGGCCGACTGCGGCAGCCAGCTGAACCGGCGGGCGGCGATCACGACGTCGGCCACCGCCCAGGCGGCGAGCACGCCGAGGTCGGACAGGTCGATGGACGGCGACGAGGCGGTGGCGGTGGCGGCGCGGCACGCGCCCGACGTCGTGTTGATGGACCTGCGCATGCCGCGCTGCGACGGCATCGAGGCGACGCTCGACCCCGCCGTCCAGCGCCACGTGGTGGCCGCGCTCAGCGACGCCGGCGCGACGGAGCCCGCGCCGCCCGAGCTCCCCGACGAGCTCACCCCGCGCGAGGCCGAGGTCCTCACCCTGATCGCCGAGGGCCTGAGCAACGCCGAGATCGCGGCGCGGCTCGTCGTCAGCCCCGCAACGGTCAAGAGCCACATCAACCACCTGTTCTCCAAGGCGGGGGTGCGCGACCGCGCCCAGGCAGTCAGCTACGCCTACCGCCACGGCCTGGTCTGACCGGCCCGGCTCACTCGACCCGTACGCGGACCAGCAGATACGTCAGCCAGAGCCCGAGCGCGATCAGGGGCAGGCCCATGGCGGTGCGCGCGATGCCCAGGGCGACGACCGCACCGGCCGCGTAGAGCGGGAGCTGGACCGCGAGGCGCGCCAGGAACAGGCCCGCCCACAGCCACGACGCGCGCGTGTACGCGCGCCGGCGCAGCGGGTCGCGCGCCGCCGCGGCGTCCTGCCCCTCGAGGCGGCCGACGACCAGCCCGACCAGCGGGCGGCGGATCGCGATCGAGACGACGAAGGCCGCCGCGTAGGCGACGTTGACGAGCAGGCCCGGTAGGAAGAAGTTCTCCGCCTTGCCGCTGCGCGCGGCGATGAACGCCGCGAAGCCGACGCCGACCAGGCCCGAGACGGCCTGGGCGGGGGACTCGCGTTGCACGAGGCGCACCGCGGCGAGCACGATCGCCAGGGCGACCGCGACGGCCGCCGCGGTATTCGTGTCCGACCCCGAGACGGTGTAGGCGATCACGAACGCCATGGCCGGCAGCGAGGCCTCGACGAGCCCGCGGGGGCCGCCGACGGCCTCGGCGAGGCTGGGGAGCTCGGTGCCGCGCGGGTCGCTCATCCGTCGAGCGTAGAATCTGCGCGGTCGCCGTCTCCGTTCCCCATCGCGCTGCGAGCCCGCGCCGACGCCGCATCGCGATCGGGGTCGCCGGAACGCTCGCGGCGACCGGCGCCCTGGTCTGGCTGCTTTACGACCGGCGCGACGAGTTCGCCCAGGCGCTGCAGTCGGCGCCCGTCGGCATCCTCGTGCTGGCCGCGTTGTTGCAGCTCGTGGCGCTGCTCACGCGCACCGAGGCGTGGCACATCTGCGTCGAGGCCGCGGGCGCCACGTGCGGGCGCCGGCAGCTCTACCACGCGGCGGCGCTCGGCAGCCTCGCCTCGCAGCTGAACTCGCAGCTCGGCACGGCGGCGCGGATCGCGATCCTGCGCCGCTCGGCGGGCAGCCGGGCCCCGCGGATCGGAGCGCTGATCGCCGCCGAGGTCCCGATCATGTCCGTCGAGGGCTTCCTCGCGGCGATCACCTCCTTCACCCTGGTCGTTCCCCTGCACCTCCCCGCGTGGGTGCCCTTCGCGATCCTCGCGACCGTCGTCGCGATCGTGGTGGGCCTCGCGCGCCTGGCCCACCGGCGGCCGATCGGCTTCGCCTCCGGCCTCGCCGTGCTCAAGAGCATGAACGGCGCGAACCGGGTCATCGGCCTGATCCTGATCGCCACCTTCGCGCAGATCGCGCGCAACTGGCTGATGCTGCACGCCCTCGGCGTCGACGCCTCGGTGCTGGACGCCATCGCGATCCTGATCCTCCAGGTCTCGCTGAGCCAGCTGCCGATCGGGCCGGGCCTCGGCGCTGCGGCGGTCGTGCTGATCCTCGGCTCCACCGGGATCGCGATCACCGCGGCGGCCGGCGTGCTGCTGACCGCCACGGCGACGGCCGGCGGCCTCGCCTACCTCGCCTGGGGCACCCTGGACCGCATCGTGCGGCGGACGGCGGCGGCGCTGTAGCGACGCTCGGCTGGGAAGGGGCCAGCGCCGCGGCGGTTCAATTCGAGACGGCAGTTCCGCAGAGTGGCGGCGCTCACCCGGGGCCAGCGGGGCCGAGACAGGGGGACTCCGCGGCCAGTGGCAGATTTAGCATCCATTTGATGCCCAATCTGCGGATGCCGGACCGGTCGAGCTATCACCGCGCATTGCCGCCTCAGCTTCCCTGGTCGGCTCGCCGCCCACCCGTGCCGGGTGAAATACCGGAACCCGGTGAAGCTTGTGCACTGGGGTTTCCGTAGTACAAGACCGTCGACGGCGGGGCGCCGGCCGCATCCCTTCCCGTTTCAGGATGGAGCAAATCTCGGGGGGACGGACGCGTCGGCGACGGCGTCTGGGAGGCCCGATTCGGCTACCGCATCGGCCTGTACACCAGCTCGGACGGTGGCCGCGACTGGCGTCGGTCAACGCCCGGGCGTCGAGCCCCGTAGCGCCTGATGCGGCGGTGGGTGGGCGGTCCGCCCACCCCGCCTACCCTGACCGGGGTGTCCCCTCTGGTGCGTCAGGCCCGCGAGCGCGAACTGGTCCGCGCGACGCGGACGCTCTTCGACGAGCGGGGGATGCAGGTCGCGCCGATCGAGGAGATCGCCAAGGCCGTCGGCATCGCGCGCGGGCTGATCTACCGTCAGTTCTCCTCCAAGGAGGAGCTGTTCGTGCTCACGGTGACGGACTACCTGGCCGAGCTGGCGGCCGATCTGGAGGCGGCTGTCGCCGCAGGGCCGGCCGAGCCCGTGGGCCGGCTGGCGCGGCTCGCCGAGGCCTTCGCGCGCTTCTGCGAGCGCTACCCGGCGTTCCTGGACTGCTCGATGTCGCTGATGCACCGGCCGGCGAGCGAGCTCAACGCCACGGTGTCGGAATCCGTCTGGCTGCGCCTCGGGCGGGGCATGGCGAGCTGCATCGGACCGATCTGCGACGTCATGCGCGAGGGGCGCGCGGCCGGGGTGTTTGCGCTCGAGGACCCCGACTTCGCGGCCAACGCCCTGTGGACGCAGAGCCTCGGGCTCATGCACCTCGCCCGCATCCGCGTCGGCCTGCGCCGGACGGGCGACCTGCCCGAGCTGTTCAAGGTCGACCCCGAGGACGTCGTGCGCACCTGCATCCAGATCGCGCTGGCGACGGCCGGGGTGCCCGCATGACCCGGCAGATCGTCCTGTTGCGCGGCATCAACGTCGGAGCACACCGGCGCGTGATGATGGCCGACCTGCGCGCGCTGCTCGAGGCGCAGGGCTATGGGGTCGTCAGGACGCTCGGGCAGAGCGGCAACGTCGTGATCAGCGGCTCCGAGACCACGGCGCCGGCGCTCGAGCGGCTGATCGAGGCGGAGCTCGGCGTCGACCCGCTGGTGGTGCTGCGCACGCGCGAGGAGCTCGCCGACGTGGTCGAGCGCAACCCGTTCGCCGAAATCGCCGACGATCCCAAGCGCCTGCAGGTCAGCTTCCTCGGCAGCGAGCCCAAGCCCGCCGTGGTCGAGGAGATCGGCAGCGCCGACCACGCGCCCGAGCAGGTCGCCTTCAGCGGGCGCGAGGTCTACGCCTGGCATCCGAGCGGCCTCCAGGACTCGGCCCTCGCCAAGCTGCTCACCGACAAGCGGCTGGGCGTGACCGCGACCGCGCGCAACTGGAACACGGTCAACAAGCTGCTCGCGCTCGCCGACGAGACCACCGAGTAGCCGGACTACCCTGCACCGCGTGCGCGCGCTCGCCCTGCTCACCCTTGCGCTCGTCGTCGCCGGCTGCGGGGGTGGCGGCTCCGGGAGCACCACGCAGAACGCCAAGGCCGGCGCCCCCGCGGTCATCCGGGCCTGGGCCGACGACGTCCGCACGGGCCGCTTCAAGCAGGCCGCGCAGCTCTTCGCCCTACCCGCCACGGTCTCCAACGGCGAGCCCAACCAGCGGCTGCGCACGCGCGCGGAGGTCGACGTCTTCAACCGCAGCTTCCCGTGCGGCGCGGTCCTACTCGGCACGCAGAGGCAAAACGGCGGCCTCGTGCTCGCCACCTTCCGCCTCACCGACGGCGCCGGCGGGCGCAGCTGCGGCCCGGGCACGGGCGACCAGGCGCGCGTGAGCTTCCGCATCCGCGACGCGCACATCGTCGAGTGGCTGCGCGAGGGCACCGGCCCGCCGCCGGGGTCCAAGGAGACCTGACGATGGACGTCCGCGAGCGCTT
>JBBSIC010000018.1:0-55093 GCA_038232275.1 Solirubrobacterales bacterium | reverse complement strand
GTCGGCGGCATGCGCGACGAGGCCGAGATCCGCGGCCACCGCCGCACCTACATCGGCGCCATGCCGGGCGTGATCCTCCGCGCGCTGCGCGACGCGGAGTCCAACAACCCGCTGTTCATGATCGACGAGATCGACAAGATGGGCTCGGACTTCCGCGGCGACCCGTCGAGCGCGATGCTCGAGGTGCTCGACCCCGAGCAGAACGCGAGCTTCCGCGACCACTACCTCGACCTGCCGTTCTCGCTGTCAGACGTCATGTTCGTCACCACGGCGAACACGCTCGACACGATCCCCGGGCCGCTGCACGACCGCATGGAGGTCATCCACCTGGCGGGCTACACCGTCGAGGAGAAGCTCCAGATCGCCAAGCGCTACCTCGTCCCGCGCCAGATCGAGCGCACCGGGCTCAAGAAGGCGCACATCGGCTTCACCGACCGCGGCGTGCGCACGATCATCGAGGACTACACGCGGGAGGCCGGCGTGCGCAACCTCGAGCGCGAGATCGGCGGCGTCTGCCGCAAGGTCGCCCGCCAGGTCGCCGAGGAGACCCTCAAGGGCCGCGTCTCGGTGACCCAGCCGCGGGTCCGCGAGCTGCTCGGCCGCCAGCGCCACTTCACCGAGGTGCGCCGCCGCGTGCGCGAGCCGGGCGTCGCCACCGGGCTGGCCTGGACGCCGGTCGGCGGCGACGTGCTCTTCGTCGAGGCGACGCACATGCCGGGCTCGGGCAAGCTGACCCTCACCGGCCAGCTCGGCGACGTCATGCGCGAGTCGGCCCAGGCCGCGCTCTCCTACGTGCGCGGGCACGCCGCGCAGTACGCGCCCGACCTGCCCGAGGACTGGTTCGCCGAGCACGACCTGCACGTGCACGTCCCGTCCGGGGCGATCCCCAAGGACGGGCCGAGCGCCGGGATCACGATGGCCGCCGCGCTCGTGTCCCTGCTCACCCAGCGCTCCGTGCGCCCGGATGTCGCGATGACCGGCGAGATCACCCTGACCGGCCAGGTGCTGCCGATCGGCGGCCTCAAGGAGAAGGCGCTGGCCGCCCAGCGCAGCGGCATCAAGAAGATCATCGCCCCCGCGCGCAACGAGGCGGACCTCGAGGACATCCCCGAGCCGCTGCGCAAGGGCCTGGAGTTCGAGTGGGTCTCGGAGATCGCCGAGGTCTTCGAGCGCGCGCTGGACAAGCGGGTGCGATCTGGACGGGCGGGGTAGAGTCCGCCAATACCTTCAACCGGACCGAGGAGCGGTTGTACATGGCATCGAAGAAGAAGAAGGCCGCGGCCGCCGCGGGCGGCGCCGCCGGAGCAGCGAAGGCCGCGCGCAACAGCCCGTACGTGCAGGAGATCGTCGAGAACGACGAGCTGCGCGAGAACATCACCCAGGCCTACGAGTCCGCGCGTGATGCCTACGACCGGCTGAGCAGCGCGAAGAAGCCCCACAAGGCGATCTTCGACGACGGCAAGCTGCAGAAGGACCTCAAGACGGCCGTCGAGTCCATCAGGGACGCCGGCGTCGCCCTGCGCGAGGCGCCGAGCGGCGGCAAGAGCGCCAAGAGCGGCGGCGGGATCTTCCGCAAGCTGCTGGTGCTCGGCGTGGCCGGCGGTCTCGCGCTCGCCCTCTCCGAGCCGCTGCGCAAGAAGGTGCTCGACGCGCTGTTCGGCGCCGAGGAGGAGTTCGAGTACACCTCCACGACCACCCCGGCCGGCGGCGGTGCTCCCCCCGGCGGCGTCACCCCGGCCGCCTCCGCCTCCTAGCGCGAGCGCCGCACACGATCGTCTCTCGGAGGGCGCCCGCGGGCGCCCTCCGTCGCGCCGTCGCCGCCGCTAGCTCTTCGGGTTGAGCACCGGGACGTCGATGTCCCAGTAGAAGATCGCGCCCAGGGCCGCCGCGGCGAGGAGGGCGATCGCGGCGCCCGTGAGCGCCTTCTGCGCGGTGCTCGCCTGCTTGGCGCCCTTCTTCGCCTTCTCGGCCTGCTCGAGCGCCTTGGCCAGTGCGGACTCGGCCCACCCGAACTCCATCGCGAGCATCGCCAGCCCGACCGGGATCACGACGAAGGCGGGTCCGGGCAGGAGCAGCATGGCGACGCCGGCGAGCGTGACCGCGGCGCCGACGGCGACGAAGCCGATCCGGTAGGGCAGGCCGCGCCGCTTGTAGGCCTTGCGGCGCTCGGCCAGCCTGGCCGCCCAGCGGCTCGGCTCGGCGGGCTCGGGCACTACTCGGCGATGAAGTCGCGGACGGTGACGAGCGCGCCGGGGCGCTGGCTGGCGTCGAGGCCGTTGCGCTGCAGCCACGCGCCGGGGGCCACGTCGTGGCGGCCCTGCCACGCGCTCACGATCGGATAGGGGTCGACGGCCTTCTCGGCCTCGCCGCCGGGGTGGACCTCGAAGTGCAGGTGCGGGGGCGTCGGCTCGGCGTCGCCGGTGTTGCCGACGAAGCCCAGCACGGTGCCGGCCTTGACCTGCGCGCCGTCCCGCGTGGCATCCGAGAAGGCGGACAGGTGGGCATAGAAGAACGCGTCGCCGCGCTTGGAGGTCAGCCACAGGCGGTTGCCGGAGATCGGCAGGGTGCCGACGCGCGAGATGGCGCCGTCGCGCACGGCCACCACCGGGGAGCCGAACGAGGCGAAGATGTCGTCGCCCTCGTGCTTGACGACCGGGGCCGCCCGGACCGCGCCGAAGTTGTCGGCCACCCGCGCCTTGCCGTAGACGGGGAACGCGTAGCCGCCGGAGGTCAGCCGCTTGCGCACGCTCGGGGCCCTGCGGCGCCGGAGCGGCTTCTTGCCGGCGGGAGTGGGGGTCGGGGTGGGCGTCGCCGTCGGCGTGGCCGTCGGGGGCGGCCTGACCGCGGGGTTCGCGACCGCGCTCACGCGCGCGGCGGCGACGCTGATGTCCGACGGGCCGGCACCCGGGCCGTCGAGCACGACGCGCAGGCCGGCGCTGCCCGTGTTGACGATCACGCGGCCGCCGTCGATGGCGATCTCTCGCGGGCGCGTGAGGTCCCCGAGGAACCTCCCGTCCACGCGCAGGCCCGAGACGCGACCCGTGCGGCGCAGGCCGTGGGCGTCCAGGCGCGTGGTCCGGCGGACGCCGTAGGCGCTGATGCGCCCGTCGAGCACGTCGACGTCGCGGGCGAGGGCGGTGGCGAAGCCCACGGGGGTGGCGGCGGTCGCGTCCGTCCGGGCGATCGCGTGGCCCGTCCGCACGGTCAGCCCGGGCACATCGACCGCGCGGTCGATCCGCCGCTCGCCGGTCTTGTCCATGAACACCTCGCCCTGGGGCTGGACGTCCCCCGTCGCGACCGAGGCCAGTGCGCGGGCGTGCTTGGGGACCCCCGCGCCCGATGCGGAGACCAGCGTGCCGCCGAGCGCAAGACCCACGACGGCGGTGAGGACGACCACGCCGCGCACGACGGCGAGGGTAGCGCCGCAAGCCAGGGTTCGCGCTCGCCGGCCACGCGCCCCGGTGCGCAGGCGCCGGTCAGGCGGCTCGGCCGCTGAAGACGAGGACCTCGCCGTACCCTCTGGGGCGTGAGACGCGTTGCGGTCCTCGCCGCGGTCCTGCTCGCCCTGCTGATCGGTGCGCAGATCGTCCTCCCGCGGATCGCCGAAAGCCGGCTGCGCTCCCGGCTCGCCCGGTCGGGCCGCGTCGTCTCCGTCCACGTCTCCGCGTTCCCGGCCGTCAAGCTGCTGTGGCACACGGCGGACGCGGTGCGCGTACACCTGTCAAGGGCGCGGCTGGGCGCCGGCGACCTCGCGCCCCGGCTGGACTCGACGCGCGACGCCGACCGGGTCGACGCGGTCGTCGACGAGCTCGACCTCGGCCCGCTCAAGCTGCGCGATCTCGAGCTGCGCAAGACCGGCTCGCGCCTGGAGGGGCAGGCCTCCGTGACCTCGAAGGATCTGCAGGCCGCGCTCCCGGTCGACCTCGGCCTGCGGCCCGTCGCCTCGGGCGACGGCGCGCTCGTCATGCAGGCCGCCGTGGGGCCGGTCACGATCCGCGCCCGCCTGTCGGCCAGCGACGGCGCCCTGCTGATCGCCCCGGATGGCGAGCTCGGCGGCTTCGCCTCCGTGCGCGTCTTCGACGATCCGCGGGTCTCCGTGCTCGGCGTCGGCGCCCGCTCGCGGGCCGGCGGCTATACCTTCACCGCCTCGGGCCGGCTCGCGTGAGGCTCAGGCGCGGGTGCGCAGCCGCCCGCCGGCGCCCGTCAGCACGAAGCCGAGCCCGATGAGTGCGACGGCGAGCGGGTTGCCGCCGGTGAGCGGGAGTGTGTCGGGCAGCGGTCGCGCAACGGCCACCCGGCCGGGCGAGGACCGGCCTGCGCGCTTGCTCCGCTTGACCCCGCCGCTCGCGGTCGGGGCGCAGTAGACGTAGTCGCCGTCCGAGCCGACCGTGGGATCGGAGCAGTAGTCGCCGTCGGTGCCCGGGTCGTCGGGCTCGGCGGTCGCGTCCGGCGTGGCCGTCCCCTCGGCCACGGGGGTCGTGTCCGGCGTGGCCGTCTCCTCGGCCACGGCGGTCGTGTCCGGGACGACGATGTTGTCGTCGTCCTGCGCGAACGCGGGCGCGGCGAGGAGCGCGCCGGCGAGGAGGCAGAGCAGGACGAGCCGGCGCCGCATCACGCGAGCTTCGGGGAAGCCCAGGGCGCGGCGACGCGGCGGGCCAGATCGTCCGCGAGCCCCTCGCCCGGCACGCGCTCCTGCGCGAGCGTGTCGCGGTCGCGCAGCGTGACGGTGCCGTCCTCGAGCGACTGGTGGTCGATCGTGACCCCGAACGGCGTCCCGATCTCGTCCTGGCGCCGGTAGCGCCTGCCGATGTTGCCGCCGTCGTCGTACTCGGCCACCACGCGGGTGCGCAGCTGCTCGTAGACCGTGCGCGCGAGCTCGGGATGCCCGTCCTTGCGCAGCAGCGGGAAGACCGCGACCTTGATCGGGGCGAGCCGGGGATGCAGGCGCAGCACCGTGCGGTGCTCGCCGCCGATCTCGTCCTCGTCGTAGGCGTCGGCGAGGAAGGCCAGCAGCGCGCGGTCGGCGCCGGCGGCCGGCTCGATCACGTGCGGGACGAACTCGACGCCGGCGTTGGCGTCCTTGTAGAGCAGCTTCTGGCCCGATTCGGCCGCGTGCGCGGTCAGGTCGAAATTCCCGCGGTTCGCGATCCCCTCGAGCTCCTGCCAGCCGATCGGGAAGCGGTACTCCACGTCCGAGGTGGCGCTGGAGTAGTGGCTGAGCTCGTCGGCGTCGTGGGCGCGCAGGCGCAGGTGGTCCGGCCGGATGCCCAGGCGCACGTACCAGTCGCGGCGCTCCGCGGTCCAGTACTCGTACCAGCGCTGCGCCTCGTCCGGCGCGACGAAGAACTCCATCTCCATCTGCTCGAACTCGCGCGTGCGGAAGATGAAGTTGCCCGGGGTGATCTCGTTGCGAAACGACTTGCCGACCTGCGCGATGCCGAAGGGCGGCTTCTTGCGCGCGAACTGCAGCGTGCTCTTGAAGTTGAGGAAGATGCCCTGAGCGGTCTCGGGGCGCAGGTAGGCGGTCGAGCCGTCGTCCTTCACGGGCCCGACCGTGGTCTCGAACATCAGATTGAACTCGCGCGCCTCGGTCAGGGAGCAGTCGGGGCCCTCGCCGGGGTGCAGCGACGGCTTGCGCGGGCACTCGAGGTCTGAGAGATGGTCGGCCCGGAAGCGCTGGCCGCAGGCTCGGCAGTCGACCATCGGGTCCGTGAAGCCGGCAAGGTGGCCGCTGGCCTTCCAGGTGAGCGGGTGCTGGATGATGGCCGAGTCGAGGGCGACCACGTCGTCGCGCTCGAAGACCATCGCGCGCCACCACGCGTCCTTGACGTTGTTCTTGAGCAGGACCCCGTAGTGGCCGTAGTCGTACGTGTTGCCGATTCCGCCGTAGATCTCGGAGGCGGGGAGGATCAGGCCTCGCCGCTTGCACAGCGCGACGATCTTGTCCATCGTGACGGGGTCGGGCGGCATCCGGCCGGAGTCTAGGATTCCTATACTCCGCCGCTCGTGCCGATCTACGAGTACCGCTGCGAGAACGGGCACCTCATCGAGGTCATGCAGAAGATGACGGATCCGCCCGTGACCGCCTGCACCGTCTGTGCGGCGTCCGTGGCGCGCGTGTTCACCCCGATCGCGGTCCACTTCAAGGGGTCGGGCTTTTACAACACGGACTACGGCACGTCCAAGCGCAAGCGCGAGATGGACAGCTCCGCCGCCGAGGGCGCCGCCGCAAACGACGCCAAGCAGAAGGAGAAGAAGGAGGCCAAGCCGTCCTCGGATTCCTCCGACTCCTCTTCGTCCTCGTCCTCGGCTGCGGACGCCAAGCCGGCCAAGTCGACGCCCAAGAAGGACTAGTCGCTGAGCCCGGCGAGGAGGAGCTCCGTGACGAGCTCGCGGCTGGATCGGTGACCAACCACCCCGGCTCGACGCCCGAGGGCGACGAGGACGGCTTCCTGCACCGCGTGGAGTGACAGCGCAAGCTCAGCGACCAGGGCTGCGCCGGGCTGACCTGGCCGACAGCCTTCGGCGGCTCGGGGGCCAACCCTGATCGAGCAGGCGATCTTCTACGAGGAGATGGCGCGCGCCCGCGCCCCGCGCACCGCCAACGTCCTCGGCCTCACGATGGGCGGCCCGGTCGTCATCGCCCCGGCAGCGAGGAGCAGAAGGAGCGCTACCTCGCGCCGATCCTGTCCGCCGAGGAGATCTGGTGCCAGGGCTTCTCGAGCCCGACTCGGGCTCGGGCCTCGCCTCGCTCAAGACGCGCGCCGTGCGTGACGGCGAGGACTGGGTCGTCACGGGCCAGAAGGTCTGGACGACGCTCGCGCACCGCGCCAAGTGGCGCATGTTCGTCGCGCGCACGGAACGCGCCGACGCGCCCAAGCACCGCGGCCTCACCGACCGCCAGTGGCAGGAGATGGTCGACCTGGGCTGGCCCGGGCTTCGCGCTGCCCGAGGACGTGGGCGGGGTCGGCCTCGGGATGGTCGAGCTGGCCGTGGTCGCCGAGGAGCTCGGCGGGTCGCTGGCGCCGACGCCCCTGCAGTCGACGTGGGCGGCCGGCCTCGTGCGCGACGACCCGGCGTGGCCGGCCAAGCTCGCGGGCGGCGAGGCGCGCGGGAGCACGGGGGCCCCACGGGCGACGGGACGTGGCTGGTTTCGGAGACCTCGAGGGTTCGGTTCGCCATCCGCAGATAACGCATCTATGAGATGCCAAATCTGCGGATGGTGAGGATTTCGCTTCCGTTCGCGAGGTGCCGCAGCGGACCGACCCGTCCCCTGCCCAGCCCACCTGTAAGCGCCGGGTCCCCCGCGACGCCCCTAGAACGGCGGCGGGCCCAGGATCTGGTGGCCCGTGCGCTCGGCTGCGGCCTTGATGCGCTCGATCGGCATCGGGCCGGCCGGTGGGACCGTGTGGTCCGGGGCCGGCTCGCCGCCATCGCGATAGAAGGCCTCGGCGCTGCCGGGCGTCAGGATGCTCAGAAAGCGCGCCGTCTCGGACTCGACCACGTAGGCGTGCGGCACGTCGCGCGGGATGAAGACGGTCGTGCCGGCCTCGCCGCGGTGCTCGGCGCCGTCGACGTGGATGCGCAGAACCCCTTGGAGCACGTAGAAGGTCTCGTCCTCGGGGTGGGCGTGGAGCGGCGACGCCTTGCCGCGCGAGCTGGTCGCCTCGAAGAGGAGCAGGGTCTCGGAGGTGACCTTGAATTCGAACAGGGAGCCGCCGAACCACCACGGCTCGCCGGCTCCGAGGGGCAGGACGACGGCGGTTTCTGAGACAGGCATCTCATGAGACTACGATATCGTTATGAGCATGTCAATCCCATATGAGGCGACCGGGCGGACGCGGCAGAAGGCGCGCACGCGGGCTGCCCTGATCGACGCGGCCCGCAGCCTGCTGGCCGAGGGGGCGACGCCGACGGTGGTACAGGCGGCCGACGCAGCAGCGGTCGCCCGCGCCACCGCGTATCGCTACTTCCCCAACCAGCGCGCACTGATCGTCGCGACGTATCCGGAGGTTGGGGAGGTGTCGCTGCTCGGCGACGCACCGCCGGATGACGTCGCCGAGCGGCTGGCGCGGGTCACCGGATCGCTGGGCCGGCAGGTGCTCGAGCACGAGGCCGAGCTGCGCGCGATGTTGCGCCTGTCGCTGGCCAACCCCGAAGCACGGGGCGAGCTGCCGTTTCGCAAGGGCCGGCGGATCGGCTGGGTGGCCGACGCGCTCGAGCCGCTGCGCGCGCAGATGAGCGCCGCCGATCACCGCCGCCTCGTGCACGCCGTCGCGTCCGGCCTCGGTATCGAGGCCTTCGTGTGGCTCACCGACATGGCCGGGCTGTCGCGCAAGCAGGCCGTCGCGCTCATGGGCTGGACGACGCAGGCGCTGCTGCGCGGCGCGCTCAGCCCTTGAGGAACAGGCGCACGGCGCGGCGCCTCTCGGCGTCGGTGACCGACACGCCGCCGTCGGGCTGGACCCGCCCGAGCACGTGCGCCTTCGGGTCGCCGCCGATCTCGACCGCCCCGAAGAGGCCGAACAGCGACGGTCCGGCCATGTCGGACTTGATCGCCTTGGGCGCCTCCCACGCGACCCACGGCAGGCGGAAGAACGTCGCGGGGGACACGAGGCGGGACTTGATCGCGGCCATCACGTTCTGCTGGCGGTGCGCGCGCGTGAGGTCGTTCTCCCCCGGGTTGCACTTGTTTTTGCGCGTGCGCGACAGCGCGAGCGCCTGCTTGCCGGTGAGGTGGTGGCTGCCCGCGCGCAGGCGCAGGCTGACGCCGCCGTTGCGCCGCCCGCCGTTGATGTCGGAGTTCACGCAGCTCGTGGAGACGTCGATGCCGCCGAGCGTGTCGATGAACCTCGGGAAGTTGCCGAAGTTGACCTCGACGATGTGGTTGATCGGGATGTCGAGGTACTCCTCGACGGTGAGGATCGTCAGGCTCGGGCCGCCGATCGCGTAGGCGGCGTTGATCTTGTCGCGGCCGTGCCCGGGGATGTCGACGACGGTGTCGCGCGGGATCGAGAGCTTCCCGGACCGGCCGCCGCCGGCCCGGATCAAGAGGATCGAGTCCGCCCGCGACGGGCCGCCGACGTCGGCGCCCGGCTCCTTGGTCCCCTTCTGGCGGGCGTCGGAGCCGAGCACGAGGATCGTGTTGGCCGAGGTCAGCGTGTAGCCCGAGTCCTTCAGTGCCGAGCGCGCGGCGTCGGTCGTGTTGCTGCGCTGGATCCAGGCGGAGACGCCGAACAGCACGAGCGAGAGCACGATCCAGCCGACGGCCGCCGAGAGCACCCACTTCAGGACGCGGCGGGCGGTGATGCGGCCGAACCGCGAGCCGACGGAGGCGCCCGCGGCGCGCACCTTGCGCTTGGGCAGGCGCAGCCCACGGCGGCGGCCGTGGACCGTGTACTCGGGTCGCGCGCCGGGTTGGCGAGGCGCGCCGGGCGCCTCGTCACGCAGCTCCTGGAGGCCGTCGGCGACAGCGTCGTCGCGGCTCTTCTTCAGGCGCGGCCGCGAGCGATAGACCCTGTAGTCCGGCTCGTCGGGCATGCGGACGCGCCACTGTAGGGTCCGCCGGGACGTGGGAACCTCGATCGGCCTGGACCTCGGCGGCACCAAGTTGCTGGCCGGAGTGGTGGACGACACGGGCCGCGTGCTCGCCCGCGAACGCCGCCTGATCGCCGGCCTGCCGCTCGCCGAGCTGCTCGGCGTCGTGGCCGAGACGGTCGCCGCGCTGGGAGCCTCCGGTCCGATCGGCCTCGGCGTCCCGGCGCTGCTCGACCAGCGCTCCGGGCTCGCGGTCCGCTGCGTGCACCTGCCCCTGGACGGCGTGCGCGTGGCCGAGGTCTTCGGCGCGCGCCTGCGCGTCCCGGTGGCCGTCGACAACGACGCCACCTGCGCGGTCCTGGCCGAGTGGCGCCTCGGCGCGGCGCGCGAGCGCTCGCACGTCGCGCTGCTCACGCTCGGGACGGGCATCGGCGGCGGGCTCGTGCTCGCCGGCGCGGTCTATCGCGGCGCGGTCGGCGCGGCCGCGGAGCTCGGGCACGTGCCGGTCGACCTCGATGGCCCGCGGTGCTTCGGCGGCTGCCCGGGCCACGGCTGCCTCGAGGCGCTGTGCTCCGGCTCGGCGCTCGCGCGCGACGCCGCGGCGATCGCCGGTGCGCTGCCGGACTCCGCGCTCGGCCGGCTCGCGGCGGCCGGCGAGCGCATCACGGGCGAGCGGGTCACGGCCCTCGCGCTCGCCGGCGACCCCGAGTCCGCCGAGCTGTTGCGCACGCTGGGCGACCGCCTCGGCGTCGGGCTCGCGGGGATCGCGATGACGCTCGACCCCGAGCTGATCCTGCTCGGCGGCGGCGTCATGACCGCGGGGGAGCTGGTGCTCGGGCCCGCGCGGGAGGAGCTGCGCCGGCGCGCGCTCGAGCCGTCGCGCGACGTGCCCGTCGAGCCCGCCGCGCTCGGCGAGGACGCGGGCATGGTCGGCGCCGCGCTGCTCGCCCGCGAGCGTCAAGGCATGATGCTCGGCTGATGCCCGGCCGCCTCGTCGTCTGCCCCACGCCGATCGGCAACCTCGAGGACATCACCCTGCGGGTGCTGTCGGCCATGCGCGACGCCGACATCGTCGCCTGCGAGGACACGCGCCGCACGCGCGGGCTGCTCGAGCGCTACGGCGTACAGGCCACGCTCGTCAGCTACTACGAGCACAACGAGGTCGCGCGGGCGGCCGAGCTGGTCGCGAAGATGCGCGCGGGCGTCACCGTCGCGCTCGTCTCCGACGCCGGCATGCCGCTCGTCTCAGACCCCGGCTACGTGCTCGTCCAGGGCTGCGTCGCCGCCGGGCTCGAGGTCGAGGTGCTGCCGGGCCCAAGCGCCGTGATGGCCGCGCTGGTCGCCTCGGCGCTGCCCGCCGACGTGTGGCGCTTCGTCGGCTTCCTCCCGCGCAAGCTCGCGGCGCTGGCGGCGGTGCTGTCGTCCCCGGAGACGGTCGTGGCCTTCGAGTCCCCGAAGCGCGTGGCCGGCTCGCTGGGCGTCCTCGCCGAGCTCGACCCCGCGCGTCCGGTCGCCGTCTGCCGCGAGCTCACGAAGCTCCACGAGGAGGTCGTGCGCGGGCCCGCGGGGGAGCTCGCGGCGCGCGACGCGGCGGCCGAGCCGCGCGGCGAGGTGGTGCTCGTGATCGGCGCCGCGCCGGCCGCGGACGCCGAGACCGACGCGGCCGTCGACGCGGTCCGGCGCCTCGTGGAGGCCGGCGCCAAGCCGCGCGCCGCGGCCGGCGTCGTGGGGGAGCTGACGGGCATCGGGGCCAACGTGCTGTACAAGGCCGTCATCGCCTGAAGCGCGTCGCCTCCCCCGGCGCCGTGCTGGCGCTCTCGATCTGCGGGTCGCCGTCGCCGCGCCGCCGACCAAATAAGGAGCGCGGCCCGGGAGGCAGCAGCCACTTCCTGACGTTGTGCCTCATATACGGGGACAACGTCAGGCACCGCGGAGCCCGGGGCGGGCGCGGCGGCCGACGCTTTGCAACAACTTCGTGACAAGCGCTGACAGCGGGGACGCCCGGGCGTAGCTTCGGCGGCGTGCTCGTCCTGCACCCGCCCGTCCCCGGCCCGATCGTCCGGCCCTTCGCCTACCACGGCTCCCCGTTCGCGCGCGGGCTGCACCGGGGCGTCGATCTCGCGGCGCGTCCCGGCGCCGCGGTTCGAGCCCCGTGCGACGGCGCGGTCGCCTATGCCGGGCCGCAGGCGGTCACGCTCGTGTGCGGCCACCGCCGCGTGACCCTGCTGCCCGTCGGCGACGTCGTGGTGCGCGCCGGCGCGCCGGTCCGGGCCGGCGCGGCGGTCGGGCGCGTGCGTGGGACGGACGGCCTGCACCTCGGTGTCCGTCGCCCCGGCGACCCGTTCGGCTACGTCGACCCCGCGCCGCTGCTCGCGCGGTCCCGCCCCGCCCCGCCGCCGCTCACCGGCCCGCGCTCAGGCGACCGCGGCCGAAGGCATCCGCGCGGCGGCCCCGCGCTGGCTCCGGTGGCGCGGCCCGCACAGGTGCCGGGCCCGCACCTCGCGCCGGCGCCCAGGCCCGTGCCCCTCGGCACCGCGCAGCCCCTCGCCCCCTGGCCCGCGTGGGCCGGGCTCGCGCTGGCGCTCGGCGGCGTCCGGCTGCGGCGCCGGAGGCGTCGCGCGGCGCGGGTTGCCGCCGCTCCCGTACGTGCCGGGCCCCAGAGCGTGTCCTAGCCTCCAACGCCGTCCATGGGCTTCTATGTCACGACCCCGATCTTCTACGTCAACGCGGCCCCGCACCTGGGTCACGCGTACTCGGCGATCGGCTGCGACATCCTCGCGCGCCACCAGCGCCAGCGGGGGGAGGACGTGTTCTTTCTCACCGGCACCGACGAGCACGGAGAGCCCGTGGTGCTGGCGGCCGAGCGCGAGGGCGTGACGCCGCAGGAGCTGGCCGACCGCAACGCCAGGCGCTTCCAGGATCTGATGCCGCTGATCAACGTCTCCAACGACTTCTTCATCCGCTCCACCGACGAGCGCCACAAGGTCCGCGTCCAGGAGATCATGCAGCGCGTCCACGACAACGGGCACGTCTACAAGGGCGTGTACGAGGGCTGGTACTGCCCGCGCTGCGCGGACTTCAAGACCGAGAACGAGATCGGCCCGGACAACACCTGCCTGATCCACCTGACCCCGCTGATCCGCGAGAACGAGGAGAACTGGTTCTTTCGCCTGAGCGCGTTCCAGGAGCAGCTCGAGGCGATCTATGACGGGCAGGCGGACTTCGTGCTGCCCAAGGCGCGCTTCAACGAGGCGCGCTCGTTCATCGGCGGTGGCCTGCAGGACGTGTCGCTGAGCCGGGCCAAGCTGACCTGGGGCGTGACGGTCCCGTGGGACGAGGCGCACGTCTTCTACGTCTGGTTCGACGCGCTGCTCAACTACGTCACGGCCCTGGGCTTCGCGCGCGAGGGCGAGGACCTGACCGAGCGCTTCTGGCCCGCGACGTTTCACGTGATGGCCAAGGACATCCTGAAGTTCCACGCCGTGATCTGGCCGGCACTGCTGCTCGCGGCGGGCTACGCGCTGCCCGAGCACCTCTTCATCCACGGCTACCTGCTGATGGACGACCAGAAGATGTCCAAGTCGCTGGGAAACGTGCTCGACCCGTTTGAGATCATCGACCGCTTCGGGACCGACGCGCTGCGCTACTACTGCTACCGCGAGGTCTCCTTCGGCCAGGACGGCAGCGTCTCCGCGGTCACCTTCGAGGAGCGCTACACGACCGAGCTCGCCAACGAGTACGGCAACCTCGCGAGCCGCACGCTGAACATGATCGGTCGCTACGCCGGCGGGCGCGTACCCGAGGTCGAGCCGGACCCGGTGCTGGCTGCCGACTTCGCCGGCCTGCCCGGGGAGGTCTGCGAGCTGCTCGACCGCGCCGAGGTGACGCAGGCGCTCGAGCGCATCTGGCAGCGCGTGCGGCGTCTGAACCGCTACGTCGAGGAGAACGCGCCGTGGAAGATGGCCAAGGACCCCGGCCAGGCGGACGCGCTGGCGACCGTGCTGCGCTCGCTCGCCGAGGGCCTGCGCAGCGTGACCGTCCTGCTGCACCCGTACCTGCCCGAAAGCAGCGCCAAGCTGCTGGCCGCGCTCGGCGACGAGCGCTTCGCGATCGCCGACGCGACGTTCGGCGCCGGCCCGGGGGGCACGCAGACCGCCGAGCTGCCGCCGCTGTTCCCGCGGCCGCAGTAGACCGCCGGTGATCGACGCCCACACCCATCTGGACCTGACCCCCGGGGAGCCGGAGGAGATCGTCGCCTCCGCGCGCGCGGCCGGCGTCACCAAGCTCCTGTCGATCGGCACCGAGCCGGCGTCCTGTCACGCGGTGCTCGCGTTCGCCGACCGCTTCCCGGGCACGGTGTACGCCGCCATCGGCCGCCACCCGAACTCCAGCGCTGGCTTCTCGGACGAGGACGCCGCCGAGCTCTCAGAGCTCGCCCGCGACCCGCGCTGCCGAGCGATCGGCGAGACCGGCCTGGACTTCTACCGCGACGGCGCCCCGCGCGCCGACCAGGAGCGTGCCTTCGCCGCGCACATCGCCATCGCTCGCGACACGGGCAAGCCGCTGGTCATCCACACGCGCGCCGCCGACGATGCCTCGATCGGCCTGCTCGCCCGCGAGGCCGGCGACCTCACCGTGATCCTGCACTGCTTCTCGATGCCCGACCGCCTCGACGAGTGCCTCGAGCACGGCTGGTTCATCTCCTACGCCGGCAACGTCACCTACCCGAAGTCCCAGGCGCTCGCCGCGACCGCCCTGCGCGTCCCGCTGGACCGCCTGCTCGTCGAGACCGACGCGCCGTTCCTGACCCCCCAGGTGGTGCGCAAGGAGCGCAACCAGCCCGCGAACGTCGTCCACACCGCGCGCTTCATCGCCGAGCACCGGGGCGTCGCCTACGCGGAGCTGGAGGCGGCCGTCGAGGCCAACGCCGCCTCGCTGTTTGGCTGGTGAGGCCCCGCGGGTCCTTCGCGGCAGTGGACGGCGCCCGGTGAGCGGCGCGCGGCGAAGCGACCCGCTGCCGACCCAGCCGAGCCTGCGCCGACTCAAGCAGTTCGGCATCCGGCCCGTCCGCGGTCTCGGCCAGAACTTCCTGATCGACTCGAACCTCCTCGGCGTCATCGCGCGCGAGGCGGAGCTCGGCCCCGACGATGTCGTGCTCGAGGTCGGCGGCGGCCTAGGCGTGCTCTCCGAGCACCTCGCCGCGACGGCGCGCCACGTCCACGTGGTCGAGCTCGACCGCCGCCTGGAGCCGGCGCTGCGCGACGCGGTCGCACCCTTCGCCAACGTCACGCTGCACTTCGCGGACGCCGTCAAGCTCGACTTCGCCGCTCTCGACCCGGCGCCCGCCAAGGTGATCGCGAACCTCCCGTACGGCGTCGCGGCCACCGTGATCCTGCAGACCGTCGCCGACCTGCCGGGCGTTACGCGCTGGGTCGCGATGGTCCAGCGCGAGGTGGGGGAGCGCCTCGCCGCGCAACCCGGCACGCCCGCCCACGGCGCCCCCTCGGTGCTCGCCCAGCTCAGCTGCGACGTGAAGGTGGCGCGCGCCGTGTCACGAAACGTGTTCCATCCCGTGCCAAACGTCGACTCCGTGCTCGTGCGCCTGCAGCGCACCGGACCGCCCGCCCCCGCGGACGTGCGCGCGCTCGTGAGCGCCGGCTTCGCGCACCGCCGCAAGGCGCTCGCCCGCTCGCTGGCCCTGCAGCCCGGATCCGAGCCCGACCGGCGCGACCGCGTCCGCGGCGCGCTCGAAGCGCTCGGGCTGCCCCTCGACGCCCGCGCGGAGCGGCTCGCCCCGGCGCAGTGGCGCGCGCTCGCGGAGCACCTGCGGTGACCGTCCTGGAGGCGCTCGCACCGGGCAAGGTCAACCTCTGCCTGTTCGTCGGCGAGCCGCGCGCCGACGGCTACCACCCGCTCGTCTCGGTCTTTCAGGCCGTCTCGCTCGCCGACGAGCTGCGCCTCGAGCCCGCCGGTCCCGGCACCGGCGCCGACGAGGTGGTGTGCGCCGGCGTCGCCGGCCCGAACCTCGCGTCGGCCGCGCTCGCCGCCTACCGCGCCGCCTCCGGCTGGGAAGGCCCGCCCGTGCGCCTGACGATCGTCAAGCGGGTGCCGGTCGCGGCCGGCATGGGCGGCGGGTCGGCCGACGCCGCCGCGGCGCTGCGCCTCGCCGCCGAGGCGGCCGGGCGCCCCGGCGACCCGCTGCTCGCCGAGCTCGCGCCCGCGCTCGGCGCCGACGTCCCGTTCGCGCTCGCCGGAGGCCGGGCGCTGGTCACGGGGATCGGCGAGCACGTCGAGCCGCTGCCGGCCGGCGGGCCCGCGGCGCGCGTGCTCGTCCCGTCCGCGCCGGCGCTCCGCACGCCGGCCGTCTATCGCGAGGCCGACCGGCTCGGCACCCCGCGCGCACCGCAGGCGCTCGCGGCCGCCGAGGTCGACCTCCGCGCCGGCGCCATCCCGCCGGTAAACGACCTCCAGGCCGCCGCGCGCTCCCTGTGCCCGGCGATCGACGCCGTGCTCGAGGCCGTTCTGCGCGCCGGCGCCGGCAGCGCATTGGTCTCGGGCTCGGGGCCCACGGTCTTCGGCGCCTTCGACGATCCCGAGCGCGCGGACGCCGCCGCCGCGGGCCTGCCCGGCGCGCTCGTCGTCCGCCCGGTGGGCGCCGCGTGACACGGTTCCGCCGGCGTGCCTCTATCTTTTCCGTGACCCGACGATGAGCAACACCTCCCTCACCTACCTGATCGCCGCCCTCGTCGGCGTCACGAGCGTCGCCCTGTGGGCGTGGCTGGTGCTCGTGCCGGCCGTCGGCGCGTACGCGCGCTGGTGGCAGCGCATCGTCGCGGTGGTCATGAGCGTCTACGTGCTCGTCGCGATGATCGGCGCGGGCGGCCTGATCGGCGCGCTGTTCCTCTGGAACTACAACCGCCTCGCGTGACCGGCCGGTCCGAGCCCGCGGCCGGCCCTGACCTCGACGCGCTGCACGCGGTCACCGACGCGGTGGCGGCGGGCACCGGGTTGCCCGAGGTCGTGCGCGCCGCCGCGCGGGTGCTCGACGCCTCGCTGGTGCTGATCGACCACACGAGTGCGGTGCTGGCGGTCGCCGCGCGGTCGACGGCGGACGAGCGGTCGCTGATGGCCGACGCCCAGGGCGTCGAGACGCATGAGCTGCGCGTCGGCGGCGCCGTCGTCGGCCGCCTGCGGCTGCGGGCGCGCTCGGGCGCCCCGCCGGCGCCGTTTCTCACGATGGTGCTGACGCTGATCGCCTCCGAGGTCGAGCGCCTGCGCGCGCCTGAGCGCCAGTCCGAGGTCGCGCAGCAGACATTCCTGCGGGCGCTGCTCGAGCGCTCGGTCACCGACCGCGGCGACATCGTGGCCCGCGCGGCCGAGCTCGGGCTCGACCTGGCCGCCGGCGGTGCCGTGATCGTCGTGCGCGCGCACCACTTCGCGGTCTCCGACGTCGATTGGCGCGGCCGCGTGCTCGCCGTCGCCGAGCGCGCGACCCGCGCGACGGCACCCGGCGCATTGCTGGCGGCGATCGACCACCCGGCGTCCGCCGCGACGGGCCTGGTCGTGCTGCTCGTGCCGGCCGACGGCACCGAGGCCGCGCGCCGCACGGCGCGCGTCGTCGCCCGCGAGCTGCAGGCCGCGCTCGGCGGCTTCACGTTCGCCGTCGGCCACTCGCGCGCGGCGATCGACCCCGCCGACCTCTACCGCGCCGGGCAGGAGGCGCTGCTGGCCGCCAACGTCGCCGAGGCGCTGCCCGGCGGCGACGCCGAGGAGCCGGCCGCCGTGCTCGCCTTCGAAGACACCGGGGCCTACCGACTGCTGCTGCCCGCGATGAGCGAGGACCCGGGGGAGCTGCACCGCTTCTACGACGAGACGATCGCGCCGCTGGTCGCCTACGACGAGCAGTACGAGACCGACCTGGTAGCCACGCTCGAGACGTTCCTGGACTGCGACGGCAACGTCGCCAACACGGCCGGCCGCCTGTTCACCCACCGCCACACGATCCGCTACCGGCTCGTGCGCGTGCACGAGCTCTCCGGCCACGACGTGGCCTCGACGGACGGGCGCGAGCGCCTGGGTCTCGGCCTGAAGGCGATGCGCGTGCTCGGCATCGCCGCGCCGGGCGGCCCGGCGCGCGAGCGCGGCGCCGGCGGCGGCCGCGTAGCCCGCGAGCCGAAGGACCGGTGATATCGGTATGATATATTGCTATCGATGATTGATCGCAAGCCCCTCTACGTCCGCCTCCCGACGACCGCAGCCGACGGCCTCGACCGCGCCGCCTTCGAGCTGCAGGTCTCAAAGCAGGACCTCGTCGCCGACCTGGTCCACCGGCATCTCGAGCTGCCCGACGGCGGCCTGACCGTCGGCCGCGCCTCCTTCCCCCCGCCGCCGTCGGAGGTCCTGACCGCCGCCGAGGCGGCGCAGCTGCTGCAGAGCACCGAGGCGGCCGTGATCGAGCTGGCCGAGGCGGGCGAGCTTCCGGGCCGCAAGGTCGGGGGCGCGTGGCGCTTCGCCCGCGCCGCCGTGCTGGACTGGCTCGCGGCGGCGTAGGCTTCCGCCCGATGCGCGTGGGGATCATCACCGGCTCGGGCACGCACGCCCTGCCCGAGCTGCAGGCCTCCGAGGCGGAGGACGTCGAGACCGAGCACGGGGCGGCGCGGATCTCGCGCGGCACCCTCGCGGGCGTCGAGGCGGTCCACGTCTCCCGCCACGGCGAGGGCCACGTCCGCCTGTCCAACCACGTGACGCACCGCGCCAACGTCGCCGCGCTGCGCGACGCGGGGTGCGACGCCGTGCTGGCGGTCACCGTCTGCGGCGCCGTGGACCCGGACGTCCCGCTCGGCTCGCTGATCGTCTTCGACGACCTGCACTTCGTCGCCAACCGCCTGGCCGACGGATCGCTGTGCACCTTCTACGACGCGCCGGGCGACCCCCGCCGCGCGCACTGGATCTACGAGGACCCGTACGCACCGGAGCTGCGGCGGGCGCTGCTGGCGGGCGCGGCCGAGGCGGTCCTCGTCGCGCGCGACGGCGGGTGCTACGGCCACGTCGACGGGCCGCGCTTCAACACGAAGGCCGAGATCCGGGGACTGGCCGCCTGCGGGGTGACGGCGGTCTCGCAGACCGCCGGGCCCGAGACGGTGTTGTGCGGCGAAGCCGGCCTGCCCTTCGGCCTGGTCGGCTACGCGACGGACTACGCCAACGGCGTGCAGGACACGGCGACACCGGTCGAGCGGCTGCTCGAGCTGATCGCCGCGAGCACGCAGACCTTCGCCTCGGTGCTCGCGGCGGCGATGCCGCTGATCGAGCCCGCCGCGCTGACGCCCACCGGCGTCAACTACCGCTTCCACGCGCGATGACCTTCGCGCCCGCCGGTGCGGGCGGCCTGCTGCGCATGGAGCGCCCGCTCGTCACCCGGGCCGATCGTTGCGCGCCGATCACGGAGCCGCTCGGATCGAAAGGGCTGCGTACCCTGATGCGTTAGTTGATCAAGCGTGGGCAACCCAGATCCCCCATCGTCGTCCGACGTCCACGCCCACCTGCGCGTCGTCTCGATGCATGATCCCGGTGGGGTCGTCGAGCGCGTCGAGTCCCAGCCGGAGGTCATCCGCCCGCGCTTCTCGCCGATCGCCGACCTCGCGCGCGGCGGCGCGGCCGGCTACGAGGTCGTGCTCTCGCTCGGCGGGGACGAGAACGCCCCGCCGCGCGACTGGGCGCGCCAGGTGCACGCGGAGCAGGTGGGCCGGCTCGAGGCGCGGCTGATCGAGGTCGCGCTCGCCGAGCGCGAGCGCCTGCCCGTCGGGGCCTACCTCGGCGTCAACGTCTCCGCCGCCGGCCTGCGCTCCGAAGAGGTGCGCGCGCTGCTCGCGCGGGCCGGGCGCCTGGAGCGGGTCGTCGTGATGGTCACCGAGGACGCCGCCGAAGATGCGGCGGGCGTCGTCGCCGCCGCGCTCGAGGGCGTCCGCGAGGCCGGTGGCCTGATCGGCGTTGACGAGACCGGCTCGGGCTACTCGTCGCTGCGCCACGTGCTCGACCTGCGCCCGGACTTCGTGCGCGTCGGCGCCGAGTTCGTCGCCGAGGTCGACCGCGACCAGGCGAAGGCCGCGGTCGTGGAGTCTCTCGCGGCGCTCGCCTCGCGCATCGACGCATGGGTGATCGCGGTCGGCGTTCCCGGCCGCCAGGAGCTCTCGGCGCTGCGCCGCATGGGCATCCCGCTCGGTCAGGGTCCGATCTTCGGGCCGGTCACGGCCGTGATGGGCCCGCTCCCCGCGTTCGCCGCCGAGGCGATCAAGCGGGCCTCACCGCCCGTCGAGCCTGCCGAGACCGTCGCCGCGCTCGTCGAGGCCCGGCCCGCACTGCCGTGGGGCGGGTCGCTCGACCTGGTCGCGGACGCCTTCCTCGCCGATCCGTTGCACGACGTGCTCGTCCTCGTGGACGAGTGCAACCGGCCGCTCGCCCTCGCCGACCGCGCGTCCCTGCTGCGGGGCGAGCCCTACGAGCGCCCCGTCATGCGCATCACCCCGACGAGCCCGGCGAAGGCCGTCGCGCGGCGGGCCGCCGCGCGCCCGCTGCTCGAGCGCTTCCACCCGCTCGTCGCCTGCGACCGGTGCGGGGTCTACCTCGGACTGGTCCGCATCGAGCAACTGCTCGACGCGCTCGCCCAGGACTAGCGGCGGGGCAGGACGCGGACCGAGGTCCGCGCCGCGCCGCCGATGCGATAGGTCGGGTCGCGGTAGAACGGCTCGCCCGACTTCAGGGTGATGCCGTCGTAGTGCCTGAGGCTGCGGAAGGCGGTCGCGAGCTGGTTGAGCGAGCGCGGGCCCTCCGAGTCGTACACGCTCGAGTCCTCGCCGGACAGGTCGATCGTGATCGTGTCGAAGAAGCCGCCGCCGGAGTCCGGGTCGGTGCCGAGCAGGCGCAGCGTCCGCCGGCCGGCGTGCAGCGCCAGCGGCACGTGCCAGGTGAAGTGAATGGTGCGCTTGGCGCCGCGGACGACCTGCACGACGAGCGTGCCCCTGACGTTCGCGCCGCGGCGCACGCGCCGCGGGAGCCTGACCGAGCGCAGGTAGGCCTGGCGCTGGGCGCGCGTCTCCTTGACCCGCGCGGACGCCTCGGTGATGTGCACCGGCTTGCCCTTGTAGGTGTCGAAGAGCGCGAGCGCCGCCGCCGCGTCGGACCCCGCCGTCAGCGCGAGCGGGTTGCCGCCCGAGCCGTCGCCCGGCGTCGTCCCGTCCGAGACGTAGCGGTTGCAGAAGCGCAGCGGCTGCGCGCGCTCGCGCAGCGTGACCTGGAAGCACATCTGGCCGGCGACGCGCTGCGGGGCGCCGCCGAGCAGATCGGTCGCGCCCTGGCTGACCGCGATCGCACCGACGTACCCGAGGGCGGAGTAACCGACGGGGTTGCCGAGGTCCGTCTCGTCGGCGACGTCGACCTCGGTGTCCGTCTGCGCGTCGCGGTCGAGGTCCTCCGCGTAGACGCGCACCCGGGTGGTCGTCGGAAAGGCCCCGACGCGGCCGGCGACGGCGTTGAAGCCGTCGTCGGTGACGGTGCCGACCGTGTGCACCGGGCCGGAGAACTTGTACGTGCCGCCGACGTCGGCGAGCTGCAGCGGGTTGTTGATGACGGCCGAGACGTAGGCGTCCTGCAGCAGCAGCGAGCGCGCTCCCGCGCCATCGAAGCTGTGGCCGAACGCCCAGACGCTCTTGCCGTCCACGTAGGCGACGGTGCCGACGGCGCCGATCGAGACGTCGCCGCTCGACATGCCGACGCTCACGGCCGACCCGGGCGCGAAGGGCACGATCGGCGACGAGTCCGCCGGGACGGGCGGTGCGGCGAGCAGGATCACGCCTCGCCGCTTCGCCGCGGCCCTCAGGCCCTTCATCAGCGACGGCGCGAGCCCGCTGACGGTGATCGGCGAGGACAGCGGCCGCGCGCGCGCCAGCAGCGAGGCGTCGCGGTGGCGCTTGGCTCGGCCGGCCGCCGCCGGGGCAGGACCGGTGGGCGCGTCGACGGGAGTCCCGATGATCTCTTCGATCGGGGTGGCGAGCACGGTCTTGCCGCCGTAGTCGCCGACCGTCTCGGAGATCGCGCCGGCGTTGTGCATCGTGCCGTCCGCGGCGGGACAGTAGATCGGCGACCCGGAGAACCCGGGGCCGACCCCGGTCGCCTCCACCTTGCCGCCGGACACCCGCACCAGCAGCTTCGGCAGGGACTCGCCGTTGGACGCCTGGCCGACGATGTCTTCGATCTCGACGTCGAACGGCTCGATGGCCTGGCCGTGAAAGACGGACAAGCCCGTGCACTTCATGCCGGGCTGCACCTGGCCCAAGGGCATGATGGGATCGCCCTGGGCGGCGGCATGGGCGGCGGGCCCGAGCGCGGCGAGGGCGGTGAGAACCACGAGAGTCCGGCCGCGCATCGGCGCGAATCTAGCGTGTTTCAGCGGTCGTGGGACCGTGTTCGGCCCGGTACCAGCGCACCCACTTGCGCACCACATTGTCAGAGACCCCGTACCTGCGCCCCACAGCCGAGAAACTGCTCTCCTGAAGCTCGCGCGCCAGGACGTCATAGGGCGGACGTTGGACCTTGCGGAGCGCCGGCTGCTGGACGCCCGCCTTGGCATCCGCGTGCGCTCGGCCCACGCAGGTCAGCGAGCAGTAGCGATGCTGGGTGTACTGCGGACAAAGGGCCGGTCGCACACGAGGCACTCTCGTGGCTCCTTGAGCGCCCTCCTCGTAGAGGCGTGCTTTCAGCGTCTGCCGCTTGTAGGTCGAGTGCTCCACCCGGACCTGGTCGAGCGGTGGCAGCCGCGGGGCGGCGGCGCGCCGCCGCCCCGCGTGCGGGTCGAAGTGCGCGGTCGAGATCTGCCAGAGCGCGGCGTACTTCTGTGCCGTGCGCGTGCTGTGGCCGCCCGTTCGGCGCTCGAGCCGGCGGAGCACGTCGCGCCAGCACAGCGAGGCCTCGATGGCGGCGCGCAGCTGGGTTCGGCGGAAGGGTGGAGCGGCCACGAACACATGTTCGCAGAGCCGCCGGACGGCCTGACTGGGGAGGCAGGACTCGGACCCGCGCTTCGAATGCCAAAGATTCGCGTGCTAGCCAGTTACACCACTCCCCAACGAGCTTGCGACGTTACCAGCGGAGCCGCCGCGTACCCTCCTCCACGTGCCAGCCCTGACCGTCGTGATCCTCGCCGCGGGCGACGGGACCCGGATGCGCTCGGCGACGCCGAAGATGCTGCATCCCCTCTGCGGGCGGCCGCTCGTGCTGTGGCCCGTGCTGGCCGCGCGCGCGGCCGGGGCGGACCGGGTGGTCGTCGTCGACGGGCCCGAGCGCCGGCTCGCGGCCACGCTTCCCGGGGACGTCGAGGTGGCGATCCAAGAGGAGCAACGCGGGACGGCCGATGCGGTGCGAGCGGCGACCGGGCACTTCGAGCCGGGCGACACGGTGGTCGTGCTGATGGGCGACGTCCCGCTCGTGACCGCCGCGGCGATCGCCGGGCTCGTGGCCGCGCACGACGCAGACGCCACGATGGCGACCATGGTGCTCGACGAGCCGGCGAGCTACGGGCGCGTGCTCCGGCGCGCCGACGGCGCCGTCGAGCGGGTCGTCGAGGCCAAGGGCGACGGAGACGCCACTGCCGAGCAGCTCGCCATCCGCGAGGTCAACACGGGCATCTACTGCTTCAGCGCCGACGCCCTCGTGGGAGCGCTCGCCAAGGTCACCGCCGACAACGCCCAGGGCGAGTACTACCTGCCCGATGTGCTGGTGCACCTGGGGACAGGAGCCCACGTCGTCGCCGACCCCACGCTCACGCTCGGCGTCAACGACCGCGTCGACCTCGCCGCCGTGCGCGCCCACGCGCAGGGGCGCATCCACGAGCACCACATGCGCAACGGCGTGACGATCGTCGATCCCGGGTCGACCACGATCGACGCCGGCGTGACGATCGGCCAGGACACGACGGTCGAGCCCGGTACCACGATCAAGGGGCGGACGACGATCGGCGTCGGCTGCACGATCCGCCACAGCTACCTCGACCAGGCCACGCTCGAGGACGGCGTCAGCGTCGGGCCGTTCGCCTACCTGCGCCCCGGCGCGCACCTCAGGCGCGGCGCGAGGGCCGGGGCGTTCGTGGAGATCAAGAACAGCGTGATCGGCGCCGGCAGCAGGGTCCCGCACCTCTCCTACATCGGCGACGCCGACGTCGGCGAGGGCTCGAACCTCGGCGCCGCGACGATCACCGCCAACTACGACGGCGAGCACAAGCACCGCACGACCGTCGGCGACGGCGTGCGGACGTCGGTCGACACCACCCTGGTCGCCCCGGTGACGGTTGGCGACGGCGCCTACACCGCGGCGGGGAGCGTGATCACCGAGGACGTGCCGCCCGGCGCGCTGGGTATCGCGCGCGCCCGGCAGACGAACGTCGAGGGCTATGCGGAGCGCAAAGCGCCCAAGGAGCGGGCCGCGGAGTCGGAGAAGTGAATGCCGTCGGCGGCCGTGCGTACACTCCGTGGGACGTGAGCGCGCTCTCGCCCACCACGGCCGCTGCGACGACCGCGATCCCGCTCGATTACAACAAGCGGCTGATGCTGTTCAGCGGTCGCGCAAACCCGGCGCTCGCCGGCGCGATCGCCGACAAGCTCGGCGTCGGCCTCGGTGGGGTGACGCTGAACACCTTCTCCAACGGCGAGGTCTACTGCCGCTACGACGAGTCGATCCGCGGGGCGGACGTCTTCATCATCCAGCCGACGTGCGGCAACCCGCAGACGGGCGTCACCGCCAACGACGCGCTGATGGAGCTGATGTTCATGATCGACGCGGCGGTCGGCGCCTCGGCGCACCGCGTGATCGCCGTGACGCCGTGGTTCGGCTACTCGCGCCAGGACAAGAAGTCCGCGCCGCGCGAGCCGATCTCCGCCCGGCTGGTCGCCCGCATGCTCGAGAACGCCGGCGCCGACCGCGTGCTCGCCATGGACCTGCACGCCGGCCAGGTCCAGGGCTTCTTCCAGAAGCCGATGGACCACATGACCGCGCTGTTCATGCTCACCCAGCACTTCAACGACCTGCACCTCTCCGACCTCGTGGTCGTCTCCCCGGACGCCGGACGCGTGAAGCTCGCCAAGAAGTTCGCCGAGTTGGTCGGCGCCGAGCTGGCGATCCTCAACAAGGAGCGCCCTGCCCAGCAGGTCGCCGAGATCTCCTACGTCATCGGCGACGTCAAGGGCAAGACCGCCCTGCTCGTCGACGACATGATCGACACGGGGGGCACGCTGGAGGCCGCCGGGCAGACCGTCCAGGACGAGGGCGCGAGGGTCGTCTACGCGGCCGCCACGCACGGCGTCTTCTCCGGCAACGCCTGGGAGAATCTCGCCAGCTCGCCGTTCGAGCAGATCGTCGTGACCGACACGATCCCGCTGCGCCCGGGCGCGCCGTCGAACATCACGGTCCTGCCCTGCGCGGACCTGCTCACGGACTCGATCCGCCGGATCTTCACCGACGACTCGGTGTCCGAGGTCTTCGGCGGCGAGAACCAGCTCTTCTGACGCGGCGGGACAGCTCCGGCCTTTCGTCCCCTCCCGTGGTGGAGGTGGACGGCGGGTGGCCCGCCCCATTCCTCGTCCGCGCTGGAGACCGGTGTCGGCTGTCGTGAGCCGACGACCGGTGACGAGTGTAGGTGTTCACGGCACCTATTGACGCTCGTCGGACCGTGTCGTAGGGTCGCCCGCATCGCATCGACGAGGAGGTTAACGATGGCGGCTTTCCGACGCATGATCGGTCTCAGTGCGCTCGCTGCTCTGGCCCTGCCCGCCGCCGCCGCCATCGCCGACACCGCTGGGGCCCAAGTAGGCTGCGGGGCCACGATCACCCACAGCACGACCCTCACCCACGACGTGGGCCCTTGTCCGGGCAACGGGCTGGTCGTGACCGCCGACAACCTCACCCTCAATCTGGCCGGTCACCGGGTGTTCGGGACTTCCGCTCAGGGAGCGTCGGTCGGCATCCTCGTCCGGGACGTGCGAGGGGTGACGGTCACGGGTGGCGGCTCGGTCGATGAGAAGGTCCGAGGCGCGGAGGTCAAGGGCGGCGGCTCAGTCGACAGCTTCGACGCGGGCGTGGCCATCGTCCACGGGGGCGCCAACACCATCCGGGGCCTCGGTCTCCACGACAACAGCTCCAACCAGTTCACCGCCGACCACCCCGAGCTGGCGCAGTTCGGCGATGGCCTCGTGATCCTCGGCTCCAGCGCCAACCGGGTCACCGGCAACGTGATGCGCGAGAACGGGCCCTACTCGGGGATCTCCGTCGTCACCGAGACCGACCAGGATTCCGGGGTCAGCGGTCCCACCCCGCGGAAGAACGTGCTCAGCCACAACGTCGTCCGGGACAACAACGTGCCCGATGTGTGCATGAGCAACGGCACGTTCTTCGGGGGCCCCTGCCATCTGGGCGATGCGGTGTTCAGCGAGGACATCGGCATACGCGTCGAGGGGCCGGGCGCGACCGGTACCAGGATCTGGGCCAACCGCGTCACGGGGAACGGTCGGGACGGCATCTCGGTCCTTGACACCTTCAATGGTCAGAGCCCGCCTGGCGTTGACGTCCCGTCCAACAACGACACTCACATCCTGGGCAACGACTCCAGCGGCAACGGCCGCGCGGTGGTCATCACCGACCCGCAAGTCGGTCAGCTCGGCGGTGACGGCATCTTCAATCGCTGCTTTACGGGCAGCGTCCTTCGCGGTTGTCCGAGCGAGACGGTCATCCGGGGGAACCGGACCAACCACAACCCGGCCCACGGCATCGCCCTCGACCACTCCCAGGGCAACACCGTCATCGGCAACAGCGCGTTCGGGAACGGCTTTGGCACGGTCACCGTCTACGCCTCGGACCCCCCCTACACCGACGGGTTCGACACCAACACCAACCCCGCGTGCGATCACAACGTGTGGCGGAACAACGCTCTCGGATCGGTCAACGAGCTCTGCGTGAGGGGCCACGGTGCCGGCGCTGCCTCCACTGCTCCCGCGCCCATGAGCGCGCCGTTCCAGCGGGGGCCGGCGCGCTCGCCAGCGTCGGGTCATCGCGCCCGGGCCGGGCTGTAGGCGCTCCTTGGCGGGGAGCTGGCTGACCGGCCTGGCGCGAACAAGGTAGCCGGGTCGTTCGGAGGTGTCCCATTTTGACATGCTTGAGTGGCGAGGCCTGACCGCCACCGATGACACGACCGGAACCGTCCCACCGCGCCGCCCGCCTGCAGTCGCTTCTCGGCCTCTCCGACGAGGAGCTGATCCGCACGCTCGACGCGACCGCGCTGGAGTTGCTCAGCGGGGATCTCGACCACCGGCCCGAGCTGCAGATCCTGCTCGACTTGCTCGCGGATGCCCAGGAGCGGGCGAGCCCGGCGCTGCTCGCGCGGTGGGTGCGGGCGACCGGCGAGCACGGCCGGCCGCTGGACCTGCTTGTCGAGCGCGACTTCGGGCGCTTCGAGGACACCGTCTCCGACCTCGCGGCACGCGGCTTCATCCTGCGTTCACAGTAGTTCGCGCCCGTGCCGCGCGTGTGGGATAAGATGAGGCAGCGCTGCGCAGCCAGGCATCGACGACCCGGGCGCGCTGCCCGACGAGATCAAGGCCGGCGTGCTCGAGAAGCTCGGGCTGGCCGAGGCCTGGTCAGCGGGCGGCGCCGATCGCGGTCGAGACGCTCGAGTACAACCTAGCCCTCGGCCCACCCAGCCCAGGCGGTGCACGACGAGGTGGCTGCGTGAGATGGTCGCTGGGACGACCATGAGGCGCATCCACCTCGACCGCCCGCCCGGACCGCCCGCCGGCCCGGACCGTCCGACCTAGTTGCCGAAGCCGGCCTTGTCCTGTTTCTTGTCCCCGGGCCAGGTGCCCGTCAGGTACTCGAAGCCGCGGGCGCCGTAGCGATCGATGGCTGCCCGGGTGCCCTTGAAGACCATGCCCTGCAGGGCCGCGGCGCCGACGACCTTTCCCATCGGCGCCTCCTGCGTGGTGGGCTTCGGCGCCTCCGCGTCGTCGAAGCGCGCCCAGATGAAATCGAAGAGCTTCTTGGAGAGCAGGCCGGCAAGAATCCCGATGACGATGCCGAACGGCTTGTAGATCAGCTTCATGCTTGGACGGTACCCGGCCTGACGGATGGGCATGTTCATCGCCTTGGACATGGAGTTCGTCGGGTACTTGGCCGATACTTCAACTTCAAGGACGACGATGGACGACTTCGATCACGCCGAGGATCTGCTCAAGCGAGCCCTCATGGAGCCCGGGGCTTCGGCTGCCGTCGCGCTCCGGGTGGGCGGCCTGCCGCTCAGCGAGGCGGTGACCGTCGTCTTTCACGGGCGCAGGGACCTCGGCACGATCCAGACCTACGTCGCCCGCGGGCGCCACGGCGCGGGCACCGCGCTCGCGCCCGGCGACCTGATGCGCGTGCCGTGCGACCTCGACCTCGGCGACGCCGTGGACCGCGACGAGGCCGAGCGCATGTACGCCGAGCAGGCCGCCGCCCTGCGCGACTCGCTCGCCGCCGCCGACACGGTGCTCGACGTCTGGCGCGAGCCGCTCTCAGACCTCGCCCGCTCGCGCGTCGAGGTGGACACGCGGATCCGGCTCGAGGTGACCCTGCCCGCGCACCGCCTGCTGCCGACGGCGCTCGTCGCCACCGACTGCCAGATCGTCGTGGCCGCGGTCTGCAGCGCGCGGCCGCTGGCCGCGGGGCGCCCGCCGATGGGCATCGCGTGCCTGCAGCAGGATGTCGCCCGCGTCTACCCGCTGCCCGACGATCCCGAGGCGTGCCTGGAGGACTTCATGGCGGCCGCGGCCGACCATGCGCACCGCATGGCTGACGTGCTCGAGCGCCAGGAGCAGTCCGTCGCGCGCTTCCTCGAGCTGTCGGACCCCGACGAAGCGGCCTAGGCCCTCGTAGCATCCGGCGCCGGGATGACCCGGCGGACGAAGATCACGGCGATCGCCTTCGGGACGTTTGTGTTCCTGGGCATCTCGCTGCTGCTCGCGCGCGCGCTCGTCGGCACGGGCTCCGAGCGCTCGAAGGTGCTCGACATCCTGCGCGCCGAGGCTCGCGGCGCCGCCGCCGCCGTGCTCGACCAGATGCCGCCGTGTCGCAGCAACGCCACGTGCGCGCGCGTCACCAAGGAGCGCACGGGAAGGCTGCGACGCCCGGGGAAGGTCGAGATCCTCAGCTTCGAGCCCTCGACGCAGGTCGCCTTCACCAACGTGAGCGGGACCGCCCGGGTGGCGTGGCGCACGCAACAGAAGCGGTTCCCGGTCGTGCAGTGCGTCTTCGTCCGGCGCCAGGGACCGCTGACCGGCGGCAAGGTCGAGATCGTATCGATCTCCAACCCGATTGGGCTGGAGGCGCCGTGCGGCGGCTGACGCTCGCGGGCTTCGCCGTCGTCGCGCTCGCGGCCCCGGCGCCGGCCGCCGGGGCCGGGCTCTACCGCGACGGCCCGGTCGGGCGCTCGCTGCTCGGCGGCCGCTGGCTGTTCCGCCTGGACCCGGGGGACGCCGGGCTGCGCAAGGGCTACGCGCGCCACGGCTCCGCGCGCGGCTGGGCCGCGACGACGGTCCCGGACGCGTGGAACGCGCACGATGACTCCGACGCCTCGATGCGGGGCACGATCGGCTGGTACCGCAAGGACTTCCGGCTGCCGAGCTCCGCGGCGGGGGTGACCTGGCTGGTGCGCTTCGAGTCGGTCAACTACCGCGCCCACGTCTGGCTCAACGGCCACGACATCGGCCGTCACGAGGGCGCCTTCCTGCCGTTCGAGCTGCGTCTGCGGCGGGTGCTGCGCAGCGGCACGAACCGCCTCGTCGTGCGGATCGACAACCGCCGCCGCGTCGGCGACCTCCCGCCGTCGGGGGAGACCTCGCTCGGCGTCCCCTCCGGCGGCTGGTGGAACTCCGGCGGGATCCTGCGCGAGGTCTACCTGCGCCCGGTCCGGGGGCTCGACCTCCAGCAGGTCACGGTCCTGCCGTCCACCACGCGCGCGCTCGTGCGGGCCCGCATGCACAACTACGCCCGCAAGGCGCGACGGGTGGTCGTCACCGGCCGCTTCGGGGCGCAGGCCTTCCACGCGGCACCGGTGGTCGTGCCGGCGGGCGGCGAGCGGGCGATCGCCACCCGGATCAACGTCCGAAAGCCGCGTCTGTGGTCGCCGGCCTCACCGTACCTGTACCCCGTCAGCGTCCGCGCCTCCGCCGCCCGCTGGAGCCTGCACACCGGCCTGCGCTCGATCGAGGTCAGCGGCGGGCGGCTGTATCTCAACGGGACCGCGACCAGCTTCCGCGGGGTGGGCTACCACGAGGACACGCCTGAGCGGGGGATGGCGGTCACCAACGGCGACCGCGCCTGGCTGGTGCGCGAGGCGCAGGCGCTCGGCGCGACGATGATGCGCACGCACTACCCGCCCGGCGCCTACCTGGAGGAGCTCGCGGACCGCACGGGCATGCTGCTGTGGTCCGAGATCCCGGTCTACCAGATGCAGCCGAGGGTGCTCAAGGAGGCCGCTGTCCGCGCCCGCGCCGTCGCCATGCTGCGCCGCGACGTCGAGGTCAACGGCAGCCACCCGTCGATCGTGACCTGGTCGATCGGCAACGAGCTCGGCGCACAGGTCGGTCCGGGCCAGGGCGCCTACATCCGCGCGGCCGCCCGCGCCGCGCACGGGCTCGACCCCACCCGGCCGGTCGCCCTCGCCACCAACGGCTACGCCGCGGCGCTGTGCCAGACGCGCTACGGCCCGCTCGACGTGCTCGGGCTCAACGAGTACTACGGCTGGTACCCCGGCCCCGACGGGCTGATGTTCGACCGCTTCGCGCTCTCGGACTTCCTGGACAAGGCCCGCGCCTGCTACCCGCGCCAGGCGCTCGTCGTCACGGAGTTCGGCGCCGAGGCCAACCGCGACGGCCCGGTGGAGGAGAAGGGCACCTACGCGTTCCAGCAGGCCTTCGTCGACTTCCACCTGCAGACGTTCGCCACCAAGCCGTGGCTGAGCGGCGCCCTGTACTGGGCGCTCAACGAGTTCCGCGTGCGGCCGGGCTGGGAGGGCGGCAACCCGCGGCCGACGCCCCCGCTGCACCAGAAGGGGCTCGTGACTTCCAGCCGGCAGCGCAAGCCCGCCTGGGAGAACGTGCACCGCGCGTACGCGGCGGACGGGCTGGTGCCCTGACGAGTGCTAGACCCGCTCGGGCGCGCGCCGCGGCCGGGGCTCCGGGGCGGGCTCGGGCCGGCGCTCCGGGAAGGGATGACGGTCGGCCAGGCGGCCGGGACCGCGAAAGCGCTCCGGGGACTGCTGGGCGTCCGGAAGCGGGACGCCGCCGGGCTTGGGCGGCTTGGGCGGGTCGCGCAGCCGGTCGTTGCCCCCGCCGCCGCCCTCGCCCTCGTCCTCGTCGGAGGACTCGTACTCGTCGGCCGCATCGGCGCGCATGAACAGCCAGAACAGGACGCACGCCAGCAGGAGGGCCACGAGGTGCAGCCCCCCGATCAACAGCACCAGCTCCTGGTCGGGCGTCATCGCTTAATAGGGTATTCCCGGAAGTGAGCGGCGGGAAGCCACTCCGCTAGCATGCTCGGCCGCCCATGGCCTCCGCCGACACCGCTTCCCTGGAGCTCTCCTCCCGCGCCGAGCACGGCTCCCGGGCCATGCGCCGCCTGCGCCGTTCCGGCCGCGTCCCGGGCGTCATCTACGGCGGCGGCGAGGAACCGGTCGACTTCCAGATCGACGCCCGCATCCTGCGCAACACGCTGGCGCACTCGGGCGCGGTCCTCGAGGTCACGATCGACGGCAGCGGCACCCAGCCCGTCGTCGTCAAGGACCTCCAGCGCCATCCCGTCCGCGGAGAGATCATGCACGCCGACCTGCTGCGCATCGACATGAAGGTCGCGATCCAGACGAGCGTCACCGTCGAGCTGGTCGGCATCGAGGAATCTCCCGGCGTGGACGAGGGCGGCGTGCTCTCCCAGGAGGGCCGCGAGATCACCGTCGAGGCGCTGCCGGGTGACATCCCGGACATGATCCAGCACGACGTCTCGGGCATGCACATCAACGAGACGCTGCTGCTCGAGTCGCTCGCCGCTCCCGCCGGCGTCACCTTCGTCGACGATCCGCACACCGTCATCGCCACCATCACCCCGCCCACGCTCGAGCCCGTCGAGGACGAGATCGAGACGGAGACCGCGGTCGTCGGCGAGGGCGAGGACGGCGCCGAGGGCGAGTCGGCCGACCCCGACGCCCGCGACTCCGAGTAGCGGCGCGTCGTGAAGGTCTTCGGCGGGTCGGCGCCCGTCGACTGGCTCGTGGTCGGCCTGGGCAACCCTGGCCCGAGCTACGCCAACTCCCCGCACAACGTGGGGTTTCGCGTCGCCGAGCGGCTGATCGTGCGCTGGGAGCTGGGCCGGCCGAAGAAGCGGTTCGCCGGTGAGCTGGCCGAGGGGCGCATCCGGGCCCTGCCCGGCCGCTCCCGCGTCGCCGTGCTGCTGCCGCAGACGTTCATGAACGAGTCGGGCCGCGCCGTCGGGCCGGCGCGCGGCGCCTACAAGCTCGACCTCGACCGGCTGGTCGTCGTGCACGACGAGATCGACCTGCCCTTCGGGGAGATTCGCACGCGCCTGGGCGGCGGGCTCGCGGGCCACAACGGGCTGAAGTCGCTCAAGCGCGAGCTCGGCTCGCCGGACTTCCGGCGCGTGCGCATCGGGGTCGGCCGACCGGACTCGACGGACCCCGAGATCGTCTCGGCCCACGTGCTCGGCGCCTGGCGCCGGCCGAAGGCCGAGGTCGACGAGCTCGTGGAGCGCGCGGCCGAGGAGGTCGAGCGACTGTTGTCACAGGATCCCGAGGACTGACAAGTACGGGTCGTGGACGATCTTCGCGACCGCCCGTGTTCTCCGCGCTGTATCGCCCGCACGCCGCGCCGCTCACCGCGTTCCTCGCGCGGCGCACGGGCAGCGTGTAGACCGAACTCGGGCCCATCTCGTTCGACTCCGACCAAGCGCCGATCCACCGCTGCGTTCATACTCTGCCGCGGCGGCACGGCGCCCCTCGACGTCCAGGACCGCTCGAGATGGCTGCCACGTGGTGCAGGCGCGCGGTCAGGCGATCTACGGCTGCGGTGGCCGGCCATAGCCCGCCTTGTGCCCCACTTTGTGCCCTCGCGGGACGTCCGCCACGACGTGCGAGTCATTTGTTCATGCCTGACCCCCCTTTGTGACCGAGGCAGACCGGCCGAGCGCTCTTAGCGAGGCCAGGCGTGACTCACCGACACAAGCCCCCGATCGCGCCGTCCTGGTCATCGCGCTTGTGCTGGCGGCGGCCGCTGTGATCACCGGCACGTGGTGGACGGTCGTGGCCATGGTCCTCGTGATCGTCGGCCAACTCATCCCGTTGACGCCTTGGGCACGGCGCCGAGCAGCAACCTGGCGGCCGAGGTAGCGACCCAGGGAGGAGCGGACGCTCGGGTTGCTGGTCTGCTGATAGGGCGCGCGTGGCGCCGTCGCTGGGCGCCCCGCTCCGCGGCTACGGGTGCCCGCTGGGAGCAGGTATAACTCCTCCATGAGCTATTCGGCGTGGCCCGCCCATTGACCGCGTGCGCGGCGCTGGCCCAGACGCCGCGCGTCGCATGGCTACATGCACACGCCGGCGGCGTGCGGTTGTGGGTCGACGCGCCCACGAACGCCGAGGCCGTTCCGGTATTCGAGCAGGCGCTAGCCGCGCTGAGCAACTAATCACAACGGGGCTCCGACCCGCTGCTTGAGCTGAGTCGGCGATTTCACTGGAATGTTGCTCGAGGATGTAGCGGGCGTGCTCCCGGACGTCCTCGTCGGGATCGTCGAGCATCCCCTCGAACGTCTCGCGGTCGCTGACGGTCTCGAACTCGTCGAGCTGATCGACGGCCGTGAAGCGCACCGCCGCGTCGGGATCGCGGAGGGCGGCGATCAACAGCTCAAGCGCCGAGTCGGGTAACAGGACGCGCAGATAGATCAACGCGTGCGCGCGGACCATCCCCGGCCCGCTACCGAGCAGCTCGAGCACGTGTTCATGGATCTCGCGATCCGCCAGCTGGCGCAGGCTGTCGATCGCCGTGACCACCACGTCTGGGTTCGCATCGTCTAACAGCTGCCGCAGCCGGAGGAGGAGCCGGTGCCTATCGACGGACGGGTCCTCCCAGAACGCCAGGGCGCTGACGGCGGCCGCCAGTCGGACCTCGTCGGCCTGGTCGACTTCGCCCTGGAGGAAGTCGATCCCGCCACGCGTCGCGATGGCGTCCGCGAGGTCGTCGTAGAACGCCGCCCGGTGCTCCTCGCCGCCGAGCGGCGGGCCGCGAAACGCGGCGATCAGCTCCTCGAGCGTGCGCCCTTCAAGCGCAGAGAACGGCATCGCGGCAATCATCGCTCATACACTCTGAGGAAGACCCCGCCGCGCACAGCTGCGCGGCTGTTGTGCGTGCCCCGTTGTCGCTCAGACCCCTCCTTCCCAAGCTCTACGAACACCCCGACGCCGCCGTGCTGCAGGAGCGCGGGGGGCGGGCGTTCGTGTCCAACAGCCTGCGCCCCGCGCTCGTCGCCGCGCTCGCCGACGTCGATCCCGACCGCCCCACCGTCGTGGTGGCGGGGGACGACCGCCACGCCCGCGAGCTGGCCGCCGACGTCCGCGCCTGGCTGAGCCCGCGCCTCGTGCGCTTCTATCCCAGCCGCGGCGTCACCTACGAGTCCCACCTCACCCCGCCACCGCACCTGACGGGCCTGCGCGTCGCCGCTCTGGACGCGCTCGCCGAGGCGTCGCCGGTCGTCATCGTCTCCGCCGTCGCCCTCAGCGAGAAGGTCCCCGACCCGTCGCTGCGGCCGCACTCGCTGAAGATCTCGAAGGGCGACCTGCTCGACCTCGACGAGCTCGCCAACCAGCTCGTCGGCGCCGGCTACGAGCGCGTCGAGCAGGTCGAGGAGCGCGGGCAGTTCGCCATGCGGGGCGGCATCGTGGACCTGTTCCCGGCGACGGAGGAGCGCGCGGTGCGCGTCGAGCTGTTCGACATCGAGGTCGAGTCGCTGCGCTGGTTTTCCACCTTCACGCAGCGCTCCCTCGGCGACACGGACGAGATCGAGATCGCGCCCGCCGCCGAGCTGGCCCCGGAGCACCGCGAGGCCGCCGAGATCGCCGCGATGTCCGACGAGCGGGTCGACATCGCCGACATCCTGCCGGTCGAGTCCTTCCGCGAGCTGCTCGACCTCGTGCCGGCCGGCGCGCAGATCCTGATCGCCGCCGAGGAGGACCTCGAGCCGTCGCTGCGCGACAACTGGCAGGACGTCTGCGCCGCCTTTCATGACGCCGACGCGGGCCACCTCTACGTCGAGCCGGGCCGGGTCCTCGAGACGCTCGAGCAGCGTGCGAAGATCCGCCTCTCGGGCCTCGACGCCGACCAGCCGTTGGCGTTCCGCGCGCAGGCGGCCGACATCGCCGCCCGCTCGCTCGCCGCCGCCGAGCCCGAGCTCGAGAAGCTCACGCGGTCACAGTACACGACCGTCATCGCCTGGGCCAACCGCGGCACGGGCGAGCGCGCCGCCTACAACCTCGGCCGGCTGGCAGCCAGCTGGGATGACGATGGTGCAGACGGCCTCCAGGGCCGTCGGGGAGGCAGGGCGCCCGGCCTGCACTTCGTCGAGGCACGGCTGCGCGACGGCTTCATCGCCCCGGCCTTCGGGCTCGCGGTGATCCCGGACCACCGGCTCGTCCACGCGCGCCACCGCCGCCAGGAGCGCGGCGGGCCGGGACGCGGCGCGCGCGGCGCCCTGCGCTCCTTCGCCGACCTGCGCACGGGCGACATCATCGTGCACGAGGACCACGGCCTCGCGCGCTTCGCGGGCTTTGACACCAAGACGGTCGCCGGCGTGACGCGCGACTACCTCGACCTCGAGTTCGCGGGCACCGACAAGGTCTTCCTGCCGGTGGACCAGCTCGCGAAGATCTCCCGCTACGTGACCGGCGGCGGCGCCCACCCGCCGCTGTCCAAGCTCGGCGGGGCGCGCTGGCAGACGATCAAGTCGCGCGCCCGGCGCGCCGCGCAGGAGCTCGCCGGCGAGCTGCTCAACCTCTACGCGGAGCGCCGCCGCCGCCGCGGCCACGCGTTCGGCGCCGACCCCGAGGAACTGCTCGAGCTCGAGGCCTCCTGGCCCTACCGGGAGACCCCGGACCAGCGCGAGGCGATCGAGCAGGTCAAGGGCGACATGGAGTCCGAGCGCCCGATGGACCGGCTGATCTGCGGCGACGTCGGCTACGGCAAGACCGAGGTCGCGCTGCGCGCGGCCGTCAAGGCGATGGGGGAGGGCAAGCAGGTGCTCATGCTCGTCCCCACGACGATCCTCGCCCAGCAGCATTACGGCACGTTCACCGAGCGCCTGCGCGACACTGCCTTCGAGATCGAGCACGTCAGCCGCTTCCGCCCCGCGGCCGAGCAGCGCGCCGCGATCAAGCGCTTCGGCGAGGGGAAGGCCGACTGCCTGATCGGCACCCACCGCCTGCTCTCCCGCGACGTGCGGGCCAAGGAGCTCGGCCTGCTCGTCGTCGACGAGGAACAGCGCTTCGGCGTCAAGCAGAAGGAGCTGCTGCGCCAGATGAAGCTCAAGGTCGACGTGATCTCGATGAGCGCCACGCCGATCCCACGCACCCTGCAGATGTCGCTGGCCGGCATGCGCGACATCAGCGTCATCGAGACGCCGCCCGAGGGCCGGCGGCCGATCAAGACCTACGTCGGCGAGTACGACGAGCGCCTCGTCAAGCAGGCGCTCGAGCGCGAGAAGGCGCGCGGCGGCCAGGCGTTTTACCTGCACAACCGCGTCGAGGACATCGACGAGGTCGCCGAGCGCCTGCGCGGGCTGTGCCCGGGCAGCCGGTTCATCGTCGGCCACGGCCAGCTCGATCCGGAGGATCTCGAGGAGCGCATGCTCGCGTTCCTGCGCGGCGACGCCGACGTGCTGATCGCCACGACGATCATCGAATCGGGCATCGACATCCCGCAGGCCAACACGCTGATCGTCGACCGCGCCGACGTCTACGGGCTCAGCCAGCTCTACCAGATCCGCGGGCGCGTCGGCCGGTCGCGCGAGCGCGCCTACGCGTACCTGCTCTACCCGAGCGCGGCGGCGCTGACCGAGGAGGCCGCCAACCGGCTCAGCGCGCTCTCGGACTACCCGGAGCTCGGCACCGGGTTCAAGATCGCCATGCGCGACCTCGAGCTGCGCGGAGCGGGCAACCTGCTCGGCGACGAGCAGTCGGGCCACGTCGCCGCGCTCGGCTTCGAGCTCTACATGCAGATGCTCGACGAGGCCGTGACCGCCCTGGAGGCCGAGGCGGGCGAGGAGGGCTACGAGGAGCGCTCCGAGCCCGTCCGCCTGGACGTCAACGTCGACGCCTACGTGCCGGCGAGCTACATCCCGTACGAGCAGGCGAAGGTTGACGTGCACCGCCGGATCGCGGCGGCGCGCGACGTGGCCGACCTCGAGGAGCTCCGCCGCGAGCTCGCCGACCGCTTCGGGGAGCCGCCCGAGCCGCTGGTCAACCTGCTCACGCTCCAGCAGGCCCGCATCAAGCTCGGGCAGGCCGGCGCGACGGCCGTCAGCTTCAAGCAGGGCCGCCTCGCGGTGACCCCGATCGAGCTCGACTCCGTGCGGGCCAAGCGGCTGCGCGCGCAGCTGCCGGGCGCTATGTACGAGTCGGGCAAGTCGCAGTTCTCCGTGCGCGTGCCCGACGACCCGCTCAAGCGCTTCCCGGCCGTGGTCGAGGCGGCCGACGCCCTGCTCGCCGTGCAGCGCGAGGCCGCGTAGGGCGCTTGCCGCTCCAGGCCGGGAAAGTAAAGGTTCTGAAAGACCGGGCTTCCCCGCGGCGCGATTCCCTACCCTGTTGAGTTCCTGGGCGGGCGTGCGCGTGATGCGGAGCATGCGCGGCGCTGTCCCCCCGGAGCTCCGAGTCCGCGGGCTCCCTCCCCCTCCTCGCTCCGCACCGCCATGCTTATGAATTCACGCCCTGCCCGAACAACGCTCTCCGCCCTTGCCTGCGCGGTTGCCGCCTCCGCCGTCCTCGTGGCCGGTTGCGGTGGCGGTGGCCTCTCCGGCAACGCGGTCGCCTCCGTCGACGGCAACGCCATCACGAAGGCGTCCTTCGACCACTGGCTCGCCGTCGCCGCCAAGTCCGGCGGCCAGACGGCGACGTCGATCCCGAAGCCTCCGGACTACAAGCAGTGCATCGCGACCAAGCGCAAGGCGCTCCCCAAGCCCGCCAAGGGCCAGCCGACCACGACGGACGCCCAGCTGAAGACGCAGTGCGCCGCCGAGTACAAGGCGCTGCGCGACCAGGTGCTGCAGCTGCTGATCTCCTTCCAGTGGATCCAGGGCGAGGCGAAGGATCTGAAGGTCAATGCCCCCGACAGCGAGGTCAAAAAGCAGTTCGACACGCAGAAGAAGGCGTCGTTCCCCAAGGACGCCGACTACAAGAAGTTCCTGGCGCAGTCCGGCCAGACCGAGACCGACATCCTCATGCGCGTCAAGCTCGACGTGCTCTCCAACAAGATCCGCACGAAGATCACCAACGGCAAGGACCAGGTGTCCCCGGCGGAGATCACGAAGTACTACAAGGCCAACAAGGCGCGCTTCGCGCAGCCCCAGCGGCGTGACCTGCTCGTCGTGCTGACCAAGGACGCGGCGAAGTCCCGCGAGGCCAAGGGCAAGCTCTCCAAGGGCGCGAAGTGGGCCACGATCGCCAAGAAGTACTCGATCGACCAGGCCTCCAAGGCGCAGGGCGGCAAGCTGCCGGCCGTCACCAAGGGCCAGCAGGAGAAGGCGCTGGACACCGCGATCTTCGCCGCCAAGAAGGGCGCGCTGACCGGGCCCGTCAAGACGCAGTTCGGCTACTACGTCTTCAAGGTCACGAAGATCACGCCGGCGTCGCAGCAGACCGAGAAGCAGGCGACCGCCACGATCAAGCAGCTGCTGGCCTCCACGAAGCAGCAGAACGCGCTGGACACCTTCGTCAAGACCTTCACGAAGAAGTGGAAGGCCAAGACGACGTGCCGCAAGAGCTACGCCACGACGGACTGCAAGAACGGCCCGAAGCCGACGCCGACGCCGTCGGCCCCCCCGGGCACGCAGCAGGTCCCCCAGGGGCAGGTCCCCCAGCGGCAGGTCCCCCAGCAGGCCCCGAGCCCGGCTCCCACCCGGTAGTGGCGGACGCCGACCCAGCCGCCGCCGTCGCGCGCCTCGATGCGCTGACGCGGCGGCTCCGGGTCGAGTGTCCGTGGGACCGCGAGCAGGACGAGCGCTCGATCGTGCCGCACACGGTCGAGGAGGCCTACGAGCTGGCGTCGGCCGCCGCGTCAGGCGACGACGCCAAGCTGCTCGACGAGCTCGGCGACGTGCTCTTTCAGGTGCACTTCCTGGCGCTGCTGCTCGAGGAGCGCGGCGCCGGGTCGCTCGCCGAGGTCGCCGAGCACGTGCGCGCGAAGCTCGTACGGCGCCATCCCCACGTCTTCTCAGATGCCCAGGCGGCGTCGGCCGGCGAGGTGCTGCGCAACTGGGACGCGATCAAGGCGACCGAGGCGGGGCGCGAGCCCGGCACCTTCGGCGAGGTGCCGGAGAACCTGCCGGGACCCCTGTACGCGCGCAAGCTGCAGCGCCGCGCCGCCTCGACCGGCTTCGACGTCCGCGACGTGCCGTACGAGGCGGTGGAGGAGGAGCTCGCGCAGTTGCGCGGAGCGCAGTCGCGGTCAGCGCGCTTCCACGAGGTCGGCGACCTCCTGTTCGCCGCGGTCAACGTCGCGCGCAAGCTCGAGGTCGATCCCGAGCTGGCGCTGCGCGGCGCCGGTGACCGGTTCCGCGACCGCGTCGAGGCGGCGGAGCGCTTCGCGGCGGCCGAAGGCCGCGCGTGGAACGACCTCGGGCCGGACGAGCAGATTCCCTACTACGCCCGCGCGGGCTTCGACGAGCACCGGCGGGACGGCTGACCAGGCCGTAGGATCCGGCGCAATGAGCCAGATCGACGCCGTCCACGCCCGCCAGATCCTCGACTCGCGCGGCAATCCGACCGTCGAGGTCGACGTGCTGCTGCGTTCCGGGGCGACCGGCCGGGCGGCGGTGCCGTCCGGCGCGTCCACGGGGGAGTTCGAGGCCGCTGAGCTGCGCGACGGCGGCGCCGCCTGGATGGGCAAGGGCGTGACCAAGGCGGTCTCAAACGTCAACGGCGAGATCGCAGAGGCGGTCACGGGCCTCGACGCGCTCGACCAGGCCGGCCTCGACCGCGCGCTGTGCGAGCTCGACGGGACGCCGAACAAGGGGCGCCTCGGCGCCAACGCGATCCTCGGCGTCTCCCTCGCCGCCGCCCACGCGGCCGCCCGCGAGGAGGGCCAGCCGCTGTGGCGCTACCTCGGCGGCGAGGCGGCCCGCGTGCTGCCCGTCCCGATGATGAACGTCATCAACGGCGGCGCCCACGCCGACAACTCGGTCGACTTCCAGGAGTTCATGGTCGTCCCGCTTGGCGCGCCGAGCTTCAGCGAGTGCCTGCGTATGGGCGATGAGGTCTTTCATCACCTCAAGGGGTGGCTGCACGACCACGACATGGGCGGCGGCGTCGGCGACGAGGGCGGCTTCGCGCCCAACCTCGCGTCCAACGAGGCGGCGCTCGAGGCCCTGATCGCCGGCATCGCCGCCGCGGGCTACGAGCCCGGTCGCGACATCGCCATCGCGATGGACCCCGCGACCAGCGAGCTGTACGCCGACGGCGTCTACGACCTCGCGAGCGAGGGGCGCAGGCTCTCGTCGCTCGAGATGGCCGACTATTGGGCCGACGTCGCCGGGCGCTACCCGATCGTCTCGATCGAGGACGGCATGGACGAGGAGGACTGGGACGGCTGGAAGGCCCACACCGAGGGGCTCGGCGACCGCGTGCAGCTCGTGGGCGATGACCTCTTCGTCACCAACACCGAGCGCCTGCAGCGCGGCATCGACCTCGGCGTCGCCAACTCCGTCCTGATCAAGGTCAACCAGATCGGGACGCTGTCGGAGACGCTCGCCGCGATCGACATGGCGCGCGCGGCCGGCTACACCGCCGTCATGTCGCACCGCTCCGGCGAGACCGAGGACACGACGATCGCCGACCTGGCCGTCGCGACGGGCTGCGGGCAGATCAAGACGGGCGCGCCCTCGCGCTCGGACCGCACCGCGAAGTACAACCAGCTCCTGCGCATCGAGGAGGCGCTTGGCGCCGACGCGGAGTTTCCGGGGGCAGGCGCCTTCCGCGGCTGAAGGATCCGTCGCGCAGGAAGGTGGCGCCCGGCGCCGAACGAACGGCGCAGAGGCAATGGCTGCCGCTCCGACCCGTATCCGCTGGGACCGCCTCGGGCGCATCGCGCTGCTGTTCGTCGTCGCGCTGGTGCTCTACCTCTACATCGGGCCGACGAGCGCCTGGATCTCGACGTACCGCGAGTCCAAGCACCGCCACGCCCAGCTCGCCGCGCTCAAGCACGACAACGCGGTCCTGCGCGCCCGCCGCGACGCCCTGCGCAGGCCGAGCACGCTGGAGACCGAGGCGCGGCGCCTCGGCATGGTGCGCGGCGCCGAGAAGGCCTACGTCATCAGCGGCCTGCCGGACCGCTGAAAAGCCGGCGGCGGGCGGTGGCTACCCTGCCGCTCGATGCCGTTCGAGACCGCCTTGCCGCAATGGGAGGAAGGGCTCCGCCGCCTCGCCGCCGCGCCTGGAGACCGCCGCCGCGTGTTCGAGCGCGTGACCACCCGCGTGGTGGAGGAGCTGCGCCGCCGCCTGGGCGGGGCGTTCTCCACGGACGAGCTCGCAGAGCTCTACGACGCGAACCCGACCTGGATCACCGACGTGGCGATGGCCACCGCGCCGGACGATCCGGACGCCTGGGACACGCGGACGGTCGGCGACGCCGCGTTCGCGCGCTACCTGCGAGAGGCGACGGACTACGCGGGCGGGCGCCGCGTCGTGCGGCGCGAGTCCTAGCGCGCCGGCTTCGTCCGGGTCGCTCGGGTGGATGCGCCGGATGGTCGCCGGGCACGCTAGCTGCCCAGAAAGCGCGCGACGTCGGCGGCTTCGGCCTCGAAGCCGGCCGGCAGTGCCTCTGAGCCCGACCAGGTGCCGACAGCGGTCCCGGTGGCGTCGACCGCGGTGGCGCGGATCATGCCGCCTCCGGGATGCACGTCCCGCGCGAGCGAGGGCGGGACCGCGAACGAGCGGGCCTTCCACCCCAGCAGGCACTCGTCAAAGGCGGGTAGCAGCCGTCGCGCGAGCGACTCCCGCGCGGGGGCCACCGCGGGGCCGGCGGCGGCGAGCGCCGTCCGCGCGGCGCGCAGGCCCAGCCCCGACCAGGCAGCGAGATCCGCGGCGTCCGCCGGCGCGTGCGCGGCCAGGTAGCGTCGCCCGAGCGACTCCAGCGGGTCCGCCGGTTGCTGTCGAACCCGGGGCGCCGGGACGACCGTCCGGTCGTCGCCGAGGACGCAGACCCCGTCCAGCGCGGCGCGCATGAGCAGGTGCGGGGTCTGCTGGCCCGCGCTGCCGAGCTGCTGCGCCAGCTCGGCGCGCGTGCACGGCAGCGCCGCCTCGATGACCCCGATGGCGCGCTCTGCGGCTGCCTCGGGGACGCCGAGCTGGCGCAGGCGCCGCGCGTTGGCTGCTCGCCGCCCGGGCGCCGTCAGCGCGAGCAGCCAACCGTGGTCCTCCCGGGTGACGAGGTGCAGCGTCCCGCGCATGAGCCAGCAGACCACAGCGACCCGTCCTGCAGGGCCGCGGCGAGCGCCGACGCCCCGAACCCCGTTCCGCGCGCGCAGTGCCAGCGGGGTCGCGCGCGCGTCCTGGGCCTGGACGCCGAGCAGATGCCGCACGATCTCCACCGGCGAGCCGCCGGGCGGACGATGCAGGAGCTGCGCGGTCGCTCGCCGCTCACGCATTCGCATGCGCTGCAGCCCGGCATGGAGTGCGCGACCCTGACGAGCAGGTCGGCGCAGCCCTGGGCCCTATGGCTCGAGCGCTTTGGTCGGCACGACGTAGAACTCCTTGCCAGGGCTTTCCTGCTGGCGGATGCGCGGCCCCAGCCCCTGGCGGTAGTAGGCCGGGGTGTTGTCGACGTGTCCTCCATGCGCTCTCACCCATTTCGAGACCGCATCCGGATCGCCTCCTGCCTCCTCTATCCGGGAACGCAGGATGGCGACCGTGTCGGGTGTTCGGTCGATCCAGCCCGATGGCTGCACGGAGGCCAGGAGCGCCCGTATCGCGTCGTCGCTCACCCGCTAGAGGTGTTGGCGAAACTCGCCAGTCGCCGTGTGGAGCAAAAAGCAGCGGACATTGACGGAAAGAGTACCCCACGGATCGGAGAAGGGCTCGCCCAGTGCGTCGGACCTGCCATCCGAGGCGGGCCGCTGCCGCGACTGCGGCGAGCGCTCATTTCTTCCGCCCACCGACGGCCTGCGCCACGCCGAGAACGATGAACAGCGTCGAAACGACGACCCGGCGCTGCGAGGAACTCGGCCAGGATGACGCGGCGGCGTAGCCGACTCCCGTGGGAGCCGTACATGTCGACCGCGTCCACGCGCCGGACATCCGCTGAGCCAGGTCCGTGCGGGTCGCTACCGGTGCGCAATGTGGCTACAATGTAGGAATGAAACAGGTCGCATCGGCTCGGACGCCCGTCGTGGGCGTGCGTGACTTGAAGAACCGGCTGAGCGCGCACCTCGATCGGGTCAAGGGCGGCGAGGAGATCATGGTCACCGAGCACGGCCGGCCGATCGCCCGGTTGAGCCCAGTGGGGGAGGATGTCGACCGGATGACCGCCCTCGTGGACGCCGGCATCGTGCGACCGCCGCAGGCCAGCGCGCGGCGCCTGCCGGCCAAGCGAGTGAAGCTCACCGGCGGCGAATCCTTGGACGATGACGTCGCCGCCCAGCGGCGGTGATCACCTACTTCGACACCTCGATACTGATGAAGCTTGTGATCGACGACGAGGCCTACCGGCCCGAGTCGGAGCGACTCTGGCTGGACTCGGACTACGTGGTGTGTGCCGAGATCGGCTACGTGGAAGCACGCGCGGCTCTCGCCGCCGCGCGACGGCACGAGCGTTTCGACGCAGCCGCGTTGCGAACCGGGAAGGACCAGCTCGAGCTGCTCTGGGAGCAGGTGAGCGTCGTCGTCGTCGACACCGCGCTGGTGCGGGCCGCAGGTGATGTTGCCGAGCGCGACGGCCTCCGCAGCTATGACGCCGTGCACGTTACGGCAGCCATCATCGGGCAGGCCACGGTCGTGGCGAGCGCCGATCGGCAGCTGGTCGAAGCAGCGCGCCGCCGCGGCCTCAGCGTCGCGGAGCCCTTCTAGCCGCCGCTCACGGCGCTCGAGGATCCCTGGGACACGCCACGACCACTCCTGCGCGCCTCGGCTTTGCCGATGGCCGCGCCTCGGGCGCGGTGTCGCGCTGAACTCCCGTTGCGGCACGACGCGTGATGGTCGGCGCGTGGCAGTCGGGGCGGAACGCTAAGTGGTCGCTGTCAGAGGTTCCGTGGCGACTGTGGTTGATCGAGTTCGATCACCATCGTCAGGGCGCCTCCTCCGCGGCCGAGGGACCGGAACCCGAGACGCTCGTAGAGCGCGGTGGCGCGGTTGTCGCGCTCCACGCTGAGGCTGAGCCGCTTGATCCCCTGGTCGCGCGCTTGGCGTTCAAGCGCCGCGAGCAGCACAGTGCCAATGCCCCGCTCGCGGTGGGCCGGGAGGACGGCGGCGGACACCTCGGGCGTAGCCTCGTCGACAAAGCCGTGGCCGGGCGCCGCTGATTGGAAGTACCGCCACCAGGCCGCGCCCAGCGGCTCTGCACCCTCCTCTGCGACCACGCCGAAGTCACCTGGCCGACCGAATCCCTCCACGTAGCGAGCGAGCTCGGGGTCGGCGAGCGCCTGCTCGAGCGGTGGCCGCACCACGTTGGGTCGCCAGAAGGCAGCCTCGAGCAGCAGCACCCGCAGGAGCTGAATGTCGTCGCGCCAAGCGGTGCGCAAGCGCAGCATCGAGAGCGAAGGATCTAGTGACGTTCGAGTACGCCCTTGAGCGCAGCAAGGTCGGCGGACACGGCATCTGCGTCGCGCGTGAAGTCCTCGTCGCTCATTCCCGGTCGACGGCGCAGCGTGAACACCACCTCACAGCCGTCGTCGGCGGCAACCACGCGCATCGGGTTGTACACGACCTCGCCCGAGGGCAGCGTGACGTCGTGATCGAGGACTCCGTACTGATTGCGCGCCACGAACGCGAAGGTGACCCGTCCCATCGGCGACTCGGCCACCCATCGGCCATCGACCTCTTCGACAGAGCTCCCAAGCCCCCGAGCCCACGCCGGCAGGTTCGCCGGTCTCGACGCGTAGTCATACACCTCGTCCGCGGGCCGGTTGACCCATGCGCTGATGTGTCTGGATTCCGTGGCTATGGCGTCATCGTGCCAGATGTGAGTGCCGGTCGGCCGATTGTTCGTCGTCAACGCGCACCCGCTCAGCCGTCGTCGTCGTCGCCACCGCCACCGGCGCGGCGGATGACGATCTGGTCCTCCTCGATCGCGACCTCCACGGCCCGGTGGCCGGCCCAGAACTCGGCGTAGACCGGGTCGTCCTGGACACCGGCGTCGAGCCACAGGCCGTAGCCCTCCTCGCCGTGGTCGAAGGTCGCCTCGATCGGGGTGCCGGCCTTGCGCCGGCCGCGTCCGCCGCGGCGGGGGCGCTTGCGGGCGGGCTTTGCCTCCGGCTCCTCCTCGTCCTCGCCGGCGGCGGCGCGGGCGGCCTTGTCGGCCTCCGCCTTCTCGGCGGCGGCCTGCTCCTCCTCGGCGCGCTTGGCGGCCTCGGCCTCGAGCTCGGCCGCGATGGCCTCGTCGTCCCCGGCGCGCAGGTCCACCTCCTCGGTGGTGGCGCCCGCGGGGGCCTCGCCATCGGTCTCCAGATCCTGCTCGCGCTTGAAGGCCTGGATCTGCTGGACCGTCACCTCGAGCTGATGCGCGATCCACGCGTCGGTGCGTCCCTGGCGGACCCAGGTGCGGATCTGATTGAGGTGGGGTCTGAGCGAGCGGCGGGTCATTTGGGAGGGAAAACTACCGAAATCCCGTGGCCGGACGACCCCGCCGCCCCGGCCGGGAGATCGGGAGGTATGCTCGCCCACGGTTTCTAACGGCGAGGGGCAGGGAGGCGTCGTGCTGGTACTGACGCGGAAGTCCAATCAGAGCATCATGATCGGGGACGAGATCGAGGTCTCGGTCCTGTCGATCATGGGGGAGAAGGTCCGGATCGGCATTCAGGCCCCGAGGGACATCCCGGTGTTCCGCAAAGAGGTCTATCTCGAGATCCAGCAGGAGAACGTCGCCGCCGGCGGGTCCGCCCGGGCCGAGGTCGACGACGCGCTCAAGCGCCTGAGCTCGCGCCCTCAGTAGGCGGTCGAGAGCACGAGCGGGTGCACTGACGCCGCCCCACGGCGGCGCAGCTGCCCCGCGACCATCGCGAGCGTCCAGCCGCTGTGGCGCACGTCGTCGACAAGCAGCCCCGGCCCCTCCGGCACCGCACCCGTGACCGCGAAGGCGCCGCGCACGTTCGCCGCCTGCGTGGCCGCGTTGGCCTTCTCGCGCTGCGGCGGCCGGTCGCCGGTGCGCTCGAGCACCGGCGCCCAGGCGATCCCGAGGCGGTCGGCGAGCCGGCGGGCGAAGTCCGGCACCAGCTCGCCTGAGCGCGCGGACGGGACGGCCGCGACCCACCGCGCCGGCACGCCCCAGCTGCGCACCAGCTCGGCCGCCGCGTCCACGAGCTCGTCGGCGAAGCGGGCGGGCGTGCCCGACGCCCGTCCGGCTTGCACGAGCGGGTCCCAGCCGCCGTCGCCGAAGCGCGCGAGCGCGCGGCCCTCGCCGGCCTGGGCGTCCTCGGGGATCTTGCGCATCCGGCCCTCGGCGTCCGGCGCCATCTTCTTGACGTCGATCGGCAGCGGCCGAGCGCGCAGATGCAGCGCGGCCTCGCGCACGAGCGCCGCGTCGAGCGCTGAGTCGAACCTCGGGGCGGTGCAGACCGAGCAGCGCCCGCAGTCAGCCGGCTCCGGGTCGTCGAGCTCCTCCTGCAGGGAGCGCATCAGGCAGCGGCCGTCGGCCCCGAGCCGCGCCATCGCGGCCTGCTCGGCGCGCCGCAGCTCGGTGACCGCCTCGTAGCGGCGGGCGTCGTAGGTCCAGTGCGCGTCGGGGCGCACGCTCCAGTGCGAGCCGTCGCGCTGCACGGCGCCCTCGACGTCGAGCACCTTGAGCATCGCGTCCAGGCGCCCGGCGCCGAGGTTCACGACGCCGGTGAGCTCGCGCGTCGTCGCGCCGTCCGCCGCGGCGCCCAGGTGCTCGAGCACGGCCTCGACCTGCTCTCGCCGCGGGAAGGCCTGCTCGATGAAGAAGTCCTGGATGCGGCGGTCCTCCGCGCCGCGCAGCAGCACCACCTCGGCGTGCTCGACGCCGCGGCCGGCGCGGCCGACCTGCTGGTAGTAGGCGATCACCGAGCCCGGCGCCTGGTAGTGCACGACCCAGCCGAGGTCGCCCTTGTCATAGCCCATGCCCAGGGCGCTCGTGGCGACGACGGCCTTGACCGCGTTGCGCAGCAGGCGGTCCTCCACGGCGACGCGGCGCTCAGAGTCGACCTCCCCGGAGTAGGCCTCGGCGCTGATGGCGCGCGTCGTCAGCCACTCGGCGACGGCCTCCGCGTCGCGCTTGGTGAGCGTGTAGACGATGCCCGACCCGGCCAGGCGCGGCACGTGGGTGGCCAGCCAGGCGAGCCGGTCGGCGGGCCGGGCGAGCTCGACGACCTCGAGGCGCAGGCTCGAGCGCGCGAGCGGGCCGCGGTAGGTGCGCAACGGCTCGCTGGATCCGTGGCCGAGCTGCTCCTGGACGTCGGCGACAACGCGGTCGTTGGCCGTCGCCGTGGTGCCGAGCACCGCGACCCCGTCCGGCAGCCGCTCGAGCACGTCGGCGATGCGCCGGTAGTCCGGGCGGAAGTCGTGGCCCCAATCAGAGACGCAGTGCGCCTCGTCGACGACCAGCAGGCCGACGCGCTCGGCGAACAGCGGCAGCATCGCCTCGCGAAACTGCGGGTTGTTCAGGCGCTCGGGGGAGATGAGCAGCAGGTCGACGGTGTCCTGCGCGAGCATCGCCCGCACCTCGTCCCAGGCGCCGCGGTTGGTCGAGTTGATCGTGTGCGCGCGGATGCCGAGCTTCTGGGCCGCGGCGATCTGGTTGCGCATCAGCGCCAGCAGGGGGGAGACGATCAGCGTGGGGCCGGCGGGGTGGGTGGGATGGCTTCGCAGCAGCGCGGTCGCGACGAAGTACACCGCCGACTTGCCCCACCCCGTGCGCTGGACGCACAGCACCCGCGCGCGGTCCTCGACGAGGTCTGCGATCGCCTCGAGCTGGTGCGGGCGCGGCTCGGCCTGCGGGCCGGCCAGCGTCCTCAGCGCGTCAAGCGAATCGGCAGGGGGACCCACCTCAGGCTGGCCACATGGCGGCCTGAGGCACCCCTGCGGTCAGCCCATCACGATGTAGAGCGTCTGGAACATCGCGATCGTGACGCCGATCGCGGTGGCCAGCAGCGCCAGCACCAGCAGCGCGAAGCGCATGGTGCCGCGGCGGTTGACCTGCTCGACCCGGCGCCGCCTCGTGCGCACCTGCGCCTGGCGCCGGCGGTGCTCGTCGACCTGGCGGTCGAGCGCGATCTGGTCGGCGAGCTCGGACTCGAACTCGGCGAGGGGCTGGTGCATGCGCATGGCGATGCCCAGGAGCTTACAGGCGGGCTTATGTAACCCGGATCTCCGGGCACGATCGGGCTAGGCGATCGTGACGTCGTCGTTGAGGTAGACGTCCTGGATCGCGTTGAGCAGCGCGACGCCCTCGTCCATCGGGCGCTGGAACGCCTTGCGGCCGGAGATCAGGCCCGTGCCGCCCGCGCGCTTGTTGACGACGGCCGTGCGCACGGCCTCGGCGAGGTCTGACTCGCCGCTCGACGCGCCGCCGGAGTTGATCAGCCCGGAGCGCCCCGCGAAGCAGTTGAGCAGTTGGTAGCGGGTGAGGTCGATCGGATGGTCGGTGGTCAGCTTCTCATAGACGAGGTCGTCGGTCTTGCCGTATGACGCTCCGTTGGAGTTGAGCGCGACGAAGCCGCCGTTGACGGTGGGCAGCTTCTGCTTGATGATGTCGGCCGCGATGGTCACGCCTAGGTGGTTGGCCTGGCCCGTGAGGTCGGCGGCCGTGTGGTAGTCCGTGTCGCCGACCTTGAAGTCGTTGTTGCGCAGGTAGCACCACAGCACGGTGAACATGCCGAGCCGGTGCGCCTCCTCGAAGGCGCCCATGATCTCGACGATCTGGCGGCGGCTCTCCTTCGAGCCGAAGTAGATCGTCGCGCCGACGCCCGCCGCCCCCAGGTCCCACGCGCGCTGGACGGACCCGAACAGGACCTGGTCGAAGGTGTTGGGCAGGCTCAGCAGCTCGTTGCTGTTGAGCTTGCAGATGAACGGGATCCGGTGGGCGTGCGTGCGGCTGATCGCCCCGAGGACGCCGGGGGTGGACGCAAAGGCGTTGCAGCCGCCCTCGATCGCCAGCTCGGCGAGACCGGCCGGATCGAAATACAACGGGTTGGGCGCGAAGCTCGCGGCACCGGAGTGCTCGACCCCCTGGTCGACGGGCAGGATGCTGATGTAGCCCGTGCCGGCCAGCCGGCCGTGGTGGTAGAGCGCGTGCAGGTTGCGCAGCACCTGCGCGTTGCGGTCGGTGTCCGCGAGGACGCGATCGATGAAGTCGGCCCCGGGGAGGTGCAGCATGTCCTGGGAGATGCCCTCGCAGGCGTGCTCGAGCAGGTCCTGGGCGTCGTCGCCGAGCAGGTCCGCCAGGCGGTCAGTGTTCAGTTCAGCGATGGCCATGCACACACCGTACCGCTGATCTGTCCCTACGCTCGCGCGGTGGACCACACGGAGCACAATTTCACGGGGCAGGGAGGCCTGTACACCGTCGGCATCGAGGAGGAGCTGATGATCCTCGACGCCGAGAGCCTGGACCTCGCCAACGGCATGGACCGGCTCGTCGCCGAAAACGACGGCGACCACATCAAACCCGAGCTGCACGAGTCCGTGCTCGAGATCGCGACCGCGCCGTGCGCCGACGTTCCCGAGGCCGGGGCCCAGCTGCGCGGCCTGCGCGACCGCGTCCGCGAGCGGGCCGCCCCGCAGGGCCTCGTGATCGCGGCGGCCGGGACCCATCCCTTCGCGCGCTGGGAGGACCAGCGGATCTCCCCGCGCCCGCGCTACCGCGACCTGATCGACCAGCTCGGCTTCGTCGCGCGCCAGGAGATCATCTTCGGCCTGCACGTGCACGTCGGCATCGACGACCCCGACAAGGCGATCCAGGTCGCCAACGGCCTGCGCCTGCACGTCCCGGTCCTCCAGGCCCTGTCGGCCAACTCGCCCTTCTGGCGCGGCGAGCCGACCGGCGTGGCGGCCCGGACGCCGATCTTCCGGCAGTTCCCGCGCGTCGGGATGCCGCCGCGCTACGACGACTGGGACGACTGGACGCGCCGGATCGCCTTCATGGTCGACGCGGGGATGGTCGCCGACCACACGTGGTTCTGGTGGGACGTGCGCATCAGCCCCGGCTTCGGGACCGTCGAGGTGCGCTCGATGGACGCACAGACCCGCGTCGAGCACACGCTCGCGCTCGCGGCGCTCGTGCAGGCGATGGTCAAGGAGCTCGCGGAGGGCCACGACGCGGGCGAGCGCCCGCCCGCCGTCGACCAGGAGCTGCTCTCCGAGAGCAAGTGGCAGGCCGCCCGCCACGGGCTCGAGGGCGAGCTGGTCGACCTGCCCAGCGCCGACCGCGTGCAGGCCGCCGACCTGGCCCGCCGCCTGCACGAGCGCCTGCGCCCGCACGCCCGGCAACTCGGGGCCGAGCAGGAGCTCGACGGCCTGCTCGAGCTGATCGACTCCGGCGGCGGCGTCGCGCGCCAGCGGCTGGTCTTCGACGCCAACCGCGACCTGCGCGAAGTTGTCAGCGACCTCGTGCAGACCAGCGGCGGCGGATCTGAGCCCGCGTAGACTGCGAAGGAGATGAGCGGCGCTCCGGACCTGTTCGTGGTGTGCAAGAACTGCCGGGCCGAGGTGAGCCCGTACATCACCGAGTGCCCGTACTGCGGGCACCGGCTGCGCAAGCGCGCGCCGAAGCTCGACAAGGGCGCCGTGCCCCGCCGGCCGAAGGCCCCGCGGCGCCGGCCCTCCGCGCCGTCGCTCGGGCGGCTGCGCCCCGGCGAGATGCCCGGGGTCCGCGACGGCGTAGCCGGTAAGCCGGTGGTGACGATCGCGCTGGTGCTTGTCGCGGTGATCTTCACCGTGCTGGTGCGCTCGGGGATCGTCCATGCGCTCTCGCTGGTCATGGTCGTTGGTCCCCAGGGCGACTGGTGGCGGCCGATCAGCACGACCTTCTACTACGGCAGCACGGCCTACGAGGTGGCCGCGCTGGGCGCGGTCTTTGTGTTCGGGTGGCTGCTCGAGCGCCGGCACGGCCACTGGGCGCCGCTGCTGGTCTTCGCCGTGGGCACCGCCGCGGGCATGGGCGCCGCGCTGGCGTCCGAGCCGACGGCCTACATCACCGGCGCCAACGGCGGCGCGCTCGCCCTGCTGTGCGCCTGGGTCGTGCGCGACCTGCTGGCGGCGCGCCGCGGGGAGGAGATCGAGGCCGACCTGCTGGGCGTCGCCGTCATCGCGATCCTGCTCGCGCTCCTGCCCGCCGCCAGCCTCGACGCGCATCCGCTCGTCGGCGCGGGCGGCGCGGTGGCCGGGCTGCTGCTGGGCTTTCCGCTGGCGCGCCTCAGCCCACGCTGATCGCTCCCGGCTCCCCGGCGACGAGCCGCCCGAGGACCCAGCCGTCGACCGCGCCGGCCGCGTCCGGCGGCACCGCGGCGAGCAGGCCGCCCGACGTCATCGCGTCGCTGGCCAGCCAGCGGATCGGCTCGGCGACGCCGGGTGCGAAGGTCGTGAAGGTCTCGGCGTGCGCGCGGTTGCGGCGGGTCCCGCCGGCCAGCGCCGCCTCGCCCGCCAGCAGGTCCAGCACGCCCTCGATGGCCGGGATGGCGGCGCCGTCGAGCTCGGCGGCGGTCCCGCTCGCGGCGGCCAGCTCGTTGACGTGGCCGAGCAGGCCGAAGCCCGTCACGTCGGTGAGCGCGTGCGCGCCCGCCGCGCGCGCCTGGCGTGCGCCGACGTCGTTGAGCGTCGTCATCACGGCGATCGCGCGGGCGATCAGGTCGTCGCCGGCGAGGCCGCGCTTGATCGCCGTCGCCACCGTCCCCGCGCCCAGCGGCTTGGTCAGCACGAGGACGTCGCCGGGGCGGCCGCCGGCGTTGGTCAGCAGCTCGCGGGGGTGCACGACGCCCATGACCGAGAGGCCGTACTTGGGCTCGGGGTCGTCGATCGAGTGGCCGCCGACCAGGGACGCCCCCGCGGCCTCGACCGCGTCCTGCCCGCCGCGCAATATTTCCTTAAGCACGTCGGCGCCGAGCGTCTCGAGCGGGAACGCGACGAGGTTGAGCGCGCTGACCGGCACGGCGCCCATCGCGTAGATGTCCGACAGGGCGTTGGTCGCGGCGATGCGCCCGAAGGCGTACGGGTCGTCGACGATCGGCGTGAAGAAGTCCGCGGTGTGGACGATCGCGAGGTCCGCGGTCAGCGCGACGACGCCGGCGTCGTCGGACGTGCCGGCCGAGGCGAGCACGCGGGGATCTGTGGGGGCGGGCAGCGCGGCGAGGATCGGGCGCAGCTCGGACGCGCCGATCTTGCAGCCGCAGCCGGCGCCGTGGGAGAGGGAGGTCAGTGCGACGGGCATATCCGACCTATCATTGCGCGCCGTGCCCGGCGGCCCCTATTCGGACGAGCAGGTCGACGCCGCGGTCCGACGCCTGTCGGACCCCGGCCGCCTCGAGGCCGCCCAGCGCACGGTCGTCTCGCAGGCCCCGGCCCTGCAGGGCATCCTCAACCAGGCCCTCGAGGACGCCGACTGGTTCGGCTCAGCCCACCAGGCGGAGCTCACCAAGGTCGCCGCCATCGAGGGCCACGGCGAGCGCGATCTCGCCATGCGCACGCTGCTCGCGGAGGAGACGCGGGTAAACATGATGATCGGGGTCGCCGTCGGCCTCGAGCTCGCCCAGCTGCTCGACCACCCACCGGAGGACTAACAGACCCATGGACATCCGCTTCCTCGGCCAGTCTGCCTTTCAGTTGACCACCGACGGCGTCACGCTGCTCGTCGACCCGTTTCTGACCGGCAACCCGAAGGCCGCCGTGCAGGCTGGCGACCTCGACCCCGACGTCATCGCGCTCACGCACGGGCACGCCGACCACTTCGGCGACACCGTGGGCATCGCCCAGCGCACCGGGGCGACGGTCGTCGCGATCGTCGAGATCGCCAACGAGCTGACCGGCGAGCACGGCCTGGAGAACGTGCGCGACCCGAACTTCGGCGGCACAGAGGTCTTCGACTGGGGCTGGATCAGGCTCGTCCCGGCCTGGCACACGTCGACCACGCCGAGCGGCACCGTGTCGGTCCCCGCCGGCCTGGTCATCAGCATCGACGGCAAGATCGTCTATCACCTCGGTGACACCTGCCTGTTCAGCGACCTGCAGCTCGTCGGCCGCCGCGATCCCGTCGACGTCGCGATCGTCCCGATCGGCGGCCACTACACGATGGATCGCCACGACGCGGTGGCCGCCGTCGAGCTCGTCGGGCCCAAGACGGTGATCCCGTGCCATTACAACACCTTCCCGCCGATCGAGACCGACGCCGGGGCCTTCAAGTCCGACGTCGAGAGCCAGACGGGCGCCTCGGTCGTGATCCTCGAGCCGGGGGACACGCACAGCGAGTGACCCATGCGATCGTCCTCATCGAGGCGGAGCCCACCGCCCTGCCGACGCTCGGAGGCGCCCTCGCGGGCATCGACGGCGTCGCCGAGGCCTACTCGGTCACCGGCGAGTGGGACTTCGTGGTGCTCGTGCGCGTGCGCGACACCGAGGGCGTCGCGACGGTCGTCCAGACCGGCGTCGCGCAGCTTCCCGGCGTCCGGCGGACGCAGACGATGCTCGCCTTCGAGGCCTTCTCCAAGCACGACCTCGAAGCCCTGTTCTCGATCGGGAACTAGGACTGGTTCTGCCAGCCGCGCTGAAACCACAGCGACCGGTCGCGCCAGCGTCGTAGTGCAGGGGCTTGTGCGGCATCGGGTGGGTCCCTCATCGGCTACGCGCTCGCCCTTATTGAGGCTTTTGTGGCGGCCGCCCTGCTCGCCGGGTGCGGCGGCGGGCCCATGGCGGCCACGTCGACACCCATCGGGACCCGGCCCCCGCCGGAGTCGACGCCCACGCCGACGCCCACGCCGACTCCGGCCGCCAGCCCGCAGCCCCACGCCGGCGAGGCCGACGGCGGCGACGAGCGGCCGATCCGCGTCGACGTCGCCGTGCGCGTCACCCGCTCGCGGATCGTCGCGTCGGAGTCGGCGGTCTCGGCGGTCCTCCCGCTGCGCTTCCGAGTGCGAGCCACCCGGCGACCACCCGGCCGCCCGGCCTAATGAATGGCCGACCCGAGCGGGACTTCGGCGTCGGGGCGCAGCAGAACGACCCGCCCCTCGGCGTCGGAGGCGCCAAGGCAGAGGACCTCGGATTTGAAGGGGCCGATCTGGCGCGGAGGGAAGTTCACGACGGCGACGACCAGCCCGCCCTCGAGCTCCGCGCGGTCGTAGTTGGTGATCTGCGCCGAGGAGCGCTTGACGCCGATCTCGGGCCCGAAGTCGATCGTCAGCTTCCAGGCGGGCCTGCGCGCCTCGGGGAAGTCGTCCACCGCGAGGACCCGACCGACGCGCATGTCGACGGCGAGGAAGTCGCCGAACGTGATCGGCACGCGGCTACGGAACCGGTGCGCGGGGCGCCGGCGGCGCGGGCTGCGAGGTCGTCGGCTGCGTCGCAGACCCGGTCGACGTCGGCGTCGGCGTCGGCGTCACAGCCGGCGGCGCCACGACGGTCGGGTCAGCCGGCAGCGTCGTCGTGTCACCGTCGTGCTGGACGGTCGACTCCGGCGTCGCGGTCGGGGTGACGGCCACCGTCGGCGTGGCGGTCACCGTCGGCGTAGGGGTCGGCGTGGCGGCCACGATGGGCGCGACCCGCGGCTTCTTGTGCGTTCGCTTGTCTCGCTTGGCCTTCGCCGGGGCGGCCTTGCGCGCCTGCTTGACAGCCGCCGGCGTCTGGGCCGGGGTGACGGGCTGCGGGGTGGACTGCACCGCCTCCGGCGTGGCGGCGGGGGTGACCCGCGCGGTCTGCGTCGCCTGCTGCCGCGAGGCCACGGCGCGCTGGGGCTCGCTCGTGTGCCGGACCTCGACCGCGCCGGCGGTGACGATGGCGGCGGCGGCGAGCGCGGCGGCCGTCTTCGCCGCGAGCGCGGCGGCGCCGGCCTGCAGCGCGCCTCCGGCCGCGGCGCCCGCGGAGGCG
>JBBSIC010000017.1:0-55596 GCA_038232275.1 Solirubrobacterales bacterium | reverse complement strand
GCTGCCGGCGCCGGTCGCCGAGGCGGTCGTCGCCGCCCCGCTGGCCCCGCCGCCGCCCGCCGCGCCGCCCGCCGCGCCCGCGCCGCAGGCGCCTGCGCCCCCGGCCAGGCTCGAGATTCCCACGGGCCCGGCGCCCTCGGCGCCCCCGCCCGGCTTCTAGGTCGTCGCAGATACGGCATCTAATGGATGCCAAATCTGCGACTGGTGTCACGGGCCGAACGGCGGCGGCGTCCGCGTGGCGCGACCGTGAGGGGCTCAGACGAAGTCCAGCCGCTCGTCGGCGTCGGGCTCGCCGACGGGCTCCTCGCAGGACTCGCACCACCATGTCGCCCGCAGCGCCGTGCCGCAGCGGCGGTGGCGCAGCGGCTCCGCGTCGCCAGAGCGGGCGCCCCAGTCGGCGAGCAGCCGCAGGGCCCCGGCCAGCTCCTGCCCGGAGGCGGTGAGCTCGTAGACGAAGCGCGGCGGCCGTTCGGAGTACGGCCGCTGGACGACGAGCGCGTGCTCGGCGAGGCCCTTCAGCCGCCCGGAGAGGATGTTCGGGGCGATGCCGTCGAGCGCCTCCTGGAGCTCGTTGAAGCGCTTCGGGCCGTCGAGCAGCACGGCGATCGCGAGCAGCGTCCAGCGGTCCCCGATCCGGGTGAGCGCGTCGGCGAGTGCAGACGTCGCGGCCACGGGGAGCCACGCTACTGCTAGCGTGCCACTTGCATGTTGCAAGTGACGCAGATCGGCGAGACGGTGCGCGCGGTCGCGGAGCGCGTCGGACCGTCGGTGGCCGGCCTCGGGCGCGGCTGGGGCCGCGGGTCCGGCGTGGTCATCGCCCCGAACCGCCTCCTCACCAACGCGCACGTGCTGCGCGGGGAGGACGTCGCGGTCACCTTCGGCGGCGGCGAGGCGGTCCTCGGGCACGTGGCCGGGGCCGATCCCGACCTCGACCTCGCGGTCATCGCCGCCGACACGGCCGGCATCGAGCCGATCGGCTGGGACCCGGAGATCGCCGCCGCGGCCGGCATCGGCACGCCCGTGTTCGCGCTCGCCGACCCGGGCGGTCGCGGGCTGTACGTGACCTTCGGCCTCGTCTCCGCCGCGGGCCGGCCGGTGCGCGGGCCGCGCGGCCGGCGGATCGCGGGGTCGCTCGAGCACACCGCGCCGCTCCCGCGCGGCTCCTCCGGAGGACCGATCGTGGACGCCGAGGGCCGCCTGCTCGGGATCAACACCGTCCGGCTCGACGGCGGGTTCGTCCTCGCGCTGCCGGCCGATGCCACGATGGCCCAGCGCATCGGTGCCCTGGCGCGGGGGGAGGCGATGTCGCGGCCGCGGCTGGGGCTCGCGCTCGCGCGCACCCGCGACCACGGCCTGCTCGTGCGCGCCGTGCAGGACGCGAGCCCGGCCGCCGTGGCCGGCCTCGCGCCGGGGGACCTCCTCGTCGGCGTCGAGGGGCGACCGCTGCGCTCGGTCGACGACCTGTTCGACGCGCTGGAGGATTCGGCCCACCCACCCGCCCTGACGCTCACCGTGGTCCGCGGCGGGGACGAGCGCGACGTCCCCATCCGACTACTTCAGTAAGTGAAGTCATGCGGTAGACTGGGTGTCAGATGCCGAACCGCGACTGCCCCGTCTGCCGGACCGCCGAGGTTGTCTGCGGGAAGTGGACGATGCTCATCATCCGCGACCTCGCCGAGGGCCGTTCGCGCTTTTGTGAGCTCGAGCGCTCGCTCGAGGGCATCAGTCCGCGCACCCTCTCGCTGCGCCTGCGGGCGCTGGAGGAGGAGGGCATCCTCGAGCGCCAGACCTTCCCCGAGGTCCCGCCGCGCGTCGAGTACGCGCTGACCGACAAGGGCTCCGCCCTCGTCCCCATCGTCGAGGCGATGCGCGCCTACGGGACGCGCTGGCTCGAGGCTCACGGCTCGTGCGCCGAGGCGCGCGAGCTCGCCGTCGTCGCCTGATCTCACGCCCCGCTGGCAGGGACACCGGACGCCGCGGCGAATCCGCCGCCCATGCACAACCGTGCGCTGCACGACTCCCTGAGCGCGTTCGTCGAAGAGGCCGCGTGGCAGCTCGCCGCCGAGGTGTCCGGCGGGGCCGAGATCCCGTACGAGCTGGATTCGACCCCACCCTCCCGCTCCACCGCGCCGCTGTACTGCTACCGCCCGCTCACGGGCGCCTTTCTCGCCGACCGCATCGGCGAGCTCGCCAAGCTGCCCAGCCATGCAGCCGCCCGCGCGCAGCTCTCGGCGCTCGGCGGCGTCGAGGACTACCTGCGCCGCCGCGGGGTGCGCTCGGTCCCGACCGATCCGCTCGTCCGGGCCGACGCCGCGCTGCAGGCGTTCTTGACCGCGGTCTGGGCCGACGCGACCGACTTCGTCTTCGAGCCCGCCCGCTTCCGGGCCGCCTTCGAGGAGCTCGAGGACGCGGCCTACGAGACGGTCGCGCTCACGCAGGTGCTCGCCTCGGTCGCCGGGCTCGTGATCGACTCCGAGCGCGTCGAGCTCGGCGGCGGCCTCGCGCTCGCGCGGGCCGGCGCGCTGGGCGACGCCCCCGAGGAACTGCGGCTGGACGCCTGGGCGACCGTCGCCGCCGTGCGCATGGAAGGTGGGGACGAGGTCCTTGCCGCCGCCGGCCTGCGCCTGCGCCGGCTGCAGTCCGCCCTGCGCCTGTGGGACGACGCCGAGCCCGCCGTGGGGCCGAGCGCCTGGGCGCGCACCGGCAACGGCCCCTGGCTGCACGTGCCGCTGGCCACCGGCGCGCGTCGCCCGCTCGACGGCTGCCGGCTCGACGTCGAGGAGGAGGATCCGCTGCGCGCCTTCTGCGCGCTGGTCGACCGCCGAACCCCGCGCGGCGGCGAGCTGGCCTGGGCGCTGCGCCGCTTCGAGCTCGGGTGCGAGCGCCCATCGGCGCTCGAGGCGCTGACCGACTGGCTGCTCGCCGGCCGCGCGCTGCTCGTCGAGCCCGACCGCCCCGGCTACGAGGCGCTCGCCGAGCGCCTCGGTGCGATCTGCGCGCACGTCAGCGACCGGGCTGCGCTGACCGAGCGCCTCGCGCGCGCCATCGCGCTCGAGCGCTCCGCCGTCGCCGGGCTGATCCGCCCCGACCCGGAGGTCGAGGCCCTGATCGGCTCGCTCGGCGGCTGCGTCCGCGCCGTCCTGCGCGACGTGCTCTGCGGGCACCTGGATCCGAGCCTGCGCGCGGTGGCCGACGAGCTGCTGGCGGGGGAGAAGACGGCGGCCTAGCCGAACAGGTGCTCGCCGACCCGGGCGAGCCCCGCGAGGTCGTGCACGTTGCCGGCGAGCTGCGGCACGGCGATCACCACCGGGTCCCCGAGCGCGGCGCGCAGGCGGTCCAGGCCCGCGGCGTCGCGGACGGCCAAAACCTGCGCCTCGGCGGCGCTCTGCGCGACCCGCGCAGCGAGGTCCGGGCCGAGCCCGTCGGGGAGCTCCCCGACGCCGACCGGCGCGCGCACCTTGTTGACGACGGCGGCGCCGAAGGGCAGCCGCCGCGCGCGCAGGCGCTCGTGAAAGAAGACGGCCTCCTCGACCGGCTCGCGCTCGAGCGAGGTGACCAGTAGGAAGGTCGTCTGGGGCCCGTCGAGCAGGGCCTTCACGTGGCGCCCGCGCTCGGCGAGCTCGTCGACCATGCCCGCCAGCGCGCGAAAGAAGGTGGAGAGGTCGTCGAGCAGCGCGACGCCGGTGGCGCGCCGCAGCGCGCTGAACACCACGCTCGTGCCCGCGCCGAGCACGCGCCCGCCGATCCCGGCGGGGCGCAGGAACAGCCGCATCGCGCGGCCTTGGAGAAAGCCCGTGAGCCGGTCGGGCGCGTCGAGGAAGTCCAGGGCGTTGCGCGACGGTGGCGTGTCGAGCACGAGCAGGTCGAACTCGCCGGAGAGGTCGAGCTCGTAGAGCTTGGCGACGGCCGTGAACTCCTGCGAGCCGGCCACCGCGCTCGAGAGCTCTTGGTAGATCCGGTTGCCGAGGACCTCGTCGCGCGAGCGCTCGTCGTCGGCGACCGTGTCGATCAGCGCGTCGAACGTGCGCTTGGAGTCGAGCATCAGCGCCCACAGCTCGCCCTTCATGCCTGCGAAGCGACCGGGGTCCACGCGCCGCGGCTGGTCGTCGAGGCGGTCCAGGCCGAGCGCGTCGGCGAGCCGCCGCGCCGGGTCGATCGTCACGACCGCGACCTTGTGGCCGCGCATCGCCATCCCGGCGGCGACCGCCGCGGAGACGGTCGTCTTCCCGACGCCTCCCGGCCCGGCACAGATCACGATGCGCTTGGAGTCCAGCACGTCTTCGAGCACCAGCCCGGGCGACAATACGCGTGCGGTGCAGGATCCCCGCGCCAGGCCGCGAATCAGCCAGCACAAATGCCTTCTCCCGACCTTCCAAACGGAGCACCGCCGACCCGCGCCAAGGTCATCGCGTTCGCCAATCAGAAGGGCGGCGTCGCGAAGACGACGACCACGCTGAACCTGGCGGCGGCCTTCGCGGAGGAAGGCCATCGCGTGCTGTGCGTCGACATGGACCCCCAGGGCAACCTGACGATGTCCCAGGGCATCGACCCGGACTCGCTCGAGCAGTCCATGTACGACGTGCTCGTCCACGACATGCCGATCCGCGAGGTCGTCCGGCGCCGTGAGATCGACGTCGCGTGCGCCTCGATCGACCTCGCCGGAGCCGAGATCGCGATGTCCACGAAGATCGGCCGCGAGCGCTCCCTGGAGAAGGCGTTGCGCGCAATACGCGGGGACTACGACTTCATCTGCATCGATACGCCGCCGTCCCTGGGACTATTGACGATCAACGCGCTCACGGCCGCTGACAAGGTCATCGTCCCGGTGCAGTGCGAGTATCTGTCGATGCGAGGGCTCATACAGCTCACGAACACCCTGGCGATGATCCGCGAGAACCTCAATCCCGATGTCGACATCGAGGGAATCCTTCCCACGCTGGTGGACTCACGGACGCTGCACGCCAGGGAGGCGATCGAGATCCTCGAGGAGAACTTCGGAGACCGCGTCTTCGCCTCGCGCATCAGGAAGACCGTCCGCTTCGCGGAGGCCCCGGTGAAGGGCATGTCGGTGCTCAGGTACGACCCCAAGGGCGTCGCAGCCGGCGCCTATCGCCAGTTGGCGAAGGAGGTTCTCTCGAATGGCAGGCCATAAGCGGGCCAGCATGCGCGAAGGGCCGCTTGCGCAGCTCTTCCGCAAGACGGAGACGGACGGCGTCGCGCCTTCCGACGAGCAGCGGCCCGCGCCGCACGCGCCCATGGGCGCGCACCCCGAGCCTCCGGCGGCGCCGGCCGAGGCGCCGTCTGCCGCGGCGCCGCCCGAGCGCCGGGTGCCGACGCCGCAGGATCGCCTGCGCGCGGCGTTCTCCTCCGACATCCCCGACGACGTCCTGCAGCCGCCGGCACGCGATCCGTATGCGCGCTCGGCCGCGCCGACGATGTACGGCACCCCGCAGCTCACGGGCCAGCCCGTCCTGCGCGTGGTCGGCGTCGGCGGTGGCGGCGTCAACGCCGTCAACCGCATGGTCGAGGCCGGTGTGGCGGGCGTGGAGTTCCTCGCGCTCAACACCGACCTGCAGTCCCTGCAGCAGTCCGCCGCGGACAAGACGCTACACATCGGCGCCGACCTCACGCGCGGCCTGGGCTCGGGGTCCAACCCGGACCTCGGCCGCCAGGCGGCCATGGACGACTACGACAAGATCAAGGCCGCCCTGCGGGGGTCGGACATGGTCTTCATCACGGCCGGGGCGGGCGGAGGCACGGGCACGGGCGCGGCGCCCGTCGTCGCGCGGATCGCTCGCGAGCTCGACGCGCTGACCGTCGGCATCGTCACGAAGCCGTTCGGCTTCGAGGGCACGCGCCGCATGCAGCAGGCCGAGCACGGCGTCGAGGCGCTCGCCGAAGAGGTCGACACGCTCATCGTCGTGCCCAACAACAAGCTGCTCTCGGTGCTGGACAAGCAGACCTCGATGGTCGAGGCGTTCCGGGTCGCCGACGACGTCCTGCGTCAGGGCGTCCAGGGCGTGTCGGATTTGATCACGCTCCCGGGCCTGATCAACCTCGACTTCGCCGACGTGCGGACGATCATGTCCGACGCCGGCAACGCCCTGCTCGGGATCGGCATGGGCACGGGCGACAAGCGCGCGCTGGAGGCCGCCCAGCAGGCGGTGTCCTCGCCGCTTCTGGAGACGAGCGTCGAGGGCGCCCGCTCGATCCTGCTCTCGATCACGGGCGGCAGCGACCTGTCGCTGTGGGAGGTCAACGAGGCGGCCAAGGCCGTCCAGGAGGCCGCCCACCCGGACGCCAACATCATCTTCGGCGCGATGGTCGACGAGAACCTGAGCGAGGATGAGGTGTGGATCACCGTCGTCGCCACCGGCTTCGGCGACCAGCGCGCACCCCGCCGCGAGAGCGGCCGCCTGCGCGAGCCCGCCGGCGAGCCGCGCGTGACCCGCTCGCGCCACCCCGAGCCCGTCCGGGCCGGCCGTGGCCGCTCGCTGAGCGACGTCGACATCCCGGAGTTCATCCCCCGCTATTGAGATGGGTGGCCATCTGAGTTGAGAGGCGTCGTCGCGGCCGGCCATCCGCTCACCGCCGAGGCGGGGGCGGAGGCCCTGCGCGCGGGCGGGACCGCCGTGGACGCCGCGCTCGCGGCGCTGATGGCCGGTTTCGTGGCGGAGCCCCTGCTCACCGGCCTCGGGGCCGGCGGGTACATGCTCGTGGGCGCGCCTGGCGGGGAGGACACGCTGCTGGACTTCTTCGTCGAGGCGCCCGGGCGCGGGCGCGAGCACCACGGCCACGCGCCGCTGACGGCCGTCGACGTCTCCTTCGGCGACGCCGTCCAGATCTTCCACGTCGGTGCCGCGTCGGTCGGCGCCTACGGCATGCCCGCCGGCATCTGCGAGGCGCACCGGCGCTTCGGCACGCTGCCCCTCTCAGACCTCGCCCGGCCCGCCGTCACCGCGGCGCGCGCGGGCGTCACGATCAACGCCCAGCAGGCCTACGTGTTCGAGATCCTCGCCGGCATCGTCGTCTCCTCGCCCGGGACGCGCGCGGCGTACGAGATCGACGGGCGCCTGCCGCGCGAGGGCGACGTCATGGTGCTGCCCGAGCTGGCCGACGCGCTCGAGCGCCTCGCGGCCGAAGGCGAGGCGCCGTTTTACACCGGCGACGTCGCGGAGGCGGTGGCGAGCGTGGTCGCCCGCAGCGGTGGCCTGCTCACGCGAGACGACCTCGCCGCCTACGAGGTCGTCGCGCGCGAGCCGGTCCGGGTCGCCTACCGCGGCAGCGAGGTGATCACCAACCCGCCGCCGTCGGCCGGCGGCATCCTGATCTCCGGGGCCCTCGAGGAGCTCGACGCAGAGCCCGGCACCCCCGGGGTCTCGCGGCTCGTCGCCGCGCTCGAGCGCGCCCAGCGCCGCCGCACGCCGGAGTTCCTCGAGCAGCTCGGCTCCACGACGCACGTGTCGGTCATCGACGCCGCCGGCTGGGCCTGCTCGGTCACGGTCTCAAACGGCGAGGGCTCCGGCCTCGTGGTCTCCGGCACCGGCGTGCACCTCAACAACATGATGGGCGAGCAGGATCTGTCGCCGCTGGGCTTCTTCACCCACCCGCCGGGGCGCCGCCTGCCGTCGATGATGTCGCCGACGCTCGTGCGGCGCGATGGCGACGTGTCGGTCGCGCTCGGGTCGGCCGGCTCCAACCGGATCCGCTCGGCCGTGCTGCAGGTGATCTCGCGGATCGTCGACGAGGGCTTCGACGTGCAGGCCGCGATCGACGCGCCGCGCGTGCACTGGGAGGACGGGGTCGTGTACTGCGAGCCGGGCACCGACGCCGAGGCGCTGGAGGCCGAGGGCCGCACCGTCGCGCGCTTCCGGGCGCGCAACCTCTTCTTCGGCGGCGCCCAGTGCGTCACCCGGTCGCTCGACGGCTCGCTGGCCGGCGGAGGCGATCCGCGGCGTGGCGGCGCGGCGGTCAGCGTGCAAGCGTGACGGTCCAGACCCCGGCGGACTCGGTGACGGCGATCGCCAGCCCGGCGTCGGCGGCGAGGGCGGCGAGGTCGATCGGCGCCTCCGGGTCGGTCGCCAGGACGCGCAGCTCGTCCCCCGGCCGCAGCGTCGGCAGGAGCAGCCGCGCGCGCACGTAGGGCACCGGGCAGCGCAGGCCGCGGACGTCGAGCTCGTGCTCCATAGGCTGCATTGTGATGCTGGCGGCCATCCTCGAGTCGGGCGAGCCATCCCGGCTGTACACGGGTCTCTCGCTGCTGGTGTGCGCCGCGGCCGAGGGCGAGCCCGCCCGCGGGCTGGTGTCCTTCGGCGCGCTCGGCCCGATGCTGGCCCGGGACTTCGACGCGCCGCTGGCGCAGCTGCGCGCCGCCGCCGACGAGCTCGACGACCTCGAGCTGTGGGCGTGCTCCGCCGCGCTGGAGGCGACCGGGGCCGACCGCGCCGCGATCGAGCGCGAGCTCGACGGCGTCATGTCGACGCCGCGCTTCTTGCGCGAGACGGCGGGCGCGCGCCTGGTGGTCGTGTGACCCGCCTGGCCGCCGCGCTGCTCGCCGCGCTCGTGCTCGCCGGCTGCGGGGAGCAGTCCGCCGACCTCTTCGAGGTCCAGCGCTCCGGTGCCGACCGCAACGCCAACGTCGACCTGATCGTCAACGACGGCGGCACGGCGAGCTGCAACCACGGCAACTCCGTCGCCCTGCCGGGCCGCGCGCTGCTGAACGCCCGCGAGCTGGCGCGCAAGCTCGAGCAGCAGGCGTCCCTGTCGATCGAGCTGCCGCCCGCGCCCAACTCGATCCTGCGCTACGTGGTCCGCGTCTCCAACGGGCGCGTCGCCTTCTCGGACACCTCGGCCGGACGGCCCGCGGCCTTCGACCGCCTCGCGGGGTTCTCCAAGGACGTCATCGAGAACATCTGCAAGATCCGCCGCTGAGGGGCCGCCGCGAGCGTCAGCCCTCCCCGAGCGGGCTTCCCGGGCCGAGGCGGACCTTGCCGTTGGAGCGGGCGCGCGCCTGGGCGCGCTGCATGAAGTCCAGGCGCCGGACCGCGGCGCGCAGCAGGCGCATCAGCAGCTCCAGCCGGGCGGTCTCCGAGCGCAGCTCGAGCAGGCGCTGCTTGGCGTCCAGGGTGAACTCGACGGTTGCGGCCATCTCGTAGGCGCCCATGCGCGCGATCGCGTCCAGGTCAGGCTCGTGGTCCGTGGCCTCCTTCAGGAGGGACGCGTAGGCGTCGTGGACCTCGGCGAGCAGCTCGGGGTCGACCTCCTCGAGCTCGTCGTCGAGGAACTCGACGGCGCCGGCCGGGTAGGGGAGGTCGTCCTGCTCGGCCTCGAGCCGGAACACCCGCGTGCCACGGGCGACGAGGTTGATGCGGCCGTCGTCGAAGCGCTCGAGCACGTCGGCGATCTCCATCGCGCAGCCGACCGCGCGCAACCCCTCCTCGTCGGCCCGGACGAGCCCGAACTCCGTCGGCCCGGCCTCGCAGCGCGCGACGAGCGCCTTGAAGCGGTCCTCGAAGATGTGCAGGGGAACCAGCTCCGTCGGCAGGGCCACGAGCTGCAGCGGGAACAGGGGGAAGTCCCGCGTCGGGGCCATGCTCCGAGGATACGATCAGCGTGAAGGGGCCCGCGCGGAGACGATCAGGTTGTAGAAGATCCCGGCCGGCAGCCGGGGCTCCAGCAGCGCGCGGTCCACGGACTGCAGCGCGAGGTAGCCCCGGTAGGCGTACTGGCGCCACAGCCACGGCACCGACTGCGGCGTCGCGGTCGCCTCCAGCGTGCGGTTGGCCCATCCGAACCAGTTGGCGAGCAGCTCCTCGCCCCGGACGCGCACCGACTCGAAGCCCGCGCCCTCGGCGAGGCCGCGCAGCAGGGCCGGGTCGAAGGCGTGCACGTCGACGACGGACTCGAGCCCATGGGGGCTCTGCCCCCTCGCGGCTTCGCCATGGGTGCTCTGCCCCCTCGCGGCTGCGCCGCTCCCCCGTGTCTGCGGTTGACTCGCCGTCGCGCCCATCAGCCTGCGCCACAGCGGCGCGGCGCGCATCGCCGCCCGCTTCGGGTAGCCGGCGATGCGGTCGCCGTGGCGGGACGGCTCGCCCGCGAAGAAGAGCGTCCCGCCCGGCCGCAGGACGCGCCGGAACTCCGAGAAGGCCTGGTCGAGGTCGGGCAGATGGTGCAGGACCGCGTGACCGAAGACGAGGTCGAAGGCGTCGTCGGCGAACGGGAGCTGCTCGGCGTCGGTGACGACGGTCGTGACGCGGTCGGTGAGGGCGAGGCACGCGGCGTTGCGCTCGAGCGTCTGCAGCATGCCGGGGGAGATGTCCAGGCAGGTGGCCTCGCCGAGGACCCCGGCGGTCAGCATGTTCAGCGAGAAGTAGCCCGTGCCGGCGCCGATCTCGAGCGCCGCGCCGTACGGGCCGAGCGCGCGGCGGCCGAGCGCCTTGCGCAGCTTGCCGAGCACCTGGTGGCGCCCGATGGCGCCGAAGTCGATGCCCCACTTGTAGTCGTAGTCCGCGGCCGCGGCGTCGTGGTAGCGCGCGTTGACGTCGCGGATGGCCTCGGGGCTGGCGGGTGCGGCCATGGCTCAGAACCTAGCCTTTGAGCGGCCCCATGAGCGGCCCGCTCTTTCTTCAGCAGGACCAGCCCGACGGCGTGCCGCCGCTCGCGCTCACCGGCGAGCGCACGCTGCCCGACGTGCCGGAGGAGAACTACTGGTACCGGCGCCACCTCGCCGTCTACGAGTGGGTCGCCGAGCGCGCCTGGGGCCGGCGCGTGGTCGACCTGGCCTGCGGCGAGGGCTACGGCTCCGCGGTGCTCGCGCGCACGGCGGCCTGCGTCGTGGGCGTCGACGCCAACCCCGAGGCCTTCGAGCACGCGCGGCTGAAGTACACCGACGGCCCGCTCACCTTCGAGCGCGACATGATCGACACGTGGAAGGGCGACGTGGACTGCGTCGTCTTTCTGCAGACGATCGAGCACGTCCAGGACGCCGACGCGGCGCTCGCCCACGTCCGCGAGCTGATCGGTGAAACCGGCATCGCCTTCGTCTCCACGCCGAACCTGCTGACGATCGCGCCCAAGGGGGCGAAGAAGTCGCAGAACCCGTGGCACGTCAGGGAGTACCGCGCCGACGACTTCGAGCAGCTGTGCGAGCGCCACTTCTCCGGCGTCGACCTCTTCGGCGTCTTTCACGCGCGCAAGCTCGCCTGGCACGCGCTGGCGCTCAAGCTCGGCTGGGACCGCATCCACGCGGCGCTGGGCCTGACCAGCCTGTTCTACGAGCGCTTCACCCCGGCGATCGCGGCTCGCGACTTCCAGCTGCGCCACGCCGACGCGGCGAACCTGGACCGCGCGCTGGACTTCGTGGCCGTCCTGCGGCCGTGACGCCCGGCCGCCTCTCGATCGTCCTGCACACGCACATGCCCTACGTGGAGGGCTTCGGCACCTGGCCCTTCGGCGAGGAGTGGCTGTGGGAGGCGACAGCGACCTGCTACCTGCCGCTGCTCGACGTGCTCGACGCGCATCCGGGCGCCGTCACCGTCTCGCTGACCCCGGTGCTGGCGGACCAGTTCGAGGCCCGCGGCGTCCCCGGGCGCTTCCTGTCCTTCCTGCGCGGGACGCGTGAGGCGAGCCACCGGCTCGACTTCGAGGCGCATCCCGAGCTGGCGCCCCAGCTCGAGCACTCGCGCGAGCGCTACCGGCGCGCGGCGGCGAGCTTCGATCGCCGCGGCGGCGACCTGATCGCCGCCTTCGCGCCGCACGCGCGCTGGACCAGCTCGGCCACACACGCGGTGCTGCCGCTGCTGGCCACCGACGCCGGCATCCGCCTGCAGCTGAAGACCGGCATCGCGGCGCACCGCGCGCGCTTCGGCGCCTGGGGCGGCGGACTCTGGCTGCCCGAGTGCGCGTACGGCGGCTGGCTGGACGCGCGGCTCGGTGAGGCCGGCGTGCGCGTGGCCTGCGTCGAGCTCACCGACGTCGGCATCGACCCGCGGCGGGCCCTGCGCACCGCCGCCGGCCCCCTCCTGGCGCCGATCGACCGCGAGCTGATCGACCTGGTCTGGCGCGCGGACGGCTACCCCTCGGGCGTCGCCTACCTCGACACCCACGGCTTCACGGAGCGCCGGCACCTGGCCTGGACCGTCGACGGCCGCCCCTACGACCCATCGCGTGCGGCGGCGCGCGTGCGCGCCGACGCCGCCGACTTCGTCGCCCGCGCCGCGGCGCGGGTCCGCGGCGGGGGATGGAGCGTGTGCGCGCTCGACACCGAGCTGCTCGGGCACTGGTGGGCCGAGGGCGTCGACTGGCTGGCGGCCGTGATCGAGGAGTGCGAGCGGGCCGGCGTGGCGCTCGTGCCGCTCGACGCGGAGGCCTGCGGCGAGGACGCGGCGCCCGCCCCCGCGCTGCCCGTCACGAGCTGGGGCCGCCCGCGGACCCTGCGGACCTGGAGCGCCCCGCGCGCGAAGGGCCTGGCCTGGCGCCAGCGCGCCGCCGAGCTGCGCGTGCTCGGCGGGCCGTCCTCGCTGCGCGCGCGGCGCGAGCTGCTGGCCCTGCAGTCCTCCGACTGGGCCTTCCTGGTCAGCGAGGGCACGGCCGGGCCGTACCCGCTCGAGCGCGCAGCGGGCCACGAGGCGGCGCTCGACGCGGCGCTGGCCGGCGCGGGCGAGCCCGCGCTGCGCAACCTCGCCCCGTACCTCGATCGCAGCCCGCGCTCCGCCGGCGTCTAGGGCAGCTGGCGAGGAGGGCTCCGGAGGCCGGCGCGATGTCCATATGCGCCCGCGCGGACGCGCGTTGGGCAGCTGATGGACCTCCACGGTCCATTTTCTCCCATCGTCGCGAGCACGTCCCCCGTCCCTGACCAGCCAGCTGTGCGCGTTTTCGCAAGGCGTCCATCTAGCCTGAAGCGGTGTCCGACACCGACCTGCGCGACCGGCTGAGCGAGCTGACGCTGCGCGACGAGCAGCGCCTGCGCCGGCGGCTGCAGCGCGGCGCCGACGGTGCGTTGGCGACCGAGCTCGAGCGCGCCGAGGCCCGCGTCGCGCGCCGCCGCGCGGCGGTCCCGGAGGTCTCCTATCCGCCCGAGCTGCCCATCAGCGCGCGCCGGGAGGAGCTGCTCGGGGTCGTCCGCGACCACCCGGTCGTGATCGTGGCGGGGGAGACGGGATCGGGCAAGTCGACGCAGATCCCGAAGCTGCTGCTCGAGCTCGGCCACGGCGTGCGCGGGACGATCGCCCACACCCAGCCGCGGCGGATCGCCGCGCGGACGATCGCCGAGCGCATCGCCGAGGAGCTCGGAGTCGGGCTCGGCGACGTCGTCGGCTACGCCGTGCGCTTCAACGACCGCTCCAGCGAGAACACGCTGCTGCGGCTGATGACCGACGGGCTGCTGCTGGCCGAGATCCAGCGCGACCGGCTGCTGTGGCGCTACGACGCGATCGTCGTCGACGAGGCGCACGAGCGCAGCCTCAACGTCGACTTCCTGCTCGGCTATCTGAAGTCGATCCTGCCGCGGCGGCCCGACCTCAAGGTGGTCATCACCTCGGCCACGATCGACCCGCAGCGCTTCTCGCGGCACTTCGACGACGCGCCCGTCGTCGAGGTCTCCGGCCGCGCCTACCCAGTCGAGGTCCGCCACCGTCCCGTGGCCGACGACGGCGACGTCGTCGACGCGATCGGCGACGCGGTGCAGGAGCTCCAGCGCGCCGGGCGCGGAGACGTGCTCGTCTTCCTCAGCGGGGAGCGCGAGATCCGCGACGCCGCGGAGGCGCTGACCGGGCGCCTCGGGCCGGGCGCCGAGGTGCTCCCGCTGTACGCCCGGCTGTCCGCCGCCGAGCAGCAGAAGGTCTTCCGGCCCGGGCCGGGGGCGGCCGGCCGCCGGGTGGTCCTGGCCACCAACGTGGCCGAGACCTCGCTGACCGTCCCGGGCATCCGCTCGGTCGTCGACCCCGGGACGGCGCGCATCTCGCGCTACAGCGCCCGGCTGAAGGTCCAGCGGCTGCCGATCGAGCGCGTCTCGCAGGCCTCGGCCGACCAGCGCAAGGGCCGCTGCGGGCGCACCTCGGACGGCATCTGCATCCGCCTCTACGACGAGCAGGACTTCGCCGAGCGCCCCGCCTTCACCGACCCCGAGATCCTGCGCACCAACCTCGCCTCGGTGATCCTGCAGATGGCCGCGCTCGGCCTCGGCGAGATGCAGCACTTCGGGTTCCTCGACCCGCCCGACCGCCGCCAGGTGCGAGACGGCGTCGCCTTGTTGGTCGAGCTCGGCGCCTTCGATCCCGCGGCGACCGACCCGCGCAGGCGGCTCACGCCGCTCGGGCGGCGACTGGCCAGGCTGCCGGTCGACCCGCGCATGGGGCGGATGGTCCTCGAGGCCGACAAGCGCGGCTGCGCGGAGGAGGTGATCGTCATCGCCGCCGGCCTGACGATCCAGGACCCGCGCGAGCGCCCCGCGGCCGAGCGCGGCAAGGCCGACGAGCTGCACCGCCGCTTCCAGGACGAGCAGTCGGACTTCACGGCCTACCTGAACCTCTGGCGCCATCTCGGCGAGGGCCGGCGCGCGCTGACCGGCAACCAGTTCCGCAAGCGCTGCAAGGCCGAGTACCTGCACTACCTGCGCGTCCGCGAGTGGCAGGACCTCGTCGGCCAGCTGCGCCAATCGGCCCGGCGGGTCGAGGTGACGCTCAACCAGGCGCCGGGGGAGCCGCGCGACATCGCGATCTCCCTGCTCTCGGGCCTGCTCTCCCACGTCGGCCTGCGCGACGCCAGCCGGCGCGAGTACCAGGGCGCGCGCAACGCCCGCTTCGCGATCTTCCCGGGCTCCGCACTGGCCCGGCGCGCGCCGGACTGGGTGATGGCCGCCGAGCTGGTCGAGACCTCGCGGCTGTGGGGCCGCGAGGTCGCGCGCATCGACCCGGCGTGGATCGAGCCGCTGGCAGGGCACCTCGTGCGCCGCGAGCACTCCGAGCCGCGCTGGGACCCCAAGCGCGCCTCCGTGGTCGCCACCGAGCGCGTCACCCTGTATGGGCTGCCGATCGTCACCGGCCGCCGCGTCCAGTACGGGCCGATCGACCCCGCCTTCTCGCGCGATCTGTTCCTGCGGCGCGCGCTGGTCGAGGGCGAGTGGGAGCACCGCCCGCCGGACTTGTTGTCTGAAAACACGCGTCGCGTGGCGGAGGTCGAGGCGCTCGAGGAGGGCACGCGGCGGCGCGGCCTGCTCGCCGGCGACGAGATCCTGCTCGCCTTCTTCGAGGAGCGGGTCCCCGGGCACGTCCTCGACGGCGCGAGCTTCGAGCGCTGGTGGCGCGACGCCCGCCGCGCCGACCCCGAGCAGCTGCACTACCCGCGCCGGCTGCTGCTCGCGCCCGGCGCCGAGGCGGCGCAGGAGGGGCGGCCGGCGACGTGGTCGCAGGGCGATCTCGTGCTGGCGCTCAGCTACCGCTTCGAGCCCGGAGCCGCCGACGACGGCGTGACGGTCCACGTGCCGCTGACCGCGCTCGGCGCGCTGCGGCCGATCGGCTTCGACTGGCTGGTCCCCGGGCTGCGCGAGGAGCTCGTGACCGCGCTCATCCGGTCCCTGCCCAAGCACATCCGCCGCCCGCTCGTGCCGGTGCCCGACGTCGCCCGCGACGTCGTCGCGGGGGTCAGGCCTCGACGCGGGGCGATCGTCGAGCAGGTGGCGGCCGAGCTGCGGCGGTTGCGCGGCGTGCAGGTCGCCAGCGGGGACTTCGACCCCGCTCGGCTGCCGCCCCACCTGCGCATGACCTTCAGCGTCGAAAGCGCCGACGGTGCGGTGCTGGCGCGCGGCGACGACCTCGACGAGCTGCGCGCGGCGCTGCGGGTGCGCCTGCAGGCGGAGCTGACGGCCGCTGCGTCGGGGCTCGAGCGCTCGGGGCTGCGCGACTGGCCCGGCAGCGCGCTCGAGCGGGTCGTCACGCTGCCCGGCACCGCCGACGCGGTACGCGGCTATCCCGCCCTGGTCGACGAGGGGGAGACGGCCGGGGTGCGGGTGCTCGAGACCCCAGCGCGCCAGGCGGCCGCGATGCGCGCGGGCACGCTGCGTCTGCTGCGCCTCACGCTGCCCGGGGCCGGGCGGGCGAGCCTGGACCGGCTCTCCAACGCCGACAGGCTCGCGCTCGCCCGCGCGGCCGGCGGGGACCTCGCGGCGATCCTCGACGACGTGACGGCGGCGGCGCTCGGCGAGCTGCTCGACGCCGCGGGCGGCCCGGCCTGGGACGAGGCCGGGTGGGCGCGCCTGCGCGGCGGCGTGGCCGGCCGCCTCGCCGCGTCGGTGGCCCGGACGCTGGCGGCGACGATCGAGGTCCTCCACGCCGCCCAGGCCGTGCGCGCCCGGCTCGACGCCCAGGCGCCGGCCGAGCCGCTGCGCCCCGCGCGCCTGGACGTCTCGGCACAGCTGGGCCGCCTGCTGCATCCGGGCTTCGTGGCGGCCACCGGCGCGACTCGGCTGCCCGACGTCGCCCGCTCCCTGCGCGCGGCCGAGGTGCGGCTCGGGCGCCTGCCTGACAACGTCGCGGTCGACCGCGACCGCATGGCCACGCTGCACGAGCTCGAGGCCCTGCTGCCGCCCCGCCTGCCCGCGGACTCCGAGCTGCCCTGGTTGCTCGAGGAGCTGCGCGTCTCCTACTTCGCCCAGGCCCTCGGCGTCCGCGGGCAGGTCTCGGCGAAGCGGATCCGCAGGCTCATCGCGGAGTCCGGCGTCAGCTGAGCCCTGGGGCACGACGCCCGCGGTGCTCGGCGCGCCGGCCGCGATCGCCGCCGCCCACGCCTCCGAGGTCGAGCAGCTCCCCGCGTGGCGATCGTTCACGTTCGCGAGTCCGAACACTGCCGCCCCCTGATGAGCGGGCTAGTGCCGCGTGCGGCGCGGCAGTTGGCGCTGTTCCCAGCGGGCGCCGCCGGCGATGACGGTAACGCCGCCGGCTAGCAGGCAGGCGTAGAAGCCGAGCACGCCGATGAGGTCGGCGCCGTAGCCTGCGCCGGCGATGATCGCCAGCAGCACTGCGACGGAGAGATGGGGAACGAGGTAGCGAAGCATGAAGCTCCTTCAGAGTACATCGACGAGCAGGCCGATCAAGAACCCGACGGCGCCGACGATCGCACCCGTGACGGTGCCAAGCAGCGCAAGTCGGGCGAGGCGGTCCTGCTCGAAGCGCAGGGCGGCGCCGACCACGGTCGCGAGGAGCGCGAACAGGCCTGAGGCCGTGAGGATGGTCGACGGGTCGATGACCTCGGGCAGCAGCTGGATCTCGGTCGCGGCGGACTCTGCTGCTGCCGCCCAGAAGCGGGTCTGGTCGTCGACCGCCTGACCATCCCTGGCCTTCGCCCGAGCTCGTGCGGCCTGAACGGTTCCGTCCGACCGAGTCCGGTATCCTCCCGCGCTGCAGTATGCAAACCAGCCGAGTCCCCGGTGGCCACGCCATCGGGGAGCGGGGGACCCAACGGGGCCGGGCGACCGGTCCCTGGGGCGAATCGCCGGCAGTTCTGCGGCGTAGCGCAGGTTCAGCGCGAGCCCGTCAGCTCACCTCGTAGGCGACGAACCGACAGGAGCACCAGTGCCGTCTCACGAGGCCGTCCCGGCCCCCGATCTCGCATCGCCTGAACGCTGGCTGGAGTCCCAGCGCCGCTCTAGACGGCGGCGCTTCGCAGCCGCCCGCGTGGCCACGCGCCGCCGCCTCGCCCGGCGCGGCGGCGCCACGCTGATCGCCGTCATGGCGCTCAGCGGCGGTGCCGCCGTCGCACAGCAGGGCGGCGCGCCGTCGCAGGCGATCAGCAACTCGGGCGTGCAGGCCGTGCAGGGCGCCCTGGGGATCACCGTCGACGGCATCGCCGGCCCGCAGACCCGGCGGGCGATCAGGCGCTTCCAGGGAGCCCACGGGCTCGCCGTCGACGGCGTCGCCGGTCCGGCCACGCTGGAGGCCCTCGGCGTCGCTGCCGGGCCGTCCCGCGCCGCGTCCTCGTCGACCTCCGCGCCCGGCGGCACGCTGCAGCGGATCGCGGCCTGCGAGTCCGGCGGCGACCCGACCGCGGTCTCGGCGAGCGGCCGGTACCGCGGCAAGTACCAGTTCAGCCGCTCGACCTGGCGCCACCTGGGCGGCAGCGGCGATCCCGCCGCGGCGCCGGAGGCCGAGCAGGACCGGCGCGCCGCCGCGCTGTACGCCAGCCAGGGTTCCGCGCCCTGGCCGGTCTGCGGCGGGTGAGCCAGCGCACCACCTTGACCGCCTGACGGCGGTCGTCTGGCACGGGAACGCTCTCCGGGCCTTCGCCCCCCTCGCGCCAGCGCAACGACCGCGGCCGGTCGCGCATCCGCAGGACGCGGACGGGCGCGCCGGCCGCGACGGCGTTGGCGGGGACGTCCCTGCTCACCACGGCGAGCGAGCCGATGACGGCGTTGTCGCCGACGCGCGCACCGCGCAGAAAACACGCCCCGTAGCCGATCCAGACGTTGTGACCGACGTCGACGTCGCGCTTGTAGATGCCCTGCATCCGGATCGGCCGCTCGATCTCCACGACGCCGTGGTCGAAGTCGATCAGCATCACGCGGTCGGCGACGATGCACTCGCGTCCGATCGACACGTGCTGGAAGGCCGAGATCGTGCATTCCTGGCCCATGACCGTCTTGGCGCCGATCTCGATGACGCCCTCGTGGGCGCGGATCTTCGTGCCGTGGCCGATCCAGCACCAGCGCCCGAGGCGCACCTTGGCGCCCTTGCCGATCTCGAAGATCACGTCCGGGGCGACGAAGCACAGGCCGTCGGTCTCCAGCCGGCCGCGCCAGCGCAGCTTCAGCCACAGCCAGCGCAGCGCGAGCCGCGCGTAGCGGTGGTTGAGCATCCCGTGACGGCGCGCGAAGCGCAGGAAGGCGAGCGGCCCGCCGTGCAGCGGCGGTGGCTCGGGCCGAAGGGGCGCCCGGGGCGGTGCCTCGAGCAGGGTCATCCCGGCGGGATCGTAGTATGCCGCGCTCATGGCGTCTGACCGCTCCAAGCCCCTCATCGAGCGCCTGCTCGAGGGAAACAAGCGCGCGCTCGCCCGCGCGATCTCCCTGGTCGAGGACGACGACCCCGCCGGCTGGGAGCTCGTGCGCGCTGCCTACCCCCACACCGGCAAGGCGCAGATCGTCGGGTTCACCGGCCCGCCCGGGGCGGGGAAGTCGACGTTGATCGGCGCCCTGGTCACGCACAGGCGGGCGGACGACCGCACGGTCGCGGTGCTCTCGATCGACCCCTCGTCACCCTTCCGCGGCGGCGCGCTGCTCGGCGATCGCATCCGCCTGACCGACCACTTCCTCGACCCCGGCGTCTTCATCCGCTCGATGGCGACGCGCGGCGCGCTCGGCGGCCTCGCCGAGGCGGCGCTGCAGGCCGCGCTGCTGATGGACGCCAACGGCAGCGACGACGTCTTCCTGGAGACCGTCGGCGTCGGGCAGGCCGAGGTCGACGTCATCGACCACGCCGACACCGTCGTGCTCGTGCTCATGCCGGGGTCGGGCGACTCCATCCAGGCGCTCAAGGCCGGCGTGATGGAGATCCCGGACGTGATCGTCGTCAACAAGGCCGAGCATCCGCTGACCGACACGATGGTGCGCGAGATCCGCGGCGTCCTCTCGCTCGGCGACCAGAGCGGCTGGCGCGTGCCGATCGTGCGCACCCAGGCCCAGAAGGCCGAGGGCGTGGACAAGCTCGCCGAGAAGATCGCCGAGCACCGCGCGTACGTCGAGGCCGAGGGCCAACTCGCCGAGCGCCGCCGCCGCAACCTGCTCAACGAGGTCGTCGGCATCGCGGCGCACCGGCTGCGCCGCGCCCTCGAGGCCTCCGTCAAGGACGACGCGGAGATCGCCGAGCTGCTCGACCAGGTCGTCGCCCGCGACCTCGACCCGGCCAGCGCGGCGAGCGCGGTGCTCACCCGCGGCGGCTTCGACGCCTCGATGGCCGCGCGGGAGGACCAGCGGGACGACTAGGCCACGGCGCGGGCGGTCCGCCGGCGCGCCGTGGTCTCCAGCAGCAGCGCGTCCGCCCGGTTGAGCACGTCCGCGCCCGTCTCGTGGGGCTCGAGCTGCGCCGCGCCGACCGTGATGCGCAGCGGACGGCCCTCCGGCGTGCGGCACGAGAGCGCGACCGTGCTCTGGACGCGGGAGGCGATCTCGCGCGCGCCGTCGAGGTCGGCCTCCGGCAGGATCACCACGAACTCGTCGCCACCCCAGCGGAAGCACTCGTCGGAGAGTCGCAGCGCCGCCGTGATGCTCTGCGCCGCCGTGAGCAGCAGCCGGTCGCCGGCCTGGTGGCCGAAGGCGTCGTTGATGCCCTTGAAGTCGTCCATGTCGGCCACGAGCAGCGACAGCGGCCGGTCGTGGCGACGCGTGTGGGCGACCGCGACGGGCAGCGCCTCCTCGAGCGCGCGCCGGTTCGCCAGCCCCGTGAGCTCGTCGACCCGGGCGAGCGCGGAGGCGACCTTGGCGTCGCCGCGTCCGCGCCGCACGCGGATCATCCAGCCCATGACGATCAGCCCGATCGACCAGACCAGCAGCAGCTGGCTGACCGTGCGGGCGGCGAAGGTGGTCCCGACAGGCTCGTACCAGACGGGCGTGCACGCGGTCGCCGACGCGCAGAAGAGCACGAGCAGGGTGCGGCGCGGGGGGTGGACGGCGCACGCGTAGACCGCGATGATGAAGAGCAGTTGCTCGAGCGGCGCACCGGCGCCGGCGGCGGCGCGGTACAGGCCCGCCGCGAGGAGGCTCAGTTAGACGCCGGCCAGCAGCGCGTTCGGCTGGGCCCGCCGCATCCGCAGCAGGCGGGTCCCGAGGCCGAGCGCGAAGGCGAAGAAGCCCGCGACCCCCGCGTACCCGAGCGGGCCGGAGGGGGGTGACAGGGAAAGGGAGACGAGGGCGAAGGCGAAGCCCACGAGCACCATCGCCCCGCCGAGCCGCGTGGCGGCGTCGAGATCGACGTGCTCGTACGGCTGCTCACCGGCATCGAACGCCGCGCGCACGCCCTTGATCTTCACCCGGGCCATGCTCGGTTCGTCGGCCCGCTGGAAGGGCGTCTGCATTCGGTCGGCTGGCCGCTCGACGGACGTTGAGCGTCGGGTTGGGGCGCCGCGCACCCGCGGCCGTAGACGCCGGTGGTTCGCCGGTGCCTTACAGCGGCTGGTAAGGGCGGGGTCCGGTCGCGCGTGGGCGGTGACGCGCCTTGTCGGGGTCAGGACCCCGATTGAGCGCGTGCTCGCCCCACCTGCGAGGCGCGGTCGCTCGCCATTCGTGGATAAGGCATCTCATAGATGCCGAATCTGCGACCGGTCGCCCAAGGTCCCTCCTCACCCGCTGCGGTAGACGCCGGCGGATGGCCGGCGCTTACCGGGTCGGGCCCCACCGCCGCCCCTCTAGAACGCCGGGAAGGCGCGAACCAGCGGGCCCCAGGGCGCGTCGGAGCTGAGGCCGAGCCAGCCGTGGGCGCTGCCGGAGGCGAGCTCGACCACAACCCAGATCGTGCCGGAGAGCGTGATCAGGCCCAGCAGCGCCCCGAGCCGCGGAGTCCGGCGCAGTCCCCAGGATCCGAGCGCGGCGGCGAGCGGCAGGCCCGCCTGCGGCGGGACGGAGCCGAAGGCGGCGGCGGCGGCAAGCGCGAGCACCGTGAAGCCGCTGAGGGTGGCGGCGACCTCGGCGTCGCGCCGCGCGGGGATGGCCTTGGACAGGCGCTCCCGGCGCGAGCGGACAAGCAGGTAGGCGCCCAGGAAGGCGAGCAGCAGGACCGGCGCCCAGCGCAGCAGGCCCTGACCGCGGTCGACGAGCACGGCGGCGAGCTGCTCCGGGCCGGTCCCCGGCGTCTCGGCGCTCCCCTGGAACCGCTCGACGCCGACCAGGACGACGACGGAGGCGCCCGCGATCTCGAGCTCGAGCAGCGCGAGCAGGGGCCGCCCGCGCCGGTGGGTCCAGTTCACGAGCGCGGCGAGGATCGGCAATGCCGCGATCACGTAGACCGTCCCGAACCAGGGCGTCAGGGCCAGGCAGGCGGCCGCCCCGACCGCTGGCCAGCGGGTCGGATACTCGCGGCAGCGCAGCGCGAGGACCAGCGCGCCGGCGAACAGGGCGGCGACGATCGCGCCGCCGCGCACGCCCGACGAGGCCGCGAAGCCGAGCGGCGAGAGGGCGACCAGCAGCACGCCGCGGGTCGCCCACGGGTCCGGCACCCAGCGTCGGGCCAGCTCCGTGCCCAGGCCGAAGGCGAGCGCCATCGCCACGGCCTCGACGAGCTCGACCGCCGTGGTGCTCGTCTCCAGCCGCAGCCGCTCGAGCTGCGGGAGGGCGTGGGGGAGCCCGTCGGAGACCCCGAGCGCCAGCACGGACGCGACGTAGAGCGCGAGCACGGCGAGCCAGGGTGCCGAGGCGCGGGCCACGGCGCGACACTATGGCGCTATGGCGACGCGTGTCGAACTGGGCGACGTGGGCAATCGATCGGTCGCCGCGACGGTCTACGGCCTCGTGGACTTCAGCTGCTCGATCGTCCTCGCGCGCCGGCTGATGCGGCTCACGTCCGTGGCGCGGGCGAGGCGCTGACCCGCACTGGCCCGCGCGGCTCGTGCTCCATCAGCTCGGCGACGCGGCGGGCCAGCTCCGCGCCCCACTCGCGCTCGACCAGGTGCAGGGCGAGGTCGAGCCCGGCGGTGACGCCGCCGCACGTGAGCAGGTCGCCGTCGTCGACCACGCGGGCGACGTCGTCGACCGCGGCGCCGCTGGCCCGCAGGTCGTCGAGGGCGCCGCGATGGGTGGTCGCGGGCCGGCCGGTCGTGATGCCGGCCCCGGCGAGCAGCATGGCGCCCGTGCACACGGAGGCCATCGCCGCGCCGCCGTCGTGCAGCTCGCGCAGCCGGGCTGGGAGGCGGCCGTCGTCGTACTCGTGGCGGGTGCCCATGACCGATCCGGCGAGCGGGCGCCAACCGCCGCCCGGGACCAGGACGAGGTCGGCGTCCGGTCCGAGCGCGCGCTCGCAGACGATCCGCGCGCCGTGACCCGCGACCACCTCGCCGGGGCCGTGCGCGCCGACGAGCTCGACTTCGAGGCCCTCGACGGCGGTGGCGGCGTTGGCGAGAACCTCGAAGGGGCCGATCGCGTCGACCTCGTCGAAGCCCTCGTAGAGCGGGATCTCGATGCGCACGGCGCTACTTCGACGAACTCTCCCGGAGCGCGAGGACGTAGAGCCCCGAGTTGGTGTCGCTGACCACGATGGCGCCGTTCGCGGCGACGTCGACCCCTGTGACGTTCGCCTTCGCTGGGATCTCGTGCGTCGGGTCCGGCGTGTCCGGGGGCACGAAGGAGGCGATCTCGCGGGGGTTGGCGCTCGTGAGGTCAAGCACGCGCAATCCGTTGGCATGCCCGGCGAGGAAGGCCGTCGAGCCGCGCGCGACCGCATGGTGGACGGAGTAGACCCCCAGGTCGGGCGGCGGGAACACCTTCGAGGTGGGCGGCCGGTAGATGCCGCGGAGGGTGGGCGCCGCGGGATCGGTCACGTCGACCACGCGCAGGGCTCCCCACGCGCCCTTGCGGTCGACCATGGCCCCCGACAGCGGGGCGCCGCCAGCGCTGCACTCCACCGTGAACGTCGTCGGCGCGGTGCTCGGAGCGGGGCACAGAGCGTCGCGCACGGCGTTTGCGTCGCCGGTGTCGATCGCGCTCGTCGGAATCGTCAGGCCGGCTGGATCGCCGTCGAAGCTGAAGGCCTGGGGAGCCCTCGTGCTCGTATTGCCGATCACGACCCCGATCGCCCCATCATCCTGGAGTCGCTTGGTCGCTTCGGCCGCCGAGCACCCGAACCCACCACCGGGTCCCTGCCGGCTGGCGACTCTGTTGCGGTCACGGAGCGCGATCTTGCCGCGGGGGCTGATGCCTGCCGGGTACGGGTCAGCCGGAGTCCCGGGGTCCCCGGGATCCGCGGGGTCCGGGGGAACCGCCGGGCACGCACGCCCGACGTAGACGATCTTGCCCGGCACCTGGCTGCGCGGATGGCGGTAGACCTGGGCGGTGTCCTCCGGATCGAAGAGCGTGAACATCGCTTCGCAGGCGAACTTCGACCCTGCGACGGATGTCGAGCCGTTGATGCGCAGGCTCGAGTTCGGGGCGATCCAGTCCGACTCGCCCAGCAGCGCCAGCGAGCGCCCGCCCGCCCTCGCGAAGTCGGCGTAGGCGGCGTTGCCCTCGAAGCCGCGATCGGCCCTCGGGTACTGGTACTGGCCGAGCGCGGCCGGGTTCGACGGATCGGTGAGATCGACCGTGAACAGCCCCTGGTCGAAGTAGGGCAGCAGGGCCTTGTTGCCCTCCGGATAGGCGCCCACGCCGATCCCGCCGTCAAAGGGCCGGCAGCCGTTGTTCGAGGAGCCGACGGGTTCGCCGTTGAAGCCGGGGGGCCGCTCGTCGGGCGGCGGGAACTCGTTCGGGAAGGATCCGACCTCGGTCGGCGTCGCCGGGTTGGTCACGTCGACGACGCGCATGTCTCCGTGGAAGTCCTCGGGGTCGGGCACCGGGCCCTGGCTGGACGAGCCTCCGGGCTCGGACGAGAGCGACAGCACTCGTCCGTCGGGTCGCTGGGCCAGCGAGACCTGGTCCTGGGAGGAGGCGCACCTGAAGCCGTCGCCGGCAGGAGGAAGACCGCACGGCAGGTCGTCGGGGCGTACCTGGTTGGCGTCGGCCTGATAGCGGCCGAGGAACTGCGGCTTGTCAGGGTCGGTGATGTCGTAGTAGGCGACCCCGCGCTCGACGTAGTTTCCCTCGAAGTTGCAGCGCACGAGCGCGACCGCCAGCAGGTCTCCGGTGAACGAGGACGTGCTCACGTGCAGCGCCGCGACGTCGTTGGCGACCGCGTTCGCCACGACGGGGATCTGAGCCACCACGGCCGGCGCCCTTGGCGACGACACGTCGACGATCTTCACCGTCGTGTCCGGGCACGTGTACGGCCCGTTGTAAAAGCCCGAGCGCAGGCCGCCTCCGGAGAGGATGCCCGACGCGACGACGGCGGTGTCGCCGACGGTGGCGACCTGTCCGTTCAACCCGCCGCCACCGAGGGCGCTCTTGCCGACCAGGTCGAGCTTCGCCGCGTGCGCCGTCACCGGAAGCAGAACCACCAGTGCCGCGAACGTGGCCGATACGACGGTCAACTGCCTGCGAGCTAGCCCGAGCGGACCCATCTTTTCCCCCAAGATCTTGTGCGACATGCCGAGAGCGCGCAAGCTATGCCAGCCTGCATCGCGCTGCAATAGGTGTCGACTGCATCTAGGCCGGCGGCGAGGACCCCGCAGCCGTCGCCCGCGCCACCTCGATCAGCGTCCGCGTCGCGAAGCCCGAGCCGCCCTTGGCCGCGTAGGGGCGGTCGCGGTCCCACATCACCCCGGCGATGTCGAGGTGCGCCCACGGCGTGTCGCCCACGAAGTTGTGCAGGAACTCCGCGCCGATGATCGAGGTCGCCTTGCGGTCCTCGACGACGTTGACGAGGTCCGCGTAGCGCCCCTTCAGCGTGTCCGCGTAAGCCTCGTGCAGCGGCAGGCGCCAGAGCAGCTCGCCGGCGCGCTCGCCGGCGGCGCGCACCGTCTCGCTCCACTCGTCGTCGGTGGCGAAGAGGCCGGCGTAGAGCGAGCCGAAGGTGACGACGATGCCGCCGGTCAGCGTGGCGACGTCGATCAGGCGCTCAGCGCCCTGCTCGCGGGCGTGCGTCAGGCAGTCGCACAGCACGAGGCGCCCCTCGGCGTCGGTGTTGACGATCTCGATCGTCGTGCCCGAGCGCGCGCGGACGATGTCGCCGGGCTTGACCGCGCCCGAGCCGACGTCGTTCTCCGTCGCGCCGATCACGGCGATCAGGTTCACCGGCAGGCCGAGCCGGGCGATCGCGGCGGTGGCCTCGAGCACGGCGGCGCCGCCGGACATGTCGGCCTTCATGGCCGACATGCCGAGCGCCGGCTTGATCGAGAGGCCGCCGGTGTCGAACGTGACCGCCTTGCCGACGAAGCCGAGCACCGGCCCGGTGGCGTCCGGACCCGAGTAGCGCAGCGTGATCAGCTGCGGCTCCTCCTGAGCGCCCTGCGCCACGGCGGCGAAGGCGCCCATGCCGGCGTAGCGGATCTGCTCGCGGCCGAGGACCTCGCAAGTCAGGCCGAGCTCGTCGGCCAGCTCACGGGCGCGGGCCGCGAGCCTGGCCGGCGTCAGCTCGTTGGCGGGCGCGTTTTGCAGGTCGCGGGCGGCGTTGGCGGCCTCCGCGGCGATCCGCGCGTTCTCGACGGCGCCCGACACGTCGTCGTGCGCGGAGACCAGCAGCGTCTCGACCCCATCTCCGGCCTCGTCGTCCTCGGCGGCCTTGGTCTTGAAGGCGTCGTAGCGGTAGGCGGCGAGGACCGTCCCCTCCACGAGTCCGCCGGCGACCTCGTCGCCGACGTGGTGCGGGACCTCCCAGCACAGCGACGTCGCGCTCAGCTCGGCCACCCGGCCGTAGGCGACGGCGGCGGCCACCCGCGCGCGCTCGGCGTCGAAGGCGGCGCGATCCCCCAGCCCGACCAGCAGCCAGCGCTTGCCGGCCCCGTGCAGCAGCGCCAGCTTCTCCAGCGCGGGCTTCGCCTCGCCGGAGTCGATCAGCGCCTGCAGGGGCGCGCCGTCGAGGTCGTGGACGATCTCCTCGCCCTCGAAGATCCCGATCGCGACGGTGTCGGCACTCGTGTCGGCCGGTGCGTCGGTCGTGGCGCGGACTCTGAGCATCGCCGCAGGCTACCTTCCCCCCATGCCCAAGACCGTCATCCTGAGCGCCGCCCGGACCCCGGTTGGGAAGCTGGGCGGCGGACTTTCGTCGCTGAAGGCCACCGAGCTCGGCGGGATCGCGATCAAGGCGGCGCTCGAGCGCGCCGGTGTCGACGGCGGGGACGTCGACCACGTCGTCATGGGCACCGTCCTGCAGGCCGGCCAGGGCCAGGTGCCCTCGCGCCAGGCCCAGATCGAGGGCGGGATCCCGCGGGAGGTCTCCTCGGAGACCGTCAACAAGGTCTGCGCCTCGGGCATCCGCGCGGTCGGCATGCTCGACCAGGCGATCCGCGCCGGGGATCTCGAGGTCGGCGTCGGCGGCGGCATGGAGTCGATGTCCAACGCGCCCTACATGCTGGCCCAGGCGCGCTTCGGCTATCGCATGGGCGACGCGAAGGCGATCGACGCGATGATCCACGACGGGCTCACCAACCCGTTCAGCGGCAAGCACATGGCCCAGGAGGCCTCGGAGGTCGCCGCGGAGTTCGAGATGACGCGCGCGGACATGGACAAGTGGTCCGTCCGCTCGCACGAGCGCGTGATCGCCGCCACCGACGAGGGCCGCCTGCCCGAGGAGATCGTCGCCGTCACCGTCAAGGGCAAGAAGAGCGAGACGGTCGTCGAGGTCGACGAGGCCCCGCGCCGCGAGGTCTCGCTGGAGACGCTCTCCAAGCTGCCGCCGATCTTCACCGAGGACGGCACGCACACGGCCGGCAACTCGCCGGGCGTCAACGACGGCGCGGGCGCGCTCGTCGTCGCGTCCGACGAGTGGGCCGCGGCCAACGGCAAGGAGATCCTGGCCGAGATCATCGCCCAGGCGGCCGTCGCCGACGACTTCGCCTACCTCGCCAGGACCCCGGCGCTGGCCGCCATGTCCGCGCTGGACAAGGCGGGCCTGCAGCCGTCGGACATCGATCTGTGGGAGATCAACGAGGCCTTCGCCTCCGTGACGCTGAACTCGATGCGGATGCTCGGCATCGACGAGGAGCGCGTCAACGTCAACGGCGGGGCCGTCGCCATCGGCCATCCGATCGGCGCCTCGGGCGCGCGCATCCTCGGCGCCCTGATCATGGAGCTGCGCCGCCGCGGCGGCGGCTTCGGCTGCGCGGCGATCTGCTCCGGCGGCGGGCAGGGCGACGCGGTCATCGTCAAGGTGTGACCACCAGCCGGCCCGGATATGTGCTCCCGGCCCCCGGTGGCGGCGCCTGGGGCCGTGGGCACGAGCGGACCGCCGCCGTCTTCTTCGACCTCGATCGGACGCTGATCGCGGGCTCGAGCGCCTTCGAGTTCGGCCGGGCGGCGTACAAGGCCGGGATGCTCAACCGGCGCCAGCTCGCGCGCGACGCCTGGGAGAACGTCCTCTTCCGCCTGAAGGGCTCGACCGACCAGCGCGCGGACGCGCTCAAGCGGCGCGTCGGCGAGGCGCTGGCCGGGACGCAGGTGCGCGACCTGCAGCGCCTCGCGCCCGCCGTGCTGGCCGGCGTGCTGCCCCGCCTGTATCCCCAGATGCTCGGAATCGCGTACGGCCACCAGGACGCGGGCAGGCCGATCTTCATCTGCACCGCGGCCGCGCAGGAGATGGCCGAGCTGATGGCGATCGTGCTCACCTTCGACGGCGCGATCGGCTCCGTCAGCGAGGTCGTCGACGGCGTCTACACGGGCCGCGAGGGCGGGGCGTTCACCTACCGCGAGGGCAAGGCGCAGGCGATCCGCGAGCTGGCCGAGCGCGAGGACATCGACCTCGACGCCTCCTACGCGTACACCGACTCGGAGTCCGACCTGCCGATGCTGCGGCTCGTCGGCCATCCCGTCGCCGTCAACCCGGACGCCGAGCTGGCGCGCGTCGCGGCGGCGGAGGGCTGGGAGGTCCTGCGCTTCGACCGCCTCGTGCGCCGGCTGCGGGTGGCAGTGGCGCTCACGGTCGCCGCGGCGCTCGGCGGCGCGGCCGTCCCGGTCGTGGCCAGGCGGGCCCGCTCATGAGCCACCCGGCGCGTGCCTGAGCTCCCCCACGGAAAGCGCGACCTGCTCGTGCACGAGCACGAGCCGTTCAACGCGGAGACCGCCCGCGCGGCGCTCGCCGAGGGCCCGATCACCGCGACCGACGCCTTCTACGTCCGCTGCCACGGGCCGGTCCCCGCGCCCGACCACGGCGCGTACCGGCTGCGCGTCGCCGGCCACGTGGAGCGCGAGCTCGAGCTCTCGCTCGCCGACCTGCGCTCGGGCCTGCTGCCCCTGTGCGAGGTGACCGCGACGCTGCAGTGCGCCGGCAACCGCCGGGCCGGGCTGATCGCCGTGCGCGACATCCCCGGCGAGGCGCCGTGGGGGCCGGGCGCGACCGGCACCGCCACCTGGCGCGGCGTGGCGCTGGCCGACGTCCTCGCCGCGGCGCGACCGACCCCCCGCGCCGCCCACGTCGGCTTCGAGGGCCTGGACCGCTCCGACGAGGCCGATCCGCCGGAGCTCTACGGCAGCTCGATCGGGCTCGACAAGGCGCGGCGCCCCGAGGTCGTGCTCGCCTTCGAGATGAACGGCGAGCCGCTCGAGGCCATGCACGGCGCGCCCGTGCGCGTCGTGGTGCCGGGCTACATCGGCGCGCGCAGCGTCAAGTGGCTGCAGCGCATCGAGCTGCGCGCGGACCCGTGGGACGGCTTCTTTCAGCAGACCGTCTACCGGATGCTGCCCCCGGACGCGGAGGTCGCGCCGGGCAGCGGCTTCCCGCTGGGCATCGTCGCCCTGAACTCCGACGTGCTCGTGCCCGAGGACGGCGCGACGGTCGCCGCGGGACCCGTCGAGCTGCACGGCTACGCGTTCGCCGGCGGCGAGCGCCACGTCGCCCGCGTCGACGTTTCGGTCGGCGCTGGCGACGCCTGGCACCAGGCCGAGCTGCTGGAGGATCTCGGGCGCTGGGCCTGGCGCACGTGGCATTTGACCGTGGACCTGGCGGCCGGCGAGCACGACATCCACGTCCGGGCTTGGGACTCGTCGGCCGCCACCCAGCCGGAGGATCCCGCTGGGCTGTGGAACCCCAAGGGCTACTGCAACAACGCGCAGGCGCGCATCGCGGTCACCGCGCGCTGACGCGCCGGCACCGCCGGCCCAATTCTCGTCTCGCCGTGCCACCCGTCGCAGATATGGCATCTGATGGATGCCGAATCTGCGAATGCCGGGGCGATCCGGTCGCATCGAGCCCTGCGCGGTGGCATGGCAACGGGACCGCCCGCATCGGCATGATGGGCGGGTGAGCCGCCCGCTGCGCGTGGACCCGATCGCCGAGGCGCGCCGTCAATGGGCGGCGCGCTGGCCGCGGGGGCCGCTGGCCGCGATGGCGGCGGCCACGAGCGTGATGCGCGCCCAGCAGATCCTGCTCGCGCGCCTCAACGACGCCCTGCGCCCGTTCGGCCTGACGTTCCCCCGCTACGAGGCGCTGATGCTGCTGCTCTTCACGCAGACCGGCGCGCTGCCGCTGGGCAAGGTGAGCGAGCGGCTGCAGGTGCACCGCACGAGCGTCACCAACATCATCGACAAGCTCGAGCGCGACGGGCTCGTCCGGCGCGTGCCGCACGCCGAGGACCGTCGCACCACGCTCGCCGAGATCACCGGCGAGGGCCGCCGCGTCGCCCTCGCCGCCACGGAGGCGATGCACGCGGTCGACTTCGGCATGGGCGCGCTGGGCGACGCCGAGCAGGACGCGCTGACGGCGCTGCTCACCGGCCTGCGCGTGGCCGCGGGGGACTTCGCAGAGGTGCCGCCGGAGCACGGTGCCTGAGGTTGTCCCTCAGATGCGGGGACAACCGCAGGAGCTGGCGGGCCGGCACAGGCTCGACGTCGACCTGCGACAATAGGTGGGCTTCCGACCTTCCTGGCTCCGAGGACCCTTGATGACCGACACCGCCGACCTCTACGAGGCCTGGGAAGCGCGCTACCAGGCGACGGCCGAGCGCGACGCCGACTTCCGCTCGCTGTCCGGCGAGGAGGTCAAGCCGCTCTACACCGAGCGCGATCTCCCGCAGGACCTGGCGGCGAGCGTCGGGCTGCCGGGCGAGTACCCCTACACCCGCGGCGTCTACCCGAGCATGTACCGCGGGCGGCTGTGGACCGTGCGCCAGTTCGCCGGCTTCGGCACCGCCGAGGAGACCAACGAGCGCTTCCGCTACCTGCTCGACCACGGCCAGACCGGGCTGAGCACGGCCTTCGACATGCCGAGCCTGATGGGCCACGACTCCGACCACGCGCTGGCGCGCGGCGAGGTCGGCCGCGAGGGCGTGGCGATCGACACCCCCGACGACATGGAGGCGCTGTTCGAGGGCATCGACCTCGGCCAGGTCTCGGTCTCCATGACGATCAACGCGCCGGCGGCGATCATGATGGCCTTCTACGTCGTCGCCGCCGAGCGCAGCGGCGTCGGCCCCGAACGGCTGGCCGGCACGGTCCAGGCGGACATCCTCAAGGAGTACATCGCCCAGAAGGAGTGGTGCTTTCCCGTCGACGAGGCCATGCGCCTGATGGGCGACCTGATCGAGTGGTGCTCGCTGCAGATGCCGCGCTGGCACCCGGTCTCGATCTCCGGCTACCACATCCGCGAGGCGGGCTCGACGGCCGCGCAGGAGCTCGCCTTCACCCTCAAGGACGGCCTCACCTACGTACAGGAGGCGGTCGCGCGCGGCCTCGACGTCGACGACTTCGCCCCGCGGCTGAGCTTCTTCTTCAACGCGCAGATCGACTTCTTCGAGGAGATCGCCAAGCACCGCGCGGCCCGCCGCATCTGGGCGCGCGAGCTGCGCGACACGTTCGGCGCGCAGGACCCGAGGTCGTGGCTGATGCGCTGCCACACGCAGACGGCGGGGGTCAGCCTGACCGCGCAGCAGCCGCTCAACAACATCGTCCGCACGGCGATCGAGGCCCTCGCCGGCGTGCTAGGCGGCACCCAGTCGCTGCACACGAACTCCTACGACGAGGCGCTCGCGCTCCCGAGCGAGGAGGCCGTACGGGTCGCCGTCCGCACCCAGCAGATCATCGCCCACGAGTCCGGCGTGACCTCGAGCATCGACCCGCTCGGCGGCTCGTATCTCGTCGAGTCGCTGACCGACGAGCTCGAGCGCCAGTGCTATGCGTACTTCGCGAAGATCGACGAGCTCGGCGGGATGGTGGCCGCCGTCAAGGAGGGCTACCCGCAGCGCGAGATCGCCGAGTCCGCCTACGAGCTGCAGCTGCGCATCGATCGCGGTGACCGCATCGTCGTCGGGGTCAACGACTACCGCGAGGGCGACGACGGCGAGATCTCGACGCTGCGCATCGACCAGGCGCTCGAGCAAAAGCAGCTCGACCGCCTGCAGGCCACCCGCGCCAGGCGGCGCGGGGAGGAGGTCGAGCACACGCTCGCGGCGGTCAAGGACGTCGCCGCCGGCGACGCGAACCTCATGCCGTGCCTGGTGGACGCCGCGCGGGCGGGGTGCTCGGAGGGGGAGATCGTGGAGGCCCTGCAGGAGGTGTGGGGGAGCTACCGCGAGACGCCGGTGTTCTGAGCGCCGGGTACGGGCGCACGGGGCGCCCCCAGCGGCCCGGTCGAGCGCAGGTTGGCGGGGGTCAGGCCGACGGTTTCAAGCGGCCCGCGGGGATCGGGCGGTGAGGCGCACCGTCGATTCGGCCGGGGATATATTCTGACGGCATGGCCGAGCCCCGCAAGATCCGCGTCGTCGTCGCCAAGCCCGGCCTGGACGGTCATGACCGGGGGGCGAAGATCATCGCGCGCGCCCTGCGCGACGCCGGCATGGAGGTCGTCTACACCGGCCTGCACCAGACGCCGGAGCAGATCGTCGAGACCGCGCTGCAGGAGGACGCCGACGCGATCGGCCTGTCCGTCCTCTCCGGCGCGCACATGACGCTGGTGCCCAAGATCGTCGAGCTGCTCTCCGAGCAGGACGCCGGCGAGATCCTCGTCCTCGTCGGGGGGACGATCCCCAGCCAGGACATCCCGGAGCTCAAGGGTCTTGGCGTGGCCGAGGTCTTCACCCCGGGCGCGCCGACGCAGGCGATCATCGACTTCATCACCGCCCACGTCGGCGACAGCCGCACCACGGCATAGAGCGAGAGACCCGGCGCTGCCGGTCCTTGCGCACCTCTCAGACCTCCACTTCGGCACGGAGGAGCCGCCGCTGGTTCAGGGGCTGGTCGACGCGCTCGAGCGCATCGGGCCCGACCTCGTCGTCGTCAGCGGCGACCTGACCCAGCGTGCCCGCACCGCGCAGTTCCGCGCCGCCCGCGCGTTCTTGGACGGCCTGCCGGCCCCCTGGCTCGCGGTCCCGGGCAACCATGACATCCCGCTGTACGACCTCGTGCGCCGCGTGCTCTCGCCGCTCGGGCGCTTCCACCGCTTCATCACCGACGACCGCGCGCCGCTGTTCGCCGCACCGGGCCTGCGCGTGCTCGGCCTGGACTCGACGCGGCGCAGGGTCGTCGGCCGGCTGGTCCCCGAGCGCCTGCCGCCGATCGCCGGCCTCGCCGAGGGCGACCCGGGCGACCTGCGGGTGCTCGTCACCCACCATCCGCTCGCGCGCAGGCCGCTGCTCGGGCACACGGCGGCGGTCGAGGCCGCCCGGCGCGCGGGCGTCGACGTGACGCTCGCCGGCCACTTCCATCGCTTCCACGCGACGCCGGGCGACGTGCTCGCGGTCGAGGCCGCCAGCGCGATCTCCAGCCGCGAGCCCGCGAAGGGCTTCAACGTCCTGCGCGTCGCCGGCGGAGACCTGCTCGTCGAGGCGTGGACCTGGGACGGACACGCCTTCGCGGCCGGCGCGCCGCGTCGCTTCCAGCGGCGCAGCCAAACCTCTACCAGGCAGTAGCATGGGCACACGCGAGCCGGTCGATTGACTCGTCAGTCAATAAGTTCCGGGCACAGCGCGCAAACGCCGCATCCGTTTCAGCCACAGGAGAAGCCAGTGAAGATCTGCGTCCTGGTCAAAGAGGTCCCGGACGCCGCGGTCCAGAAGCGACTGGTCAACGGTCGCATGGATCGGGGCGGGGAACGCAACCTCAACCCCTACGACACGCACGCCATCGAGGAGGCGGTGCGCATCAAGGAGGCAGGGGTCGTCACGGTCGACGAGGTCGTCGCCGTGTCGATGGGTCCCGAGTCCGCCGACCGCGCCATCCGCAAGGCGATCTCGCTCGGCGTGGATCGCGCGGTGCACCTCTGCGACGAGGCCGTCGCGGGCTCCGACGTCGCCGCCACGGGCCTCGCCCTGGCCAGGACGCTCGAGCGCGAGAGCCCCGACCTCGTCCTGCTCGGGCAGCAGTCCGACGACGGCGAGTGCTACACGATCGGCGCCGTCGTGGCCGACCACCTGAAGATGCCCTCCCTCACGCAGGTCATCAAGATGGACGTCAGGGAGGGCACGCTCATCTGTGAGCGCCAGGCCGAGTACGGCTACGACACCGTCGAGATCCCGACGCCCGCCGTCATCTCCGTCGGCGACGCCATAAACGAGCCGCGCTACCCCTCGCTGAAGGCGATCATGGGCGCCAAGAAGAAGCCCGTCGACAAGGTCACGATCTCAGACGTCGGCCTCGATGCCTCCCAGGTCGGCGAGCTGGGCTCGAAGGCCCGCTGGTTTCGCTCCGCGGCACCACCGGAGAAGGCCGCCGGCGAGATCATCGAGGACGAGGACACCAACGCGACCGTCGAGCGCATCGTCGCGTGGCTGGATGAAAGGAAGCTCATCTCATGACCGACATCCTGGTCTACGCCCTGCACTACGAGGGCGCGTTCAACAAGAACTCCCTCGGCGCCGTCTCGGAGGCCGCCAGGCTGGCCTCCCAGATCGGCGGCGAGGCCCACGCGGTCGTCGTTGGCGAGGGCGTCACCGACGACCTGGCCGCCCAGCTCGGCGACTACGGCGCGACGAGGGTCTTCCGCGCCGAGGGGCCCGAGGGCCTGGCCCAGCCCGTCGTCGACGCGATGGCCAAGGTCATCGGCGACCGCGGCCACGGCTACGCGCTGTTCGGCGGCGGCCTGCTCGGCTTCGAGATCGGTGCCGGCCTCGCGGCCCGCATGAACGCGGGCGTGGTCATGGAGGTCACCCAGGTCAACGTGGAGGACGGAAAGCTCGTCTCCGAGCGCCCGATCCTGGGCGACTCCTCGATCTCGCAGGTCCGCTACGAGGGCGACCTCGGCATCATCATCGGCCGCCTGAACGCCTTCGAGGCCAAGACGTCCGGCGGCACAGCCGCCGTGCAGGACATCGTGGTCGAATACCAGGCCTTCTCGACGAGCGCGAGGATGGTCAAGCGCGGAGAGCAGCGCGGCGCCGACATCAACATCGAGGACGCCAAGGTGCTGATCGCCGGCGGCCGCGGCCTCGGCAAGGCCGAGGGCTTCGGGCTGCTCGACGACCTCGCCGCCGCCTTCGGCGGCGCCGCCGTCGCCGCCACCCGCGCCGTGGTGGACGCCGGCTGGTTCCCGTACGCCGGGCAGATCGGCCAGACGGGCAAGACCGTCGCGCCGAAGCTGTACCTGGCCGCGGGCATCTCCGGCGCCATCCAGCACAAGGTGGGCATGCAGGCGTCCGAGAACATCGTCGCGATCAACAAGGACGCAAACGCCCCCATCTTCGAGTTCTCCGACCTGGGCATCGTGGGCGACCTCAACAAGATCGTCCCGAAGCTCACCGCGGCCGTGAAGGCCAAGAAGGGCTAGCGAGATGTCGTCCAATGGCAAGCACCCGGCCCCGCTGGACTTCCCACCCCCCGTCGACGCGCGCGAAGAATTCATAAAGCGGAACGTCGATCCCGAGGATGAGGTCATCGAGGTCGGCGTGGCGATCGTCGGCGGCGGGACCGCCGGCCTCGCCACCGCCAACCGGCTCCTGCAGCGGCTGGGTGAGGACCCGGAGCTGATGGAGTCGCTGGGCGAGGTGCCCGTGGCGGTCATCGAGAAGGCCAAGACGTGCGGCGGGCACAGCCTGTCGGGCGCCGTCATGCGGCCCGGACCGCTGCAGGACCTCTTCCCCGACCTCGATCGCGAGCAGTGGCGCGCGCAGGGCTTCGCCTACGGCGAGGTGACCAAGGAAGCGGTCTACCTGCTGCCCACGCGCAGGCGCGCGCTGCGGATCCCGCCCCCGCCGCCGTTTCAAAACCACGGCAACGAGGTCGTCTCGGTCTCGGCCCTGGCCCGCTACCAGCAGGCGCAGGCCGAGGAGGGCGGCGCGTACGTCCTCACGGAGACCTCCGCCGTCCAGCTGCTCGTCGGAGAGGGCCGTGTCCGCGGCGTCCGGACCGGGGACAAGGGCCGCGGCAGGGACGGCGAGCCGCTGGGCAACTTCGAGCCCGGCACGGACGTGGTCGCCAGGGCGACGGTCCTGGGCGAGGGCTGCTGGGGCCATCTCACCGGCGCCGCGATCAAGGAGTTCGAGCTCTCCGCCGGGCGCGAGCCCCAGGTCTGGGAGCTCGGCGTCAAGGAGGTCTGGAAGGTGCCGAAGGCGCTGGACCGCGTGATCCACACGATCGGCCCCTGGCCGCTGAAGCTCCGCGCCTCCTACGGCCAGATCGGCGGCACCTGGATCTACCCGATGAAGGACTCAAAGACCGGCGACGACCTCGTCTCGATCGGCTTCGTGGTCGACCTCGACTACGCAGACGCCACGACCTCGGCCCACGACCTGCTGCAGCAGTTCAAGCTGCACCCGCTGGTCCGCAAGATCCTCGCGGGCGGCGAGCGCGTGGCCTGGGGCGCGAAGGCGCTCCCGGGCGGGGGCTACTGGTCGATGCCCAAGCTCACGATGCCGGGCGCGGTGCTGGTGGGCGACGCGGGCGGCATGGTCGACACCGTGGCGCTCAAGGGCGTCCATCACTGCATCCGGTCGGGCATCCTCGCCGCCGACGCGATCTACGCCGCGCTGAAGGTGGGCTCGACGAACTTCTCGGCCTACGAGGAGGCGGTCGAGGAGTCCTCGATCGGCCAGGAGCTCTTCCAGGTCAGAAACGGCCGCCAGCCCTTCTCCAAGGGCTTCATCAAGGGCGCGCCGCTGGTCAACCTGGCGATCGCCACCAAGGGCAAGCTGCCACCGGGCAGGCTCTCCTGGCACCGCCAGGACGCCACCGAGATGTTCGTCGGCAAGACCAGGGACGCCTATCCGAAGCCGGACGGCAAGTACACGTTCGACAAGCTGTCGAGCGTCTACATCACCGGCAACGCGACGCGCGACGACGCGCCGAACCACATCCGGATCCAGAGAAACGTCGCGCGCGAGATCGCCGAGACGTGGAAGTGGACGTGCCCGGCCGGCGTGTACGAGATCCCGGAGGACGCGCCCGAGACCGGCAACGTCGACGTGATCGTCAACTACACCAACTGCGTGCAGTGCGGGGCGATCACGGCCAAGGGCGGCCGCCTGACGGTCCCCGAGGGCGGGGACGGCCCGCTGTACCAGATCACCTGACGCCTCGTCTGACGCCTGCCGTCCGGGGCCGCAACTTTGCGGGTCCCGCGCGCGTTTATGGGAGCGATGAAGCTCCTGCTCTCCGCGCTGCTCGTCATGCTGGCCGCCTCCCCGGCGACCGCGTCGGCGAGCGCCGCCGGCCTCAAGCACTCCGAGGCGCTGCTGCCCGTCTGCGACACCGACGTCCACTCGGCGACCTTCCGCGGGGACATGGAGCAGACCCGCGAAGTCAAGCAGCAGCTGCAGATGCGCTTCGTCATCCAGATGCGCAAGCCCGGGGCCGAGTGGACGCGCGTTCAGGCGCCGGCCTTCTGGGTCACCGCCCAGCCCGGCAAGACGCGCTACATCTACGACAAGCAGCTCGAGCAGCTCTCCGTGGGCGCGTCCTACCGCGCGGTGATCCACTTCCGCTGGCGCAACCCGCGCACGAGGAAGGTCCTGGCCCGCGCCAGGCGCATCACGTCCGGCTGCAAGCAGCCGGACCTGCGCGCGAACCTGCGTCCCCTCAAGGTCCGGGTGACCGCGGGCTCCTCGGCGGGCACCCGCTCCTACGACGTCACGGTGGCCAACACCGGGGAGTCCGACGCCGGGGCCACCGGGGTCGGGCTCGCGGTCGACGGCGTCCGGCTGGCCGACCGGACGGACCCGGGCATCGTCTCCGCCGACCGCACCGTGGTGAGCTTCGAGGCCCCGCCGTGCACCGCGGGCAGCCGGCTCGTGGCGCTGGTGGACACCACGCAGGTCGTGGACGAGGCCGACGAGGCCGATAACACCCTCACCGTCCCGTGTCCGGGCTCCTAGAATCAGTGTCCTGATGAAAACCGCCATCCACCCCGAGTACGTTGATTCTCACGTGCGCTGCACGTGTGGCAACCACTTCACGACCCGCTCGACCAAGCCCGAGATCCACGTCGAGATCTGCTCGCAGTGCCACCCGTTCTACACGGGCAAGCAGAAGCTCATGGACACCGGTGGGCGCGTCGAGCGCTTCCAGCGTCGCGCCGCCAAGCGCGACGGCGCCGGCTCCGGCCGGTAAGCCGCAGGACACCGCCGGGTGAGCGCGACCGCAGACGAGACGCGCCTGCCCGACGGGGCGCTGATGGCGCAGCGCGACGCGCCCGTGGGCGGCCAGGCCGTCCTCGAGGGCGTGATGATGCGCGGCGTCTGTAACTGGGCCGTCGCGGTCCGCAAGCCGGTTCCCGAGGATCTCAACGCCGACGGCGAGGTCGACCCCGAGACGGGCGCCCACGGCGAGATCGCCGTCGACGTCTTCGCGCTCGAGTCGTGGGCGAAGCGCCGGCGCGTGTACCGCTGGCCGATCATCCGCGGCGTCGTCGCGCTCGCCGAGTCGATGGCGATCGGCTTCAAGGCCCTCTCGATCGCGGCCAACCACATGCTGCCCGAGGACGAGAAGGAGATCTCCGGCGCGGTCTGGTTCGGCACCGTCGTCGTCGCGCTCGTCTTCGCCGTCGGCCTGTTCTTCCTCGTCCCGGTCGGGCTGACGTCGCTGATCAAGGACCAGCTCGACTCGAGCGTGCTGTTCTGGCTCGTCGAGGGCGTGATCCGCACGAGCATCTTCCTCGGCTACCTCGCGCTGCTGTCGCGCCTGCGCGACCTGCGCCGCGTCTTCGAGTACCACGGCGCCGAGCACAAGACGATCGCCTGCTACGAGGCCGGCGACGAGCTCGTGCCCGAGCGCGCCACGCTCTACAGCCGCCTGCACCCGCGCTGCGGGACGAGCTTCCTGCTGATCGTCATGATCGTCGCGATCTTCGTCTTCGCGCCGATCGGGCTCCCGGCCTGGTACCTGCTGCTCGCGACGCGCATCCTCGGCGTGCCGCTGATCGCCGGCATCTCCTTCGAGGTCATCAAGTTCGCGGGCCGCAACCGCTCGCGCGGCTGGGTCCGGTCGCTGATGTGGCCCGGCATGCAGCTGCAGAGGCTCACGACGCGCGAGCCCGACCGCGAGCAGCTCGCCGTCGCCATTGCCGCCATGCAGGCCGTCCTGGACCGCGAGGATCCGCGCGCCGCCCACGGCGACGATCTCGTGGGCATGGAGGTCGTGGCGTAGGCGCCCGTGGCGGGCGACGACGCCCAGCGTTTACGGCTTGGCTGGGTAGCGGGTGGGTCCGGTCCGTTTGCGGGACACCATTTCTGTCCACGCGGCGCTGGGGCGGTGGGGGTGGGGGTCCGTTAGCCCTCCCTGGCACCGCCAGGGCGCGGACTCCCCCGGCGACGCCGCGCATACTGGGGGTCAGGACCCCCATAAAGCGCGTGCCCGCTGTGCGCCGCGGCATGCGCATCACCAAGGCCCGCCGTCTTGTGCAGTTGCCCCTCAAGAGGGGGTGAGATGCACGCGATCGTCGCCGCGCGACCGCCGCGAGCCGGCCCGCCACCGGGGGCTTCATAGACTCGGTCGGCAGTGATCGAGTCGCTCGTCCAGCAGATCGAGGCCCGCCACGCCGAGGTGCAGGCCCAGATGTCCGACCCCGAGGTGATCGGGGATCGCGAGCGCCTGCGCGACGCCGGCCGCGCCTTCAGCCGGCTCGAGCCCGCGTTCAGGCTCGCCGAGGAGTGGCGCCACGCGCAGGACGACCTGGCCGGCGCACGCGAGCTGCTCGACGAGGGGGTGGAGGAGGACTCCGCCGTCGAGGTCCGTGGGATGCTCGAGACCGCCCGCGAGAGCGTCTGCGAGCTCGAGGAACAGCTGCGCCTCGCCATGGTCGAGAGCGACCCCAACGACGACAAGGACGTGATCGTCGAGATCCGCGCGGGCGCGGGCGGCGACGAGGCGGGCCTGTGGGCGGGCGACCTCTACCGGATGCTCACCAGGTACGCCGAGCGCCTCGGCTACAAGGTCGACACGATGGCGGCGGGCGACGGGTCCTACACGTTCGAGGTCGACGGAACCGGGGCGTACTCGAGCTTCAAGTACGAGGGCGGCACCCACCGCGTCCAGCGCGTGCCAGAGACCGAGTCCCAGGGCCGCATCCACACCTCCACGGCCACCGTCGCCGTGCTGCCCGCCGCCGAGGACCTCGACGTCGACGTCCAGCAGAGCGACCTGCAGATCGACGTCTACCGCTCCTCGGGCCCGGGCGGCCAGTCGGTCAACACGACGGACTCCGCCGTGCGCATCACCCACAAGCCGACCGGCATCGTCGTCTCCATGCAGGACGAGAAGTCCCAGCTGCAAAACCGCGAGAAGGCCATGCGCGTGCTGCGCGCGCGGCTGTATGAGGCGGAGCTCGCGCGACGCGACGCCGAGCTGGCCGCCGACCGGCGCTCCCAGGTCGGGACGGGCGAGCGCGCGGAGAAGATCCGCACGTACAACTTCCCCGAGCGGCGGGTCACCGACCACCGCATCAAGCACACCGCGCACAACCTCGACGAGATCCTCGAGGGCATGCTCGACGACTTCACGGGTGCGCTGCGGGGCGACGAGAAGCGCCGCAGCCTCCAGGCCCAGGCCGCAGGCGGCGCTTGACGCTGCCGTGACGCCGGCCGAGGCGACCGCCGCGCTGGTCGCCGCGGGCTGCGAGACCCCGCGGCTCGACGCCGAGGTTCTGCTCGCGCACGCGCTCGGGATCGACCGGACGGCGCTCTTGATGCGGCCGGGCGTGAAGCCGCCCGCGGGCTTCGACGCGCTCGTCGCGCGCCGTGCCGCGCGCGAGCCTGTCGCCTACATCGTCGGCGCGCGCGGCTTCCGGCACCTCGACCTGGCGGTCGACGCGCGCGTGCTCGTCCCCCGGCCGGAGACCGAGCACCTGGTCGAGGCGGCGCTGGAGCTGCCGCCGGGCGCCCGCGTGGTCGACGTGGGGACGGGCTCGGGAGCGGTGGCCCTGGCGCTCAAGGACGAGCGGCCGGACCTCGACGTCGTGGGGACCGACGTCAGCGCGGGCGCGCTTGCCGTCGCCGCGGCCAACGGCGCGCGGCTGGGGCTCGACGTGGCGTGGGTCGAGGGGGACCTGCTCGCCGGCGTGGACGGCGCCGACGCCGTCGTGAGCAACCCGCCCTACGTGGCCGCCGGGGCCGACCTCCCGGCCGAGCTGGCCTTCGAGCCCGCCGCCGCGCTGTTCGCCGGGCTGGACGGCCTCGAGGTCTACCGGCGGCTCGTGCCCGCGGCCGTCGCGTCCGGCGCGCGCTTCGTCGCGCTGGAGGTGGGGGAGGGCCAGGCCGCGGCCGTCGGCGCGCTTTTCGGATCGCCGGTGGACGTGGTCGCCGACCTCGCGGGCCTCGAACGGGTAGTGGTGTGGCGATGCTGAGCGCCTTCGAATTCTGCATTCGCGCCGGCGGGGTCGCCCTGTTCCCCGCCGACACCGTGTACGGCCTGGCCTGCGACGCCGAGAACGCCGCGGCCGTCGAGAAGCTCTACGCCCTCAAGGGCCGCGCGCCCGACAAACCCGCCGCCGTGATGGTGTTCGACCCGGCCTGGCTGCCGCCGATGGGCGCGCGCACGACCGCGCTCGCCCGGCGCCTGCTCCCAGGGCCGGTGACCCTGCTCGTGCCCAACCCCGACCACCACTTCCCGCTCGCCTGCGCCCCGGACCCGGACACGCTGGGCATCCGCCTCCCCGCGGGGTCGCCGCTGCGCGGCGCTCAGGTCGCCGTCCTGCAGACCTCCGCCAACCACGCCGGCGAGCCGCCGGCGCGCTCGCTCGACGAGATCCCGGCCGACATCCGCTCGGGCGTCCGGCTCGTCCTCGGCGCCGGCCCGCTGCCCGGCACGCCGTCGACGGTGGTCGACCTGCGCGGCTTTGAGGAGGGGGAGTGGTTGATCGTGCGCGCGGGGGCGGCGCCGGAGAGCGCGATCGCCGCGGCGGTGGAGGCGCTGGCGGCCTGAGTACCCTCCCGCGACCGTGCCGCGCGCGATCGCTCCAGCCCGGGCCGCCGCGCTCGCGCTCGGCACCATGACGGCCACAACCCCCGCGTCCGCGGCCGCCGTCCGCGGCGAGGTCGCCGGCCTCGCGGTGGCCGGGCGCACGGCGGTGCGGCTCGTCGACACGGGCAAGGGCACGAAGCCGTTTCGCGTCGTCCGCGGGCGTCGGGTGACCTCGGTCGGCGAGGCGCTCGCCGAGTACCCCGCCCTGGCGGTCGATGCCGCCGGGCGCCTGGTCGCCGCCTGGGACCACGCGCAGTCCGGCGGCGTGCGCTACTCCGGCCGCGCGGTCGGCCGCGGCGGGATCGTCGCGCTCGGGCAGGGCACCGGGCCCGTCCGGCTCGCCGCGCGCCCCGACGGCGCGGCGGTGCTGGCCAACCCCGATCGCGACGGCGACATCGCCATCACGATCGTCCCGGGCGTCACCCGCCCGGCTCGCGGCGACGCGGAAGCGGCGCCGGCGACCTACAAGCTGACGCGCACGGGCCCGCTGATCCGGCACTTCGCCGCCGGCCTCGCCCTGCGCAGGGCCGGGCCGCTCGTGCTCGATCTCGACCAGACCCGCCGCCGCTCGCGCCTGGTGCTGGTGGGCGCCGGCGCGCCGACGGCCGCGGTGCGGACGGCGAAGGGCGTCCGCCGGCTCGCCGGCGCGCTCGCCGCCACCGAGCGGCGGATCGCGGTCGCCTAGGTCCGCCGCGGCCGCCCGGTGGTGGCGATCGCGGCACCCGGCCGCGCCTGGAGACGCCGCGTCCTGCCCGGCCGCCGGGTGGCCGGCGACCCGGCCGTGGCGATCGCGCACGGGCGAGTCCTCGTCGCCTGGGCGCAGCGGACCCGCGCCGGCCGCCGCGTCTTCGCCGCCGCGGCGGGCGGCAGGCGCCGGCGCGTCAGCCCGGCCCGCGCCGACGCCGGCCCTCCGCTGCTGGCGGCGGGGCCCTCCGGGCGCGTGTTCGCGGCCTGGACGGCGGGCGCCATGGCGCGGTTGCGCCGCCTGCGCTGACCGGCGGCGCTGCTAGCTTGCACCTCATGCCCGACCTGCCCGCGGACCACTTCGAGCGCCCGCTCTCCGAGGTCGACCCCGAGGTCGCCGAGGCCGTCGACGCCGAGCTGCTGCGCCAGCAGCGCACGCTGGAGATGATCGCCTCGGAGAACTTCGTGCCGCAGGCGGTGCTGGAGTGCCAGGGCTCGGTGCTCACGAACAAGTACGCCGAGGGCTACTCCGGCCGCCGCTACTACGGCGGCTGCGAGCACGTCGACGTCATCGAGCAGCTCGCGATCGACCGCGCGAAGGCGCTCTTCGGCTCGGACCACGCGAACGTGCAGCCCCACTCGGGCGCGCAGGCCAACGCCGCCGTCTACCACGCGCTGCTGGCGCCCGGCGACACGCTGATGGGCCTCGCGCTCCCGCACGGCGGCCACCTCACCCACGGGATGAAGCTCAACGTGTCGGGCCGCCTGTACGACATCGCGGCGTACGAGGTCTCGCAGGAGCTCGACTACCGCATCGACATGGACGCGGTCGAGCGCATCGCCAAGGAGCGCCGGCCGAAGATGCTGCTCGCGGGCTGGTCGGCCTACCCGCGGGTGCTGGACTTCGAGCGCTTCCGCGCGATCGCCGACGAGGTCGGCGCGCTGCTGATGGTCGACATGGCCCACTTCGCCGGCCTCGTGGCGGCGGGGCTGCATCCCAACCCGGTGCCCTACGCCGACGTCGTGACCACCACGATCCACAAGACGCTCGGCGGCGCCCGCGGCGGCATGATCCTGTGCCGCGAAGAGCACGCCAAGAAGATCGACTCCGGCGTCTTCCCCGGCCAGCAGGGCGGGCCGCTCGAACACGTCATCGCGGGCAAGGCCGTCACCCTGAGGATCGCCGCGACCGAGCCGTTCCGCGAGCGCCAGCAGCGCACGATCGCGGGCGCCCAGGCCGTGGCGGACGAGCTGCTGCGCGTCGGCCACGGGGTCAACGTTTTGACCGGCGGCACCGACGTGCACCTCGCGCTCGTCGACCTGCGCGACTCCGAACTCGACGGCCAGCAGGCCGAGGACCGGCTGCACGCGATCGGCGTCACCGTCAACCGCAACGCCGTGCCCTTCGACCCGCGTCCCCCGATGGTCACGAGCGGCCTGCGCGTCGGCTCCCCGGCGCTCGCGACCCGCGGGCTGCAGGTGGAGGACTTCGAGGAGGTCGGCCGCATCGTCGCCACGGCGCTGACGCCGGACTTCGAGGCCCAGCGCGCCGAGCTGGCGGAGCGCGTCAGCGCGATCGCGGACCGCTATCCGCTGTACGCGCACACGGGAGCCACCGCCTCCGTCTAGGCCGCGGCCTCTGACATGGTCGACGAAGCGCTCTTCGGCCTCCTCGTCGCCTTCGTCGTCGCCGTCGCCGTCACCCCGGCGGCGGCGAGGCTCGCCTGCCGGATCGGCGCCGTCGACGAGCCGCGGGCGCGCGGGCTCGCCGCCAGGGCGACGCCGCTGCTCGGCGGCCTGGCGATCTTCGCCGCGACCGCCGTCGCTGGCCTGCTGGTGCTTCCCGGCACCGACCGCTACCGCGCGATCCTCGGCGGGGCCGCCGTGATCACGGTGGTCGGCGCGATCGACGACTGGCGTCCGCTTCCCGCGGTCTGGAAGCTCGCCGGCGAGCTGCTGGCCGCGCTGATCCTCGTGCTCGGCGGCGTCGCGGTCCACGACTTCACGCTGCCCTTCCTCGGAAGCGTCACGCTCGGGAACCTGGGCGAGCCGCTGACCCTGATCGGGCTGGTGGCGATCATGAACGCCGTGAACTTCACCGACGGCGTAGACGGCCTGGCCGCGGGCGTCTGCGCGATCTCGGCCGCCGCCTTCGCGGTCATCGCCTTCGACCTCAGCCGCGACGGCGCCGGCGTCCTGGCGCTGATCGCCTGCGGCGCGGCGCTCGGCTTCCTCGTGCACAACTTCCCGCCGGCCTCGATCTTCATGGGGGACGCCGGGGCGCTGCTGCTGGGCCTGCTGCTCGGCGCGACGATCATCGAGGGGTCGCTGAAGACGAACGCCGTGATCGCGCTGTTCGTGCCCCTGGTCGTCCTCGCGGTGCCGTTCTTGGACACCACGTTCGTCGTGCTCAAGCGGATGAAGTACCGGCGCCCGGTCTACTCGGCCGACGCCAACCACTTCCATCATCGCTTCGCCCGCATCGGCTTCTCGCACCGGCGGACCGTCGCCTACCTGTACGCCTGGACGGCGACGATGGCCGGCGTCGCGGTCGCCCTGCGCTTCATCCCGTACTCCGACGACCACGGCCATCTCGACGCGGGCTGGTCCACCCTGATGGGCGCCTTGATCGTGCTGGCGCTGGCGGCGTCGGTGTACGTCGTCTACACGCTCGAGATCCTCAAGTTCAAGCGCTTCCGGATGCGCGAGGACCCGGGCACGGACGAGCACGCCATCGAGGCGCGCATCGAGCACGAGCTCGAGACGGGCGAGTTCCCGTCCCCAGATGCCGTCCAGCCTCACCCAGTCCGTCGCCCGCGCCCAGGCTGAAGACCGCCTGCGCAGGGCGAGAGGGCGTGCCCGCGCGGCGGAGACCGCGCATCCGCCGTCGCCGTGCGATCGCGGGCCGCCGCCGCGGTCGCCCGGCTGGCCCGGCGTCTGGACGCCGAGTCCGCCCGGCGCACTCTGAGCACCCGGTGAGCGCCCGGCTCCGCCTACCCTGGCGGCGGAGCCGTGCGCCTCCTTCTTGTCCTCATCCTGTGCGTGGTGGCGCTCGGCGGCTGCGGCGACACCACCGCCATCCGCGGCGGCGGGCGCGTCGCCGGCCAGATCCTCACCGTCTACTCCGTGCTGCCGCGCTCGGGCCCGCACGCCAGGGCGGCGGCGGACGTCGTGCTCGGAGAGAAGCTCGCCCTCGCCCAGGCGCACGGGATGGTGGGGGACCTCGTGGTCAACTACGTGGCGCTCGACGAGCCCGTCGGGCCCGGCGGCGAGACGGAGCCCGAGCAGGTGGCCAGCACCGTCCGCGACGCCATCCACGACCAGAGCGTGATCGCCGTGATCGGCGACATGGACGCGCGCACGGCGCGCGTGTCGGCGCCGCTGCTCAACGCGGCGGGCATCCTGCACCTCTCGCCGGGCACGGGCGCGACGGCGGTCCCGCTGCCGTCGCCCCGGCGCACCTTCGCCCCGCTGGTCCCGTCCGACGCCGTCCAGGCAGCCGCGATCGCCCGGGCCGCCCGCGGCAAGGTCGCCGTCGAGGCCGAGGGCACCGAGGCCGCCCAGGCGCTGGCGGGCGCCGTGCGGTCAAAGCTCGGGCGCACGGTCGACACCGCGCGGGCCGACACGGTCGTCTACGCCGGCAGCGACCCGGTCAACGCGCGCGGGGCCGTCGAGGGCATCCTGAGCGAGAACCGCCAGGCCCGCGTCCTGCTGGGGCAGGAGCTCGCCACGACGGACCTTCCCCAGCAGCTGCGCGACCCCCGGGTGCGCTTTCTCACCGCCGTGCCCGCGCAGGCCCCGGCGGGCTTCGACGCCGCCTTCCGCCGCACCTACCCGGGCCGCGAGCCGGGGCCGCTGGCCCAGGTCGGCTGGACAGCGATGCACGGCGTGATCGAGGCTCTCCGCCAGGCGGGCCCCGGCGCGCAGAGCCGCCAGGCGGTCATCGACGCCTACTTCAAGACGGACCCGCTCGGCCGCGCGGACGCCCAGCCGTTTCGCCTGATCAGCTGACTGCGAGCAGAGGAAGGCGTTGAACCGCACCCCCGGCGCGGCCGGCTGCGGAAAAGCGTCTCCACGACGCATTTGAGTAGCCACGCCCGTCCCTGCGCGGCCGGACGAGGCCTCTCCTTACCAGCCTGCTGCCTTCCGTCTTGGCGCGACCGCGATCCCGGGACGAAATCGCCCGTCACGACCTGCTAGTTTACGTGAACGTGAACTGGCGAAAGAGCAGATCCCTAGGCGTCGACTCCGACCACGAGCACTACCGCTGGTGGGCGCTCTCGTGCACGAGCCTCGGCATGCTGCTCGCCGCGACGAACTCCGGGACGCTGATCATCGCCCTCCCCGACCTCGAGCGCTCGCTGCACACGAGCCTGCTCACGCTCGTGTGGGTGATCCTGGCCTACATGATCGCCTCGACGGTCCTGGTGGTCACCGCGGGGCGGCTGTCTGACCTCTTTGGGCGCAAGCGCGCCTACGTGCTCGGCTTCCTGCTGTTCTCCGCCGCCTCGCTCGGCGCGGGCTTCGCCGCCGACGGGACCCAGCTGATCGTCTGGCGCGTGCTGCAGGGCATCGGCGGCGCCTCGCTGTTCGCCAACAGCTCGGCGATCGTCACCGACGCCTTCCCGAAGGAGCAGCTCGGGCTGGCCATGGGCACCAACACCATGGTCGCGGCCGTCGGCCTCATCCTCGGCCCGGTGCTCGGCGGTGCGCTCGTGCTCATCTCGTGGCACTGGGTGTTCTGGTTCAACATCCCGTTCGGCCTCGCCGGCTGCCTGTGGGCCGCGCTCGTGCTGCGTGAGCTCGCCCGGCCGGACGCCGTCCGCGGCCTGGACCTCGGCGGCACGGTGCTGTTCGTGCTTGGCCTCACCGGGCTGACCCTCGGCATCTCCCGCGGCGGGCTGACCGGCTGGGACGACCCGGTGGTCATCGGCGGGCTGGCCGCGGGCCTGGTCCTGCTGCCGGCCTTCGTGTGGGTGGAGCACCGCGGCCGCGCGCCGATGCTCGACCTCGCCATCTTCGCCGACCGGCTCTTCTCCGCCGCCGCGGCCGCCGCCTTCATCAACGGCCTCGCGCGCTTCGCGCTGCTGTTCGTCTTCGTCTTCTACTACCAGGGCGCCCAGGGCGACGGCCCGGTGCTCGCCGGGGTCAAGCTCGCGCCGCTGGCGATCGGGATGCTGATCGCCTCGCCGCTGGCGGGCATCTGGGCGGACCGGCACGGGTCGCGCGTGCTCGCAGCCGGGGGCATGATGCTCACCGCGGCCGGGCTCGCGCTGATGACCACGCTGCAGGCCGATACGGGCTACCTGCCGAGCGCCATCCTGCTCGGCCTGGTTGGCGTCGGGTCGGGCATGTTCAACAGCCCGAACACCGCCGCCATGATGGGCGCCGTGGCCCCCCAGCGCCGGGGCGTCGCCGCGGCGACCCGGGTGCTCGCGCAGAACACCGGCGCGGTCATCTCGATCGCCTTCGTGATGGCCGTGATCACGGCGTCGATCCCGCAGGACGTGCTCTTCAAGATCTTCTCCGGGCTCTCCAGCGGGCTCTCGCCGCAGAACCTCGCGGGCTTCATCGCCAACATGCACACCGCGCTGTGGGTGCTGGCGATCACGTCGCTGGTCGGGGTGGTCGTCTGCCTGATGCGGCCGAGCCACGTCCGCGCACCCGTGCTGGCGGAGGTGCGCGCGTGACCGCGGCCACGCTGCTGCGCATCGGCGACGTCGCCGAGCGCGTCGGCACCACCACGCGCACCATCCGCTACTACGAGGAGATCGGGCTGCTGGCCGGCGGCGCCGGGCGTGCCGCCGGCGCGCACCGCGCCTACGCGGAGGCCGACGTCGAGCGCCTGACGCACATCCTGCGCCTCAAGGAGGCGCTCGGGGTCTCGCTCGACGACCTCAAGACGCTGGTGGAGGCCGAGGACGAGCGCGCGGCGCTGCGCGCGGAGTGGCACTCCGGCGCGGCCGACGCCCGCCGCCAGGCGATCCTGCACGAGAGCCTCGCGCTGATCGATCGCCAGCTCGCGCTGGTCGCGAGCCGCCAGGCCGAGCTCGACCGGCTCAAGTGCGAGCTGACCGAGCGGCGCGCGAGTGCGAGCGACCGCCTCGAGGCGCTCGGGGCATGAGGCTGCGCCGGTTCGGGCCGGAGGACGAGCTCGGCGGCCCGGAGGGCGTCGTGGTCCCCGCGCCGCCCGCAGCGTAGCCTGCTCACCCGGTGACCGACGAGCTGGCGATCGACGTCCGCGATCTGCGGATGGGCTACGGGCCCGTCGAGGCGGTGCGCGGCGTCAGCTTCACCGTGCGCGCCGGCGAGGTCTTCGCCGTGCTCGGCCCCAACGGCGCGGGCAAGACCACGACGATCGAGCACCTGGAGGGCTTCAAGGAGCGCGTCGGCGGCGAAGTGCGCGTCCTCGGCGAGGACCCGCACTCCGCGAGCCGCGCCTGGCGCGGGCGCATCGGCGTCGTACTGCAGCAGTCGAGCATCGAGGCCGAGCTCACCGTCCGCGAGCTGGTCGAACTCTACGCCGGCTACCACGCGCACCCGCTGCCGGTCGCCGAGGCGCTCGCGCTCTCGGGCCTGTCGGATCTCGGCGACCGCCGGGGCGGGCGGCTCTCGGGCGGCCAGCAACGCCGCGTCGACGTCGCGCTCGCGCTGATCGGCGACCCCGACCTCGTCTTCCTCGACGAGCCGACTACGGGCTTCGACCCCGCCGCCCGCCGCGCGACCTGGGAGATGATCGAGGGCCTGACCGGCCTCGGCAAGACGATCGTGCTGACCACGCACTACCTCGAGGAGGCCGAGCGGCTGGCGGACCGGATCGCGGTGATCGCCGCCGGGCAGATCGTGGCCTCCGGGACGCCGGCGACGCTCGGGGCGCGCGACCGCGGCGGCTCGATCATCTCCTTCACTCCGCCGCCCGGGGCGGCGGTGCCGGGCGCCTGGACACCCGACGGCGCGAAGCTCGTCGCGACGACGCCCGAGCCGCTGCGCGTCCTGGCCGACCTGGCGGCCTGGGGCCTCGCGCAGGGGATCGAGCTGGGAGACCTCGAGGTCCGCGGCCGCTCGCTCGAGGACGTCTACCTCGACCTCGTCTCAGAGCCCGCGTGACCGGCCTGCGCCTGTACGCGCACCAGACGCGCTTCGACCTGCTGACCTTCAGCCGCAACCGCCCGGCGCTGTTCTTCACGGTCCTGCTGCCGGTCATCTTCCTGGTCATCTTCGCGACGGTGTTCGGCCACGACACCGTCGACGTCGGCGGTCACAAGATCGAGCAGACGGCCTACTACGTGCCCTCGCTGATGGCGCTCGCGATCACCTCGGCCGCGCTGCAGAGCCTCGTCTTCGCGGTCGTCTCCCAGCGCGAGCGCGGGATCCTCAAGCGCCGCCGGGCGACGCCGGTGCCCGCCGCCGCGCTGATCGCCGGACGCTCGCTGACCGCCGTGACGGTCTCCTTCGCGAACTTCGTCGTGCTGGCCCTGATCGGCTGGGTCGCGTACGGGGTCGACCTGCCGGGCCGCACGCTGCCGGCGACGCTCGTCGCCGTCGCGGTCGGCGCGGCGTCCTTGTGCTGCGTCGGCTACGCGTTCTCGACCTTCGTGCGCACGGAGGAGTCCGCCACGCCGATCCTGCAGGCGACGATCCTGCCGCTGTACTTCATCTCGGGCATCTTCGTCCCGGACGACACCGTGCCCGGCTGGCTGTCGAGCGTCGCCGACGTGTTCCCGATCCGGCACCTCGGCAAGGCGCTCCAGCAGGCCTACGACCCCGCGACCACCGGCGCGGGCTTCGCCTGGGGGCACCTCGGCATCCTGGCGGCGTGGGGCGCCGCCGGGCTCGTCGTCGCGGCCCGCCGGTTCAAGTGGACCCCCCAGGGAAGGTGAGCATCGTGAGACTCAGCGTGCTCGACCAGTCGCCGGTCAGCGAGGGCTCGACCGGCGCCGACGCCCTCGCCAACACGCTCGACCTCGCGCGGCTGGCGGACGGCCTCGGCTACCACCGCTACTGGCTGGCCGAGCACCACGGCGCCGCGATGCTCGCGGGCCCGGCGCCCGAGGCGCTGATCGGGCCGGTCGCCGCGGCGACCGGGCGGCTGCGGGTCGGCAGCGGCGGCGTGATGCTGCCCCACTACAGCCCGTTCAAGGTGGCCGAGACCTTCAGCGTGCTGGCCGGCCTGTACGGCGGGCGCATCGACCTCGGGATCGGGCGCGCGTCGGGGACCGACGCGCTGACGACCTTCGCGCTGCAGCGCGACCGCTCGAAGCCCAGCGCGGACGACTTCCCCGAGCAGCTCGCCGAGATGCTCGGCTACCTCTACGGGACGATCCCGGAGGAGCACCGCTTTCACCGCCTGCGGCTGCCGACGGAGCAGGTCCCGGACGTCTGGCTGCTGGGCTCCTCGGCCCAGAGCGCGATCTGGGCCGGCATGCTCGGCCTCCCGTACGCGTTCGCCGACTTCATCAACCCCCAGGGCGCGCCGATCGCGGGGCACTACCGCGGGCGCTTCGAGCCGTCGCCGGGCCTGGCGGCGCCACGCGTGGCCGTCGCCGTGTGGGCGCTCGCCGCCGACGCAGATCAGGAGGCCCGGCGCCTGGCCTCCTCGAGCCGGATGTCCATGCTCGAGCTGCGCCGCGGCAACCTGATCCCCGTCCCGCCGCCCGAGCGCGCGGTGGAGTACCTGGCCAACCTGCCGCCCGGCGGCGGCGCGTCGGGTCGCCGGGCGATCGTCGGCACGCCGGAGGCCGTGCGCGCCGGCCTGGAGGAGGTCGCGTCGGCCTACGGCGCCGAGGAGGTCATCGTCGTGACCATCACGCACGACCACGAGGCCCGCCGCCGCTCCTACGAGCTGATCGCCGAGGCCTGCGGCCTCGACGCGGCGGCTGTGTCAGGCTCGGCGGCCCCGGTGCGACCATCCTGACGTGACGATCGACGCGGCTCACATCCCCGAGCTCGGGGGCGCCTGCCCGTCCGAGCAGTCCAGCCGCGCACGAGCCGACTGTCACAAGGTTGTTACAAGCTCGCCGGATCCCTAGACTCCGGCGCGCCGCCACCGGCCGTCGGAGCAGGGGCACCCGAACCCGCTCCGCACGTAGCCGCCGAGCGTGGCACCCTGCCCATGATCGCCCGTCCGCCCGCACTGACCGCATCCTTGTCGCGTCCCAGCGTCCCGCTGCCCCTCCGCTTCTTCGACTGCCTGCTGGTCGTCGCCTTCCTGCCCTTCGCGCTGCTGGCCGGCCTGCCGGTGCCCGGCGCGCTCGCCGGGGCGGTCGTGTGGCTTGCCGCCCGCGCGCTCGGCGTGCTGATCGACGTGCTGGCGGCGCGCAATCCCGACCCGCGCGTGTCCACGGGAATGATCTTCGCGGGAGGCATGCTGCGGCCGCTGCTCGTGGGCCTTAGCATCCTCGCGATCGGCCGGTTGGGGGAGCGCGAGGATGGTCTGACGGCAGCGCTGCTCGTGCTGGTCGCCTTCACGATCTACCTCGCCCTGTCCTTCATCCTCCGACCACAGAGGAACCCCACGCCTTGAGCCCCCGTCGCAAACTCCTCCTCGGCATCGGCGGCGTGTACATGCTCGGCCTCATCGTGCTGGGCGCCGCCTTCGGCGGCGGCACGAAGAACGACGCGTTCAAGCCGCAGGACGAGTTCAAGCTCATCAGCTGGATCCACCTGCCCGGGCCGTTGGACATCAACAAGGGCGTCCTGTACCTGGTGCTCGCCACGCTGCTCACCGCCGCGGCGATGCTCTACGTCGCGAACCGCATGCAAGCCCGGCCCAACCGGGTCCAGACGGCGGTGGAGGTGCTCTACGCGCTCATGCGCGACCAGATCACCCGCGGCTCGATGGACGAGAAGATGGCCAAGAAGTGGTTCCCCTTCATCGGGACGCTCTTCTTGTTCATCCTCTTCAGCAACCTGATCGGGTACATCCCGCTGCCGACCAACTCGGAGCAGATGGTCAACATCTTCGGCGTGCACATCCCGGCCTTCGCCATCTACGCTGCGACGGCCAACGTCTCGATCCCGCTCCTGCTCGCCCTGCTCGTCTTCGTCGCCTACAACGTCGAGGGCCTCCGCGCCAAGGGCTTCAGCGGGTACATGAAGAGCTTCGTCCCTACCGGCATCTCCGGCATCGGAGCGGTGCCGATGTTCGGGCTCGAGTTCCTCTCGAACTTCATGCGCCTGATCTCGCTGACCGTCCGGCTCTTCGCGAACCTGCTCGCCGGGCATCTGATCATCCTCTTCATGTCCGGGGGGCTCGCCGTCCTGCTCGGCATGGAGGCCGTGGGCTGGTTCACGCTGCCCTTCGGCGTCCTCATCTTCATGTTCGAGGTGGGGCTGATCGCCGGCCTGCAGGCGTTCATCTTCGCCATCCTGTCTGCCATCTACCTCGGCGGCGCCGTCGCCGAGGGCCATTGACCAAAGGAGCAGCTCGTTGCTTGCCACCATCCTGCACTTCGTCCTCGCGGCCGCCACGGATGGCTCTGACGCCGGCAAGTCGGTCGCCCTGGGCGTCGGCGGCGGCCTCGGCGCGGCCGGCGCCGCTGTCGGCATCGGCATCATCTTCGGCAAGGTGATCGAGTCCGTCACCCGCCAGCCGGAGATGCGCGACGAGATCACCTCCATCCAGTGGCTCGGCTTCGCGCTCACCGAGGCGTGCTTCTTCTACGGCCTCGTGGCGGGCCTCATCGCCTTCTTCCTCTAGGCCCATGGTCACCGTCACCGCAGCCGGGAGCGGCAGCTTCCTGGTCAGCCCCAGCGCCGGACTGATGGTCTGGACGCTCGTCGTCTTCGGGATCTCGCTCTACGTCCTGAACAAGCTGGTCTTCCCCCGTATCGCGGAGGCCCTGGACAAGCGCCAGCACGCGATCGAGGACGCCATCGACACGGCCGACCGCACCCGCCAGCAGGCCAACGAGCTGCTCGCCGAGTACCGCGAGCGCCTCAGCGAGGCACGCACGCAGGCCGACGAGATCGTCGCCCGCGCGCGCAAGACCGCCGAGCACCAGGAGGCGGAGTCGCTGGCCGAGGGCAAGCGCAAGCGCGAGGAGCTGATGGCGCAGACGCAGCGCGAGATCGCGGCGGAGACCAAGCGCGCGGTGCAGGAGCTCCGCAGCGAGGTCGCCGACCTGACCGTGCTCGCCACCGAGAAGGTCACGCGCAAGTCGCTGACCGACGACGACCAGCGCAGGCTGGTCGAGGACGCGCTGTCCGAGCTCGACTTCTCCTCGCTGGGCGCCGACGACAAGGTCGGCGCAGGTGCCGGGGAGCAGGAGGACGGCTAGTGGAGGACGTGGCCGCGGTCTACGGGCGCTCGCTCTTCGAGGCGGCGCAGGACAAGGGCGAGCTCGACGAGGTGCGCGAGCAGCTCGGCGAGATCTCCGACGCGATCGCCGGCGACCACGACCTGCAGGTCTTCTTCTTCTCGCCGTCGCTGACGTCCGAGCAGCAAAAGGTGGGCCTGCACAAGGCGGTCACCGACGCCAACGAGCTCGTGGGCAATTTCCTCGAGCTGCTGATCGACAACCACCGCATGTCGTCGCTGTTCAAGATCCGCGAGGAGCTCGACACGCTGGCCGACGCCGAGAACCAGCTCCTGCCCGTCCAGATCGTCTCCGCGGTGGAGCTCGACGAGAAGACCGTCAAGCAGGTCGGCGACCAGATCGCCGAGCAGACCGGCCAGCAGGTGGAGATGTCCACCGCGGTCGACCCGGACGTCCTGGGCGGCCTGGTCGTGCGCGTCGGCAACACCGTGCTCGACGCCTCGATCCGCCGCCGTCTCGACCACCTTCGCAAGGAAGTCGCGCGCGCCGCATAGGCGGCGCCGCGCCCACAGGAGAGCTCATGCAGATCAAGCCCGACGAAATCACCTCCATCCTGAAGGCCCGGATCGAGGGGCTGGAGACCGACAAGGCCGACCTCGCCGAGGTCGGCACCGTCCTCTCCGTGGCCGACGGCATCGCCCGCGTGCACGGCCTCGAGAACGCGCAGTCCTTCGAGATGCTCGAGTTCCCCCACGACGTGACGGGCCTCGCGCTCAACCTGGAGTCCGACAACGTCGGCACCGTGCTCTTCGGCGACTGGACGAGGATCGCCGAGGGCGACACCGTCAAGCGCACGAACCGCCTGCTCGAGGTCCCGGTGGGCGAGGAGCTGCTGGGCCGCATCGTGGACCCGCTCGGCCGCCCGCTGGACGGCAAGGGCGAGATCAAGACCGAAAAGACCGCGCCCGCCGAGCTCAAGGCGCCCGGCATCGTCCAGCGCCAGCCGGTGGTCGAGCCGCTGCAGACGGGCCTGAAGGCGATCGACTCGATGATCCCGATCGGCCGCGGCCAGCGCGAGCTGATCATCGGCGATCGCCAGACGGGCAAGACGACGATCGCGATCGACACGATCATCAACAACAAGGACTCCGACGTCATCTCGGTCTACGTGGCGATCGGCCAGCGCATGGCCACGGTCGTGTCGCTCGCCAAGACGCTCGAGGACGCCGGCGCCCTGGACAACGCGATCATCGTCGCCGCCCCCGCCGACGAGGCCGCGCCGATCAAGTTCCTCGCGCCCTACGCGGGCTGCGCGATGGCGGAGCACTTCCTGCACGAGGGCAAGCACGCGCTCACGGTCTACGACGATCTGACCAAGCACGCCTACGCCTACCGGCAGATGTCCCTGCTGCTGCGGCGCCCGCCGGGCCGCGAGGCCTACCCCGGCGACGTCTTCTACCTGCACTCCCGCCTGCTCGAGCGCGCCTGCAAGCTCTCCGACGACGAGGGCGGCGGCTCGCTGACCTCGCTGCCGATCATCGAGACCCAGGCCGGCGACGTGGCGGC
>JBBSIC010000016.1:0-58624 GCA_038232275.1 Solirubrobacterales bacterium | reverse complement strand
GTCTTGAACCCGGTGAACCCATCCATCGCCACCACCTCCAAGCCGCTGCGCCGGTGGCTGGCCGCGCTGCCCGGCGTGCGCCAGGTCGCGCTGGATCCCGATGGCGCCTGGCAGGACCCCGACGCCGCCGTCACCGAGATCCATCCCGGCGGGCCCGCGGCGCTGGCGGCCGAGCCGCTCGACGGCCGCTGGCTGGACGCCTGGCGCAGCGCCGACGCCGTCGCGCGGACGGCCATGGGCCAGGTCCTCGGCGGCGCGCTCTCCGAGCCGGCGGTGGCGGTGCGCACCGCCGCCGCGCTCGGGCCGGGCGACACGCTGTTCGTGGCCTCCTCGATGCCGGTCCGAGACCTCGAGACCTTCGCGGTCACCGGCGCGCGGGTGCTGGCCAACCGCGGCGCCAACGGGATCGACGGGACGGCCTCCACCGCCCTCGGCCTCGCGGCCGCGAGCCCGGGCCGGACCGTCCTGCTCACCGGCGACGTCGCGCTGCTGCACGACCTCGGCGGCCTGCTCGCGGCGCGCCGGACGCAGACCGCCCTCACCGTCGTGCTCGTCAACAACGACGGCGGCGGGATCTTTCACTTCCTGCCGGTGGCCGGCGAGCAGGACGCCTTCGAGGAGCACGTCGCCACCCCGCACGGCGTCGACTTCGAGCAGGCCGCGAGCCTGTACGGGTTCGCCTACCGGCTCGCGGCGGCCCCGGAGGACTTCGACGCCGAGCTGCGCACCGCGCTGGAGGGCGCGGGCAGCACGATCGTCGAGGTGCGGACCGACCGCGCCGCCAACGTCGACCTGCACCGGCGCGTCTGGACGCAGGTCGAACGCGCCATCCAAGCCGGGAAGTGACCGGCGGGCGCGTAACGTCCCGCGCGATTGGCAAGACTGCCCAGGGTGAGCGTCGACGCCCTCACCGATGCGCGCGAGCGTACCCTGGCCATGGTCGCTCCCTACGGCGACCACGACGTCGAGCGCGTAACGAGCCCGATCCTCAGCCCTTTGGCCTGGGATTTAGCGCACATCGCTGCCTACGAGGACCTGTGGCTGTGTCACCGCCACGGCGGCCTCGACCTCCTGCGCCCCGACCTGGCGGAGATGTACGACGCCTTCGAGACCCCGCGCGCGGTCCGCGGCGACGTCCCGCTGCTCAACCGCGCCGAAGCCGAGGCCTACCTCGCGGCGGTACGCGCCCGCTCCCAGGCCGTGCTGGACCGCCGCGGCCGCGGGGACGGCACCCTCGTCGAGCTCGTTCTGCGCCACGAGCTCCAGCACGCAGAGACCATGCTGCAGGCCATCGAGCTTGCCGGCTTCGACGTCGCCCCCGGCCTTCCGCGCCGCGAGCGCCCGACGCTGGACGGGGGTCCGCGGAGGACCGGCCTCGAGCGCCTCGCGGTCCCGGGCGGGCCCTGCTCGATCGGCGCCTCCCCGGTCGGCTTCGCCTACGACAACGAGCGCCCGCGCCACCAGACCGACGTGCGCGACTTCTGCATCGGCCATGTGCCGATCACCAACGCCACCTACCTGCACTTCGTCGAGGGCGGCGGCTACGAGCGGCGCGAGTGGTGGACCGCCGAGGCGTGGCACTGGAAGGAGGAGTACGACATCACGCACCCCGAGGGATGGGCCCGCGGCCCGGGCGGCCAGTGGCAGCAGCGCCGCGTCGACGGCGTCGCGCCGCTCGACCCCGACGAGCCGGTGGTCCATGTCTGTTGGTTCGAGGCCGACGCCTTCGCACGGGCCCACGGGGCCCGCCTGCCGACGGAGAGCGAGTGGGAGAAGGCGGCGACCTGGGACCAGCGGACGGGGGACACGCGGCCGTTCCCGTGGGGCGAGGGCGCTCCGCGCCCCGACGGGCGCCGCGCCAACCTCGACCACGCCTGCTCCGGCCCGGCCCCCGCGGGCGCCCTGACGGACGGGGCCGCGCCGTGCGGCGCGCTGGGCATGCTCGGAGACGTGTGGGAGTGGACGGCCTCCCGCTTCGGCGGCTACGACGGCTTCCGCGCGCATCCGTACCGCGAGTACTCCGAGGCCTTCTTCGATCAGCGGTACTACGTGCTGCGCGGCGGCTCGTGGGCCAGCAGCGCGCACACCATCACACCGACGTTTCGCAACTGGGATCTCCCCCAGCGGCGGCACATCTTCGCGGGGGTACGCCTGGCATGGACCAAGTGACGACGCTGGCCGACGACGTCATGGACGGCCTCACCCGCCCGTTCAAGGAGCTGCCGCCCAAGCACTTCTACGACGCCCGCGGCTCTGAGCTCTTCGAGGCGATCTGCGCGCTGCCGGAGTACTACCCGACGCGCACGGAGCGCTCGATCCTCGTGGACCGCGGCGAGGAGATCCTCGCCCGCGCGCAGTCCGTCGAGCTGGTCGAGCTCGGCGCGGGCTCGGCCGCTAAGACCCGCGTACTGCTCGACACCGGCCGCATCCGGCGCTACGTGGCCTTCGACGTCTCCGGCACGGCCCTCGACGAGGACGCGCTCGCCGCGGAGTACCCGCGGATCGAGATCCTCCACGTCACCGGGGACTTCGAGCGCGACCTCGATCGCGTCCCCGCGCCGGAGACCGGCGAGCCCCGGCTGCTGGCCTTCCTCGGCGGCACGATCGGCAACTTCATGCCCGGTGCGCGCAGGACGTTCCTGCGCACGCTCGCGGGCGCGCTGGGACCTGACGACGCCCTGCTGCTGGGCGCCGGGCTGATCACCGACGTCGACGTGATGGAGGCGGCCTACGACGACGCGGCGGGCGTGACGGCGGCCTTCAACCTCAACCTGCTGGAGGTGCTCAACCGCGAGCTCGGCGGGAACTTCGATCTCGACCGCTTCGAGCACGTCGCCTTCTTCGACTCGCAGAACGAGTGGATCGAGATGCGGCTGCGCGCCCGGCGCGACCACACGGTCCAGTTGACCGCGCTGGACTTCGAGGTCCGGTTCAAGCGCGGCGAGGAGATGCGCACCGAGCTGTCGACGAAGTTCACCCGCGCGCGGCTCGAGGCCGACTACGCCGCGGCCGGACTGCGCCTCGACGGCTGGTACAGCGACGCGGCGGACCGCTTCGCGCTCTCGCTGGCGCGGCCCGATTAAGCTGGTCGCCGTGACCAGCGACGACCACGAAGGCGATCCGATCGGCTACAAGGTCCTGCCGCGCGGAACGCCGGTGGTGACCAGCGACGGCGTGCGGATCGGCACCGTCTCCAAGGTGCTCGACAACGAGCGCGAGCACATCTTCGACGGCCTCGTCGTCAAGGCCCCCGACCGACGCGTGTTTGTCGACGCGCCGGAGGTCGAGCGCCTCGCCGAGCGGCGGGTGACGCTCAAGGTCGACGCGGCCACGGCGGCGACGCTGTTCGAGGAGTACCGCGGCTGGCGCGGGGCGCTCGAGCAGCGCGCACGCCGTCGCCTGAACCGCATCAGGCGCCGGCTCGGCTAGACGGCCAGCACGGGCAGCAGCGCGCCGAGCTTGACCTCGGTCTCGGCCAGCTCGGCCGCCGGGTCCGAGTCGCGCATGACGCCCACGCCGGCGTAGCAGCGCGCCTCGCGACCGCGCAGCAGCGCGCAGCGCAGCGCCACGCAGAACTCGCCGTCCTCGGCGGCGTCCGTCCAGCCGACCGCCCCCGCGTACCAGCCGCGGTCCAGGCCCTCGAGGGCCGGGATGACGGGCGCCGCGGCGGCGTGCGGCTCGCCGCCGACCGCCGGAGTCGGGTGCAGCAGCCCGGCGAGCACGAGCGCGCTGACCGGGTCGCGCAGCTGCGCGCGGATCGGGGTCGCGAGGTGCTGGATATTGGCCACCTTGACGATGGCGGGGTCGTCCGGCGCAGCGACCCAGACGGCGTGGCGGCGCAGCGCGCGCGCGATGCGGTGCACGACGATCGCCTGCTCCTCGCGGTCCTTTGTCGAGCGCATGAGCTGCTCGCCGAGGTGGTCGTCCACGGCGGGGTCGGCCGAGCGGCGGATCGAGCCCGCCAGGGCGACGGTCTGCGCCCGCATCCCCTCGCGGCGCACGAGCAGCTCCGGGGAGGCGGCGACGAACGCGGCGTCGGCGCGCCCGGCGACGAACACGTAACAGGAGCGGAAGGCCGACCGCAGCACGTCGAAGACGGCGGCCGCGTCGTGGTCGGCCGCCGTGTGCACGGCGACCTCGCGCGCGAGCACGATCTTCTCAAAGGCGCCGGCCCGGATGCGCTCGACGGCTCGGGCCACGGCCTCCTCGTAGTGCTCGGGCGGCGCCATCGAGGCGATCGTCGTGCGCCCGACCGGCTCGGGATCGAGCATGGGCAGCGGCCGCTGGACGAGCTCGGCGAGCCGCGCCTCGAGGCGCGCGAGCAGGTCCTCCGCGGTGTCGTCGCCCGTCGCCAGGGCGGCGACGGTCAGCCGCACGTCCTCGCCCGCGCGGGCGATTGCGACCTCCGGGACGTGCAGCGAGGCAGGCGCGAACCCGTCCCAGTGGCGCGCGGCGCCACCCTCGTCGGCGAAGGCGAAGCCGCCCACGGCGATCAGCCCCGCGCCCGCGGGCCCGTCCGGCGGGTCAGCCTGGGCGTGGGCGGCGAGGGCGCGCCACTCGGCGGCTACCTGGGCAAAGCGCTTGGGCCCGCGGGCCTCGAGCGCGATCACGCAGCCGAGGGCGGCAACCGCCGACCGGCCGCGATCGGGCTGCTCGAAGCAGAAGTAGGGCTCCCCGGGGCGGCGGGAGGCGAGCATGATGGCGGCCGGATCGGCGCCGGGCTCGAGCGGGAGCGTGAGCGCGGCCAGCGCGGCGCCGCGCCGACGGGCGCGCTTGACGGCCCGCTCCAGACGCCGGCGCAGCTCGGCGCACTCCGCGTCCAGCAGAGCGACGCTCCCCGGCCGGCTGAGCACCTGCGCCATGAGCTCGGAGGGTAGGCCGCCTGGCTACGTCTCGCCGCGGCCGCGGGCGAGCGCGATCTCGCCCGTCTGGGCCATCTCGATCAGCCCGAAGGGCCGCACGAGCTTCTCGAACGCCTTCACCCGGTCGGCGTCGGCGGCAAGCTCGACGACGATGGAGCGCTTGGTGACGTCGATGATGCGGCCGTCGAAGATGTCGACGAACTGCATGACCTCCGCGCGCTGGGTGCCGTCGACGGAGATCTTGAAGATCGCCAGCTCCCGCGCGATCGTGTCCTCGGGCTCGAGGTCGCGGATCTTGATCACGTTGACGAGCTTGTGCAGCTGCTTGGTGACCTGGTCGATCGGGTGCATCGCCCCGTCGAGCGTGAGCGTGATGCGCGACAGGGCCGGGTCGTCGGTCGGGCCGACCACGAGGGTGTCGATGTTGAAGCCGCGCCGCGCGAACAGGCCCGCGACGCGCGTGAGCACGCCCGGCTTGTTCTCGACGAGGATCGAGAGGATGTGCTTGCGCCCGGTGCGAAAGCCCGTCGTGGCCTGGAGGTCTTCGAGGCTGAGCAGCTCGTTGGTGCCGGGATCGCCCATGCGGCTCATCCCACCATGTCGCGGGCGGCGCCACCGGGCGCGATCATCGGGTACGTGTTCTCCTCCTTGGTGACGCGGACGTCGACGAAGGCGGGCCCCTCGGCCGTCAGGATCGCGCGCAGGTCGGCGACCAGCGTGACCTTCTCGGTCAGCCGGTGCCCGGCGATGCCGTAAGCCTCGGCGAGCTTGAGGAAGTCGGGCCACTGGCCGGTGTCCACGGCCGAGTAGCGGCGCTCCCAGAAGAGCTCCTGCCACTGCCGGACCATGCCGAGGAAGCCGTTGTTCATCAACACGATCTTGACCGGCAGGTCGTTCTCGCGGATCGTCGCGAGCTCCTGGATGTTCATCTGGATCGAGCCGTCGCCCGACATGCAGACCACGAGCTGGTCCGGGCACGCCATCTGGGCGCCCAGCGCGGCGGGCAGGCCGAAGCCCATCGTGCCCAGGCCACCCGAGTTGATCCACTTGCGCGGCTCGGTGAAGTGGAAGTACTGCGCAGCCCACATCTGGTGCTGGCCGACGTCCGAGCAGACGATCGCGTCGCCGCCCGTGGCCTCGTAGAGCGCCTCGATCAGCCGCTGGGGCTTGATCTCCGAGTCCGCCGAGTCGTCGTAGCGCAGCGGGTGCTGAGCGCGCCAGCGCTCGATGCGCTCCCACCAGTCCGTCAGGCGCGCGGGATCGGTGTCGAGCTTGGCGTACTCCTCGACCAGGCGGGCGAGGATGTTGTGGGCGTCGCCGACGATTGGGATGTGGGCCGGGACGTTCTTTGAGATCTCGGCCGGGTCGATGTCGATGTGGATGAACTTCGCGCGCGGGGCGAACTCGGAGAGCTTTCCGGTGATGCGGTCGTCGAAGCGGGCGCCGCAGGCCACGATCAGGTCGGCCTCGTCCATCGCGTAGTTGGCGGCGCGGGTCCCGTGCATCCCGAGCATGCCGAGCCACTGCTCGTGCGGGGCGGGGAAGGCGCCGAGGCCCATCAGCGTGCAGGTGACCGGGAAGCGCTCGGACGCGGCCAGGTCGCGCAGCGGCTGCGACGCGCCGGAGTTGACGACGCCGCCGCCCGCGTAGAGCACCGGGCGGCGCGCGTTGGCCAGCGCCTTGGCGGCCAGGCGGATCTGCTTCTGGTTGCCGTCGGTCGTCGGCTGGTAGCCGGGCAGCCGGACGTCGGTGACCGGCTCGTAGTCGATCTCCACGCGCGTGAGATCGGTCGGCATGTCGACCAGGACCGGGCCGGGACGGCCGGTGCGCGCGATGTGGAAGGCCTCGTGCACGGCCCGCGGGATCTCCGACGGGTGCTGGATCATGAAGGAGTGCTTGACCGACGGCATGGTCATGCCGAACGTGTCGGCCTCCTGGAAGCCGTCCGTGCCGAGCAGGTCGGTGCGGACCTGGCCGGTGAAGAAGACGACGGGGACCGAGTCCATCATCGCGTCGGTCAGCGGCGTGATGATGTTCGTCGCGCCCGGGCCGGAGGTGGCGAAGCAGACGCCGACCTTGCCCGACGCCTTCGCGTAGCCCTCGGCCGCGTGGCCGCCGCCGGCCTCGTGGCGCACGAGGATGTGCTTGATGCCCGCGTCGTAGAGGGCGTCGTAGGTGGGCAGGTTGGCGCCGCCCGGGTACCCGAAGACGACGTCCACGCCCTCGGCCTTCAGGCAGTGCATGATGGCGTCCACGGCACGCATGGGCGGGATTCTAGAGGGCTCCATCTGGTCGAGTCCGTCGTCCCCGACGAGGAGGCGTTGTTCATCGTCAAGACGCGCCACTCGATCTTCTTCGGCACGCTGCTGGAGTACGTCCTGACGGAGCCCAACATGGGAGCGAGCTGTGTGACTCGGCCGACATCGTCTTCTAGCGCCCGCGCCGCACCGCCGCCCAGGCCTTGATCCAGGCGTCCCAGCCCATACAGGCGCGGCCGCGCGCGTCGCCGCAGTCGCGGCTCGGGCTCGTGCGGTACAGGACCTGCTCGTAGTAGCCGTCGTCGTCGGCATGAAAGAGCGTGCAGTGCTGCGCGTGGCCGGCGGCGGCGAGCACGTCGCAGCTGGTGCTGACGGAGGGCGCGATCTGGGTGACGAGCGCGACCTGCGCATCGACGTGCGGATCGAGCGCGTGGTCGAGCCAGCGGTACATGCAGTTGGGGTGCCGCGCCTTCGCGGCGACCATCCAGGCCGGCGAGCGGCCCGTCGCGCCGGGGGGCAGCGTTGCGTCGATCGGCGCGGTACCGGCGCCCGCCTGCAGTTCCCCGACGGTGCCCTGCCGGGCCATGCCGACGATCGCCTCGCCCTGCTGGAAGGCCTCGCGCACGTCTGCCGGGTCGCGCCAGTACTCGCCGACGTAGGGCTGCTGGTGGCGCAGCACGTCGATCACGGCGTTGAACTGCCGGTGGTCGAGCTCGTAGGGGTCCGTGATCTTGAGGTCCTCGCGCTGCCGGATCAGCCAGGCGGCGGCCGCGGCGATCTCGGTGGGATCGTCGGGGACCGTGATCTGCCCGCCGTAGGAGGCCGCCTGGGCGGGGTCGAAGATCGCGCCCAGGTTGCCCAGCGTGCCGGGGATCTTGTCCCGCCGCCAGGTCAGCAGGTCGGCGGCCCGGCCGACGGGCACGGCGAACATCTGGCCGCCCACGGAGTTGAAGGGCTGCTGCTTGAGCCCGTCGAACACGTCGCGGTAGTTGGGCACGAGCCGCGTGTTGACCGGCGCGATGCCGCCGGAGCTGATGAGCCGGACCGTCGCGTCGCCCGTGCCGAGCGCGCCGTCGTAGCGCCCCGTGGACAGCAGGCGCACCACCTGATCGGAGGTCGAGACGTGTTTGATGGTGACCGCGCACCCCGTGGTGCGGGTGAAGCCGGCGGTGTCCGCCGCGTAGCCGGCCGGGGCGAGCAGCGCGAGCCTGTCCTCCGCCGCACCGACGGCGCGGACGGGCTTGACGCCCGCCGGGACGGCCACCTGGGGCCCGGGCGTCGGGTCCTCGGTCGCGCACGCGGCGACGAGCAGGGAGAGGACGAGGGCGGCCAGCAGGACCCGGAGCACGCGCTCAGGGTACGGCCAGAGCCTCAGCGCGGGGTCGATCGGGATCCCGAGAACGTGAGTCAACCTCCCGCAGCCGGCTCAAGCGGTCGGGTGAGGGTGCCGCTCCTGCCAACACAGATGTCGTTTCAACGGGGGCACCGCCACGTCGCGGACCGGGCCGCCGGCCGGCGCCCGGACTCGCCGGCACAGCCGAAAGGCGCGCCGGCTGCGGTCCCGTCGCCCGAGCCGGCCGCCGACGCCCGGCCGCTCGACGAGATGCGGCTGCCGGTCGACCGCATCGCGTCGGGCCCGCTGGCGGCCGGCGCGGCCGGCTCGCTCCTGCTGGCGGGGACGATCAGCGCCCTCACCGGCCTGGCGCCGGACGTGCTCGTCGCCCTCTACGTGGCGCCCGTGATGCTCGTGGCCACGCGCGCGCCCCGGGTCGTCTGCCTGACCGCCGCCGTCGCGGCCGCCGTGGCCTTCGCCGTAAGCGCGCAGAACGCTGGCGTCGGATCACCCGTGCCGAGCGCGATCGGCGTGCTGGTCGTGTGCGTGTTCGTCATCCTCGCGACGCAGCGGGCGCTCAGGATCATGCGCCGGCGCGCAGCGCAACACGCGGCGCTGATGGTCGAGCTGCGCCGATCCAACGCCGAGCTCGAGCAGTTCGCCTACGTGACCTCGCACGATCTCTCCGCCCCGCTGCAGACCGTCACCGCGTTTGCGACGATGCTCAGCGGCCGCTACGCGGGCAGGCTCGACGCCGAGGCCGACACCTTCCTCGAGCACATCACGGCCGGCACCGCCCGGATGCAGGTGATGATCGACGACCTGCTCCTGCTCGCCCGCGCCGGGCGGGTGGAGCTGGGCGGCGCGCCGTTCGAGCTCTCCCGCGCGCTCGACGACGTGCGGGAGAGCCTGACGGCGGTGATCGCGGAGCGCGGCGCCGAGGTCATCGACGGCGCCCTGCCCGCCGTGCACGGCGACGAGCGCCGGATCGTGCAGGTGCTGCAGAACCTCGTCGCCAACGCGATCAAGTTCTGCCCGCCCGACCGGCCCCCGGTCGTCGAGGTCAAGGCCGCCCGCCTGCCCGCGGGCTGGCGCATCGACGTGCGCGACAACGGCATCGGCCTCGACCCACGCTTCGCCGCCAGGATCTTCGGCATGTTCCAGCGCCTGCACCCGGCGGACGAGTACGCCGGCACCGGGATCGGCCTGGCCGTCTGCCAGCGCATCGTCGAGCGCCACGTCGGCCGCATCTGGGCCGACTCCGCCGAGGGCGGGGGCAGCACCTTCTCCTTCACCCTCCCGGACCGCGCCTGACCACCCGCGCGCTCGCCGCCCGGCACGCGGTCGAGAGCGCCGACGCGGTGCCGATCGCGGGCAGCTCAGGTCTCGCCGCTGCGGCGGAAGCGGTTCGCCCAGATGATCGCGAACAGGGCGAAGACGATCAACGCGACGATGATCAGCATGTGGACGAAGCCCATGACCACGCCGACAACGAGCCGCAGGATCAGGATGGCGGCGGCGACGATGACGGCGTAGGCCACGAGGCGGCGTCCGAGTCCGGAGAGGCGCTCCTTCATACCGTCGACGATAATGCACCGCGTATGCCCGAGCGAGGAGAGATGCGCGCGTCGCTGTCCAATGCCATGGTCGCGCTGATGAAGACGCACTACGGCAAGGGCCCGACGGCGGCCAAGAGCTACGTCAACGACGAGTACGTGCTGATCGTGCTCGAAGGTGGCCTGACCCGCAACGAGGAGACGCTGCTGGCGGCGGGCGAGGAGCTGCTCGTGCGCGACTACCGGCTGCGCTTCCAGCGGGCGATGGAGAAGGAGTTCACCCATGCCGTCGAGCGACTGACGGGCCGGACGGTGGTGGCGTACCACAGCCAGGTCGTCTTCGCCCCTCCCCGGTCGTTTGAGATCTTCGTCCTCGACGAGCCGGTCTGAGTGCCGCCCCCGACGGTCCCCCTGCTGGCCGCGGCCACGTTCCTCGCGGGCTTCGGCGCGGCCGAGCTCACCGACGTGCGCGCGGTCGGTGGGCTGGTGCTCCTGGCCGGTGGGGCGCTGTGCGCGCGGCTCGCGCTGCCGGTGGCGGGCCCGCGCGCGACGGTCGCGCTGCTGGTCGTCGCGCTCGTGCTCTTCGTCGTCTCGCACCCGCTGGGCCGCGCCATCGGGTCGTGGCCCGCCGTGTTCGTCGCCGCGGCGCTGGTCGCCCTGGCGGCGGCGGCGCTCGTGCGGCCTAGGCCTCAGACGCCGCGCGTGCCCGCGTGACGCTCTCGGGCTCGATCGCCTCCTCGGGGAAGTCGAGCTCGGTGCCGCAGCGGACGCACAGCGCGTCGTGGAGCGGGACGATCCTGCCGCAGCCGGGGCAGGCGCGCCGCGGCTCGTCGGATTCGTAGCGGTACAGCGCCGCGAGCAGGACCCCGAGGAACGGCACGACCGCGCCGATCGCGAACCAGATCAGCGCGGACGAGCCCTTCGAGCGTCCGATCAGGGCCGCCCACACCCCGGACACGCTGCAGATGATCACGTACTCCACCCCCGGCAGGGTAGAACCGCCCGCGGCTCGGGGTCAGTCGTAGGTGCGCTTCAGATGCGCGAAGCGCTCTGCGCGCGGGGCCAGCCCGCGGCGCGCGTCGCGTACGCGGCGCAGGGCCGCGTCGCGGGCGGCGGGCCGGGAGTCGGCCAGCGAGTTCAGGCGACGCCGGCCGGATGCCGGGGTGCTCGGGTTTGCGTTCGGCTTGTTCATGCCGCCATCTTCCACCCCCCACGAGCGGGACGTTATGGCCATTTGGAGAATAAACGCGACCTATGGGTCGACACTCGCGACGGCGACCGCTGCGCGCACCGCGGGGCGCGCGCGCGCCGGGAGCCGCCGGCGCAGCCGCCACGGCGCGCCGCTGAAGGCCTGGTTGGCGACCGTCGCGAAGCCGGACTCGTCCTCGCGCAGCGCGAGCAGCAGGTGCGCGACGCGGTCGGCGCTGGGCAGGTCGGGATCCTCGACGCCCACGCAGTAGCAGTGCACGCGCCGGCCGCCCGGCGAAAACAGGACGGCGCCCACCTCCCCCACGAGCCACGTCCCGAAGCCGCCGCGCTCGATGACGAGCCCCGTCTCGGCGTGCAGCTCGCGCGCCTCGTGACCGATCAGGTCGCCGAGCAGGCCGAGGGCGGTGCGCTCCTGCTCGTCCCCCATGCGCCGCACGGGGCGCAGCACGTTGGCGCCACGCTTGGCGTAGAGCTCCGGTATCACCCAGGCATGGGCGATCAGGATGACCGCGAGCGGGAAGCTCAGCGGCTCGAGATACAGCAGCAGGGCCGACATGACCAGCCACGGGACCGTGTGCGCGAAGGTCGTGACCGTCCAGTAGCGACCCGAGACCCGCAGGCGGCGGGCATCGACGCGCGGGCGCCAGTAGACGCCCGCGGTCTCGGGAAGGACCGCGCCCTCAGCCACCCGCGATCGGGCGGCGCAGGATCACGGTGCCGGCGTCGAGCGGCAGCTCGCGCACCTGCTCGGCGTGGCCCTCGCCGTGGGTGACGATCGCGTAGTAGCCCTGGTCGAGCTGCTCGCGGAACGCCGTCACGGCGGCGTCGACCGACGCCTGGTCATCCGTCGTCCACTCCGCGAGCGTGGTGTGACCGGTCTTGTCCATGCGGATGAGCTTCGCCATGGGGACATAGTACGCCCGCATCCCGGCGACGACGCGCTTAATCGGGCCCATGACCCCCATTTAAGCGCCTGCCGACCAGCGGCGCGCCTGCGAACCGTGCCTCTCTACCCAGCCAGCGGTACCCGCCTGACCCGGCGCGGCGCCTCGAGGACCATCGACAAGCTACAGCCCGAGCCTGGCGCGGATCAGCCTCTGCACGGCGGCGCCGTCGGCGCGGCCCTTGGTCGCGCGCATGATCGGCCCCATCAGGGCCCCGACCGCCTGTGCGTTGCCGCCCTGGATGCGCTCCACGACCTCCGGGTTGTCGGCGAGCACCTGGGCGACGACGGCGTCGAGCTCGCCGCCCGCGTCCATGGCGGCGAGGCCCTCGCGCTCGATCACGGCCTGCGGGTCGCCGCCCTCGGCGACGAGCACGTCGAGGACCTGCCGGCCGGCGTCGTTGGAGATCGTCCCGGCGGCGACGAGCGCGACGAGCTGCGCCAGTACGGCCGGCTGCAGCGAGCCCGTCTCCGGTGCGCGCTCGAGCCAGTTGGCGACCTGGCGGGGCTCGGCGTCACCGGCGGCGACTGCCGCCTCATAGAAGGCGGCGCGCTCCGGGCGCCAGACCAGGGCGCGGGCCTGGTCGGTGGGCAGCGCGAACGCGTGCTCGAAGCGGGCGATGCGCTGCGCGGGGAGCTCGGGCAGCTCGGCGCGGGCCGCGGCGAGCATCGCCTCGGTCGGCGCGACGGGCACGAGGTCGGGCTCGGGGAAGTAGCGGTAGTCGTGGGCCTGCTCCTTGGAGCGCAGCGACGTGAGCGTGCCCGTGCGCGCGTCGTAGTGCAGCGTCTCCTGGGAGACGGCCTCGCCGGCCTCCAGCAGGGCGATCTGGCGCTTGATCTCGGCGTTGAGGCCCGCCTCGAGGTGCGCGAAGGAGTTCATGTTCTTCAGCTCGGTCTTGGTCCCGAGCGCGGTCGTCCCGGCCGGGCGGACCGAGACGTTGCCGTCGCAGCGCAGCGAGCCCTGGCTCATGTCGACGTCGGAGACCCCGAGCTGGCGCAGCGTCTCGCGCAGGAGGATCAGCCACTCGCGCGCCTGCTCGGCCGAATGGAGGTCGGGCTCGGTGACCAGCTCGGCCAGCGGGGTGCCGCCGCGGTTGTAGTCCACGATGCTCGCGTCGGAGCCGTGGATGCGCCCGGAGGCGCCGACGTGGATGAGCTTGGCCGCGTCCTCCTCGAGGTGGATGCGCGTCAGCCGCACGCCGCCGAGCCGGCCGCCCTCGCACAGCGGCTTGTCGTACTGGGAGATCTGGTAGCCCTTGGCCAGGTCGGGATAGAAGTAGTTCTTGCGGCTGAAGACGGCCCGCTCGGCGATCTCGCAGCCGAAGGCCAGGCCCATCAGCAGGCCGAAGCCGATCGCCCGGGCGTTGGTAACGGGCAGGGTGCCCGGCAGGCCGAGGCAGACGGGGCAGGTGTGGGTGTTGGGCGGGTCGCCGAAGGCCAGCTCGCAGCCGCAGAACATCTTCGTGCGCGTGGCGAGCTGCACGTGGATCTCCAGCCCGATGACGGGCTCCCAGTCGCTCATGCGCGCGCCGCCGAGCCGTCGAAGCCGATCGTGTGCTCGAGCGCGTGGGCGGCGTCGAGCAGGGCGTTCTCGCTGAAGGCCGGGCCGGCGAGCTGGAAGCCGCTCGGCAGACTCAACGCTGTGCCTTCGGCGACAGCGACCAGGGCGTTGGGGATCGAGATGGCCGGGATGCCGGTCAGGCTCATCGGCACCGTGCAGTAGTCGTTGAGGTACATCGCCAGCGGGTCCGCCGTCTTGGCGCCGAGCTCGAAGGCGACCCCCGGCGCGGTCGGCGTGGCGACGAGGTCAAACGCGGCGAAGACGTCCGCGAAGTCCCGCGCGATCAGCGTGCGGACCTTCTGCGCCTTGGCGTAGTAGGCGTCGTAGTAGCCCGAGGACAGCGCGTAGGTCCCGATCAGGATGCGCCGTTTGACCTCGTCGCCGAAGCCGGCGGCGCGCGTGGAGGCGTACATCGAGAGCAGGTCGCCCTCGCCCTCCACGCGCAGCCCGTAGCGCACGCCGTCGTAGCGGGCGAGGTTGCTCGAGCACTCCGCGGGCGCGATCAGGTAGTAGGCGGCGAGCCCTTGCGGCGCGTGCGGCAGCGTGCACGTTTGCACCGTCGCACCGAGCTCGCGGGCCTGGTCGAGCGTGTGGTCGAAGGCGGCGAGGATCCCCGGCTCGATGCCCTCGCCGGTCAGCTCGGACGGCACGCCGATGCGCACGCCGCGCAGGTCGGTCGCGCTCGGCGCCCGGACGTCCTCGCGCAGGCCGAGCGCGGTCGAGTCGTTCGGGTCGGCGCCCTGCATGGCCGCGAGCACCAGCGCGGCGTCGGTCACGTCGCGCGTGAAGGGGCCGGCCTGGTCCAGCGAGGAGGCGAAGGCGATCATGCCGTGCCGGCTGATCGCGCCGTAGGTCGGCTTGAGGCCGACGATCCCGCACAGCGCGGCGGGCTGGCGGATGGAGCCGCCGGTGTCGGTTCCGATCGCCCACGGGACGAGGCCGGCGGCGACGGCCGCCGCGCTGCCGCCGCTCGAGCCGCCCGGCACGCGTGAGCGGTCCCACGGGTTCAGCGTCGGCCCGTAGGCGGAGTTCTCCGTCGAGGAGCCCATCGCGAACTCGTCCTGGTTGGTCTTGGCGAGCACGGGCGCCCCGGCGTCGCGCAGGCGGGTCACCGCGGTGGCCGTGTAGGGCGGCTTGTAGCCCTCCAGGATGCGCGAGCCCGCCTGGCTGGGGATGCCCTCCGTGCAGAAGAGGTCCTTGACGGCGACCGGGACGCCGCCGAGCGGGCCGCCCGCCGCGGCGTCGTCGGGCTCGGCGGCGTCGGAGACCCAGGTGAAGCAGTTGAGGTCGTCGCGCTCGGCCCGGTCGCGGTAGGCGCGCCACAGGTCGCCCGCGGCCAGGTCCCCGCTGCGGATGCGCTCCGCGGCCTGCGCGGCGGTCAGGTCGACCGGATCGTCGCTCACGACGGCGTCTCGGACCCGCCGCCCGGGCTGGGGACGCGGAAGCCGCCCTCGTAGGGATCGGGCGCGGCCGCCAGCGCCACCTCGGCGGGCAGGCTCGGCTGCGGCTCGTCGGCGCGCAGCACGTTTACGAGGGCGACCACGTGAGCGGTCGGCTCCACGTCGGCGAGGTCGCCGAGCTCGGAGATCGTGTCGACCCAGTCGACGACCTTCGACAGCTCGACGGCGTAACGGTCGAGCTCCTCGTCGCCGAGCTGCAGGCGGGCGAGGCGCGCGACGTGGAGCACCTGTTCGCGGCTGAGCATGTCGACGGGCGAGTCTAGGGCGCCCAAGACATGTGTATGCTCCACACATGTTCAAGGAACGGCTCCAGGTGCTCGTCAGCGCCGAGCAGCGGCGCTGCCTCGAATCGGAGGCGCAGCGGCGCGGAACCTCGGTGGCCAGCCTGATCCGCGAGGCGGTCGACGTGCACTTCCGTCGCGTCAGCCAGGCCGACCGTCTGCACGCGCTCGCAGGGATCCGGGCGACTCGGGGGCGCTTTCTCTCTCCCGACGAGCTGACCCGGCTCGTCGGGGACGAGCACGAGGGGCAGCTCGGGGCCTTGCCGCAATCGGGCTCGCGTTGACGTTCTTCGTCGACGCCAACGTGCTGATCTACAGTGCGGTCTCGAGCCGCTTCCGCGAGCCGTGCCTGGAGATCCTCGAGGCCATCGCCCGCGGGGACGCGGAGGGTCGCACCTCGACCGCGGTGCTCGAGGAGGTCTGGCACGTGGAGCTCTCCGGCCGGGCAGGCGCGCTGCGCGGCCTGGCCGAGCGGGCCTACACCCTGATGACACCGCTGCTGCCGGTCACCGACGAGGCGTTCCGCCTGGCCTTGTCCGTCGACGCGCCTGCACTTGGAGCCAACGATCGCCTCCACGTCGGCACCTGCATGGCGCACGGGATCGAGCTGGTGGTCACGGCGGACCAGGGATTCGACGCGGCGCCGGGCCTGCGGCGCGTGGATCCGCTCGATCCTCGAGCCCGCCAGGGGCTCGTCGGATCACCGCGGTCCTAGGGCGGCGTCGACGGATCCCGCGCCGGCGGGGCCGGCATGGCCTGGACCGGCGGGGGCGGCTTGATCGCCGGAGCGTCCTGCTTGCGCAGCGCCCACCAGGAGCTCGCGAGCGTCCCCGCCACGCAGGCCACGCCGGCGTACGCGCCCCAATGGCGGCCGGTGACGACCTCGGCGTTGGGCACGGCGAGCAGCCGGATGACCACGAGCACGGCAGAGATCAGCCCGGCCCAGATCGTCAGCACGTCCAAGGCGACCGGCAGGGCCGGCGCGTCGCGCGTCGCGGTGATCACCGGGACGGCCATCGCCAGCAGCGCCGTGAGCGCGAGCCAGACGTCGATGAGGCCCAACGAGCGCCAGCCGTCGGCCGTGCCGTGGTGGGACAGCTCGTACCAGGGCGCGAAGAGCGAGCAGAGCAGCAGCAGGCCGAAGACGCCGCTGAGGTAGTCCGGCGTGCGCAGGCGATGGACGTCCATGGCGGACGCGAATCTATCCTGCGACGGCGGGCAGCACGTCGCTCGCGATCAGCCGGACCACGTCGAGATCTCCGAACAGCAGGTGCTGGAGCATCACCCGCTGCAGCCCGGCGGCCTCGAGCGCGCGCAGCTGCTCGGTGACCTCCTCCGGCGTGCCGACGACCCAGCCCGATTCCGCGGCTCGGGCGGCGGCCCAGGCGCCGGGATCGCCCTCCTCGCCGTGGTACTCCATCAGCTGCCGCGTGCGGTCGCGGACCTCGGCGCGATCGGCGCCGACGATGAAGCCGATCATCATGCTCATCGGGAGCGGGTCCCGGCCGGCGGCGGCGCACGCGGCCGCGATCGCGGCGGCCTTCTCGCGCACAGCGTCCGGCCCGAGGTAGAGCACGTTGTACTCGTCGGCGTAGCGGGCCGCCAGGGCGGCGGAGCGCCGCTTGGCCTGGCCGCCCATGATCACGTGCGGGCGGGGCTGCTGGACCGGTGGCGGCCCGGTCTCGCGCCAGAAGCGCTGGACGTCGTCGAGCTGGCGCTCGAGCAGGTCCATGCGCTCCTTGATCGGCGGCAGCGTGAAGCCGAAGGCCTCGTGCTCGCCCTGCCACCAGCCGGCGCCGATGCCGACGTCGATGCGGCCGCCCGAGGCGTGGTCGGCGGTGAGCGTGAGCTTGGCCAGCACCGCGGCGGGCCGGAACGTGACCGGCGAGACGAGCGTCCCGAGCCGGATGCGCTCGGTCAGCGGGCCGAGCGCGCAGATCGTCCCCCACGCGTCCAGCGCGCCCCTGTCGGGCCCGCCGCCCACGGAGAGGTAGTGATCGGAGCGCAGCAGGCCGTCGTAGCCCCCCTCTTCGGCGGCCCGCGCGAGCCCGCGCCAGTCGTCCCAGCCGACGCCCTCCTGGCCCTCCACCATCAGCGCCAGCCTCACGTCTGCCCCTGCGCGGCCGTGAGCGTGTTGCGCAGCAGCATCGCGATCGTCATCGGGCCGACGCCGCGCGGGACGGGCGTGATCAGCGCCGCGCGCTCGGCGACGGAGGCGAAGTCCACGTCGCCCTTGAGCCCGTCCTCGGTGCGGTTGATGCCGACGTCGACGACCGCGGCGCCCTCCTTGATCCAGTCGCCGCGGATCATCTCTGGCCGCCCCACAGCGGCGACGAGGACGTCGGCGCGCCGGCAGACCGCCGCGAGGTCGCGCGTCCGCGAATGGCACATCGTCACCGTCGCGTCGGCGGCCAGCAGCAGCTGGGCGACCGGCTTTCCGACGAGATCCGAGCGGCCCACGACCACGGCCTCGGCGCCCTCCAGCGCGACGTCGTGGCGGCGCAGCAGCTCCAGCACGCCGGACGGCGTGCACGGGCGCAGCCCGGGCTTGCCCTGCATCAGCCGCCCGGCCGAGATCGGCGTCAGGCCGTCGACGTCCTTGGCCGGGTCGATCAGCGTCGTCAGCGCGCCGCCGTCGACCTGCGGCGGCGTCGGGAGCTGCAGCAGGATCCCCGAGACCGCCGGGTCGGCGTTCAGCGCGCGCAGCAGCGACTCCACCTCGGCGTGGCCGGCGTCCTGGGCGAGCCGGTGGTCGAAGCCGCGTATGCCGGCCTCGGCGCTCGCCTTCTGCTTGCCGGCGACGTAGATCGCCGAGCCGGGGTCCTCGCCGACGAGCACGGTGGCCAGCCCGGGTGCGGCGTGGCCGGCGGCGACCCACTCCGCGACGTCCCGCCCGACCTCGGCGCGGACCTGCTCGGCGATCGCGCGGCCGTCGATGATGGTGGCGCTCATATCTTCTTCAACGGGGCCAACGCACCGACGAAGCTCTTCTCCATCGCGTCCTTCGCGAACCGCACGCTGATGACGTCTCCGGGCCGGACCTCGAGGATGACGCCCTCTCCGAACGAGGCGTGATGCACGCTGTCGCCCTGGCGGAACATCGTGAGTGGCTCCTCCGTCGCGGACCGGGCCGTCGCCCAGCTCGTCACCGCGCGGCCCCGGCGCGGAGACCAGCCGGCGCCGACCGCGGCGCGGGTCCGCTCGGGCTCGTCGGCGTACTCGCGCGGGATCTCGTCCAAAAAGCGCGAGCGCAACCCGGGCATCGACCCCTGGCCGTAGGTGTTGCGCCGCCGCGCGAAGGTGATGTAGAGGTCGCGCATCGCGCGGGTGATGCCGACGTAGGCCAGCCGGCGCTCCTCCTCGACGTCGCCCTCCTCGATCGCCCGCGAGTGCGGGAAGACCCCGTCCTCGGCGCCGATGATGAAGACGATCGGGTACTCGAGCCCCTTCGCGATGTGCAGCGTCATCAGCGTGACGAGGCCCTCGTCGTCGACGAGGTCGTCCTGGGCGGCGAAGAGGGCGAGCTGCTGCAGCCACTCCTCCACGCTCGGCTGCTCGGCGCGCTGGTCGTACTCGGCGGCGGCGACCATCAGCGCCTCGAGGTTCTCGATGCGCCCCTGCGCCTCGATCGTCCGCTCCGCCTCCAGGGCCTCGAGGTACCCGGTCTCGGTCAGGGTCTCGCGCAGGAAGGCCTCCACCGGCGGCTTTGAGGCGAGCCGCTCCTCGAGCCGGTGCATGGTCGACATGAAGCGATGAAACGCCTTCACCGCCGCCGTGCCGAGACCGGGCACCCCCGACGGGTCGCCCGCCGCCTCCCACGGGGTCAGCCCCATCGTGTTCGCGTGGGCGAGCACGCGCGACAGCGACGTCTGCCCGATGCCGCGGCGCGGGCTGTTGACGACGCGCGTGAAGGCCCCGCCGTCCTGTGGGTTGACCAGGAAGGTCAGGTAGCCGAGCGCGTCCTTGACCTCGGAGCGCTCGTAGAACTTCGTGCCGCCGATCACCTGGAAGGCGACGCCCGCGCGCGTGAGCATGTCCTCCAGCACCCGCGACTGCGCGTTGGTGCGGTAGAAGACGGCGACCTCGTTCCTGGACACGCCCTCGTCGACCAGCCGCTCGATCTCGGCCACCACGAAGCGCGCCTCGGCGTGCTCGTCGTCGCACTCGCGGATCTTGATCCGGTCGCCCTCCCCCACGTCGGTCCACAGCGTCTTGCCCATCCGCCCGCGGTTGTTGGCGATGACCGCGTTGGCGGCGTTGAGGATCATCTGCGTCGAGCGGTAGTTCTGCTCGAGCCGGACGACGTGGGCGTCGGGGTAGTCGTCGGTGAAACTTAAGATGTTTTTGATGTCAGCTCCGCGGAAGCCGTAGACCGAGTTGTGCGTCACAAGGCCAGCGGCGATGAAGTTGTGCACGCCGGCTACATCGAGGTCGTGGACCGTCACGTCGATCGGCACGCGGTTGACCGCCTCGACAACGTCGTAGTCGCCGGACTCGGTGAACATCGCCATCCCGGGACGGACGGCCGACGCGGGGGTCTGGGGCAGGCTGTTGCGCGTCCGCGTGCCGTCGCCGCTGCAGCCGAAGCGAGCGACCTGACGGACATGCACCGGCGTGGCCGCCGCGATGCGCTGTGCCATCGCCACCGCCTCGCCGTAGTCGCGGAAGCAGGACTCGACCCGCCAGCCAAGCCGCGCGGGGCGCACCGAGAGGCCAGCCCGCTCCAGGTCAGCGGCGACCTCACGGTCCCGGCCGCCAACCGCGACCAGATGCATGGGCGTGCGACCCCGCCGGTCGCCGCAGAGGGTGATCGTCACGTTCCTGCGCCGACCTTCGTCGGTCATGTGCAGGTCCGGCGTCGATTGCGGCCGATACCCCGCGAAGTGCACGTGCTCGTCCGTGCTCACGATGCGGCGACCGCCGCTCGTGACGATCTCCGTGCCCATGGAGGCGCCGCCGGTGAAGGTCCGCGTTACGGTCGCGGGGCGAAAGTCGCCGCTGCCGTGGCACGCGCGCACGCTGTCGCCCACCTGCACCTGCTCGATCGGCTTGGTCTTCCCGTCCGCCATGGTCACCGGCGTGCCCTTGACCAGGCACTGATCGTCGTCGCCGACCACCATCAAGTTGCGGTCCTCGCCCGTCAGCAGCTGCAGCAGGCGGTACTGGGCGTGGTTGGTGTCCTGGTACTCGTCGACCATGACGTGGCGGAAGGTCTGCTGGTAGCGGTCGCGGACCTCCTGGAAGAGCTCGAGGACGTTGACCGCGCGGACGAGCAGGTCGTCGAAGCCCATCGCGTTGCGGCGATGCAGCTGGCGCTCGTACTCCTCGTAGACGTCGGCGACGGTCTGCTCGAAGTAGGAGCCGACGAGCTGGCGGTAGTCGTCGGCCGAGCGCAGCCTGTTCTTGGCGTCGGAGATCTGGGCCTGCATGGCGCGCGGGGTGAAGCGCTTGGCGTCGATGTCGAGCTCGTCCAGGCACTGCTTGATCAGCCGGCGGGAGTCGGCCGCGTCGTAGATCGTGAACTGGCGCGTGTAGCCGAGGCGGTGCGCGTCGGCGCGCAGCAGGCGGGCGCAGGCGGAGTGGAAGGTCATCACCCACATGGCGCGCGTGCGGCGGCCGACGAGCAGCTCGACGCGCTCGCGCATCTCGTTGGCGGCCTTGTTGGTGAAGGTGATCGCGAGGATCTCGTCCGCGCGGGCGTTGCCGGTGCCGATCAGGTGGGCGATGCGGTGGGTGAGCACGCGCGTCTTGCCCGAGCCGGCGCCGGCGAGCACGAGCAGCGGCCCGTCGACGTGCAGGACGGCGTCGCGCTGGGGCTCGTTGAGGCCCTCCAGAAGCTGCTCGGTCGCGATGCTCTCAGCCATCCACCGCCAACGCTAGCGAGCGGTCCGGTCTGACCCGGACGGGGTTCGCGCGGCTCAGGAGCGCGCTCCGCCCCCCGGCGGAGCGCGCTCCGGAAACCTCGCTCCTCCCCCCGGAACGGAGCACGCGGCGGAACGTATCAGACCGCACGAGCCGTCGGCTCGGAGCTAGCCGCCGGCGGGATTCGGTCCGCGGCGGGGGCGCATCGGGACCACGTCGCCGGGGGCCCGATCGCCCTCCCGGCGCGGGACGCGGCTCTCGATCTCGGCGATCCGCGTCGACAGGCCCTTGAGCGCGTCGGCGATCGGATCGGGCAGGTGGACCCAGTCGGCGTCGGGGCCCTCCGGGCGGCGGCCCTCGACCCGGACGGGATGGCCGGGGTTGCCGACGACGGTCGAGTTGGGCGGCACGTCGTGGATCACGACGGCGTTGGCGCCGATCTTCGAGCCGTGCCCGACCCGGATCGGGCCGAGCAGCTTCGCGCCCGAGCCGATCGTGACGTTGTCCTCGATCGTGGGGTGGCGCTTGCCGGAGGCGAAGCCGGTGCCGCCGAGGGTGACGCCCTGGTAGATCGTCACGTCCGAGCCGATCTCGGCGGTCTCGCCGATCACGACGCCCGACCCGTGGTCGATGAACAGGCCGCCCCGCACGCAGGCCGCCGGATGGATCTCGATGCCCGTCAGCGCCCGGGCGCCGGCGGCGATCACGCGCGGGACGACGGGCACGCTGAGCTCGTCGAGCCGGTGCGCGACGCGGTGCGCGAGCAGCGCGTGCACGCCCGGCCAGGTGAACAGGATCCCCGGGGCCGTGACGCCGCGGGCGGCCGGGTCGCGGTCGCGCGCCGCGCGCAGGTCGCGCACGACATCGGAGATCAGGCCGAAGCCGAGCATCGGATCGGGAGGTTAGCCACCGCAGTCGGGGCAGTCGTCGCGGCGCCGGGTGGCGACGCGCAGGAACGTCGCGTCGGCGAGGTCGATCTGCAGGAAGGCGTCGAGCAGGGCGCCGTCGAGGCCTCCGAGGAGCTTCATCGCCTCCAGCGCCTGCAGCGAGCCGACGACGCCGGCAGCCGGCCCGAGCACGCCGGCCTCGGCGCACGTGGGCGCCGATGGCGGCGCCTCGCCGAAGGCGCAGCGGTAGCAGGCGCTCGCGCCCGGGCGGATGCTCATGACCATCCCGGTGAGCCCCACGATCCCGCCCTCCACGAGCCAGATCCCGGCGCGGCAGCAGGCGGCGTTGACGGCGTAGCGCGTGGCGAAGGAGTCCGAGCAGTCGACGACGAGGTCGTGGCCGAGCACGAGCCCCTCGGCGTTGCCGGCGTCCAGGCGCACCTGATAGGGCTCGACCATCACCTCCGGGTTGAGCTGCTGGAGCTTCGCGACCGCGCCGTGGGCCTTGGAAGCGCCGACCTCCGGCGTGGCGTGCAGGGGCTGGCGGTGCAGGTTGGAGAGCTCGACCGTGTCGTCGTCGAGCATGCCCAGGCGCCCGACCCCGGCGCCGGCGAGGTACAGCGCTACGGGCGAGCCGAGCGCGCCCGCCCCCACCACCAGCACGCTCGCGTCGCGCAGGCGCAGCTGCTGCTCCTCCCCCCAGCCCTCGAGCACGAGCTGGCGGCTGTAGCGCTCGAGCTCCTCCGGGCTCAGGGCGTCGGCGACGTCGGCCGCCGCGGCCTCGGCCTCCGGCTCGAGGTCGATCTCCCCGACCGCCGCGCGCGCCGCCGCCTGTGCGGCGGAGCGGAACAGGCCGCGCCGGCTCGGGCTCATCGGCGCACGATCCGCACGACGGCGCCCTCGACGGCCACAGCGTGGCCGGCCTCGCGCGCCGAGCGCGGCACGTTCTCAAGCGCCTCGCCCGGCGCGCACAGGACCACGAGCTCCTCCCCCGTCGCCATCCGCTCGAGCGTCAGCTTCGTCCGCACCCACGTCAGCGGGCAGCGCAGCGTTCGGATGTCGAGCGTGGCGCTCACCGACCGACGGCGACCGGCTCCGGCGCGAAGAACGGCGTGGACACGTAGCGCTCGCCGGAGTCCGGCAGGATCACGGCGATCCGCTGGCCGGCCGCCTGCTCGCGCGCGGCGACCTGCGTCGCGGCGTGCAGCGCGGCCCCGCAGGAGATGCCGGCCAGCACGCCTTCGCGGCTGGCGGTCAGGCGGGCGGTCTCCAGCGCGTCCTCGTCGTCGACGGGGATGATCTCGTCGACGACGCCCAGGTCGAGCACCGGCGGGACGAAGCCGGCGCCGATGCCCTGGATCTTGTGCGGGCCGGCCCGCCCGCCGGAGAGCACGCACGACGCGCGCGGCTCGACGGCGATCACGCGCAGGCCGGGGTTGCGCTCCTTCAAGAAGCGTCCGACGCCGGTGATCGTGCCGCCCGTGCCGACGCCCGCGACGAGCCAGTCGACCCGCCCGTCCATGGCCTCCCAGATCTCCGGGCCGGTGCCGGTGTAGTGCGCGAGCGGGTTGGCCGGGTTGGAGAACTGGTCGGGCAGCCACACGTCGTCCTCGCGCGCGAGCGCCTGCGCGGCGGCGACCGCCTCGTTCATGCCGCCGAGCGACTCGGTGACGTGCACGCGCGCGCCGTAGAGGCGCAGCAGGCCCTCGCGCTCGCGGCTCATGCCCTGGGGCAGCGTGAGGATGATCTCGTAGCCGCGCGCGGCGGCGACGAAGGCGAGCGCGATGCCGGTGTTGCCGCTCGTGGCCTCGACGATCGTCGTGCGTCCCGGCTCGATGCGCCCCTCGCGCTCGGCGGCCTCGACCATCGCGATCCCGATCCGGTCCTTGACCGACCCGCCCGGGTTGTACATCTCGAGCTTGGCGTAGATCTCGCCGTCCGCCTCGGGAGCGAGGCGCGTGAGCTGCACCATCGGCGTCCGCCCGACGTGCTCGGCGATGTTGATCGGGATTCGGGCCATTGGGACCCGAAGGAGGCTAACGGCTGGCCGGGCTAGCCGACCAGGGCGTGGAAGCCGGCCTGGGCGGCCTGCTCGCGCGCCTCGTGCTGGATCGCTACGGCCTGGGCCGCGCGCACGGCGTCGCGCGTGTCGGTCGCGATCTCCCCCGCCTGCCCGCTGAGCCGGTGCGAGCAGTACAGCACGGTGCGCTCGCCCTCGCCCGCGTCGACGACAAAGCACGCCACGCCCTCGCCGTTCTGCAGGGGCTCCATGATGTTGGAGACGTACTGCGGATCCTCGTCGGCGGTGTACGGACAGTCATGCATCGTGATCGTGGTACCCGATGACCGCTCGCGCCATGCTCAGTGATGGAAGCCCGCGTCGTGGGTGTAGGGCTCGCGCTGGCACTCGAGCAGCGGCAGCGCCGTTCGACGTCGCGCAGGAACAGGTCGGCGAGGTCGTGGCTGAAGCCGTTGCGCACCACGATGCGCAGGACGTGCAGATCCTCGCGGTTCGGCGGGAACCTGTAGGCGGGGACGATCCAGCCGCTCCCGCGCAGGCGGGTCGAGACGTCGTAGACGTTGAAGTTGGTGACGTCGGCGCGCAGCGTGAAGGCGAGCACGGGCAGCTCGGTCCCGCGCGTCAGCACGTCGAACGGCCCCAGCGCGTCCAGCCCGTCGGCGACGTGGGCGGCCACGTCGCGGCACTCCCTGGCGATCGCGCTGTAGCCCTCGGCGCCGAGGCGGATGAACGTGAAGTACTGCGCGGCGATCTGCGCGCCGGGGCGGGAGAAGTTCAGCGGGAACGTCGGCATGTTGCCGCCGAGGTAGTCCACGTTGAAGACGAGGTCGTCGGGCAGGGCGTCGTCGTCGCGCCAGACGACCCAGCCGACGCCGGGCGGGACCAGCCCGAACTTGTGCCCCGACGTATTGATCGAGGCGACGCGGCCGAGCCGGAAGTCCCAGATCAGGTCGGGATCGACGAACGGGGCGATCATCGCGCCCGACGCGCCGTCGACGTGGATCGGGACGTCGATGCCCGTCCGCGCCTGCAGCCCGTCGAGGGCGGAGGCGATCTCGGCCACCGGCTCGTAGCTGCCGTCGAACGTCGAGCCGAGGATGGCGACGACGCCGATCGTGTGCTCGTCGCAGTGGGCGACCGCGCCGTCGGCGTCGAGCTGGAAGCGGTCGCCCTCGAGCGGGACGAGGCGCGGCTCGACGTCCCAGTAGCGGCAGAACTTCTCCCACACCACCTGCACGTTGGCGCCCATGACGAGGTTCGGCGTCGCCGCCGAGCCGGTGCGCCGGCGCCAGCGGCGCTTGAGCGCGAGGCCGCCGAGCATGCACGCCTCGCTGGAGCCGACCGTCGAGCAGCCGATCGTCGCCCCGGGAGCATTCCAGAGCCCGCCGAGCATCCGGACGCAGCGCGCCTCGAGCTCCGCCGTGCGCGGGTACTCGTCCTTGTGTGCGACGCGTCCTGGGGATGCGATGAAGGGGCATGGCGAAGACATTGCCCGCCACGGCCCGCGGATGAGCACGAGCTGCGGCGCGGCCGCCTCGCGGCGGACGCGCTCAGGTCACGAGCTGCAGCCGCCGGCGCCGAGCTGGCGAACCGCCGGTCCATACTGCTGACGCGCCAACTCTAGCTCGAGCGAGGACGCCCGTGCCGGCTTCTAGATGTGGTACATGATCGCGTCCGCCGCTCGGCGCTCGCGATCGGCCACGTCGGTGATGGAGTGCTTGGAGAGCACGGCGCGGGTGGCGGCCGCGGCCTCGGCGAAGATCGACTCGGCGTCGCCGCCGACGGGGCCGTCGAGCAGCTCGACGACCTCGAGCACGGTGATCTCGGAGGGCTCGCGGGCGAAGGAGTAGCCGCCCTTCACGCCGCGCTGGGAGCGCAGCACGCCGGCTCGGCGCAGGACGGCGAAGAGCTGCTCGAGAAACTGCACCGGGATGTCGCGCCGACGGGCGAGCTCGGCGATCGGCACCGGGCAGTCCGAGCCCATGGCGGCGAGCTCGGCGAGCGCGCGGACGGCGTACGGAGACTTGGCGGTGATCGACAGCATCTGGCGGTCAGCCATCCTACGTGACGTGCCGACCGTCGTCTCCCGCTTCGCGCCCCCGCTGGCGCTGATGGCGCTGATCTTCTTCCTGTCCGCCCAGCCGCACCTGTCCAGCGGGCTGGGGAGCTGGGACCTGGTCCTGCGCAAGGGTGCGCACATGACCGAGTTCGGGCTGCTGTGCCTGCTGTGGTGGCGCGCCCTGCAGACCCGCAGCCCGGTGATCGCGATCGGCGTCGCCCTGGCCTATGCGGCGAGCGACGAGCTCCACCAGAGCTTCGTCAGCGGCCGGCACGGCGCGGCGCTGGACTGGTGCATCGACGGCGTGGGCGTGGCCATCGCCGTGTGCCTGCTCACAGCCAGCCGCGCTCGGTCGCGATGAGCACGGCCTGGGCGCGGTCGACCGCCCCCAGCTTGCCGTAGATGTTGTGCAGGTGGGTCCGCACGGTGCTCGTCGACAGCGAGAGCTCGTGGGCGATCTGCTTGTAGACCATGCCCTGGGCGAGGCGCTTGAGCACCTCGACCTCGCGGCCGGACAGCGGGCACGGCTCGATCGCGCGCGGGCGGGCGGAGGTCGGGTAGGGCAGGTCGTAGAGGACGGTGCGCAGCTCGGCGGGGCCGAAGCCGACGGTCCGGGCCGCGCGCAGCAGCTCGGTCGGGCTGACGGGTGAGCCCTGCGCGTAATGGGCGACCATGTCGGCGAGGCGGACGAAGGCGGCGTCTCCGTCGGCGTCCTCGGCATGGTGGCGCTCGATCGCGGACGCGACGACGCCGGGCAGGTTCCAGCGGCGGGCGAGGACGCCGCCGACGAGGGCGTGGTCGACGCCGAGCTCGCGGCGCTCGTAGTGCAGGCGCTCCTCGGGCGTGCGCGCGGGCCCGTGGATCTGGCGCGGATAGCCCGGGTAGGCGTGCATCAGCACGAGCTTGCCGACGTCGTGCAGCAGGGCGGTCACCAGCAGGCGGTCGCGGTGCGCGTAGTCGGCCTGGGCGGCGAGCCGGTCGGCGGCGCGCTGGACGGCCACGGCGTGCAGGCGGAAGCGCTCGGGAGCGGCGTCCCAGGTCTTGCCGCGCTCGAAGAACTCGAAGGTCTCGGCGGTGGAGGCGAGGCGCGAGACGGCCTCGGGCGACAGGGTCTCGACGGCCTCGACGACGTTCTCGACGCGGCCGTGGCGGGGCCCCTCGATCTGGTTGGCGAGCCGCAGGACGGCGATCACGAGGGCGACGTCGGACTCGATTGCGGCGACGACGTCGCCCGTGGACGGGCGGTCGGCGGAGACGAGCGCGAGCACGCGGTTGCGTGACTCGGCGAGGGCCGGGAAGCGCTCAAGGGCGTCGAAGGCGGCGGTCAGGCGCTGGCCGTGGCCCGCCGGGCGGGGCGTGCCGACGACCTGGGCCGGCGTGGCGTCGCGGCGGATGGTGGCTGGGGCGGGCAAGAGTCCGGAAGGGGGTTTCGCAGAGGGCTGGTGAGGAGGCTCGCCGGTCACCGGCTCACCTCTTGACCGTCTATCGGCAGCTGCGGACCCAGGATTGAGCGAGTCGCCATGCCGGCCTTTCAGGCGCCACAGAGCGCGGCGTCGATGCGTGCCAGGGTCTCTTCCCGGCCGAGGACGGCGACCGACTCGAAGATGCCCGGCGAGACCGTGGTGCCGACGATCGCCACCCGGATCGGCTGGAAGAGGTGCTTGGGCTTGATCTGCTCGCGCTCGGCGACGTCGCGCAGCGCCTCCTCAACGGCCGGCAGGGTCCACTCCCGCAGGCCGGCGAGCGCGGCGCGGGCGGCGGTGAGCGCGGCGCTCGCGCCGTCGGCGCCGAGGATCTTCTCGCGCGCGGCCGGGTCGTCGGCAGGCCCGTCAACAAAGAAGGCCGTGAGCGGCCAGAACTCGTCAAGCGTGGAGATCTTCTCCTGCGTGATCGCGACGACGTCGCGGCGCAGCTCGCGGCCGAGCCGCTGCTCCAGCCGCGCCTGCAGGTCGGCGACGGCCAGCTCGCGCACGTAGCGGCCGTTCATCCAGCGCAGCTTGCGCTCGTCGAAGACGGCCGGCGAGCGCGAGACGCGCTCGAGGCTGAACTCGCGCTGGAGCTCCTGCGTCGTGAAGAAGGACTCGTCGTTGTCGGCCATGCCCCAGCCGAGCAGCGACATGTAGTTGCGCACGGCCTCGGGCAGGTAGCCGGCGTCGCGCAGCTCCTGCACCGAGGCGGCGCCGTGGCGCTTGGAGAGCTTCCTGCCGTCCGGGCCGTGCAGCAGCGGGACGTGGGCGTAGATCGGGGCCGGCTCGCCGAGCGCCTCGAGGATCAGCAGCTGCTTGGGCGTGTTGGAGTAGTGGTCGGCGCCGCGGACGACGTGGGTGATGCCGGCATCGAGGTCATCGACCACCACGGCCACGTGGTAGACCGGCGTGCCGTCGGCGCGCGCGATCACGAGGTCGTCCTGCAGGGCGTTCTCAAATTCTGTGTGGCCGCGGATGACGTCGCGGACGATCGTGACGCCCGCGTCGGGGACGCGCAGGCGGACGGCGCCGGCGCCCTCGTCGGCCCCGCGGAAGCCCTGGTTGCCGTGCGCCTCGCGCCAGGCCCTCACCTCGTCCGGACCGGCCGTCGAGCGGTAGGCGTGTCCCCCGGAGATCAGCCGTTCGATCACCTCGGCGTGGCGCGGCGCGTTGGCGGACTGAAAGACCGGCTCGCCGTCGTAGTCGATCCCGAGCCACTCGAGCGCCTCGAAGATCTGCCCGACGTTCTCCGGCGTCGAGCGCTCGCGATCGGTGTCCTCGATGCGCAGCACGAGCTCGCCGGCTGCCCCGCGCGAGAGCAGCCAGTTGAACAGCGCCGTCCGCGCCCCGCCCACGTGGAGGGCCCCGGTCGGTGAGGGGGCGAAACGGACGCGCACGAGGCCAGGGACGTTACCCTGCCGCGCGATGCTGATCGGCGCCCACGTCTCCCCTGCCGGCGGCCTCGCCAAGGCGGTCGAGCGCGGGCTCGAGCGCGAGTGCGACGCCATCCAGATCTTCAACCAGTCCCCGCGGATGTGGCGCCCAACGGCGTATACCGACGAGGACTTCGCGGCCTTCAACGCGGCGCGGTCTCAGACGCGCATCTCAAGCGTGCTCATCCACGCCGTCTACCTGCTCAACTGCGCCTCAGACGATCCGGCGCTGGCCGAGAAGTCGCTGATCTCGCTCACGCACTCGCTGCGCGTCGGCGACGCGATCGGCGCGGACGGCGTGGTCCTGCACGCGGGCTCTGCGCTCAAGGGCGACGTCGGCGAGGCGATCGCCCGCGCCGGTGTTGTCATCGGGCAGGCGCTGGCCGAGACCGACCACTGCCAGCTGCACCTGGAGAACACGGCGGGCACCGGCGGGACGCTCGGCCGGTCGTTCTCCGAGCTGGCCGGGCTGATCGACGCGGCGGGCGCCGGCGAGCGGCTGCGCGTCTGCCTGGACTCCTGCCACCTGCTCGCCTCGGGCTACGACGTCCGCGGCGCCGACGCGATCCGGGCGACGCTCGCCGCCTTCGACGAGCAGGTCGGCGCCGATCGGCTGCGGTCGCTGCACGTCAACGACTCCGTCACGCCGCTGGGCTCGAACCGCGACCGCCACGCCCCGCTCGGGACCGGGCAGATCGGCGAGGACGGCTGCGCCGCCTTTCTCTCCGAGCCCGCCTTCGACGGGCTGCCCGCGCTCTTCGAGGGTCCCGGCTTCACGGGCAAGCAGACAGAGGTCGACGACATCCGTCACATGCGCGCGTTGCGCGAGCGGGGGCTCGCGACGCGCGAGAAGAAGGGGTAGGCGGCGCCACCGCAGGGGGACGGTGACGCCGCCGTGAGAGTCGCTCACCCGGGGGCGGCTCCCGAGCCCGAGTCGTTCGGTGTCGTTCCCGCGTTCGCTGCGGTCGCGTCGTCCGTGACGATGTGCCCGGCGAGCCAAGGCTCCGTTGCTCTCGTTACTCCAACCCACACAACGAGCGCAACACGCGTTTTCTTACGCGGCGGTTCAGACGCTGACAGGTTCGGGCAGCGTCGCCGAGGCGACGAGGTGCTCGAACTCCGAGAGCAGGCGCGTGGAGCGCGTCACGCTGAAGCCCGCGCCGAGCTTCAGCCGGCGGGGGCCGTGCGACGTGGAGACCTCGAGCACGACCTCGGTCTCGCCCGGGTGCTCGGCGAGCAGGCGCTTGAGGTCGTCGATGACCGTCGCGGGCAGGCGCGCGGCGTCGAGCGGCAGCTTGAGCGGGACCGCCACGCGCTCCGCCTGCCCGGCGGCGGCGGCCTTGGCGTGCGCGATCTCGGCGTCGGAGGGCGCGAACAGCGTGGCCTCCGTGACCAGCACGCAAACCTTGCCGGCCTCCATCAGGTCGACCTTGCCGCGGATGAGCACGATGTTGTCCTCCGCGAGCGCGCCCTCGGCCGCCGCGAGGGTCTTCTCGAAGACGCGCAGCTCGACGGAGCCCTCGAGGTCGTCGACGGTGGCGAACATCATCGTCGCGCCCGCCCGCGTGCGGATCTTCTTGGCGGCCGCGACCATGCCGCCGATCCTCACCCATTCGCCGTCCTTGCGCCCCCCCACATCCGAGCAGGCGCAGTCGACCTTGGCCCGCAGCGCCTCGCGGACGGCCTTGAGCGGGTGCTCGGAGATGAACAGGCCGACGGCCTCCTTCTCCATCGTCAGCAAGGTCTGGCGGTCGTGCTCGTCGATCGGGATCGGCGGGTGCGACGGGCGCTGGGAGACCTTGCCGGCGTCGTCGCCGAAGCCCGCGAGGTCGAAGATCGACGACTGGCCGATCTGCGCGTCGAGCTGGGACTTCTGGCCGGCGCCCTGGGCGGACTCGAGGATCTCGAGCATGCCCTTGCGCGTCGCGCCCGTGGACCCGAAGGCGCCGCACTTGATCAGCGCCTCGATCGCCTTCTTGTTGACCGTGCGCGCGTCCACGCGCTCGCAGAAGTCCCACAGCGACGTGAAATGGCCGCTCTCGCTCTCGCGCGCCGTCTTGATCGCCTCCACCGCGGCGTGTCCGACGCCCTTGACGGCATCGAGCCCGAAGCGGATGTTGCCCTCGACGACCATGAACTCATGGTCGGAGAGGTTCACGTCCGGCGGCAGGATCTCGATGCCCATCTGCTCGGCCTGGGCGACGAAGAACGGGACCTTGTCCTTCGTGTCCATGACCGACGAGATCAGCGCCGCCATGTACTCGGCCGGGTAGGTCGCCCGCAGCCACGCCGTCCGGTACGAGATCAGGGCGTAACACGCGGCGTGGGATTTATTGAACGAGTAGTCAGCCGCCCGCTCGTTGGTCGCCCACAGCGACTCGATCACCGACTCCGACGTGCCGCTCGCGCGGCAGCCGTCGAAGAACTCGGGACGGAGCCTTCCCATCGCCTCGCGGTTCTTCTTGCCGATCGCCTTGCGCAGGTCGTCCGCCTTCGCGCCGCTGAAGCCCGCGAGGGACTTCGCGATCTGCATCGACTGCTCCTGGTAGAGGATCACCCCCTTGGTGGACGCCGTGATCTCGCGCAGGCGCTCGTCGAGGAAGGAGACCGACTCGGGGTTCTTCTTGCCGCGGGCGTAGGTGGGGATCTGGTCCATCGCGCCGGGGCGGTAGAGCGCGTTGAGCGCGATCAGGTCGTCGAACTCCGTCGGCTGCACGCGCTTGAGCGCCTCGCGCATGCCCTCGGACTCGAACTGAAAGACGCCGACCGAGTCGCCGCGCGCGAGCATCGCGTAGGTCTCGGGATCGTCGAGGGGGAGCCGCGCCATGTCCGGCCGCGCGCCCGTCGAGCGCTCGATGATGTCCAGCGCGTCCTCGATGACGTCGAGGTTGCGCAGGCCGAGGAAGTCCATCTTGAGCAGGCCGAGCTCCTCGATCGGCTTCATCGAGTACTGCGTCACCGTGCGGTAGATCCTGGTGCCGCTCGAGTCCGTGCCGCCGTCGGCGAGCTGCAGCGGCGCGATGTCGGTCAGCGGCCGGTCGGAGATCACGACCGCGGCCGCGTGGATCGAGGCGTTGCGGACGATGCCCTCCAGGCCCCGCGCGACGTCGACGATGCGCTTGGCGTCCGGGTCGCGGCCGACCTCGGCGGCGAGGTCCGTGCCCGGCTTCAGGCACTCGTCGAAGCTCGGCGCCCGGCCCATGATCGGATCGGGGATGAGCTTGGCCAGCGCGTCGCCCTTCCCGTAGTCATAGCCCAGCACCCGCGCGGCGTCACGCGTCGCGGCGCGCGGGAACATCTTGCCGAAGGTGATGATCTGCGCGACGCGGTCCGCGCCGTACTTGCCGATCACGTAGCGCATAACGCGCTCGCGGCCGCGCACGGAGAAGTCGATGTCGATGTCGGGCATCGACACGCGCTCGGGGTTCAGGAAGCGCTCGAAGAGCAGGTCGTAGCGCAGCGGGTCCACGTCGGTGATGCGCAGGGCGTAGGAGACGATCGAGCCGGCGGCGGAGCCACGGCCGGGACCGACCGCGATGCCGTTGCTCTTGGCGTGGTCGACGAAGTCGTGGACGATCAGGAAATAGCCGCAGAAGCCCATGCGCTCGATCACGCCGAGCTCGGAGTTCATCCGCTCGACCGCCTCGGCCGGCGCCGGGTCCCCGTAGCGCTCGCGCAGGCCCGCCTCGACGAGCTCGCGCAGGTGCTCGGGCTCCTCGAGCCCGTCGGGGCACGCGAAGCGCGGGATCAGCTGGCGGCCGAGCTCGATCTCGACGTCGACGCGCTCGGCGATCTCCAGCGAGGTCCGCACCGCGCCCGGGAAGGCCGCGAAGGACGCCTCCATCTCCTCGGAGCTCTTCAGGTAGAATTCGTTGGTGTCGAAGGACATCTTCGGCGCCTCGAGCGTGGACTTCGTCTGCACGCACAACAGCGCGGCATGGTGCTCGTGGTCCTCGCGCCGCAGGTAGTGCACGTCGGCCGTGGCGACGAGCGGGCGGCCCATCTCGCGCGCGAAGCGGGCGATCGCGTCGTTGACGACGTCCTGCTCGGCGATCTGATTCTTCTGGATCTCGAAGTAGACGTCATGCCGGCCGAAGACCTGGACGAGCTCGTCGAGGTGCGCGCGGGCCTCGTCGAGGCGGCCGTCGACGATCCGGCGGCTCGAGCGCGACGCCAGGCAGCCCGTCAGGCAGATGACGCCCTCGGCGTGGCGCGAGAGCAGCTCCATGTCCACACCGGGCTTGCCGCGGTGCAGGCCCTCGAGGAAGCCGCCGCTGGAGAGCTTGACCAGGTTGCGGTAGCCCTCGTCGTTCTCGGCGAGCAGGGTCAGGTGGTTGCGCTCGATCCGGCCCTCGTGGACCGTGCGGTCGTCGACGAAGTAGGCCTCCAGCCCGACGATCGGCTTGACGTCGTGCTTCTTTGCGGCCTTGACGAGCTCGACCGCGCCGTTCATCACCCCGTGGTCGGTGAGCGCGAGTGCGGGCTGGCCGAACGCCGCGGCGCGCGCCGCCAGCGCGTCGATCTTGCACGCGCCGTCGAGCAGGGAGTACTCGGAGTGGACATGCAGATGCGCGCAGCTGGGAGGACTCATCCGGCGCCGAAGGCTAGATGCGGCGTCGGATGGTTCGAGGTGCCGCGCCGGGGTCCGCCCGCTCTGTGCGGCGTTTCAGTCCGGCTCAGGCCGCGGAGGCGCCGCGGGCGCGATCCGCGAGCGTCAGCAGGCGCCGCGCGACCTGCGCGTCACCCTCCACCACCAGGCTCGGCGTCGCGCCCGCGAGCAGCGCGCGGAAGCCGTCCGCGGACACCCGCACGCGCGCGTCCGGCTCACCCTCGTGGGGGCCCTCGTGCGTCTGCAAACCCCCGTTGTGGCGGGCCGCGATGGTCAGCGGCTGCTCGCCGACGTGCAGCTCGAGCGTCCAGCTCTGCCCGAGCGTCCAGGCGGACGGGACGGCGTAGGCGAAGGCCCGCAGGGCGAGCGCCGGGTCCAGCGTGGCGCCGCCGCGCACGAGGTCCTCGAGCGAGATCGCCGTGTTCAAGCTTTCCGCGGCGCGGCGGGCGCGCCGGACGCTGCCCGAGGCGCGCACCGGGCCGCGGCGCCGGCGCGGCCGCCGGTCGACGCCGGTGAAGACCTCGGCGAGCGTGAGCGCGTCCGTGCGCAGATGAAAGCCGGCGTGGGGACGTCCGCGCGGCCCGTCGACGAGGCTCACGAGCGTGGACGTTCCGGCCGAGGAGACCGCGAAGGTCCCGACCTCGGCGATCGTCAGGTCGTAGTCCGCCGACCCGGTGAGGACGAGGTGCTGCGCGGGCAGCAGCCCCGCGATCAGCCGGCCCGCGGCGGCGGGGTCGTCGTGGGCGAGCTTGACGAGCGCGCCGCGGAGCGGCGGATACTCGCGGCCGGAGCGGCCGCGGGCGATGTCGGCAGGCGGCTCGGTCGGCGCGGGCACGATCGTGGGCGGCGTGCGCGCGCGCAGGGCGTCCGCGGCGGCGGAGATGTCCGCCGCCACCCGCTCGGCGTCCTCCGCCGGCGCCTGGTCGGCGGCCGCGCGCACCTGCTCGGCCGCGGCGGTCAGCAGGTCGGTCGAAGGAGGCTCGAGGATGACGGCGGAGGCGGCTGCGCGGGTGGCCTCCAGCTCCGCGCGGGCGCTCGCGAGCTCCGCCTCCAGGGCATGCACCTGGTTGGGCGGGAGGGGCGGGCCCTGGGCGGAGGCGTGGGCGACCTCCGCCGCGCGGCGCTGCGTGATCGCGGCGATGGCGGCCGCCTCGGCGAGTTCCCGGGCGGTCTCGGCCGCCGCGACCGCGGCCTCGGCCCGGCCCAGGCGCTCGCGCACGGCGCCGGTGACGGCCTCGGCCTGGGCGACGCGCTCGCCGGCCTCGAGCTCGCGCTCGTGCGTGCGCGCGGCCGCGGCGGCCTCGGCATTCGCCCGGGCGGTAGACAGCTCCGCGCGCGCGCCGGCCAGGAGCGCGGAGAGCGTGCGGCGCTCGTGCTCGACGACGGCAAGGCGCACGGACTCGGCGCTCGCGGCGACGTCGCGCGTCCGGCGCACGACGTCGGCCTCGTGCAGGCGCAGGCGCAGCTCGCCGACGATGGCGATGGTGGATGCCAGGGCGTGGCGCAGGCGCTCGGCGCGGCGGTCGGCGTCCGCGATCGCGATCGGCGGGACCGGCGCTGCCACGCGCTCGAGCTCGGGCTCCGGCGCGTCACGGCGGGCAAGCTCGGACCGCAGCTCCCGCAACTCAGCCTCCAGCGCCTCGGCGCGCGTGTCGGCGGCGCCGGCGATGTCCTCGCGCAGCGCGTCGCGCTCGGCCGTCACGGTGAGCAGCCGCTCCTCGACCTCGGTCGCCCGCAGCTCGAGCACCTCGACGGCGCGCAATGCCTCGCGGGCGATCCGGGCCTGGGCCTGCTCGGAGGCGCTGGCCCGGCGGGCGCGGCGCTCGGCCAGCACGGCCCGGTCGACGACCTCGCCCGGCGGCCCGGCCGGCTTGTCCTCACGCGCGATCTGACCGGCCGGCACAGCCAGCCCCGACAGCGGGAGCTGCCCGCCGCCCGGCCATTCGAGCCACAGCCGGTCGGCCTCGGCGGCCGGGCGGGCGTCGAGCACGTAGGCGCCGCGCCAGCCGGCCGGGTCGCGGTCTGCGCGCGGATCGGGCAGCGAGACGAAGCGCCGGACCTCGCGCCCGCTTTCGAGCACGAGGTCGGGCAGGTCGCTCGTGCTGCCGGGGTCGCGGTGACCGCGCACGCGCACGAGCCCGCTGTGGGCGCCGGAGGGCAGCCAGTCGACCGCCTCGACGATCACACCCGCGGGAAGGGCTCCGGGCTCGCTCACACCGCCCATCGTCCCACAGCCGCGGGCGCCGGGCCAGCGGCGCACCGCGGCCTGCGGGCTAGCCGGTGATGTTCTCCCGCTTGGCGGCGAGCACGGCGATGCCGACCACGGCGGCGATCACCGCTCCGGCGAGGACGGGCTTGGGGGTGTAGGTGGGGCCGTACTTGCGGCGCAGGAAGACCTTCGCGCCCTTGACGACGGCCATGCCGATCAGCTTGTAGACCATACGTCGTCTCTACCCGGCCTCACTCGGGGAACACCTTGGTCAGGACCCGTCCTTCGGCTGGTTGTGCAGGCGGTGGGCGAGCGCGCTCTGCAGCGACCACAGCTCGATGAAGCCCGGCGAGGCGTGCTGGGAGAACAGGCCGCCGGACTCGCTGAAGGTCGCCAGCTGCGCATCGTAGACCGCGTTCTCGCTCTCGCGCGTGACGACGCGGGCGTTGCCCTTGAAGAGCTTGAGGCCGATCGTCCCCGTAACGGTGCGGTTGACGTGGTCGAGGTAGGCCTCGATGTCCTCGCGCAGCGGCTCCCACCACAGCCCGGCGTAGACGAGGTAGGCCCACTTCTGGTCGAGGCCGCGCTTGAACTGGTTCTGATGGATCGTGCCGGTGAGGCGCTCGAGCTCCTTGTGGGCCTTGAGGACGACCGCGGCGGCCGGCACCTCGTAGATGTCGCGCACCTTGAGGCCGACGATGCGGTCCTCGATGTGGTCGACGATGCCAACGCCGTGGCGCATGGCGATCTCCGCCGTCTGCTCGAGCAGGTCCACGAGCCCGAGCCGCCGTCCGTTGAGCGCGACCGGGACGCCGGCCTCGAAGCTCAGCGTGAGGATCTCGGGCTCGTCGGGGGCGAGCTCGGGCCGGGTGACGAGTTGGAAGACGTCGTCGTCGGGCGCGTGCGACAGATCCTCGATCCACTTGCCCTCCGACGACCGGCCCCAGAGGTTGTCGTCGATCGAGTACGGCGCCGTCTCCGTGCCGCCCTTGACCGGGATCTTGTGGCGGCGGGCGTACTCGATCTCGGCGTCGCGGCCCATCTGCCACGAGCGCACCGGGGCGATGACCTTCAGCTCAGGCGCGAGCGTGGCGACGGTCGCCTCGATGCGGACCTGGTCGTTGCCCTTGCCCGTGCACCCGTGGGCGATCGTGTCGCACCCGGTCCTGCGGGCGTATTCGACCGCCAGCTTGGCGATCAGCGGGCGGCCGAGCGCGGTGAAGAGCGGGTAGCCGTCGCCGTAGTCGGCGTTGGCCTTGATGGCCGGCGTGACGTAATCGCGGACGAACTCCGCGCGGGCGTCGACGACGTGGCAGTCGAGCGCCCCGAGCTGCATCGCCTTGCCCTTGACGACCTCGTAGTCCTCGCCGGGCTGGCCGAGGTTGACGGTCAGGGCGACGACCTCCGCCTCGTACTCGTCCTGGATCCATTTGAGCATCACGCTCGTGTCCAGGCCGCCCGAGTACAGCAGCAGCACGCGGCCGACCTCGCCCTTCTGGGCGAGGTAGGAGGCCACGCGCGCGACATTCGTCGAGGGGTCGACGAACTGGTGGACCTCGGTGAGCGGCTCGATGGGCTGGTCGGTCATGGACGCCAGAAGGTACTGTTCCTGACCGTGTCCATCGTGAAGATCGTCGAGCTGGTCGGGAGCTCGACCGAGAGCTCCGATGACGCCATCCGCGACGCCCTGGTCGAGGCTCGCCGCACGCTGCGCAACATCAAGGCCGTCGACGTGGTGTCGGTCGGCCTGCGCGGCGCCGAGCTCGACGAGTGGCGCGCCCACATCCGGGTCGCCTTCCTCATCGAGCGCGTCGAGGAGGGGTAGGGGCCGGCGTTCTCCGCCGGCGGCGGCGGGGCGCCGGCTGGCCCGTCAGGGCCAGTGCGGTCAGAGCGCTCATGGGGTCTGCTCCTTGTCGAGATGGTCCTCGAGGGCGTCGAGGCGGCGCGACCACAGCCGGCGGTAGGGCTCGAGCCACGCGTCGAGCTCGGCGAGCGGCTCCGGGCGCAGCGCGTAGATGCGCTGCTGGGCGTCGCGGCGGACCTCGACGAGCTCCGCCTCGCGGAGCACGCGCAGGTGCTTGGAGACGCCGGGCTGGCTGAGCCCGAGCTCGGACACGAGCTCGCCCACGGGGCGCTCGGCCACCAGCAGCAGGCCGAGGATCCGGCGCCGCGCCGGCTCGGCGAGCACTGCGAAGGCTGCGGTCATGGCCAATAATATACCCACTCAGCTATATACGAGAAAGGGAATATTCATCCGATCGAGAAGGTGGCGCGCATACCCCCACAGGTTCAACGACCAACACCCTGAAAGAGACACCAGCATGCGCTTTAAGACCCCCGTCGCAATCATCGCCACCGGTGCCATCGCGCTCGGCGCGTCCGCCTGCGGCGGTTCTGACAAGAAAGGCGACTCGTCCGACGCCAAGCCGCTCGCCCAGATCGATCAGCTGACCGGCGCCACCACGGCCGTCAAGCTCGACAAGGGCTTCGTCGACGCCCTGGCCTCCCTGAAGGTCACCCCGGGCGCCGTCGGCATCGCCAGGATCTCCAGCACCGGCAGCGCCGTCTTCCCGATCACGGGCGGCAACGTGAAATATTACAAGCCGGGCACCGTCTCCCCCTACGTCCAGGGCGAGATCGACCACGAGGGCTCGGGCCTGAGCCTGAAGGCCGGCGGCACCAAGGTCTCCCTGGAGAACTTCGTCGTCGACCCCGGCAAGTCCGTCCTGACCGGCAAGGTCGTCGTCAACGGCAAGACCGCCGTGCCGAGCGCCCCGCTGTTCACCCTCGACGGCAGCACCCTGAAGCCCCTCTCGGTCAAGAAGTCCAACAACACCGGCGTGCTCGAGGGGACGACCGTCAAGCTCTCGGCCCCGGCCGCCGCCCTGCTGAACAAGACGTTCAAGATCAAGGCGCTCAAGCCGGGCCTCGTGATCGGCATCGCCAAGATCACGGTTGACCTCCCGAAGGCCTAGTCAGCCCGCTCACAGCAGGTGGGCGAGGCGCGCGAGCGCCGCGCCCACCTCGTCCGCCGTGGTCACCAGCGGCGGGATGAAGCGCAGCGTGCCGGGCCCCGTCGCATTGAGCACCAGGCGCTGCTCGAACAGCGCCCGCCGCGCGATCTCCGGCGCCCCGTCGACCTCGGCGGCCACCATCAGCCCGCAGCCGCGCACGCCGCGAACGCCGGGCAGCTCCCGCAGCCCCTCGCGCAGGCGCTCCCCGCGCTCGCGCACCGCGGCCAGCAGCTCCGGGTCGTCGAGCACGTCCCGCGCGGCGTTCGCGGCGGCGCTCGCCAGCGGGTTGCCCGCGAAGGTCGAGCCGTGGTCGCCCGGCGCGAGCACGTCCGCGCACGCCGGCGACGTGATCAGGGCGCCGATCGGAAAGCCGCCGCCGAGGCCCTTGGCGACCGTGATGACGTCGGGCACCACGCCGGCCTGTTGGTAGCCCCACAGCGAGCCCGTTCGCCCCATGCCGGTCTGGACCTCGTCGAAGATCAAGAGCGCCCCCGCGGCGTCGCACGCCGCGCGGACCTCGGCCAGGATCTCCAGCGGCAGCGGATGGACGCCCGACTCGCCCTGGACGACCTCGAGCACGACCGCGGCCGTCGCCTCGGTGACGCTGCCCGCGATGGCCTCGGGCGCCAGCGCCGCGAAGCCCGGAACCAGCGGGGCGAACGGCGCCTGCTTGGCCTCCTGCGGCGTCGCGCTCAGCGCACCGTACGTGCGGCCGTGAAAGCCGCCGTGGGCGACGAGGAAGCCGCCGCCGCGCCGGCGCTTGCGCGCGAGCTTGAGGGCCGCCTCGTTGGCCTCCGCCCCCGAGTTGGTGAAGAACACCTTGCCGCCCAGCGACGCCGCGCTGAGGCGCTCGGCCAGGCGCACGTTCGGCGAGGTCCAGTAGAGGTTGGAGACGTGCATCAGCCGCCCCGCCTGCTCGCGCACGGCCGCGACGACGTGCGGGTGGCAGTGGCCCGCGTTGCAGACGGCGACCCCCGCCAGCAGGTCGAGGTACTCGTTGCCGTCCGCGTCGACGAGCGTGCACCCGTGGCCGCTGACGAACTCGACCGGGAAGCGGTTGTAGGTGTTCGCGAGCGCGGTGTCAGAGAAGTCCGTGATCATCGGGCCGGCCGGATCTTGGTGCCCTGCCCCGCATCGGTGAAGAGCTCGAGCAGCACCGAGTGCGGGGCGCGGCCGTCGACGATGTGCGCGCTGGAGACCCCGCCGTGGATGGCGGTCAGGCAGGCCTCGAGCTTCGGGCGCATCCCGCCGTCGATGGCGGGCAGCGCGGCCTCGACCTCGGCGGCGGTCGTCTCGGAGATCAGGCTGCCCGGGTCCGCCGGATCGCCGAGCCAGCCGGTCACGTCGGTCAAGAAGACCACCTTGTAGGCGCCGAGCGCGCGTGCGACGGCGCCCGCCGCCTCGTCGGCGTTGACGTTGTGCGAGCGGCCGTCGCGGTCGGCGCCGACCGAGGCGATGACCGGGATGTAGTCCTGCGCGATGTGCTCGATCACGCCGGTCTGCACCCGCTCGATGCGCCCGACGTAGCCGATGTCCTCGCCGCCCGGCGCGGTCATCGTCTCCACGCGGAACAGCAGGCCGTCGTCGCCGCAAAGACCCACGGCGGGCTGGCCGTGGCGGTTGATGCGCAGGACGATGTCCTTGTTGACCTTGCCCACGAGCACCATCTTGGCGACCTCGACGGTGATGGCGTCGGAGACGCGCAGGCCGCTGATGAACTCGACCGGCAGGTCGAGCATCTCCATGAAGCGGGTGATCTCGGGCCCGCCGCCGTGGACGACGACCGGGTTCAGCCCGACGTACTTGAGCAGCACGACGTCGCGCGCGAAGTCCTCGCGCAGCGCCGGGTCGGTCATCGCCGCGCCGCCGTACTTGATGACCACGGTCTTGCCGTGGAACTCCCGAATGTACGGGAGCGCCTCGAGGAGTGTGCCGATGTCGCGCATCACAGGTGGGCCCTAGGTCGTGTAGTCCGCGTTGATGGTCACGTAGTCGTGCGAGAGGTCGGAGAAGAACGCCTCGGCGTCCGCGCCCTCGCCGGGCAGGGCGACGGCGTACTCGACCTCCGGGCCGCTGACGGCTGCGGCGAGCGCGGCGTCCTCGTAGCCGACCGCCGCCCCCTGCGCGCAGACCTGGACGGCCTCGATGTGGACGTCCAGCAGCAGCGGCGCCAACCCGGGCAGCGCGCCGCCGACCGCCTGGGCGATGCGCCCCCAGTTGGGGTCGCCGCCGTGCAGCGCGGCCTTGACGAGCGGCGAGTTGGCCACGGCGCGGGCCGCGCGGTCGACCGCGCTCTGGTCGCCGCCGGTGACGAGGACGCGGCCGACGCGCTTGGCGCCCTCGCCGTCGCGGACGATCAGCAGCGCGAGCTGGCGCAGCAGGGCGTCGAGCGCCTCTCCGAAGCGCGCCTCGTCCGCGGTCTCGGGCTCGACGCGCACGCCGGAGGCGCCGCTGGCCATCAGGATCGCGGTGTCGTTGGTCGAGAGCTGGCCGTCGACGGAGATGCGGTCGAACGAGCGCTTGACGCACACGCCGAGCAGCAGGTCGGCGGTCTCGGCGCTCAGCGCGGCGTCGGTCTGCACGAAGCACAGCAGCGTCGCGAAGCTCGGCGAGATCATCCCCGCGCCCTTGCACTGGGCGCTGAGGCGGACGCTGCCGCCCGCCAGGGCGACCTCGAGCGAGGCCTGCTTGGCGAAGGCGTCCGTGGTGCGGATCGCGGCAGCGAACGTCGCCGCGTCGTCGCTGAGCTCACCGCGCGCGGCCAGCAGGCCCTTCACCACCCGATCCGCGTCGAGCTGCACGCCGATCACGCCGGTGGAGGCGACGGCGACGCGGTCCTCGCTCACGCCCGAGACCATCGCGCCGGCGCCCTGCATCTTCGCGGCGGCGTCCATCCCCCGCCCGCCCGTGGCGGCGTTGGCGTTGCCCGCGTTGACCGCGACGGCGCGCAGGCCGTCGAGGCGGCAGCGCTGAAGGCAGACGACGACCGGCGCGGCGAGCACCCCGGAGGCGGTGAAGCGCGCCGCGCTCGTCGCCTCCGCCGCGTCGCAGACGAGCAGGCCGACGTCGAGGTCGCCGCTGGGCTTGATGCCGGCGCGCACGCCCGCCGCGCGGAAGCCCGCGGGCAGCCCCGCGCCCCCCCGCTCTGTGACCTGCTGCGGCTGGTCGATCCAGCGCGAGTCAAAAAAGCTCGTCACCGCAGGCCCTCCGTCTCGGGCCGGCCGTACATGATGTTCAGGCTCTGCACGGCCTGGGACGCCGTGCCCTTCCAGAGGTTGTCGATCGCCGCGAAGACGATGATCTGCCCCGTCCGCTCGTCGTGGTGGACGGAGATGCGGCAGTCGTTGGTCTCGCGCACCTCGAGCACCCCGGGCGGTCGGTCGAGCACGTCGACGAAGGGCTCGTCGGCGTAGGCGGCGGCGAACACGGCCCCCAGCTCCGCGGCGTCCGTGGGCCGGGCGGCCTGGACATAGCACGAGTCCAGCTCGCCGCTGGACAGCGGTGCGAGGTGCGCGACGAAGACGACCCGCCGCTCGGCGCCCGCGGCGGCAAGCTCCTGCTCGATCTCCGGCCGGTGGCGATGCCCGGCGACCTTGTAGGCCTTGAGGTCCTCGTTGGCCGAGACGAAGTGCGTCATGTCCGTGGCGCCCCGCCCCGCGCCCGAGACGCCCGACTTGGCGTCGATGACGACGGAGTCGCCGATCAGCCCGGCCCGCGCCAGCGGGACGAGCGCGAGCAGCGCGGCGGTCGGGTAGCAGCCCGGGCCGGCCACGAGGTCGGCGCCGCGGAGCTGCGAGCGGTAGAGCTCGGGCAGGCCGTAGACGGCGCGGCCGAACAGCTCGGGCGCGCCGTGCGCGCCGTACCAGTCCGCGTAGGTCTGCCGGTCGCGCAGCCGGAAGTCGGCAGACAAATCGATGATGCGTACACCCCTCGCCCGGAGGGCGGCGACGGTCGGCGCCGCGGCGCCGTGCGGGTAGCCGACGATCGCGGCGTCGACCGGGCGATCGGCGTCGAAGGCCTCGAGCATGCGGTCCACGCGCGTGCGCGGATGCAGGTCGCTCAGGCGCATGCCCGCCTCGGCGCGCGCGGTCACGTAGGCCAGCTCGAAGCTCGGGTGGCGGTCGATCAGCTGCGCGGCGAGCGCGCCCGCGTAGCCCGAGGCGCCGATGACCCCGACGTCAGGCACGCAGCTCGCCTCCGAGCTCCTCGCGGAGGCGCTCGACGATCTTGGCTCGGGCCGGCGCGACGGCCTCGTCGGTCAGCGTGCGGTCGCTCGCGCGGAAGGCGAGCCGCAGGGCGAGCGACACCTTGCCCTCGCCCACCTGGGCGCCGCGGTAGACGTCGAATACTTCAACAAGCGCGAGCAGCTTGCCGCCGGCTCGGCGCACGACGGCGAGCACGGCGGCGGCGGGGACGTCCTGCGCCACGGTCACGGCCAGGTCCTGGCGCAGCTCCGGGAACGAGGTCAGGTCGCGGTAGGCCGGGACCGTGTCGGCGTACGTCGTCAACGCGCCGACGTCGACCTCGAAGGCCGCGCTGCCGGCGGCGACGGACGGATGCACCTCGCCGACCCAGCCCGCGGGCTGGTCCTGGACGAGCACGCGCGCCGCGCGCCCGGGGTGCAAGAACGGCTCAGCGGCGGGCTCGAACCCGAGGTCCACCCGCAGCGCGCGGCCGAGCGCCTCGAGCACGCCCTTGATCGCGAAGTAGTCGGCCCGCGGCGGCTCCGGCTCCCGCCACGAAGCCGGGCGGGCGGCGCCGGTCAACAGCGCGCCGACGTGGACGCGCTCGTCGGGCAGCGCGTGCGCGTCCCACGCCGCGCGGCCCCGGGAACCGGGCGGGGGGTCCCAGCGGCCCGGCGGCCGGGGGCGGTCGGAGTGCCAGGGCAGGTAGACGCTGCCGACCTCGAACAGCCGCGCCTCGGGCGCGCCGCGGCGCGCGTTGAGCGCGGCAACATCGAGCAGGGAGGAGAGCAGGTGCGTGCGCATGACCGCCTGCTCCGCGGTCATCGGGTTGCGCAGCCGCACGGGCTCGACCGCCGCGCCCAGGCGCGCCTGGGCGGGCTCGGACTGCAGGCTCCAGCCCACGGCCTCGTACAGCCCGGCTCCGACGAGCGCGTCCTCGGCGCGGCGGCGCAGGCGCTGCTCCGGTGCGAGCACGCCGACGGCGCCGCGGCGCGAGGGCAGCGTCGCGGGCAGCTTGTCGAGCCCGTCCATGCGCGCGACCTCCTCGACGAGGTCCACCTCGCGGGTGACGTCGGAGCGGCGGAAGTGCGGGACCACCACGTCGAGGCCGTCGCCGTCCTCGCGCACGGCGAACCCGAGCGCCTCGAGCGTGGCGACCTGGCCCGTGAGCGGGATGGCGTGGCCGAGCAGCCGCGTGACGCGCGCGTCGCGGAGGTGCAGCACGGGCGCCTCGCGGTCCGCGTCAGAGCGGGCGTCGACGTCGATCGTGCCGCCGGCCAGCGTGGCCCCGGTGAGCTCGAGCATGAGCTGGCTGGCCACGGCCTGGCCCTCCAGCGTGGACTCGGGCGACAGGCCCTTCTCGAAGCGGCCGCTGGCCTCCGAGCGCAGCGCGAGCCGCGTCGACGTGCGCTGGATGTTCGGGCCGTCCCAGGTCGCGGCCTCGATCAGCACGCGCGTGGTGGCGTCGGAGACCTCCGAGCGCCCGCCGCCCATCACGCCGGCGATCGACGTCGGCCCGGCGGCATCGTCGATGACGAGCATCTCGCCGTCGAGCGTGCGGGTCACCCCGTCGAGCGTCTCGAGCCGCTCGCCGTCGCGCGCGCGCCGGACGACGAGGCTCCCGCCCTCCACGCGGTCGGCGTCGAAGGCGTGCAGCGGCTGCCCGGTCAACAGCATCACGTAGTTGGTGATGTCGACCACGTTGGAGATCGGCCGCTGGCCGGCGGCCGACAGGCGCGCCTTCAGCCAGGCCGGCGACGGGCCGATCGCGACGTCCTCGAACGCGCGCAGGGTGAAGCGGGGGCACAGGTCGGGGTCGCGGACCTCGACGGAGAACCCGACGACCGGACCCGCCGCGCCGGGATCGTGCTGCCACGGCGGCGGCGCCAGCGGCGCGCCGGTCGCCGCGTGGACCTCGCGCGCGACGCCGTACACGCTCAGGCAATCCGGCCGGTTGGGCGTGATCTCGAGCTCGAAGACGTGCGTGGCGATCGGCAGGACGTCGGCCAGCGGGGTGCCGGCGGCGAGCGCGTCGTCGAGCACCATGATCCCGGCGTGGTCGGTGCCGAGCGCGACCTCGTCCTCGGCCAGGATCATCCCGTGGGAGACGACGCCGCGCAGCTTGGCGGCCTTGAGCCTGGTGCCGTCCGGCATGACCGAGCCGGGCTGCGCCACCGCGACGGTCTGGCCGGCGGCGACGTTGGGGGCTCCGCAGACGATCTGGCTCGGCTCGCCGCCGTCGCCGAGATCGACGAGGCAGACGACCAGCCGGTCGGCGTCGGGATGCGGCTCGGCGCTGAGGACCTTGGCCACGACGAAGCGCTCGAGCGCGCCGACGCCGTGCTCGTGGATGGCCTCGACCTTCGTCCCCGTCATGGTCAGCCGCTGGTCGAGCCCCTTGGGGTCGAGGTCGGGGACCGTGTAGTCGTGCAGCCACAGCAGGGGGAGCCTCATCCGAACTGCTCCAGCAGCCGCAGATCGTTCTCGTAGAACAGCCGCAGGTCGGTGACGCCGTGCTTGAGCATCGCGATGCGCTCGATGCCCATGCCGAAGGCGAAGCCCTGGACGCGCTCGGGGTCATAGCCGTGCTCGCGCACGTACTCGAAGACGTTCGGGTCGATCTCGCCGGCGCCGAGGATCTCGATCCAGCCCTCCCCCTTGCACAGGTTGCAGCGGGCGCCGTCGCGCAGAAAGCCGCTGCCCGAGCACTGAAAGCAGGAGACGTCGACCTCGACGCTCGGCTCGGTGAACGGGAAGAAGTGCGGCCGCAGGCGCACGTCGCGATCGGCGCCGAAGATCGCGCGGGCGAAGGCCAGAAGCGTGCCCTTGAGGTCTGCCAGCGTGACGTCTGCGTCGACCGCGAGGCCCTCGACCTGGTGGAACTGGGGCGAGTGCGTCGCGTCGATCTGGTCGCGGCGGTACGTGCGCCCCGGCACGACGATGTACAGGGGCGGCGGCTCGAGCTCCATCGCGCGCACCTGCATCGGCGAGGTGTGGGTGCGCAGCACGTTGCCGACGACGTCGTAGTAGGTGTCGGTCTCGAGCCGCGCGGGATGCGTGAGGCCGTGGTTGAGCGCGTCGAAGTTGTAGTGGACGAGGTCGACCTCGGGCCCCTCGGCGACCCGGAACCCCAGGCCCATGAAGACGTCCTCGATCTCCCGCCGGGTGGCGGTGAGCAGGTGAAGCCGGCCGACGGGCGCCGGCGGCGCGCCCGGCAGGGTGACGTCGATCGCGTCCGCGGCCAGCCGGGCGTCGAGCTCACCCGCCGCGAGCACCTGCCGGCGCGCCTCGACGTGCGCCTCCAGGGCCTGGCGCGCGTCGTTGGCGGCGCGGCCGGCCTGAGCGCGCTCGGCGGGCTCGAGCCGGGCCACGCCGCGCAGCAGGTTGGGCAGCTCGGCCTTGCGGCCGAGCAGGGCGACGCGGAGGGTCTCGAGCTCCTCCGTCGTCTCGGCGGCGGCGATCGCGGCCTCGCCGTCGGCGCGCAGGTGGGCGATCCGGTCAAGCACCCCGCGCGATCCTCTCCGTCTCATACAGCGCCACCGTGGCGGCCATCGCGGCGTTGAGCGAGTCGCCCGCGATCGGGATGTGGGCGACGTCGTCGCAGGCGGCGAGGACGGCATCGGGCAGGCCCGCGCGCTCGGCGCCGACGATCAGCGTGGCGGCCGCGCCGACCCGCTGCAGCTCCTTGCCCTCCCGGACCACGAGCGCCACCCGCGGCGAGGGCAGCTCGCCGACCGAGCGCACCCGCCGCACCCCGACGCTGAAGATCGCGCCCATCGACGCCCGCGCGGCCTTGGGGCCGAACGGATCCGCGCTACCCGGCCCGAGGGCGACGGAGGTCGCGCCGAAGGCGTGCGCGGCGCGCAGGACCGCGCCCACGTTGCCCGGGTCCTTGACGCCCCACAGCGCGACGCAGCGCCGGCCGAGGTCGGTGGCGTAGCGCTGGTCGAAGATCCCGATCACGCGCGTGCCCGAGCCGAGCTGGGAGAGCTCGGCCATCAGGTGGGGCGCGACCTCCTCCCCCTCGAGCCCGCTGCCGGCGGCCACGAGCCGGGCCACGGGCGCCCAGCCCGCCGCCTCGGCGGCGTCGACGAGGTCCTCGCCCTCGGCGACGAAGCGCGTGAGCTTGTCACGCCACTTGCGACCCGCGAGCTTGCGGACCTCCTTGAGCAGTTCGTGGTTGGGGCTGGTGATGGGCATAAAAAAGGCGCCCGTCCTGTCGGAGGGGCGCCCGGTGGTGGTTGTCGGTCAGGCCGTGCTAGGCCGCCGCCGCCACCGCCTCACGGGCGCTTTCGGCAAATCGGCGGAAGGTCTCGGCGTCGCGGACGGCGATGTCTGCGAGCACCTTGCGGTCGAGCTCGATGCCCGCCAGCTTGAGGCCGTGCATGAACTGCGAGTACGACAGGCCGTTCTGCCGCGCCGCAGCGTTGATGCGGGTGATCCAGAGGCGCCGGAAGTCGCGCTTTTTGTTGCGGCGGTCGCGGTACGCGTAGGACTCCGCCTTCATCAGGGCTTCCTTCGCCCGCTTGTAATTGGAGTTCGCCTGGCCGCGGAAGCCCTTCGTCCGCTCGAGGGTCGCGCGGCGCTTCTTGCGCGCGTGGACCGACCGCTTGACGCGGGTCACCGGCCCGATCCCCTCAGCAGCTTGCGGACGGTCTTCTCGTCAGCGCGAGCGACGTCCATGTCCAGCCCGAAGGTGCGCTTGCGCTTCGGCGACTTCTTCTCGAGGATGTGGCTCGAATACGCGTGGCGGGCCTTGAGCTTGCCCGTCCCGGTCTTCTTGAAGCGCTTGGAGGCGCCGCTGTGCGACTTCATCTTCGGCATGGCGAGTGGTGCAGGCTAGTGGATCGGGGCGCTGCGGCCGCGGCTCAACTGGCCGCGGCCGAGTCGGCCGACTTCGCCGGTGCCTTGGGCTTGGCCGGCGCCTTGGGCTTTGCGGCGGCCTTGGGCTTCGGGGCGGCCTTGGGCTTCCCCGCCGCCTTCGGCTTCTCCGCCTCGGCGGGTGCCTCGACCGCCGCCGGGGCGGACTCGGGTGCCGCCTCGGCCGCCGCGGGCTCCGGCTCGGCCGGCGCGGGCTCCGGCTCGGCCGGCGCGGGCTCCGGAGGCGGCGCGACCTCGGCCTGCGCCGCGACCGGCTCCTGGGCCTTGGCCTGCGCCGCGACCGGCTCGGGGGCCTTGGCGGGGGCCTCGGCCCTGGCCTTGCGCGGCGGCTTGCTCGTCGTGCTCGCCGGGGGCGGCGGGTCGCCCTCCCCCTTCGCGCGGACCGGGCCGAGCATCATCGTCATGTTGCGCCCGTCCTGCGTGGGGCGCTGCTCGACGATGGCGAGATCCTCGAGCTCCTCCGCGAGGCGGTTGAGGATGATCTCGCCGCGCTCGGGATGGGCGACCTCGCGGCCACGGAACATGATCGTGACCTTGACCTTGTCACGAGCATTCAAGAAGCGCGTGACGTGCCCCTTCTTGGTGTCGTAGTCGTGCTGCGCGATCTTCGGCCGGAACTTGATCTCGCGGATCGTGATCTGCTGCTGATGCTTGCGGGCCGCCTTCGCGCGCTGGTTTTGCTCGTACTTGTACTTCGAGTAGTCCAGCACCCGGCAGACCGGGGGCTTGGAGTCGGGAGCGACCTCGACGAGGTCGAGATCTCTCTCCTGGGCGTAGCGGAGCGCTTCAGCCGTCTTCAAGATGCCCACCTGGTCCCCGTCGGGCCCGATCAGGCGGACCTCAGGGACGCGGATGCGCTCGTTGATGCGGGTGGTGTCCCGCTCCGGGAGTGACCGGTCGAACCGACGAGGGACCGGCACTAGCTGTGGTTGCGGCCCGTCAAGCCGCGGGAAGGAAAGTAATCAACGTCACCAGTATAGGGCTGCTGGGGGCGGAAGTTCCAGCGCCCGCGCCCTACTCGTCGGCGGGCTCGTAGAGCTGCAGCTCGTTGCCGTCGGGGTCGCGGAAGGTCGCGACCTTGCCCCACGGGTGCTCTGAGACCCCGCCGGCGATCTCGACGCCGTCCGCGGCGAGCTGCTCCACGGCGTCCTCGATCTCGTCCGAGACGGCGAACGCGATCACCGCTCCGCCCTCGCCCGGCACCTCCTCCGGGTGGCCGTTGAGCCCGATGCGCACGTGCCCGGCCACCACCATGGTCCAGTCGTGGTCGTGCTCCTCGATCTCGAGGCCGAGCGTGTCGCCGTAGAACTCGACCGCGCGGTCCATGTCGGTCACGGGCAGCCAGACGGCAGCGATTCCTTCGATCATGCGGCTGCTCATGCCCAGGCTGGGCGCTGTGTAAGCACGGCGAACGCGCTCATGCCTCGGCGCCGATGTGCGCGACCGCCTCGTCGAGGCCGAGCGTCCCGCGGTCGCCCTCGCCGTGCCGGCGGACGGCGGCCGACCGCGCCTCGGCCTCGCGGTCGCCCACGATCAGCATGAACGGGACCTTCTGCAGCTCCGCGTCGCGGATCTTGCGGGCGATCGACTCGGTGCGGTCGTCGAGCGCGGCGCGCCGGCCCGCCGCCCGCAGCGCGTCGACGACCTGCTGGCCGTAGGCGTTGTGGCGGTCGGCGACGGGCAGCACCGCCGCCTGCACCGGCGCCAGCCAGACGGGCAGCTCGCCCGCGGTCTCCTCGAGCAGGATCCCGATGAAGCGCTCGAGCGAGCCGAGCAGCGCGCGGTGGATCATCACGGGCCGGTGCTCGGCGTTGTCGGCGCCCGTATAGGACAACGAGAAGCGCTCGGGCAGGTTGTAGTCGAGCTGCACCGTGCCGAGCTGCCAGGCGCGGCCGAGCGAGTCGGTCGCGTGCAGGTCGATCTTCGGCGCGTAGAAGGCGCCGTCGCCCTCGGCGATCGCGTACTCGAGGCCCGCCCGCTCGATCGCCCTGGCCAGCACGCCCTCCGCGCGATCCCAGAAGGCGTCGTCGCCCAGGCGGCTCTCCGGCCGGGTCGACAGCTCGACGGCGATCTCGAAGCCGAACTGGCGGTACCAGTCAAAGCCGAAGTCCAGGCACGCGAGCACCTCGGACTCGATCTGCTCCTCCGTGCAGAAGATGTGGGCGTCGTCCTGCACGAAGTGCCGGACGCGCAGCAGGCCGTGCAGCGTGCCGCTGGGTTCCTGGCGATGCAGCAGCCCGGGCTCGGAGTAGCGGACGGGGAGGTCGCGGTGCGAGAAGCGCTGGAGGGAGAACAGATGCGCGTGGCCCGGGCAGTTCATCGGCTTCAGCGCCATCTGGCGCGACTCGGTCTCGGTCAGGAACATGTGCTCGCGGTACTTGCCCCAGTGGCCGGAGGTCTGCCACAGCGCAGCGTCGTAGAGCAGCGGCGTGCGGACTTCGTCGTAGCCGCGCGCGAGCGTCATCTCGCGCGAGCGCTGCAGCAGCGTGTTGTAGACCTGCGTCCCCTTCGGCAGCCAGAAGGCCATGCCGGGCGAGACCTCGGAGAAGGTGAACAGGCCGAGCGCCGGGCCGAGGCGGCGGTGGTCGCGCGCGCGCGCCTGCTCGAGGCGCTCCAGGTGCAACTCGAGATCCCGCTTGGAATGAAAGGCCGTGCCGTAGATGCGGGTGAGCATCGTGCGGTCGGAGTCCCCTCGCCAGTAGGCGCCGGCGGTGGACAGCAGCTTGTAGGCCTTGACGCGCCTGGTCGACGGCGCGTGCGGGCCGCGGCAGAGGTCGGTGAAGGGGCCGTTGCGGTACAGGCTGACCGTGTCGAGGCCTTGGTCTGCCACCAGATCCTCGATCAGCTCGACCTTGTAGTCCTGGCGCTCGGAGCGGAAGCGCTCGAGCGCCTCGTCGATCGAGACGTCCAAGCGCGCGAAGGGCTCGTCGGCGGCGATGTGCTCGGCCATCCTGGCCTCGATCGCGGGGAAGTCGTCCGATGAGATCGAGACGCCCTCGGGGAACTCGAAGTCGTAGTAGAAGCCGTTGTCGATCGGCGGGCCGATGGAGATCTTCACGCCGGGATAGAGCTCCATGACCGCGGCGGCGAGCACGTGGGCGGCGTCGTGGCGGATGAGCGCGAGCGCCTCCGGCGAGCGGTCGGTGACGATCGCCACCTTCGCGCCGGCGGGCAGCGTGCGGCTCAGGTCGAGCGTCTCCCGGTCGGCGACGACCGCGAGCGCGGCGCGGGCCAGGCCCGGGCCGATCGCCGCGGCGAGGTCGGCGCCCGTGGCGCCGTCCGGGAGCTGCTTCTGCGTGCCGTCCGGCAGTTCGACGTGCATCGGGCGCCGGATCGTAGTCTGCACCGAATGGACGCCGCCGCCCTGCGCGCCTCGTTTCCGGTCCTCGAGCGCGTCGCCTACCTCAACGCCGGGTCCGACGGGCCGCTGCCCGCGGCTGCCGCCCGGGCCGCGCACGACGCGGTCGAGGCCGAGGTCGTCGACGGCCGCACCCTCACTCATTTCGAGGCCCGCAAGGCCGCCAACCAGCGGCTGCGCGAGCTCTACGCCGCCCGCCTGGGGACGACCACCGACGCGGTCGCCCTGACGACCTCCACGAGCGAGGGCGTCGGCAAGGTCCTGGCCGGGCTCAATGTGGGAGAAGGCGACGAGATCCTCACGGCCGACCGCGAGCACCCCGGGCTGATCGGGCCGCTGCTGGCCGCGAGGGCGCGCGGCGTGCGGATCCGGACCGGGCCGCTGGCGACGCTGGCCGACCACGTCGAGCCGTCCACGACCCTGGTCGCCTGCTCGCACGTCGGCTGGGTCACGGGCGAGCTCGCCGACCCGCGCCTCGGCGCGACGGGCGTTCCGCTCGTGCTCGACGGCGCGCAGGGGATCGGCGCGATCGAGGTCGACCTCGGCGCGCTGAACTGCCTCGCCTACGCGGGGGCGGGCCAGAAGTGGCTCTGCGGCGCCGACGGCACGGGCATGCTCTACATCGACCCGGCGCGCGCCGCGAGCGTCCGCGCCATCGCCCCCGCCTACCTCGCGTTCGCCGACCCGGCCGCAGGCCTCGCGTCCGACCTGCACGCGGACGCGCGCCCCCACGACACGCCCACGCTCGCCCGCGAGGTGGTCGTCGCGAGCATCGCCGCCGCCCAGCTCCTCGACGGCTTCGGCTGGCCCGACATCCACGCGCGGGCGCGCGGGCTCGCCGCGTGGCTGGCCGACCAGCTCGCCGAGCGCGGGCTGACGGTCGGCCCGCGCGCCGACACGACGCTCGTCGCCTGGGAGGATCCCGATCCGCCGGCCACCAGCGCGCGGCTCGTCGAGAAGGGCGTCGTCATCCGCCACCTTCCGGGCACCCCGTACGTCCGCGCCTCCGTCGGCGCCTGGAACGACGAAACCGACCTGCAACGCCTGCTGGAGGCCCTGTGACCGAGCGCGGCGCTGCGCTGCTCCCCTGTCAGCGCAGCGCGGCGATGAGCACGACCACGATCACCACGAGCGCCAGCACGCCGAAGCCGGCGAGCAGCGGTCGCTGGTTGCGCCAGAAGTCGGGCTTGGCCCGGTCGCGCGTGTAGCGCCCCTCCGGAGGGGTCCCGACCCAGTCGTCCTCGTCGTCGGCCATGCGAGCGGAGTACCCCGGCTCGATCCGACGCACGCGATCTCGCGGCACACCGTCCGGGCCGCGCCGCGGGCGCTGACCGACCGCTTGATTGATCGGGCCGCGCTGCCGATCTAGACAGCAAGATGCGCAACCGCCAGATCCCGGCCGAGGCCCAGCTCTACGCGGCCGCGTTCGACGCCTACCTGCGCGCCCGTCCCGACGGCCGCAAGGAGCAGGAGGCCGCCGCGCGCATGACGGCGACCCTGAACGTCCTCGCCCAGGCCCGCCTCTCCCGCGAGCCGGTCCGGGCCTTCGTCTCAAAGGACAACCGCGCCGCATAGCCAACGCGACGCCGTGCTGCTCGCGGTCAGCCGAGTTTGACGACGCGCAGGCGCCGCGTCCCTCGCGGCGTCTCGAAGTCCACGACGTCGTCGAGGTGCCTGCCCAGCAGCGCCCGCGCGATCGGCGACTCGATGCTCAGCCGGCCCTTGGCCGGGTCGGCCTCGGTCGCACCGACGAGCTCGTAGGTCGTCTCGCGGCCCTTCTCCTCGTCGAGCACGGTGACGGCGGAGCCCATCCGCGCCGATCCGTCCCCCGCGCTGGGCTGCACGACGATCGCGTTGCGACGGCGGTCCTGCAGGCGCAGGATCTTGGTCTCCAGGTGCGCCTGCGAGTTCTTGGCGTCGTGGTACTCGGCGTTCTCCTTGAGGTCGCCCCACGCCCGCGCGGTCCGGATGCGCTCGGCCATCTCGGTGCGGCCCTCGCCCTCGAGTTGCGCGATCTCGCGCTCCAGGGCGGCCAGGGCCTCCGGCGTGATCTCGTAGGACTTGTCCGAAGACACGCCCCCGACCCTAGACGGTCTACGTGGCGGCGACCGGCGGCGCATCGGCGTGCGCCGCGACGGCCTCGCCCCGGCGCCGCGGGCGCTTGACCTTCATCTGCTCGGCGGCGAAGTACGAGCCGACGACCAGGACCGCCGCGAGCAGCTGCGCGCCGAGCGTCTCCCAGCTGGAGTACATCTCAAACCAGGCGCCCATCCAGCCCGGGAGGGTGAACGGCGTCGGATGGCGCGGGAGCCAGCCGAGATCCTGGAAGGTCAGTGCCGTGCCGCCGATCATCACCACGAGCACGAAGGCGACGAGCACGCCCGTGAGGATGAGCATCTTGCGGTAGGGCAGCTTGTGGTGCAGCCAGAACGTGACCGTGCCCACCGCCGCGGTCCCGACGAGACCGAGGCCGACGCCCTCGAGCACGGTCGCCGAGCCGGCCCTGAGCTCGAGGTTCTGCAGGAACAGCACGACCTCGAAGCCCTCGCGGTACACGCTCGTGAAGCCGAGCAGGACGAGCCCGATGGTCGCGCCGATGCCGGTCCGCGCGAGCAGCTTGCGCCGCTGGCGGTGGTGGCGTCCGATCCAGTCCGACCAGTACACCTTGTGCACGAACCAGTTGAGCACGAGCAGCAGGACGACGATCGCGACGAAGCCGGTGATCGCCTCGAGCCTGGGCCCGAGCGGCGAGGCGACGTCGAGCAGCGCCTGGACCACGAACCACGTGACGACGGCGGCGCCGAACGCGCAGGCGGCACCGAGGACGACCGGCCGACGGCGGCGCTTGTTGGCGCCGAGGAAGCTGGCCGTGACGGCGGCGAAGATGAGCACCGCCTCGAGACCCTCGCGGAAGACGATGATGGCGGAGTTGAAGACGACCGTGCCGTGGCTCTCGGGCCGCGTCGCCTCGGTCGGGTCCATCGGCCCGGTCTTGGCGCTGGCCATCAGGTAGACGAGGCCGGCGATGACGGCGAGCCCGGCCACCCACCAGGCCATGCGCGCCGAGGTCGTCTTCGAGGTCGCCTGGCTCATGGTTAGGAAACCCTAACACCAAATGTCGGCGTACGGGCATCACCACGCCATCTGCTCCTGGCAGGCCTCAGTTCTGATTCATCACTCAGACGTCCTCTTCGAGCCGAGGGTGCCTGCGACGCATGAAATCTCCGAACAGCGGAGCGGTGTAGGCGTAGACGCCGTGGTCCTCGCGGTACAGCAGGTTGTCTGTAATCAGCCGGTTCAGGCTCTGGGCGATCGCGCCGGATGAGCGCTGGGTCGCGGCGTCGATCTCGTTCTTCTCAAACCGCTCCCCGCCCAAGTCGGCCGCCACCCTCATCGTCCCCTGATCCGCGCGCCGTGCGTCTCGATATCGCGGCTCGAAGAACTCCTCGTCGAGCGCACGCTGCACGATCTGCCGATGAGTCGCATACAGGTCGGCATCTATGACACCACGGCCCTCGACATCGGCGGCATCCCACAGCGCCTCGCCGAACCACTGGATGAAATACGGGTACCCGTCAACGTCACGAGCGATGGCTTCCGCGGTCTCGTCCACGAAAGAGATCTCACCCGAGTCTCGCGCTGGATTGACGAGAGCGAGGCCAGCGTCACTCAGCCCGCCATCCTCCGCTTCGAGGCCCAGATTCGAGATCTGCTCCGCCTTGAAGAGGCGCTCAGCGTTGCTTCGTGCACGGTGGATGTTGCCGATCAACGGCGGCAGTCCGCAGAGCACGATCATGACCGGCAAGGGGTCGTCATCGTCGTCCTGGGCGGCCACCAACGCAGACAGCAGCGCACCGAGCGGGTACTGCTGCTTCTTCGGCTGGTCATACATCGTGTGCGCCTCGTCAAAGAGAAACGCGACGCCCCTACCCCGCGCGGCGACGCCGAGCTCAGTGAGCGCGACCCGGAGGCGGTCTTCGAGCACTGATCTGGACTCGGAGCTGCGCCCCGTGCCCAGCGAGACCGTGACGCCGTCTCCGAGATCAACCGAGACCTGCCCGATCGCAGACTTCGCCGCATCAGCAACGTTGCCCCTGACGCGAGCCACCACACTGAGCTGCTCGACCGCGTCGCGCATGTAGTCGGCGATCGCGGTCGCGAACGCATCCTCGTCGCAGAGCCGAGGGCTCAGATCACGCCTCACGACCACCCACCCGGCGTGCTTGGCAGTGCGCTCGAACTCCTTGAGCAACACGGTCTTTCCGACTCCGCGCAGTCCTGTGATGCGAAGGTTGCCCCGCTTCTCGGGGTAGTTCTCAATCAGACGCGCGAAGCGTCGCAGCTGGTCGTCGCGGCCAGCCAGGAAGGGCGGACGCGTGCCCACACCGGGCTTGTACGGGTTCTTCGCCGCTGGTGGCTCGACCGTACAGATATTTACCGGAGTTCACAAGATCCTTTGAACTTGTGTACGCCGGGTTCGCCGGCGCTCCCCGGCAGCTCACCGCAGTCGCTGGCGCGCCTCGAAGAGATACGAGTACGCGCTGCCCTCGGCCTTCGCCGGAAGCATGCCGAGGCCAGCACCCATAGCGGCCAACACGGCGGGCACCGGATTGCCACTCGCGACCGACCACGCCGCGCCCGCTATCCCCAGTCCGAACTCCAGTCTGGTCTTTGATCTGCGCCGGCAGCATCGCCTCGCGTCCGAGCTTGTGGTTGACCTAGACGAGATAGGGCGCGCCGGACTGGTCGACGGTGACCGGATCAAACCCCAAGGCGCAGCGCGTCGATGGAGCGCAGCCCGGTCTCGATCAGGATCGCGATTCGTCGATGGCGCATCTGCTCGGCGCGCGGCGGCCGTCCGCGCTCGCACCGACCTCAAGCTGACCGACGCTTCCGCGCTCGCCACCGCGATCCACGCAGAGCACAACGGACACGACGACGTCCGCCTCGCGAGCGTCGACAAGGCCGTGTTGCGCGCGCACGCCGAGCTGCGTCCCAACTGAGGTCCACCGCGTTGCTGACTGCGACGACAGCAGCGCTACGGACGAAAGTCGACAGCGAGCACGACGTCGCGTATCCAGCCTGGCCTGGCCGGAGCTGAAGCTGGGCCTCAGGCTTCGAGCATGCGCCTGCTACAGCGGCAGCTTCGAGCGGCCGCTGCGGCCGGCGGAGCCGCTATTGCCGACCGCCTTCGAGCTCTTCTGAAACGGCTTGGAGAACCAGCGGCCGAGGGGCCCGGCGGCCTTGGAGGCGCCGCGGGATCCCACCGACAGGCTGCTCTGCCCGCCGCGCTCCGGGTGCCGCGACAACCTCGGAAACACGAAGGCGAGCACGAGGAGCAGGACGCAGAAGACGATGACGCCGGCGATGATCATGGACCGGGTCCTCCCACAAGTGGCGATCGGCACACCCCGGTTGGACGGATGCTCTACTCCGCGACAGCGAGATCGACGACGAGCGCCGAGTGATCGCTGAGACCGGCCAGCCGCCAGTCGTGCGCGTAGGCCGCGGCGAGCGGCCGCAGGCGCGAGACGAGCACGTGGTCGAGTCGCCAGCCACCGCGATCCTGGGCGAACGTCCAGCTCGCGTGACGCTCGGAGTAGCCGTGCAGCGAACGGAAGGCGTCGACCCACCCGTGCTCGCGCAGCCCGTGCACGAGCGAGCGCTCGGCCTGGTCCCAGCGCTCGCCGCGCTCGGGTCGCAGGCGGCCGGCGGACGTGTGGGCGAAGGTCAGCACGTCGCCGTCGGGCAGCTCGCGGCGTGGCGTGTTGAGGTCGCCGCAGAGGACGCGCGGCCGGTCGTCGCCGGTGGCCAGGTACGCCGCGACCGCCTCGTGCGTGCGGACCTTCGCCAGGTCCGGGGCCGGGGAGATCGGGGAGTGCACGTTGACGATCTCGACACCGCCGAGCGCGCAGCACAGGACGCGCTCGGGCCATGGCGCGCCCCGCACGCCGGGCAAGCGTCGCAGCGACTCGCGCGCCGCGGTCAGCACACCGAGCCGGCGCCGCTCCACGATCGCCACCGGCGTGTCGAGCGCGTCCTCGCACGCGACCAGCCCGGCGTCCGCCAGCGCCGCGCGCCACAGCGGCAGGGTGCGCGCCGTCACCTCCTGCAGAGCGACGACGTCGGCTCCGGCGGCCGCGACGAGCTCTGCCTGCTCGGCCTGACGAGTGACGCGGCCGGCGACGTTCCAGGTGACGAGCCGAATGCGCGGCATCACGGCAGCGGCGTTCGGGTACTCCACTCCCATCCGGCACGCACGCTAGGGAGAGGGACCATGGCTGACTCGCAGATCCGAGACCGTTACCTGCAGGCCCTGATGGACCACGTCCGCGAGGACACGTATCCGAGCATCGCGCAGATGGACCTCGTCGAGTCACTGCTTCCGCCCGAGGAGATGGACACCTACCTCGACATCCTGATGGAGAAGATCGAGAGCGTGAAGTTCCCGAGCATCTCCATGCTCAATCGCGTCCAGCGGCTGGTCGCGCAGCTGCCTCAGGCGCAGCCGTCCTGATCGTCTAGCGGCCACGCCGGCGCGGGCCGAGCCGGATCGAGAAGCCGAACGAGAGCCGGACCGGGCCCGGAGGCTCCGGCCGCGGCTCGTCGTTGCGCCCGAGCAGCTGCGCGTAGGCCTCCTGGATGTGGGCGAAGCGCCGCGCATCGCCGCCCTCGACGTCCGGATGGACCTGCTTGACGAGCGCGCGATACGCGCGACGGATCTCGGCGGCGTCCGCGCATCGTGCGACGCCCAGGACGCGATGGGGATCGGGAACCATGACGGAGGTCTAGCACCGACCGGTTTGTTGCAACCTGTCGACGAGGTGGTGTTCGGTCGCGAGAAGCGGGTAGGGCATGTCCGGGAGGCGCCCGAGTTCACTCGGATGTCAAGGAGAGGAAGCGAAAATGGCTGCGACCAAGCAGCAGAGCACCACGAAGAGCCGGTCCGGTTCTTCCACCAACGGCGCGAAGCGTGCGTCGACGAGCCGCTCGACTTCGAACGGTTCGAGCGCCTCGAACGGCAAGGCGACCAAGCCCGCCACGGGCAAGTCCAACGGCCGGGCGAGCACGAGCGCACGGCCGAAGGCCACTCGCGCGCCCACGTCGGCCACGAAGGCGCGCACGACGCCCAAGAAGGCCGCGTCGAAGGCGTCCAGCAACGGCGCCGCGGAGACGGTC
>JBBSIC010000015.1:0-60655 GCA_038232275.1 Solirubrobacterales bacterium | reverse complement strand
GGGGGCCCGCGATTATCTTCGCGGCGGGGGCGCCGTCGTGCGGGTTGTGGGCCCCGCGCTGGACCGCGGCCCTCGCCCGCAGCTGGTCGCGCGTGATCGTGCCGACCTTGAGGCGGTTGGGCTCGCCGGAGCCCTTCTCGATCCCGATGGCCTGGCGGATGAGCACCGCGGCCGGCGGGGTCTTGGTCACGAACGTGAAGGAGCGGTCCTCGAAGACCGTGATCACGACGGGGATCGTCGTGCCCATGTCGTTGGAGGTCGCGGCGTTGAACGCCTTGACGAACTCCATGATGTTGATGCCGTGCTGGCCCAGGGCCGGGCCGACGGGCGGCGCCGGGGAGGCCTGGCCTCCGGGCGCCTGCAGCTTGATGGTGGTAAGGACCTTTTTCATACCTTCTTCACTTGGTCGTAGCCGACCTCGACCGGGGTCTCGCGCCCGAAGATCGAGACGAGGACCTTGAGCCTGGCGGCGTCCTCGTTGATCTCGGCGATCTCGCCGGAGAAGTCTGACAGGGGGCCGGAGATGACCTTGACGGTCTCCCCGATCGTGAACTGGGCACGGCTCGGCGCGCGCACGGCCACCTCGCGGTGCAGCAACCGGTCGACCTCGACCTGGGTCAAGGGGATCGGCTCGTTGGTCGCCCCGACGAAGCCCGTGACGCCCGGCGTGTTCTTGACCAGCGACCACGAGTCCTCGTTGAGCTCCATGTTGACGAGCACGTAGCCGGGCATCGTGCGCTTCTCGACGGAGACCTTCTGGTTGTCCTTGAGCTCCTGGACGGTCTCGGTCGGGACGACGACCTGCCGCACCCTGCGCTGCTGCGACAGGGAGACGACACGATGCTCAAGGTTCTGCTTGACCTTGTTCTCGTGCCCGGAGTAGGTGTTGATGACGTACCAGCGGAACATGTCGTCTCGTTACAGGAGGGCGTTGATGAGGGGCTGCCAGAGGGCGTCCATCAGACCGAGCCAGACGCCAGCGACGACGACGAAGCCGAGCACCACCGCGGTGGCCTGGAAGACGTGCTTGCGGTCCGGCCACTGCACGCGACCCAGCTCGTCGACGCAGGCGCGGAGGAAGCTGAGGACCTTGCCGCGATCCTTGCGGCCGACCGGCTCGACCTCGGACTCCTCCTCCGGGCCGCGGCCGCGACGCTTGGGCCGGAGGTCCGGGGGGAGCTCGATCTCGTTGGGCGCGCGCTCATCGTAGTCGGCGCCGACGTCGATCTCCTCGCCGGCGGGGCCGCGATCGGCGCCGGTCTCGGCGGCCTTGGCCTGATCGACGTCGGGAGCGGCGTTCTTGAGCGGGTCAGGGGCGGGCGCGGGATCCGTCAACCCGGACTCGTCGACGGTCGGATCGTCCAGGCCAATGTCCTTCGCCCGCGAAGCGCGCGCGGGGCCGCCGCCGGGCTTGCCGGCCGAACGCCGACGCTGACGCGCCTTCGAGCGTTGACGATCGCGGGCCACTTCCGTGATCCCTAGCGGGTCTCGCGATGGCCGGTGTGCTGCCGGCACCACTTGCAGTACTTGCGCAGGCCGATGCGATCCGGGTTGTTGCGCTTGGACTTCTTCGTCTGGTAGTTCCGCCGCTTGCACTCCTCACATGCGAGGGTGACGGCGATCCGTACATCTCCGCGAGCCATCGAGGCTGACTCCTGTGTTCGGCGCCGGGCAAAGGAAAACCCCGCACCGGCGCGAGGTCGACGATTCAGGATAGCGACTACGTTGAGGCCGTGTTCCTGATCGGCGGCGGCCGCGATCCCGAGGGCGTTGCCGCGTCGCATCGCCCCTTCCTGGAGGCGTGCGCGGGACCGGTGTTGTGCGTCTGCCTCGACGAGCCCGACCGCTGGCTCGCGCACCTCGACGGCGCGGACGCGCGCGCGACCTCGGCGCCCGTGCCCGCCGACCTCGACGGGGTCTCCGGCGTCTACGTGGCGGGCGGGTTGACGCCCGCGTACTGGTCGGTGGTCTGCCAGGGGGAGCTCCGCGCCGCGCTGCGGGAGTGGGACGGGGTCTACGCGGGCTTCTCGGCGGGCGCGGCTATCGCTGCCTCCTCGGCGATCGTCGGCGGCTGGCGGCTCGGCGGCGTCGAGGTCTGCGACCGGGACTTCTCCGAGGACCTGGACGAGGTTCAGGTCCGCCCGGGCCTCGGGCTCGTCCCGTTCGCCGTCGACGTCCACGCGTCGCAGTGGGGCACGCTCACCCGCCTAGCCCACGCGGTCGCGGCCGGGCTCGTCGCCTCCGGCCTGGCGATCGACGAGCACACCTGCGTCGAGGTCGAGGCCGGCGGCTCAGAGCTGCGCCTGCATGGCTGGGGCAGCGCCTACCGCGTGGGCCTGGGGACGCTGCACGTCCTGCGGGCCTGAGTCAGGCCGGCGGCGCCGGCAGGTGGACGTCCGTCCCTCACCACTGCACGCCGACGAGGACCGGCTCGGGGCGCAGGTCGATGCCGAAGCGGTCCCGGACGCCGGCGGCGATCTCCCGAGCGAGGGCGACGAGCTGCGCGGTGGTCGCGCCGCCGCGGTTGACGAGCGCGAGCGCGTGCTTGCGCGAGATGCCCGCCGGCCCGGCGCCGTAGCCGCGCTCGAAGCCCGCGCGGCCGATCAGCCACGCCGCCGAGGTCTTGACGCGCCCCTCGGCCTCCGGCCAGGCGGGCGGCCCGTCGCCGGCCGGGGCGCGCGCGGCGAGCGCCTCGAAGGCCGCGAGCGACAGGATCGGGTTGGTGAAGAAGGAGCCGGCGCTGACCGAGTCCGGGTCGGCGGGGTCGACGACCATGCCCTTGCCGCGGCGCAGCGCGAGCACCGCCGCGCGCACGTCGGCCAGCGGCGCGACGCCGCCGAGGTCGATTCCCAGCGCCCGCGCCAGCTCGGCGTAGCGCACGGGCTCGCCCACATCCGCGGCGCGCAGGTCGTAGGTGACCGACAACACGACGTGGCGGTCGCGGTACTTGAAGGCGCTCGTGCGGTAGCCGAAGGCGCATGCCTCGGGGCCGAGGTCCTCGAGGCGCCCGCTGGCGCGGTCATAGACGCGCACGGCGGCGATCGTCTCGGCCACCTCCTGGCCGTAGGCGCCGACGTTCTGGATCGGGGTCGCGCCCGTCGAGCCCGGGATCCCGGAGAGGGCCTCGACGCCGGCGAGGCCCTCGTCGACGCAGCGGGCGACGACGGCGTCCCAGGGCTCCCCGGCGGCGACGGTCAGGCGGGTGCCGTCGCGGACCACGCCGCGCGACGCGACGTGCACGACGGTCCCGTCGAAGCCCGCGTCGGCGGCGACGACGTTCGAGCCGCCGGCCAGCACGAGGACGGGGTCGTCCGCGTCGCGGACCGCCGCCACGATCTCGGCGTCGCTGTCGGCGCGCACATACGCGCGGGCGGGACCGCCGAGCCGCAGCGTCGTAAGGGAGGCGAGGTCGCGCACCGCGGCGCGCAGGCTACTCAGAGACAGAGAGCGTGCACCCTGCCTGCGGCGATCGGGGGAGATCGCACGCAGGCAGGGCACCGCCATGGAGAAACCGCGGCCAGGGTCACGCGGGCGGTCCTCGCGGAAAAGCGCGACTGGGAAGCGGAAGGGAAGGCCGCGGCCCGGCGGAGCCGGAGAGAGAGAGGGGTTGCCGCGGCCTCCATGCGAGCACTATCGCGCGCCGCGATGCGCGCGTCGTCCTCCCGTATGGCGATCTTCGCGTCCTCCGTCAGGAGGACGGAGTTCGAGCGGGGCCCGCCTCGGCCACTGGGCTCCGTGGCGATCTGGCCCCGGCACCCTAAGTCCACTCGTGCACGGGCACGTTGGAATGCATGTGCTCGCGATAGGCCAGGGTCATCTCGCGCAGGGCGTCGGCGCGGTCGAGCCGCCGCTGCTCGTAGAAGTGGTGGAAGGCCTGCGCCTGCCAGGTCGCGCCGTTGGACCCCGTCACGCAGCGCCGCTCGACGATGCCGAGCAGGCGGTCGCGGTCGGCGGGATCCACGCCCCACGCATCGAGGCCGGCCGCCGCGATCTCAAGCAGCCGCCGCAGAACGAGCTCGGCCACGGGGACCTCGCCCAGTCCCGGCCAGTAGACGCGGGCTTCGAGGCCGTCACGCGCGCCCGCGTGGAAATTCTCCTCCGCTGCCGAGAAGCTCATGGCGGACCAGACCGGGCGCTCCTCCTCGGCGAGCGTCTTGACGAGGCCGTAGTAGAAGGCGGCGTTGGCGAGGATGTCGACGACGGTCGGGCCCGCCGACAGGATCCGGTTCTCCACGCGCAGGTGCGGGCGCCCTTCGACCACGTCGTAGATGGGCCGGTTCCAGCGGTAGACCGTCCCGTTGTGCAGGCGCAGCTCGGGCAGCCGCGGGGTATCGCCGCGCTCGAGCAGCGCCTCCGGCTCCTCGTCGCCGACGAGCGGGAGCAGCCCCGGGAAGTAGCGGACGTTCTCCTCGAAGAGGTCGAAGATGCCGGTGATCCAGCGCTCGCCGAACCAGACGCGCGGGCGCACGCCCTGGGCCTTGAGCTCCTCCGGGCGCGTGTCGGTGGCCTGCTCGAAGAGGGCGATGCGCGTCTCGCGCCAGAGCTCGCGGCCGAACAGAAACGGCGAGTTGGCGCCGACCGCGAGCTGGATGCCGGCGATCGCCTGGGCGGCGTTCCAGTGCGCGGCGAAGGTGCTCGGGTCGACCTGCTGGTGCAGCTGGACGCTGGTGCAGGCGGCCTCGGGCAGGATCGTGTCGGCGTAGGTCGACAGCCGCTCGACCCCGTTGATGGCGATGTGCAGATCCTCCCCGCGCGCGGCGAAGATCTGCTCGTTGAGCAGGGCGTAGCGCGGGTTGTCCGAGAAGCCCTCGGCGCCCATGTGCTGCTCGTCGACGGTCGGGAGGATCCCGATCATCACCATCCGGCCGCCGGCGCGGCGAGCCTTGCCCTCGGCCTCGTTGAGGTCCGCGCGGATCGTCGCCTCGAGCTCGGCGAAGACCTCCGGGGACAGCAGCCGCGGCGGGATGTTGATCTCGACGTTGAACTGGCCCAGCTCGGTCTGGAAGTCCGGGTCGGCGATCGCCTCGAGCACGGCCGCGTTGCGCATCGCGGGCCGGCCGTCGTCGTCGGTGAGGTGGAGCTCGATCTCCAGGCCGATCGAGCGGTGGTCGGCGTCGAAGCGCGCGTCGGAGAGCATGCGCGCGAAGACGTCCAGGCAGCGCTTGACCTTGCTGCGGTAGCGCTGGCGATCCTCGCGGCTGAAGGTCCTCGCGGCGACCTCTTCCCCCATGCGCCGGGAGTGTGGCAGGGTCCGCGGCACGTCCACGTCCCTATATGCCGAGCCGGTTCCCGATCTGGGTGAAGTAGAAGGCACCGGCCATGTCGATCCATAGGGCGATCGCCAGGGCGGTGCACGCGGCCACGCCCCACCACGCGCGCCGTGCGGACGGCACCGCGCCCGCCACCGCGAGGCCCAGCGCGGGGAGCGCGGGGTACAGGTAGCGCAGGTTGAAGCTGGGCCAGTTCGCGCCGAGCAGGATGTAGACCATCAGCGCGTAGCCGAGCAGCACGGGGACGCCGAAGAACCACAGGGCCGCCTCCCGGCGGCGGGTGAGCGCGAGGATCAGCCACGCCCCGAACAGCGCCGCGGCGAGCACGGTCGCCGCGGCGCGCACCCACCACACGCCGAGCTGGCCGCCCTGCTCGGTCGCGAGCACGCTGTCGAACAGGCGCCGCGTGTAGCGGACCGCGTCGGATGCGGCGTACCGCTTGTCCGTCGGGTTGACCACGGGCCGCTGCTGCGCGCGGGCCTGATCGGTCGCGGTCGGAGTCCCGTAGTGCGCGTGGTTGAAGGCCAGCCACGGCGCGAGCATGAGCACCGGGAGCACGAGCGCCAGGGCGGCGGCCACGTGGTCGCGGCGGGCGCGCCAGGCCAGGCCGACCACCACCACGAACAGCGGCGCGAGGTACACGAGCGTCGAGCGCGTGAGCAGGCAGGCGCCGAGCAGCACCCCGGCGGCCACGGCCCAGCGGCGTCCGGCCCCCGCCCGCAGGCGCCACAGCGCCAACAGCAGCGCCGTCACCGCGACCAGCTCGAGGCTCGTCGGGGAGATGGTCACCGCGCGCACGACCACCCCCGGCCACAGCAGGACGACGAGCGCGCCCGCGTACGCGAGCCGCGGGCGGTCCGGCGCGACTGCCCGCGCGAGCACCCACAGCAGCCCGGCGCCCACGAGCACCAGCGCGAGGTCGAAGAAGCGGACGACCTCGACCTTGGCGCGGTGGTCGCCCGCGACGGCGAAGGCGGGCGCGGCGACGGCGTAGTACAGCGGCGGCTGGAAGGCCTCGTAGGCGTGGCCGGAGAGGTCGACGGCGTTCGCCGGCGCCGGCCGCGGCCAGGTGTTGAGGGCGATGGCCTGCGTCTGGGGACTCACGAGCTCGGAGATCAGCGGAAGCCGGTGGCGCTCGGCGATCGACTGGACGTAGTCGTAGTGCTGCTTCTCGTCGGTCGGGCTGAAGATGTGAAAGCGCGCCGCGGTCGCGGCGCCCACGACGACGAGCGCCGCGAGCTGCAGCGCGACCAGCAGGCGAGACCAGCGCGGCGCCGACACGGTCGCGAACCCTACGATCTTCGCGGAAGCCCGCTTCTCAGGTACGTTCCGCAGTGGGTTGAACTGGGCTCGCCACAGCCTGACCGCGCGCACGTTGGCGATCACCGCCGCGTTCGCCGTGCTGCTCACGGCCGGCTTCACGCTGCTCGTGGTCGCCATCGGCTCCCTGCGCGCCGCGAGCCGCTCCGCCCTGCGCGCGCAGCAGGCGGTCACGGTCGGCACCGAGCTCGAGCGCTCGGTGATCGCACTCGAGAACGGGCTGCGGGGATTCGTGGCCACCGGTCGCGAGCCCGACCTGGCGCCCTTCAGCGCCGCCCGAAGGGCGTATCCGCAGCAGGTGCGCAGGCTCCAGCAGCTGGCCCACGGCGACGAGCAACTGCGCGGCGACGTGCGCAAGGTGTCGACGCAGATCAACGACTACATCGGCCTGTGGGCACTGCCGCTGCTCGAGACGACCCGCGAGAGCCCCAAGATCGGCAGGGCCCTCCTGCCCGACCAGACGGGCCGGCGCCGGGTCAACCGGATCCGCGCGGCCTTCCAGGACATGTTCACGCGGGCTCGCGCGGCGGCCTCGGCGAAGGAGAAGAGCGCAGACCGCCGGTCCGACGTCGCCGTCGACCTAGGGATCGTCGGCATCGGGCTCCTCGTGACCCTCAGCGGCCTGCTCGCGTGGCTGCTGAGGCGCAACGTCCTGCGTCCGCTGCGCCGCGTCGCCTCGGCAACGGAGACCGTCGCCCGCGGCGACCTCAGCGCGCGCGTGCCCGACGACCGCGCCGACGAGCTCGGCGACCTCGCCCGCGCCTTCAACGCGATGGCCGAGTCGCTGGAGCGATCGGGCGAGGAGCTCGCCCGGCGCGCCGCGGACCTCGAGCGCTCCAACCGCGAGCTCGAGGACTACGCGTCGGTGACCTCGCACGATCTGCAGGGCCCGCTCGTCACCATCGGCATGTACGCCGGGCTGCTCGCGCAGCGGCTCGCCGACGACGACGAGGCGCGCGTGCTGGCCGAGCACATCCGCGACGGCGCGGCCGGCATGCGCCGGCTCGTGCGCGAGCTGCTCGCCTATGCGCGCCTGGAGCGCCACGCCGGCCGGCAGGAGCGGGTCGACCTCGACGGCGTCCTGCGCGAGGCGCTCGCCGGCCTGGCCGGGCCGCTGCGCGACGCGCAGGCGGAGGTCGCCGCCTCCAGGCTGCCGTGCGTGCTCGGCGACGCGGCGCGCCTGCGCCAGCTGCTGCAGAACCTGCTCACCAACGCGATCAAGTTCACCGAGGGCGGCGCGCCGCGGGTCGAGGTCGGCGCGACGGTCGACGGCGCCGAGGCGCACGTCACTGTCCGCGACCACGGCATCGGCTTCGCCCCGGGCCAGGCCGAGCTGATCTTCCGCCCCTTCCAGCGGCTGCACTCCGCCGACCGCTTCGAGGGGACGGGCATCGGGCTCGCCGTCTGCCAGAAGATCGTCGACCAGCACGGCGGCCGCATCTGGGCCGAGGGCCGCCCCGGCGCGGGGGCGACGTTTCACTTCACGCTGCCCCTGGTCGAGGCTTCGGAGCCGGGAACCGACGGGTCCGCCCCCGCGAGCCTCGTCGGGGCCGGCGGGCTGCCCACCTGATCTGAGGCTGCGAGCCTCACCCGGGATACCGCGCCGGACCGGGTCCCCGCGACGGCTCACCCGGCGAGCGCCTCCTCGACGTCGTAGCGCAGCAGCGCCGGGAAGGCGACCATGACCAGGGCGACGCCCGCGACGCAGGCCAGGCCCCCGGAGACGACCGAGAAGCGCGCGCCCGCGAGGCCCGCGACGGCGCCCGCCTCGACGTCGCCCAGCCGCGGCCCGCTGGTGACGACGAGGCTGTAGACCGAGGACATGCGGCCGCGCATCGCGTCCGGCGTCACTGTCTGGTTGATCGTCGAGCGGCAGACGGCGGACACGCTGTCTGCGGCGCCGGCGACGGCGAGCATGACGGCCGCGAGCCACAGCGAGCCGGCGAGACCGGCCGCCGCGATGGCCAGGCCCCACGCGACGACGGCGCAGATGACGATGCGGCCGAGCCGGCGCGCGTGCTCGAGCCACCCCGTCGTGAGCGCCGCGACCGTCGCACCCGCCGACACGGCCGCGAACAGCAGCCCCGTGCCGGCGGCGCCCGCGCCGTAGACGCTCACCGCGAGCACGGGGAACAGCGCGCGCGGCATCCCGAAGGTCATCGCCAGCAGGTCGATGGCGAACGAGCCCAGCAGGGCGTCGTTGGAGCGCACGAAGCGCAGCCCGTCGACGATCGAGCGCCGGATGCCGAGGTCGAGCTCGGTGTTCTGCGGCACCTGCGGCGCCATCGTCACGAGCGCCCAGACCAGCGCGCCACAGGAGGCCGCGTCGATCGCGTAGGCCCAGCCGACGCCGGCGGCGGCGATCACCAGGCCGCCGACCCCCGGCCCGATCACGAGCGTGAGCTGGGCGAGCCCGAAGTTCAGCGCGAGCGCCGAGCGCAGCTTCTCCGGCCGGACGAGGTTCGGGACGATCGACGAGCGCGTGACGTTCTGGATCGCCCCGAACCCGGCGAGCAGCCCGCCGAGGACGTAGAGCAGCGGGACGGGCGTCTCCCCGCCCAACGCGCCGGCGGCCAGCGCCGCCGAGCACGCCACCAGCGCGATCTGGTCGAGCAGCAGCACCTTGCGACGGTCATAGCGGTCGGCGATCGCGCCGCCGACCAGGGCGAGCGTCACCAGCGGCACCAGCTCCACCGCGCCGAGCAGGCCGGTCAAGAAGGCCGAGCCCGTCTGCGTGTAGAGCTGAAACGGAAGCGCCACCAGCGCGGCCTGCGTCCCCATGCCCGTGACGAAGGTGCCGGCGACGAGCAGCCGCAGGTCGCGCGACTCGCGCAGCGAGGAGACGTCGACGGCGAGGCGCGGCAAGCGCGCCAGCGTAGGGGCGGGCCGTTCCACGCCCCCCGCCGGCCGGACCGGCGCGGAACGACACCGGCCGACCCTACTCCGGCACCGCCCAGCTCGAGGTGCGCGACGTCCGCGCCGAGCCCCGAAAGGGCCTCGGGAAGCGCCTCGGAAGGCCCGTCGGCGTATAACGTCCCGCTCCATGGAGGAGCTGGAGTTCGAGCTGCCGTCCGGGCGGCTCGCCGCCATCACGCAGGGACCGGCGGACGGCCGCCCCGTCGTCATGTGCGACCCGGCGACGCGGTCGACGATCACGCGGCACCTGGCTTGAGCGCCGGGCCGTGACCCTTCTCGAGGCGCTCGCCGTCCTGCTCGCGGGCGTCGCGGCCGGGACGATCAACACGGTCGTGGGCAGCGGCACGCTGATCACCTTCCCCATCCTGCTCTCGGTCGGCTACGCGCCCGTGACCGCGAACGTCTCGAACACGATCGGCCTTGTCCCCGGGTCGATCTCGGGAGCGATCGGCTACCGGCGCGAGCTCGCCGGCCAGCGCCCGCGCATCGTGCGCCTCGGCAGCGCCTCGCTGCTGGGCGGCATCACGGGCGCGGTCGCGCTGCTCGTGCTCCCCGCCTCCTACTTCCAGGCCATCGTCCCGGTCTTCATCGTGATCGCGCTCGTCGGCATCGTGCTGCAGCCCAGGCTCTCCGCGCGCCTGACCACGCGCCGCGAGGATCGCCGGACCCACGGCGGCCCGATCACCGCGGCCGGCGTCTATCTCGCCGGCGTCTACGGCGGCTACTTCGGCGCGGCCCAGGGGATCCTGCTGCTCTCCATCCTCGGTCTCACGCTCCCCGAGGACCTCCAGCGCGTCAACGCTCTCAAGAACGTGCTCGCCCTGATCGTCAACGCCGTGGCGGGCGCGGTCTTCGTGGTCGAGGCGCACGTCGCGTGGGAGCCCGTGGCGCTGATCGCGGCCGGCTCCGTCGTCGGCGGCCAGATCGGCGCGCACTACGGACGCCGGCTGCCACCCGTCGCCCTGCGGGCGATCATCGTCGTCGTCGGCGCCGTCGCGATCGTGCGGCTGGTGTAGCGACTCGGCTTGGTGCGCCAGGACAGGTGTCGATCCGGCGTCATGCGGTTAGTGGATCGCCATGAACCTCGCCCTCTCGATCGACCTGCTCCTGGACCGCACCGTCGCCCTGGGCTACGGAAACGTCGGGCTGCTTCTCCGCCGCCGGCTGCCCGGCTGGCCCGCCGATCCGCCCCGTATGGACGGCAAGGTCGTCCTCATCACCGGTGCGGCCTCCGGGCTCGGCCTGGCCGCGGCGGAGGGCTACGCGCGGCTCGGCGCGAGCGTCCGCGCGCTGGCCCGCGACGACGAGCGCGCCGCTGGGGCGGCGGAAGAGGTTGTGCGCCGCGTCCCGCGCGCCGACGTCCGACCCGTGGCCTGCGACGTATCGAGCCTGCGGGCCCTGCGCGCGTTCGCCGAGCGTTTCCAGGCCGACGAGGAGCGCCTCGACGTCCTGGTCAACAACGCGGGCGTGATGCCCGACGAGCGCGAGCGCTCCGACGACGGGGTCGAGCTCACGTTCGCGACGCAGGTGCTGGCTCCGTGGGTGCTGATCGACGAGCTCGGCGGTCTCCTGCGCCTGAGCGCGCCGGCGCGCGTGATCAACGTGTCCTCCGGTGGGATGTACTACCAGTCGATCCCCGACGGAGACCTGCAGTCCGAGCAGTCGAGGTACGGCCCCAAGAGGATCTACGCGCGCACCAAGCGCGAGCAGGTGGTGATCACCGAGCAGTGGGCCGAGAAGCTCGAGGGCAGCGGCGTCGTCGTGCACGCCATGCATCCGGGCTGGGCCGACACGAAGGGCGTCCGGAACTGGATGCCGGCCTTCCGTGCGTTGACGCGGCCGATCATCCGCACGCCGGAGCAGGGAGCGGACACGATCGTCTGGCTCGGCGGTGCGCCTGAGCCGGCGCAGAGCACGGGCGGCTTCTGGCACGACCGGCGGACACGTCCCACGCACTACCTGATCGGCGCCGGCGAGGACTCCGCCGCGACGCGTCAGGAGTTGTGGGACGCCTGTGCGCGGCTGGCCGGCGCGGTCGCCGCGATGTCATGAGGCTCGAACCGCGGCCCGTCTGCCGGATCGGCATCGGCACGGTGCCCGTGACGGCGGCGATCAGGCCGGACAGGATGTTCTCGTGGGCTCCTAGGCGGCCGGAGGGTCCGTGTCCACCGGACCGCTCGTCGCAGCGTCGCCGGCCGTGCTGGGCGTGAAGGCCTTCCCCCCGCTGGCGCGCGCGACGAGGCGCGGAGCCAGCACGCGCAGGGCGGGAATCGTCGCGTAGGCCCGCGGGACGTAGCGCTCGGCCTTGCCGCCGGCCGCGTCGGCGATCGCATCGGCGACCTTGTCGGGCGTGGAGACGATCCAGCGCGTGAACGCCCGGTCGACGAGCTCGCGCTGGGGGAAGCCCTCCGTCGCGACGAAGCCGGGCAGCACGAGGCCGACGTGGACGCCGTGGGCGCGCTCCTCCAGGGCCAGCGAGTCGCTCCAGCCGATAAGCGCGAACTTGCTCGCCGAGTAGGCGCCGGAGTTCGGCCGCCCGATGCGCCCGGCGACGCTCGCGACGTTGACGATCGCGCTCGGCGCCGCGGCGCGCAGCAGCGGCAGCAGCGCCTCGGTGAGGCGCACCGGCGCGGCGAAGTTGAGGTCCATGTGGCGCTTCACGCCCGCGTAGCCCTGGTCGGTGAAGCGCCCGCGCCAGCCGGCGCCGGCGTTGTTGACGAGCAGGTCCAGGCGGCCGTGCTGCGCCAGCACGGCGTCGCGCACCCGCGCGGGGGCGTCGTCGGCGACGAGGTCGGCCGCGAGCGCGGTCGCGTCTGCCAGCTCGGCCGCGAGCTCTGCGAGGCGCTCCTCCCGCCGGGCGACCAGGACGACGTGGAAGCCGTCCCGCGACAGGCGGCGGGCCGCGGCCGAGCCGATCCCGCCGGAGGCGCCGGTGACGAGGGCGATCCGCGGCATGAACGACATCTTCGCGCAGATGCCCGCATCGTCCCGCCGAGCTCGGTGTTATGTTGCCCCGAAAGCCGAGTCCCGTCGTCTCTGAGACGGCGGGAGCGGGGGAACCACCCGGGCCGGTCTGTACCGGCCCTGGGGCGAATCGCCACACGTGTGGCGTAGTGCGTCCGGCACGAGCCCGTCAGCTCACCTCGTAGGCAAACGGAAAACCCCGAGGACCGAAGCGAGGACCGCGCGTTGCCGAGCGTGACCAACACTGCCTTCATACCCGCCGTGGACGATGCCTGGGCCGTTCTGGCCGAGCCTCCCGGCCGCCGTGATCTCGGGGCGCCCGAGCACTGCGACCACTCCCTCCAGCGCTCGCAGCGGCGCCGCGCCTGCCGCCGCTCGCGCGTCGGGGACCTGGGCACCGCCCGCGTCGGCAGCGTCCTCGCCGCCGTCGTCGTGACGGGCTCGGCGGTCGCGGGCGGGCTCGGCGCCGAGCCCGCCGCCGCCGGCCCGCGCGCCGCCGACCTCAACCTCGACCGCGGCTCGCGCGGCCCCGACGTGGTCAGCCTGCAGAGCGCGCTGGGCATCGCGGCGGACGGCATCTTCGGCCCGCAGACCGAGCGGGCGGTCCGCCGCTACCAGCGCAACCACGGCATCGAGCCGACGGGGCACGTCGGGCCGCAGACCACCGCCGCGCTGAAGCTGCGCTCCTCGTCGACCAAGCGCTCGCGGACGAGGACCACCGAGCAGGGGGCCCCCGCGCCCGCGACATCGCTCGATCGCGCCGCGACCAAGGCCCTGCAGCGCGCCCTCGGCGTCACCGCCGACGGCCAGCTCGGCCCGCAGACCCGGCGTGCGATCAAGCGCTACCAGTCCGCCCACGGCCTGGCCGTCGACGGGCAGCCGGGTCCGGAGCTGCTGCAGGCGCTCGGCGTCGATCCCAGCGCCGCGCCGGCCCCACAGAGCACGCCCGCACCGTCCGGGTCGAGCGCCGTCGCGGCCGCGCAGTCGGCGATCGGCGTGCCGTACGCCTCCGCGGGCACCACGAAGGCCGGCTTCGACTGCTCCGGCCTGACGATGTGGGCCTTCAGGCAGGCGGGCGTGAAGCTCCCGCGCACGAGCTACGACCAGTACGCGGTCGGCTCGCCCGTCTCGAAGCGCAGCATCCAGGCCGGCGACCTCGTGTTCTTCGACACAGCCGGCGGCGGCGCGTCGCACGTGGGAATCGCGACCAGCGCGACGACCGCGATCTCCACCACCACCCACGGCGTGATGGAGCACTCCATCTTCTCGGGCTACTGGGGGTCGCACTACGTGGGCGCGCGGAGGGTCTAACTGCTCTCGAGCCCCGTCGATTCCGGTACAGCCCACCGCGTGGGCGGGGCATGAGCTCGGGGTGTCTGTATTTCGCGGAGCGCGGACCCGCGTTTGACCCGACGGGGTTTCGCGTGCGCCTCGACGCCTTGGCAGGCTTCTATGCGGCAGTGGGAATCGAGGCTGGCGGGCGCCACGCGTTCGAGGACGCGTTCGTAGAGGCGGGCACCATCGGGTCGAGTCCCCCCCCCCCCCGGTACGAGCACATGGTGGCTCGAGCGCCCCCCCGCCGGGCTCGAGCAAGCGGACGCGTTACTGACCGCTGACGACCGCAGGCTTCGCGCCATGCACAACGGCCTGCTTGCGGCCTGGCGGACGGGGCGAAGCCGCATCGTCACCGGCCCGAGTGGTCCGACGAGCCTCTACGCCGCAGCGGGGCCTTGGGGACGAGTCTGGTCGACGCACGCCGTCGCCGCCGGATACCTGGCACTCGGGAGGGCCGAGATCGACGCGACGGTCCTTCCTGAGCTGTTGGCGCTCGGGTTCGTCGGCGGCTCGCACTGCTTGATCCGGGGTGTCCGAGCCGTCCCGCCCGCAACCTGCATCGAGGTCGGTCGGGGCGAGACGGACGAGCACTGCTACTGGCCGATGGCCGAACGCTGGGCAACGTGCGATGCCGGCCTGGCCGCAAGTGAAGCGGAGGAGGCTCTGCTGCGCTCGCTCGATGCCCGCTTGCGCCACGAGACCGCGCCTTGGCTCGGACTGACGGCGGGTCTTGACAGCCGCGTCGCCGCGGTCGCCGCAGCGCGACTCGGCCTCGACGTCCGCGCCTTCACGTGGGCCCACGCGCCTGCCGACGCGGAGGGCGGTCGCGCCATCGCGAACAACCTTGGCCTCGCGCACGAGACGCTCGAGCCCGGCTGGCATGACGAGGACACGGGCCTGGCGCACATCGACGCGGAGGTGCGCTGGACCGAGGGTCTGGGTCGGATGACTCCATTCGGGACGATCGTGTGGCCCAGCGGGATGTCCTGTTTTCTCACCGGTGGCGCCGGCGAGGTCGGTCGCGCGTTCTGGTGGCGAGCCATAGGACGCAACCACGAAGATCCGGATCTCGATCGTGTCGTGGCCTCGTTTCGCCCTGACCGCACCCTGCGCGATACGCCGGGAGAGGTGCAAGCGATGCTCCGAGACCACGTGCGCGCGATGCTCACGGAGATCGCGGAAGCCGGCGTCGAAGGGTGGGCGCTGCTCGATGTCCTCTACGGCGAGCAGCGCCTCACCCGCTGGGGGCGGGGGATGCTGGGTCGTCATGGCGCGAGCACGGTCGCTGCCTTCGCCGATCCCACGGTCATGGCGCGGCTGGCCGCCCTGCCGGTCGAGGATCGGCTCACGGACGGATTCACCGCTACTTCCTGCGTTCCGCCGGTCCTCTGATGCCCGATCTGCAGGCCCCTGTGCAGCGTCGCGGGGTTCCGCAGCGCGTCCGCCGGCTCGCCGCGTGGTCACGCTCGATCCGTCCCAGGGACCGCGCCTCCTGGCCATGGACGGAAACGGTGGCCAGGCTCCCCAAGTACCGGGCATGGCTGACCGACGGGGTACTCGGCGATCCTGCGATCGAGACGGCATTCGGCACACGCTGGCGAGATCACATGCTGGAGACCTTCGCCACCGAACAGAACGCGGCGGCAGGCGAGGCCGCGTTCGTTCTCTCGGGACCTGTCGCCCTCGCAGCCGCGATCCGCGGCCTCAACGACCAGGCGGGTCTGACCGGCGCTAACTGACTATCGAGTAATATCCGCTGCATGAGCGTGGCGGATCGCGGCATGGGCCTCGGCTTCAAGGCCCTCAACTCCCTGGCCGGTCTCGAGCTGGTGGACCGTCTCGGCCTGCGCAAGCCGGCCGAGCGGTTGCTCTACCAGGCCAGCCGCAACGGCGCCCGGGCGGCAGGCACCGCCGGCCGGACCTTCTCCGCGGCGGCGCGGCTCGGGCGCCCCGCTCGCCTCTCGACGGCGGCGAGCTCCGGCGTCTTCTCCCTGCTGCCCGACGACGAGCAGCGGATGCTGCGCGACACGTTTAAGGAATTTGGCCGCGAGCAGCTGCGCCCGGTCGCCCAGGCCGCCGACGCGGCCTGCGAGGCGCCGGAGGCGCTCGTCAGGCAGGCGGCGGAGCTCGGCCTCACGATGCTCGGCGTGCCCGAGGAGCTCGGTGGCGCCGTCACGGAGCGCTCGACGGTCACCGCCGTCCTCGTGGCCGAGGCGCTCGCGCACGGCGACATGGGCCTCGCCACCGCCATCCTCGCCCCGGCCGGCGTCAGCAGCGCGCTCGCGCTGTGGGGCGACGCCGACCAGCAGTCCGCCTACCTGCCGCCCTTCGTCGGCGACGACGTCCCGGCCGCCGCGCTGGCGATCCTCGAGCCGCGGCCGCTATTCGACCCCTTCGCCCTGCAGACGACGGCGCGGCGGGACGGCGGCGGCTTCGTGCTCAGCGGCGTCAAGGCGCTGGTTCCGACCGCCGCGCGCGCCGAGCTGTTCGTCGTCGCCGCGCAGCTCGAGGGGCAGGGCCCCGCGCTGTTCGTCGTCGAGTCCGCCGTCAAGGGCGTCTTCACCGAGGCCGAGCCCGCCATGGGCATCCGCGCCGCCGCGACCGCGCGCCTGGTCCTCGAGGACGTCGAGCTCCCCGGCCTCGCCCTGCTCGGCGACGCCGACCCCGCGGTCTACGCGGAATGCGTCCACCGCTCCCGGCTCGCCTGGTGCGCGCTGGCCGTCGGCACCGCGCAGGCCGTGCTCGACCACGTGATCCCCTACGTCAACGAGCGCCGCGCCTTCGGCGAGCCGATCAGCCATCGCCAGGCCGTCGCCTTCGCCGTGTCGGACATCGCGATCGAGCTCGAGGGCATGCGCCTGACCACCTGGCGCGCCGCGAGCCTCGCCGACCAGGGAAAGCCATTCGCCTACGAGGCGGCGATCGCGCGCCGCCTGTGCGTCACCAAGGGCGTGGACATCGGCTCGCAGGGCGTCCAGCTGCTCGGCGGCCACGGCTACGTCAAGGAGTACCCGGTCGAGCGCTGGTTCCGCGACCTGCGAGCCACCGGCGTCATGGAAGGAGGCCTGCTCGTATGATCAACCTCGAGGTCCCGAGGAAGTTCAGGCCGCTGATCGCCCAGGCGCAGCAGGTCGCCCAGGGCGTCCTGCGCCCCGTCTCGCGCAAGTACGACCGCGAGGAGCACACCTACCCCAAGGAGCTCGACTTCCTTGCGGCCCTGATCCAGGGGATGAGCGACGGCGGTGGAGCGGGCGGCGCGGGCGCCGCGGCCGGGCGCGAGGCCAAGAGCAACGGGTCCGAGAGCAACGGCGCCGCGCCGGACGGCATGCGCAACGGCGGGAACCTCGCATCCGCGCTGTCGATCATGGAGCTGTGCTGGGGCGACGTCGGGCTGCTGCTGTCGATGCCGGGCCAGGGGCTGGGCAACTCGGCGATCGGCGCCGTCGCCGACGATGCGCAGCTCGAGCGCTTCGGAGGACGCTGGGCGGCGATGGCGATCACCGAGCCCGAGGCGGGCTCGGACTCCGCCGCGATCCGCACCACCGCCGTCCTGGACGGCGATGAGTACGTGCTCAACGGCGAGAAGATCTACGTCACCGCCGGCGAGCGCGCCGACCTCGTCGTGGTCTGGGCGACCCTGGACCGGAGCCAGGGCCGCGCCGCGATCAAGTCGTTCGTGGTCGAGCGCTCGAACCCGGGCATGAAGCTCATCCGCGTCGAGGACAAGCTCGGCATCCGCGCCTCCGACACCGCGGCGTTCTCGCTCGAGGACTGCCGCGTGTCGAAGGCCGACCTGCTCGGCGACCCCGCGATCGCGCCCAAGGGCGGCTTCGCGGGGGTCATGCGGACCTTCGACAACACCCGCCCCCTGGTCGCCGCCCTGGCGATCGGCGTCGCGCGCGCCGCGCTCGAGCACACGCGCGACGTGCTCGCGGCGGCCGGCGTCGAGGTCGACCCGGACGCGCCCGCGGCCACCCAGTCCGCCGCGGCCGCCGAGTTGCTGGACATGCAGGCCGACTACGAGGCCGCGCGGCTGCTGACCCTGCAGGCGTGCTGGATGGCCGACAACCGCAGGCCCAACTCGCTGCAGGCCTCCATGGCCAAGGCCAAGGCGGGCCGCATGGGCACGGACGTCTGCCTGCGCTGCATCGCCCTGTGCGGCTCGGCCGGCTACGCCGAGACCGAGCTCTTGGAGAAGTGGGCCCGCGACGCGAAGATCCTCGACATCTTCGAGGGCACCCAGCAGATCCAGCTGCTCATCATCGCCCGGCTGCTGCTCAAGAAGACCTCTGCCGAGCTGAAGTAGGCATTCCCCGGGCCGGGGGCCGGGGTGGGAACGCCGCCTCTCCTGCCGGGGGACCGAGCCCTGATTCCGTCAGGAGAGGCAGCGTCCCCACCCCTCCACCCCTTGCGTCTCAGTGCCACCATCAAGATTGGAATCAACGAGATGACTGGATCGCAACTCCTCGCGAAGCGCGAAGCACTTGCCAGGAGCTTCTCGTACATCTCTGTAGATGCGGCGGGCGGGCCTTCCCACCATCGGCCTATCGGCCGCACCGATGTCCGCGGCCGGTACGCTGGCCGCTGGGAAAAGGCAGGCTGCTGCATCCCGGCGACTGCGTGAAGTTCACCCGCGACAAGCTCAACGACCGACTCACGCGACTCGCCGACCGCCAAGCACACCAAAACGCGGCCACCGCATGACCAGAACCGAACTTACGACCCGCAGCACTAAGCGTCCTTGGTTCATGCGGTCAGATGCGGATGTTACGCCGTGCGAGTCAGGCGCTGAGGATGTCCTCGGCCAGGGCGAGCATCCGCTCGGCATGCCTCACGGCCGCAGCACGCTTCTGGGCATTGAGCGTATCGAACCCGTAGTGCGCGGCGTCCTTGATGTCGATGAGACGCGCGAGCGCGTTGGCCGCCGCGTTCGCGTCAGGGTGGACGATGCGCTTTACGACTGCGACCGCGTCCTTGTGGTTCTCGCTGCGCGAACGCAGCCTGAGTGTCGCACACGTTGCCGCGTCGGCGGCAGCGATCCCCGCGAGCACCGCCAGCGCCGCCCGCACCCCACCGAGAGCACCGGAGTCGTCGCTGCTGATGACGGCGGCGGTCTCGAGGTACGCACGAGCATCGGCGAGCCTCTTGCGCGCCTTGGCGACGTTGCACGCCTGGGTCCTGGCCTTGATGGCCGTCATCGCGAGACGCGGGGACGGCGCATCAGAGCTTCCAGGCGGGCTTCGGTCAGGGCAACCTCGTCCGACGCGATGCTGGCGAGGGTCGCCTCCTCCTCGGCCGTGGGCTCGAGCAACGTCGTCTCGGGAAGATCCAGTACCTGCAGCCGGTTGCCCGTCAGGCGAGCGAGGCCTTCGAGCTCGGCAACTTGTTCCTCCCAGCGATCGACCCGCCCCTCGTCGTGGAGAAGATCTGACGCATGGACTAGCAGAATGTCCAAGTCGCTCGAGGTGTCACCGTCACGGCGGGCGAAGGATCCGAAGAACGACGCGTGCACCGGGGCGATGGCCCAGCGGCCGATGATCTCTCGCCCAGCGTCGATGACCGAACGCCGCATGGCGCGCATTGCCTCGATGGCGGGCGTTGCCACGTGTTCGCGATTGAGACTGTGCGCGTACGACCGCCCGACCGGTGTACGCAGCACGACGCCGCTGATGACCAGCCTGTCGAGGGCCTCGCGGACCCCGGCCTCGGAGGCGCCGATTCGGCTGGCGACCTCGCGACCGGATAGGGGCGTGTCGATCCCAGCGAGGTCGATCATGACCCGCACGTCGAGATCGCGAGAGAACACCCGATAGGGGGCGGCCACATCCACATCTGGAAGAGTAACGTAGATCCGCGCATATGCGCGCTTGCGCTCGCATATGCGCGGTAAGACACGCGCGACCATCGTCTGGATGTGGGGAGAACGCTGCCCCGGCCGGTCCAGGCGGCGTTGGGCACGGCGTCCGTTAAAGAGATCGAGCGCCCCGCCAGGCGCTCGATCGGTGTTCTCCGGTGTCCGTACCCCATGTCCGTCCCGGAAGTCTGTGAGGAAGCGGTTCTGCCTGCTTGCCTCGTACTGACATGATCGGTGTTCTGGTCGCCCGGCAACTCCTCCCCGAGGGACGATCTTGGGGGGAGGATCTCGGGGGACCAACGGGTTGGGTATGGGTGAGCTATCGGGGTAGTTGAGTACCACCCGTGGGTCGGAACCGCTCGTTCCGTCGGGGGTCCTGTGCGTTTACCCTCGTTCAGCGGGGGGCAGGTGCACGCGATCGCGCCGGTGCAGCCGCGTCGACGGCCTCGCTTATGCCGGGGCCTCCGAGGTCAGGTACTTGGCGCACAGCTCGCGCAGCGCGGCGGTGACCTCCGGCGCGCGCTCGATCGGCCCCATGTGCCCGCAGCCGGCGAGCTCGAGGACGCCCGTGCATTCCGGCAGCGCCTCGGCCAGCCGGTGCGCGTGCGACGGCGGCGTCATCAGGTCGCGCTCCCCCGCGATCACGAGCGTCGGGACGTCCAGGTTCTCGACGCGGTCCAGCAAGGCCAGGCGGCTGAGCTCCCGGCCGCAGCCGGCGCGCACGCGCGTCTCGCAGGACAGGACCATCTCCTCGCAGAAGCGGACCTGCGCCGGGCTGGCGGACGGCGACAGCGTGATGTAGCGCAGGATGCGATGGGTGAGCGGGTCCGGCCGGCTCGGCAGCGGCACGCCGACGCCGAGCGCCGAGCTGCCGATCAGCTGGCGCACGCTGCCCAGCGCGTCCGGCGTGCGGACGAGCAGCGACTCGCTGATCAGGTCCCCAAGGCCGGTGTTGATGAGGGCGACCGCGGCAGCGCGACGGCGCACCGCCGTGCGGTGGCGGCCCGCCCAGGCGGCGATCGTCATCGCTCCGAGCGAGTGGCCGGCGAGCAGCGCCCGGCGCCCGTCGGGCACGCACGCGTCGAAGATCGCCTCGAGGTCGTCGGCGAACGTGTCCAGCGACCAGTCGCCGTCCTCGGGCGCCCCGCTGCGCCCGTGCCCGCGCAGGTCGTAGGCGATCACGCGGTGGTCGGCCATGAGATCCTGCACCTGCAGGCGCCAGAAGCGCAGCGCGCAGGTCCAGCCGTGCACGAGCACCACGGGCGGTGCGTCCTCGGGCCCGTAGAGCTCGACGTGCAGCGGCGTGTCGCCGGCGCCGGTGACCGTCACCTCGCGCCCGTCCGGGACTTCGTGCAGCAGGGCGTTGGCGGGGTCGGCCTCTATCCGCCGCCGGTCGACCGCGTCGGCGAGGAAGGCGGACGCGACCGTCGTGCCCGCGAGGCCAGCCGTGACGAGCAGGCTCCTGCGCTTCACGAGCACCCGCCGATCTGCCCGCGCGCCGGACGCCGTTGGGAGCCGGCCCAGGGCCCAGCCCATGGTTCCAGCAACAGCAGGGTGATGCTCGCGACGATCGCTCCCGGCGGAGCGACGGTCTCGGCGAGCGCGACGGGGTGCATGGGGTGGTCTCTCCGCTCCTCGCGGTCCGGTTTGTTCTCGACGCGTCACCCTACCCGGATATCGCATGGTCGCATGACGCCGAGGTGCGCACGGAGCAGATCCTCGACGTCACCACCGAGCGCGCCGCGCCGCGCGCCGTGTCAGGATGCCGCGGACGGGCGGGTGCCCAGCGTCACCAGCATGGAGCGCGTCGCGCCCCCGCGGCGGACCGTGAGCGCGACGTGGTCGCCCGGGGCGCGGGCGTCCACGGCCGCGGAGAGGCCCGCCGAGTCCGTGACCGCCGCGGAGCCGGCGCGCGTGATCAGGTCGCCCCTGCGCAGGCCCGCCTTGGCGGCGGGACCGCCGTCGGCCAGTGCCGCCACGGTGGCGCCCGCGCCCGAGGCCGCGCCGCGCGTGCTCACGCCGAGGTAGGCGTGCGTCGCCTTGCCGCTCGCGCGCAACTGCGCGACGACGCGCTTGACCGTGTTGGACGGGACGGCGAAGCCCACGCCGCTGTTCTGCGCCTGGCCCGTGGCGCTCGAGCCGGATGACTCGATCTGGGAGTTCACGCCGATCACGCGGCCGGCGGCGTCGAGCAGCGGGCCGCCCGAGTTGCCGGGGTTCAGCGCCGCGTCGGTCTGCAGGACGTTTGAGATCGTGAAGCCGTCGGGCGCCTGGATCGAGCGCTGCAGGGCGGAGACGACGCCGGTGGTCAGGGTGCGGTCGAGGCCGTACGGGTTGCCGATCGCGTAGACGGGGTCGCCGACCGCGGCGGTGCTCGAGTCGCCGAGCGCCAGCGTCGCGAGCTTCTTGCCGCCCGTGTCGACCTTCAGCAGGGCGATGTCGGTGGACGTGTCGGTGCCCACGACCGTGGCCGCGGTGGTCTTGCCGTCGCCCACCTTGACCCGGATGCCGGAGGCGCCCTCGATCACGTGGGCGTTGGTGACGATCAGCCCGTCCGGCGTGATGGCGAAGCCGGTGCCGGTCGACGTGCCCGAGGAGGTCTGCGGGCCGAACGGGCTGTTCGTCTGCTGGGTCACCCTGGCCGTGATGTAGGCGACGGCGTCCTTGGCGCCTTTGTAGATGTCGCCGGCGGTCTGCGGCGCGGTGTCGGAGGCGGTGGCCGGGATCGCCGCGGTCGCGGCGGGCGCGGCGGCGGTCGCGGTGGCGCCGAGCTCGTGGTCGAGCGCGGCACCGCCCGCGCCGCCGATCAGCCCGGCGGCGGCGACGGAGATGAGGAGCTTGCGAGGAGTCATGCCTACACCGTCGCCTCCGTCCGTGGCGGGGCTCTAAACGGCGGCTGGGGGTTTGCTGAGAGGCAGGACGACCTCGAAGCGAGCGCCCCCGCCGGGCGCGTCCGCGGCCGAGACCTCACCGTCGTGGGCGGCGACGATGCCCGCGACGATGGCGAGGCCGAGCCCGGCTCCGCCCTTGCCGCGCTCGCGCCCGGGCTCGGCACGCCAGAAGCGCCCGAACAGCTCGCTCGGGTCCCCGGGCGGCAACCCCTGGCCGTGGTCGCGCACCTCCAGATGCGCGCGCCCGCCGCCGGAGCCCAGGCACACGTCGACCGCCGTGCCGGCGGGCGTGTGCGTCAGCGCGTTGCGCACGAGGTTGTCGACCACCTGGCGCAGCCGGCCCGGGTCGCCGTCCACGATCAGCGGGCCGTCGGCGGCGAGCGTGATGGGCCGCGACGGCGACGCCACCCGCGCGGCGTCGACGGCCTCGCGCGCGACGGCCGTGAGGTCGACGTGCTCGCGGTCGAGCTCGCGCTCCTCGTCCAGGCGCGCGAGCGTGAGCAGGTCCTCCACGAGGACGCCCATCCGCACGGCCTCGGATTCGATCCGGGCCATCGCCTTCTCGCGGTCGGCCTCGCCGCGCGCGGCGCCGATGCGAAACAGCTCGGCGTAGCCGCGGATCGAGGCCAGCGGCGTGCGCAGCTCGTGCGAGGCGTCTGACAGAAAGCGCCGCAGCCGGTCCTCGCTGGCGGCCCGCTCGGCGAAGGCGCGCTCGATCTGGCCGAGCATGGCGTTCAGCGACAGGCCCAGGCGGCCGACCTCCGTCCGCTCGCTGGCAGGCTCGACGCGTTCGGAGTAGCTCCCGGCGGCGATCGCGCCCGCGGTCCTGCCCATGCGCACCAGCGGCGAGAGGCCGAGGCGCACGAGCCAGAACGCGGCCGCGCCGAGCACGAGCAGGACGGCGCCGGCGACGACCAGCAGGATCAGCACGAAGCGGTGCAGGGTCGAGTCGACCTCGGTCAGCGGCACCCCGACGACCAGGCTGCCGCCGGCGGCGAGCGGCACGGCGAGCAGGCGGAAGCGGCTCGAGCCGCTGCGCGCGTCGGCGTTGACGAGCCGCGGCTCGTCGCGGGAGGTCGTCAGCGGCAGCTCGGCCGGCACAATCGGCCGCGGGAGGCTTCCGGCGCCGTAGGAGAACACGAAGTCGTCGACCACCCTACCGCGGCTGTCGCGCAGCGCGCCGTAGGTGCCCTCCGGGAGCTGGCGCGCGGGTCCCGGGCCGCCGCCGGGCCCGTCGTCCGGATAGCGCGACTCCGCGAGCTGGTGGCCGACCTGCTCGACGCCGTCGACGGCCTGCTGGTCGACGCGGTCGAGCAGGTAGGAGCGCAGCGCGGCGTAGCTGACGCTGCCCACGACGATCAGGCCCGCCGCCGAGAGGCCGACGAGCAGGATCAGCAGCCGCCCGCGCAGGGACATCAGCGCCGCGGCGCTCGCAGCGCGTAGCCGACCCCGCGCACGGTGTGGATGAGCTGCGCGTCGTCGGCCTCGCCCGTTGAAAGCTTCCTGCGCAGGTAGGAGACGTAGGTCTCCAGCACCCGGGCGTCCCCGCCGAAGTCATAGGCCCAGACGTGGTCGAGCAGCTGCGAGCGCGTCAGCACGCGGCGCGGGTTGAGCAGCAAAAAGCGCAGCAGCCGGTACTCCGTCGCGGTCAGGTCGATGGGCGTGTCGCCGCGGGTGACCTCGCGCGTCTCCTCGTCCATGCGCAGATCCTCGAAGCTCAGCACGCTCGAGGCGCCGTTCTCACCGCGCGTCCGACGCAGGATGCTGCGGATGCGCGCGACGAGCTCCTCGAGGCTGAAGGGCTTCGTGACGTAGTCGTCGCCGCCCGTCGTCAGTCCCCGGACCTTGTCCGCGGTGGCGTCGCGCGCGGTGAGGAAGATGATCGGCACGTGCGCGCGCCCGGCGCCCAGGCGCTGCGCCACCTCGAAGCCCTCCATGTCGCCGAGCATGATGTCGAGGACCATCAGGTCGGGGCGGAAGCTCTCCACGGCCGCGAGCGCCGCCTCGCCGGTGCCGGCCGACGCGACCTCGAAGCCCTCGAAGCGCAGGGCCATGGAGATGACGTCGACGATGTTGGGCTCGTCGTCGACGACGAGGATGCGCGGGGAGTCGGTCGCGGTGGTCACGCCTCCCAGTTTGCGAGAGAGAGCTTGGAGTTTGCTGAGGGCGGGCTGCGCCGCCCCGCGCCGGACGCGGCCCATGGGCGAGCCAGGCCATAGCCTGCAAACGGCGCGGCCAGCCCGCAGCCGCGCGGCCATTGCCATGATCGGAGGCCTCATGAGCGAGCACGACACCGACGACACCGCCCAGGCGACGGCGAACGTGCCCGCGTCCGCCGAGCACGCCTTCGCCGTCTTCACGGAGGATCTGGGCACGTGGTGGCCTCCCGCGTTCACGTGGTCCCAGGGCGTGTTGGACCACGTCGCCATGGAGCCGGGCGAGGGCGGTCTGTGCTATGAACGCGGACCGCACGGGTTTCGGATCGATTGGGGCCGCGTGCTGGCCTGGGAGCCGCCGCACCGGCTCGTGTTCTCCTGGCAGATCAGTCCCGAGCGCGTGCCCGAGCCCGACCCGGCGAAGAGCAGCGAGGTCGAGGTCCGCTTCGTCGAGCAGAGTCCGTCGGCGACCGAGGTCCAGCTCACGCACTCGCACTTCGAGCGCCACGGCGAGGGCGCTGACGACTATCGCGCCGCGATGGACGAGCAGGGCTGGCCCGTCATCCTCGATCGCTACGCCGCCCGCTTCGGACGGCTCAACGCATGAGCTCACGTCACCACCGCGCGTCGCGCGGCCGCGGCCTCGATGCCGGAGAGGATGAGCGCGAGGCCGAGGTCGTAGTAGGCGTCCGGGTCGTCGCAGGCGCTGAGCGGGTCCGGCGGCTTCGATGACGCGCAGCGACCCGATGAGGGCCAACCCTCAAGCTCACCTTGCAGGGGCTTGCCGACTGTGCGCGGCGCCCGTAGGAAACGGGTACGACGGTCGGCTCGCTTCAGGTGGCGTCGGGCGAAGCGCGGCCGCGAGCTGGAGGCGCCCCGCAGTGCAGCCTCAGCCCAGGCGGCGTACCGCCGGCCACTCCCGCGACCAGGGGCGTCGGGCGCCGCGGCACACCATCACCGGGGCGTCGCGCTCGTCGTTGTCGACGTCCTCGTGGTTGGCGATTCGGGCGACGAGGCGACAGCCGCGCAGGTGGGCGGCGAGGCCTTCGCCGACGGCGATGACCGGAGCGCTGCCGTCGGGCGGAGGTCCCCACTCGCCGTAGGCGTTGTGCCCGCTGTAGGCGTGCGGAAGACCGAGGGCGGGCCCGTAGCGGTCGATCGCGCCCGCCTCTCCGTAGTTGCGGGTGAGGATGACCGCCCGCTCGGAGTCGGGCAGGCGCCGCCAGACGTGGGCCACGGTGCGCACGAGCGCGGGCCAGCCGATCGTCTCGCCGACGTCCGGGTTCATCGCGATGACCGGGCCGGCCTGGTCGCCGGGCAGCACGGGCAGGGCGATGGTCAGGTCGACTGCCGCGCTCAGCGCGACCGCCGAGACGAGCACCGCCGTGCGGACCCGTGGTCGGCCGCGGGCGAGCCAGCCGTCGACCTGGACGGCGCCGGCTGCGATCAGCACCGGGAGCAGGCCTGCGAGGTAGTAGGGCTTGCCCCCGGCGGCCATGAAGACGACCGCCAGGACGAGCCATGCCCACGCCAGGAACCGGACGTCCCGCAGGGCCGGGTCGCGCAGGAGCTTGACGAGACCCGCGATCCAGACCGGCGCGAGCAGGGGGCTGACGAGCAGGAATTGAAACGGCACGATCGCCCACCACGGCTGCGAGCTTGCCGAGCCGCCGCCGGCGATCGAGCGCGAGACGTCGATCTGCGGCCAGCCGTGGTCGGCCTGCCAGATGATCCAGGGCGACCAGATCACGAGCGCGATCGCGACACCGAGCCACACGTGCGCCTTGCGCAGGAGCCGCCTCGGTCCGACGATCACGATGCCGCCGAGCATGCCGGCGGCCAGGAACGCCGGCAGCGGCTTGTTGAGCAGGCCGACGCCCAGCACGACACCGACGAGGGGCCACAGCCGGTCCTCGTTGCGGCGCGCCGCTCGGACGACCAGCCACGTCGCCGCCGTCCAGGCGAGCAGGTCGAAGGTCGTGGTGCTGAGCAGGTGGCCGTTGAAGAGCACGATGCTCGAGACGGCGGTGCACGCGCCGCTGATCAGCTCGGCCCGCCGGCTGCCGCCGAGCTCACGGGCCAGCAGACCGGCCAAGAGCACCGTGGCACCCGCCATCAGCGCGGACGGCAGCCGCAGCATCACGAGCGAGTTGGCGGAGATCTCGCTCATGGCGCGAGCGATCAGCGGCGTCACGGGTCCCTGATCGGGATAGGCCCAGCTCAGGTGCTTGCCGGCGGCGAGGAAGTAGAGCTCGTCGCGGTGATAGCCGTAGCCGCCGGCGAAGGCGACCAGCACCACCGTGACGGCCGCGGCGACGAGCGGCAGACGCCCGGTCGCCGATCGTGTCGTGGAGACTGATCGCGCGTTCATGCCGTCGATGCTGCCACCCGGGTCCCCCATGCGCCCCATGATCGGTCGAAGCGACGAAGCCGCGCACGTTGCGAAGTTGACTGCGCGGCCCGGTCGTCGAGTGGAGACCGGCGCGGCGCCACTGCGTCAGCAGTCGGTCGCCTCGCCGACGGCGGCGCAGACGGCCTGCATGCGGTTGGACTCGAGCGTGCAGTTCTGCTCCGCAAAGTACGCCTTCGGCACCAGGCTGAGATTGTCCAGAGAGACGGCGCAGGTGTCGGGCATCCCGTCGCACCGGTCGAGTTGCACCTCCGTCGGGATGTCCCGGATGGTTCTCGTCACCGGGGCAGCAAGCAGTGAATGCAGTACTGGGATGGCGATCTGGCGCGTCAGGATGAGGTACGGGCGTCGCGCGCCCTCCTCCGAGCCGACCCACCAGACCTCGCCACGGTTCACCAGGGCTCCTGCTCGATCGAGCGCTCGGCGAGCTCGCGCGTGAACGCGTCCGGCGGATCGGCCGGCCGGCGCGCATATCCCTCGACGATCGCCTGATCGATCTCGCGACGACGCCCGTCGGCCATGAGCCGATCGAGCGCCGCGCGGACCACCAGCGTTGTCATGCAGACAGCATGACAGAGCGTTTACGCGGCACCGACCAGACATCCTCTCCGGGACACGGTGATCACGCGAGCCAACCGGTTGAGCCGCGCTTGGCACACGTAGTGCTTGTCATGGCACGTTGATTGTGCCATCATGGTGCCATGGAACTGGGCCAGTACGTCGAGAGCATCCAGCGCCAGCTCGCGGTCGCCGCCGAGGCCGGCGGCGATGACGCTCGCGCGCTCGCCGAGCGGCTGGTCGGACCTCTGGACGCGGCGCTCCGCCTCGCGTTGCAGGACGTGCTGACGGCGGCTGCGGAGGAGATCACCTGCGAGCTTGCTCCGGGCTCGGTCGAGCTGCGCCTGCGCGGACGCAACCCCGAGTTCGTGGTGACCGCACCGCCGGTCGATGCGTCCGTCGAGGAACTGTCGAAGGGCGGCCGTGACATGGCGGCGGGTGCCGCGCCGGGGGCTTCGGCTGAGGCAGGCGAGGGCGCGATGTCGCGGATCAACCTCCGCATGCCCGATCAGCTCAAGGCCCGGATCGAGCAGGCGGCGAGCAGCGAAGGGCTCTCGGTCAACGCCTGGCTCGTGCGAGCCGCCACCGCTGCAATGCAACGACCCGACCCCGACCGTCGGCGCGAGCCGCGCGCCCCGCAGAGCGCTCAGCGCTACACGGGCTGGGCGCGCTGACCGAACAAAGGACTGCCATGCCTACGTTTGATACTCCCGACCCCATCTCCGTCACCGTCGAGCTCGGGGTCGGTGACATCCGGATCGCGGCAAGCGACCGCACCGACACCGTCGTCGAGGTGCGCCCGAGCGACGGGGCCAAGAGGTCCGACGTGACCGCCGCCCAGCAGGCGCGCGTGGAGTACGGCGGCGGCAGGCTGGTGATCAAGGCCGCCAAGGGGTGGCGGCAGTGGACCCTTCGGGGGGGCGGCGAGTCGATCGACGTCCAGATCGCGCTTCCGGCGGGCTCGCACGTGCGGGCCGAAGCCGGCATAGCGGCGCTGCGCTGCACCGGTCGGCTCGGCGAATGTCGCTACCAGACCGGCATCGGCGACATCGGACTCGACCAGGCCGGCCCGGTGCAGCTCAGGACCGGCGCGGGCGACATCACCGTCGATCGAGCACTCGATCACGCAGAGCTCACCACGGGCTCTGGTGCCGTGCAGGTGGGCAGCATCGACGGCAGCGCGGCGATCAAGAACGCCAACGGCGACACCTGGACCGGAGAGGTCACCGGCGAGCTCCGGGTCAACGCGGCCAACGGCAGGATCTCCGTCGACCAGGCGCACGCCGCGGTCGCGGCCAAGACCGCCAACGGCGACGTCCGCCTCGGCGAGGTCGCGCGTGGCGCGATACTCGTCCAGACCGGCTGCGGCAAGCTCGACGTCGGAGTCCGCGACGGCGTCGCGGCCTGGCTGGAGCTCCACACGCACTACGGCAACGTGCACAACGGCCTGGACGACGCCGAGCGCCCTGAGCCGGGCGAGGACACCGCCGAAGTCCGTGCCCGCAGCGCATTCGGCGACATCAGCGTCCACCGCTGCTTCGCGAACGCCACCCCGACCCGGAGCTGACCGTGTCCCACACCCGATCCACCCACCGACCATGACCGGCACGCCTGCCATCCTCGCGGAGGGCGTCCGGCAGACCTTCGGCGACGTCGTCGCGCTCGACGGCCTCGACCTCGAGGTCGAGGCCGGCACGGTCTTCGGGCTGCTCGGCCCGAACGGCGCCGGCAAGACGACGTTCGTGCGCGTCCTCGCCACGCTGCTGCGCCCGACGGCCGGACGGGCCAGCGTGCTCGGGCGTGACGTCGTCGCCGATCCGCTCGCCGTCCGCCGCCGGATTGGGTTGGCGGGGCAGTTCGCCGCGGTCGACGAGGAGCTCACCGGGCGCGAGAACGTCGAGATGATCGGCCGCCTGTACCGGCTGTCCGGCGCCGAGGCGCGCGCCCGCGCCGGCGAGCTGCTCGACCGCTTCGGGCTCGCCCAAGCCGCCGACCGCCGGGTCTCGACCTACTCCGGCGGCATGCGTCGCAGGCTTGATCTCAGCGCGAGCCTCAGCGGCCGCCCGCCGGTGCTGCTCTTAGACGAACCGACCTCCGGCCTGGATCCGCGCACGCGGCAGGAGTTGTGGAGCGCTGTCGAGGAGCTGCGCCGCGACGGCACGACCGTGCTGCTCACGACGCAGTACCTCGAGGAGGCCGACCGCCTCGCGCAACGGATCGCCGTCGTCGACCACGGGCGCATCGCGGCGCAAGGGACCGCCTCCGAGCTCAAGGCGACCGTGGGGACCGAGGTGCTCGTCGTGCGGGTCACCGACCCGGCGAGCACCGGCGACGCCGCGGCCGTGCTCGCCGACCTCGCCGCCGGCGACGAGCCGCTCGTGGACGCCGCCGCCGGCGAGATCCGCCTCGCGGTGGCCCACTCGAGCGCGTCGGCGGAGGCGGTCCGGCGCCTCGACGCGCAGCGGCTGCCGATCACGGCGATCGAGCTGGCGCAGCCGAGCCTCGACGACGTGTTCCTGACCCTGACCGGGCGGCGCGCCGAAGACGAGACCACCGACCAGCGACACGAGCAGGAGGCCGCATGAGCACGGCGACCCACACCGCATCCGAGCGCCGCCACCTCACGATCTCAGAGACCATCGCCGACAGCCGCGTGATGGCCGCCCGCCAGCTGCGCAAGACCCTGCGCAGGCCGATGTACGTCGTCTTCGCATTCGTGCAGCCCGTGATCTTCGTGCTGCTGTTCCGCTACGTCTTCGGCGGCGCGATCAACACGGGCGGCGTCGCCTACGTCGACTTCCTGATGCCCGGGATCATCGTCCAGACCGCGATCTTCGGCGCCCTGATCACGGGCCTCGGGCTCACCGAGGACCTCAAGGCGGGCGTCGTGGACCGCTTCCGCTCGCTGCCGATCGCCCGCTCGGCGGTGCTCATCGGGCGCACGGCCGCGGACATGGTGATGAACGTCCTGACGCTGATCGTGATGGTGCTCGTCGGCGTCGCCGTCGGGTTCCGGCCCAGCGAACCGGTCTACGACCTCGCGCTCGCGTTCGCGCTCGTGCTCGCCTTCTCCTACGTCTTCTCGTGGATCAGCGCCTTCGTCGGCCTGTCGGTCCGCGACCCCGAGACCGCCCAGTCGGCCGGGTTCATCTGGGTCTTCCCGCTCACGTTCGCGTCCTCCGCGTTCGTCCCGACCTCGTCGAGGCCCGGCGCCGTGCAGGCGTTCGCGGAGGTCAACCCCGTCACGCTGGCCGTCGACGCCGTCCGCGCCCTGACCATCGGCCGCGCGGACGCGCTGGCGCCGGCGCTCGGGACCGTCGCCTGGCTCGCCGGGCTGCTGCTGGTCTTCGTGCCCCTGGCGGTGCGGGCGTTCCGGCGGGCGTAAGCGCGCTCCGGAATTCACCGCTCGGATACCGGTCGCTCGCGCAACCGCGAACAGGCGCGCTCAACTCGGAGGCCTGCCGCACCGCGTCGACGGTCGTTTCCGGCAACGTCGGGCTCTCGCACGCGCCCACCTGCAAGCCGGGACGCTGCGCCGCCGGCTGCGCGACAGCCCTGATCGACGAGGCCGCCACATCGGCGACTCGACTCTGTTATAGCGTCGAGCTATAGTCGCTGTGATGTCGAAGGCGCTGAAGGTGATGATCTCGATGCCCGAAGACCTGCTTGAGCGGGTCGATCGCGTCGCCGGCGAGCGGGGCACGAGCCGTAGCGCGTTCCTGCAGGAGGTCGTGCGGCGCGAGCTCGGCTGGCCCGACCCCGTCGCCTTCGACGCGGCGCTGGAGCGCGGGCGCAGCGCGCTTGCCCGCACCGGCGCCTTCGAATCGGCCGAGCTGATCCGAGAGGAGCGCGATGCCCGCGACGGCCGCGATCGACGTCGTTAGCGATGCCAACGTCGCGCTCAAGTGGTTCCACGCCGAAGGCGAGGAGGAGGTCGAGCCGGCGCGCGCCCTCCTCGCCGGCCAGCGCGCGCGCACCGTCTCGCTGTCGGTCCTCGACTTGACGCCGTACGAACTTGGCAACGCGCTGCTGCGCGGACGACTCGGCGTCGCCGCCGAGCGAGTCGCCTCCGTGCTGGAGGCGCTCGCTGCCGTCTGTCCGGCGATCGCGCCCGACACCGACGACCTGCGCGAGGCGGCGGCGCTCGCCGAGCAGCATGGACTCACGCTCTATGACGCCGCCTACGCGGCGGTCGCCAGTCGCCGTAACGCCCACCTGGCGACCCTCGACCGGGAGCTGTTGCGCGCCGGGCTGGGCCGTCGGCCGTCGGAGCTGATCGAGGAGCTGCCGGGGGCGTGACCGCACCGACGAGATCGTTCGCTTTCTACGGGCGCGACCTGATTCAAGAGAGCCGCCGGGAGATGGAGGAATCCGCGCGCCAGGGCTGGCACACCGGCGGCCCGGGCCCGCTACCGACGCGGATTGGCGGCTCCTGTACATCGGCATCGCCCCCGCGAGCGGCACATCCACGCAGCTCCTTCGAGCGCGCGTCGGCGGAAACACCGGCGCGTCGCTCCGCTTCAGCCTCGCTGCCCTTCCCATCAGGCGCGGGGGGTGCTCATGGGTGAGCGCCTGGCGTTCGGGATGCTCAAGCTCGCAAGAGGCCACCCGGCAATGCTGCCGAGATGGAAGCGTCACGGTCCGAGCAGCGCGGCTGGTACGACGGCAATGCCATCGGAGCGGCGGTAGGCGTTTGAGCCGGTAGTGATGACGACCGTGTCAAGCAGGTTGTCGCCCATCTGTTGGCGGAGCCAGTTGAGGTGGGTCACGTCCGCGTCTCTGGCGACCGGGTGGAGCTTGACCTCCATCGCCACGACCCGGCCGTCGGCACGCTCGATGATGAGGTCGATCTCGTGCTCGCCCGAGTACGCGCGCAGGTGCCCGACGGACGCCTCCGACGCCTGAGCGTACACGCGTACCGACTGGATGACGAGTGACTCGAACAGCGCTCCGAGGAAGGGTCCGTCACGTGGGATGGTCAGGCCCGGCTCGTCGCCGGCCAGCAGGCGTTCGCCGCTGAGACCGAGCAGCGTCGTCGCGAGTGCGGGGTCGGTGAGGTGATGCTTCGGCGGCTCGGTGAGGCGCCCGATGTGGTCGCGGGTCGGCTTCCATCCCGCAACCGGGTCGAGCACGTACAGGCGCTCCAGCACGTCGCGGTAGGGCATGACCGTGGTACGTGCGGGCTTGTCGGCTTGCCCGCTCGTGGCGGCGTCGCGCAACGTCTCCCAGGTGGCCGCGGTAGCAGTCGCCGCCGCGTAGGCCTGCATCCAACGGCGCAGCCCTGCAGGGTTGCGCGGTTGGTGTCCGAGCTCGGGGAAATCCTTGTCGATGACACGCTGGATGTAGCCCTCCAGCTGCGCGCGGCGCAGCTCCGGCGGGAGGTCACGCAAGCCAGGGAACCCCGACTTGAGCATCTCGTCGGTGTAGTCGGCGAGCCCATGCGTGCTGGAGCCGGACACGGGCGGTTGGCCGCCTGCGAGCAGCTCGCGTACGCTCACGGTCGCCGCTTCGGGCCAGCGCTCCACGAGGGAGAGCGGGCGCATCCGCAACGGGATGATGCGACCCGCACCCGTGTGGATGCTCGTGTCCTTCGGCGCGACCGAGCCGGTCAGCAGGAACGGCCCGGGAGGGTCGTGCTGGTCCACCGCGCGCCGCACATGGTCCCAGACCGGCGGATGATGCTGCCACTCGTCGACGAGCACCGGCGCCGGCTGGGACAGCGCGAGGTCGACGTCCGCTGCGACGACTGCGAGGTGCGTCTGCTCGTCCAGGTCGTAGCGAGTTACGGCGTGCTCGCCAGCGGTCGAGGTCTTCCCGATGGCACGGGCACCTTCGAGCGCGACCGCCACGGGGACCTGCGGAGCAGCGGCGAGGTAGGCGTCCAACTCGCCATCAACGACACGACGGTGATAGCACGACGGCGGGTACACACAATCACGATACACCAACTCGCGTAGTCACGCTACGTATTCTCAGCACCGAACGCTACTAGAACTCGAAGCCTTAGGATACGAATCCTCGGCGGCTGGAGCGCCACCGCCGCCGCATCCGCCGACCCGCGTCGCCACGAGCACCGCGGCGACCCCTCGGACCAGGACACGTGCTCTCGAAACCATCGGCTACGTCTCCCTCAGGATCTCGGTGGGCTTGAGCCGTCGCAGGATCGCCGTGGCCGCGAGCGCGGAGACGAGCGCCGCCGCGCTCGCCAGGGCGGCCAGGACGGCGATCCGCGGCGGTGCCAGGGCGAGGTGTGGGTCGAGCACGAACAGCGGCCGCAGGACGCGGATCATGAGATACGCCAGGCCTGAGCCCACGAGCACGCCGCCGGCCATGCCGCTGGCGGTCATCAGCGCGGTCTCCGACAGGACGAGCGACCGCAGCTCGAAGGACCGCAGCCCCTGCGCGCGCAGCACGACGTACTCGCGGCGCCGGGCGAGCATCAGGCCGAAGACGAAGATGCCGACGCTCGCGGCGGCGATGAGCAGGGTGAAGACCGAGTCGAGGTCGACGAGCCCGTGCACGTTGAGGGCGGTCAAACTCGACTGGTCCTTGTCGAGGGCCGTCCCGGTCGTCTCGACGCCGAGCCGATCGCGGCTTGCAGGCCCGGCCTTGAGGGCGCCGGCGACGCGAGCGACGGACCGGGGGTCACGGCCGGTCGTCTGCGCGAGGAAGAAGTCGCTTTCCCGCAGGCCGGTGGCGCGCGTGTAGGCGCCGAGGCCGACGACGATGTCCGCGCCCTGGGGGAAGCCGGGGAAGTTGCTGTACTGGCCCGCGACCCGGAACTCCTTGATGACCTGCTGCTTGGTGGCGCGGGCGAGCAGCACCCTGACCGTGTCACCGGTGCGGATGTGCAGGTCGCCGGCCGAATGGTGCTCGACCAGGATGGCGCTGGGATCGCGCTCGAGCGCCTGCATCGCGGCCGCGGCCGAGCCACCCACGAAGAACTTGTCCGGCAGGTTCGCGACGCGCTCGAAGCCGGCGGGGTCGATGGCGGCCAGGCTCTTTCGGTCCTCGTTGAACTTGCTGGTGAGGATGGCGTTCCCGATCTTGTAGACGACCGGCGTCGTGGCGGCCACGCCCGGCACCCGCAGCTGCGCGGCGAAGCCTGGTGGATGCGGCCGGGTGCTCAGGACGCTGGGGGTCACGCGGACGTCGGAGCCGACGGTGAACCGCGCGTCGGCCGCCTTGGCGGCGTCGTAGGTGGCGGTGAACATCGCCAGCGCGGTGCCGAAGGCGAGGACGAGCCCGACGCCGACCGCCCCCGTGGCCAGGGTCCAGGAGCGCCGCCGCAGGCTTCTCGTCAAGGTCCCGCGCAGGAGCGAGCCGAACCGCGGAGGGGCGGGCACCGGGGCGTGCGCACAGACGGCCTGGACGCCGCGGGCGCACAGCAGGATGCCCCCGAACCACGCCACCGCCGGCGCGAGCAGCAGGTAGGACGGCAGGGAAACGGCCTGGCCGTTGTACACCGAGCCTGGAGGGGCGTCGAAGACGCCGGATCCGAGCGCGACCGCCTCCGCGATGCCCGCTGCGGCCAGCAGCGCGAAGTCGAGGCGCAGGCGCCGCCAGGCAGGCTTCGGCGCGAGGGACATCTCCATCCGCTCCTGGCTGATCTCCCGGCTGAGCGACCGGCGGGCCGGGATGTACAGCGCCAGCCCCGTGATCACCGTGCCGAGCCCGACAGCCGCCAGCGCGGAGACGACGAGCGAGCCCGCTGAGGCCTCGAAGAGGCTGCTCGACCCGAGGATCGCGAGCACCACGACCAGGCCGAGCGCGGCCCCGGCGACCGAGCCGACGCTGGCCAGCGCGGCCGTCCGGTAGCCGAGCATGCGCACCAGGTGGCCCCGATGGGCGCCGCGGATCCGGAGGTTCGCGTGCTCGCGACGCTGGCTGACCGCGAGGACGCTGGCGGTATAGGCCGCCAGGAAGGCCGCGAGCAGCCCGCCGGGCAGCCCGAGGAACAGGAACATCCGCTTGCCCACCGCGGCATCGTCGCGGGCGACCTGCAGCGTGTTGGAGACGTTGTCGAGCAGGTACTGCTGCGTCGGCTGGACCCGGTGGATGGCGCTCGCGATCGCCTTGGTCTGCCGGAGGGCCGCCGCCGGATCAGCCTGCAGTCGCGCTCGGTCGACGAGGACGTCGGCCTCCAAGAACGGCAGGCTCTTGAGCTGCGTCCCGCGCGCGGCCGTGGCGAGGCGGAAGGCCGGGATGACCGCGCTGCGGAACAGCGCCGGGCTGACGACCACGGCGTCCGGCACGTAGTTGAACTCCTCGAGGTTGGTCGACTTGCGGCTGTAGAACAGCGGCTTGGCCTGCGAGAGGTCGGCGACGCCACCCACGGGCAGCGAGAGCGGGCTCGCGCGCCCGGGCAGCCGGACGGCCAGCGTGCCTCCCCGTCCGGCGCCCAGGTGGCGCGCGGCCTCGGCGCTGATCACGGCCGCGGTCGGGGACAGCGCACCGGAGACGACGTGGATCGACGGGTAGTGCCGCGCGTAGGACGCATCGAAGGCGAAGAGCCGCACCGTGCGGTCGACGGTCCGCCCGCCGACGGTCACCGCGCGGGGCGGGAGGTCGACGAACGCGAGCCCATCGACCGCCGAGACGCCCGGGATGCGCCTCATCTGCACGGCCAGCTGGGAGACGGCGAGGTCGGGCCTGGAGTTCGCCGGCGTGGGCACCACGTTCTCGCGCGTGGAGATCTGGCCCCGGAGGTGCAGCGCGCCGACGTTCGCGATCGGGCGGCCGGCGCGGACCTCGTAGGCGATCCGGAGGGTGGCCCCACCACGGACCGTCCCGATGTTGAGCCCGGTGCCGGCCAGGCCCTGCGAAAGCGGGCTGTGCCCGCCGACGTCGCGGAGCGGCTTGCCGTTGAGCGTGGTGGTCGAGGGCACGTAGGCGAGCCCGGCCGGGGGGACGTCGGCGATCACGACCTCGTTGGCCGGCGCCGCGCCCGTGTTGCGAACGGTCAGCAGCACGCGCCCGCGCCGACCCATGCCGAGCGCGCGGGGGCCGACCACGTGCTCGGACAGCGTCAGGCCCGTACCCAGCGGCGCGTTCAGCACGACCTGCATGTCCAGCGCGAGCGGCGCGAGCGAGCGCTTGGTCATCGACGCGCCGGAGCCGTCGATGAAGAACAGCACGCCGGAGAACAGGCCGACGCCGAGGATGACCCCTATGAGCGACGCGATCGTGCGGCGCGGGTTGCGCATCAGGTCGCGTCGCACGTACCTAAACACGGAGGTCCCCGGTCTCGGCGGGTGCGATCGGGCCCGCCTCGCCGGCGAGGCGGCCGTCGTGCAGACGGATCACGCGGTCCATGCGCGCGGCGACGTCGGCGTCGTGGGTGACCACGATCAGCGTCGCGCCGCTCTTGCGCTGCGCATCGAGCAGGAGATCGACGACCCCACCCGAGCTCCGCGCGTCGAGCGAGCCCGTCGGCTCGTCGGCGAGGATCAGCCGCGGGGCCTTGACCAGTGCGGCGGCGATCGAGACGCGCTGGCGCTGGCCGCCGGAGAGCTGGTCGGGCAGCTTGTGCGCGTGGTCTGCGAGGTGGAGCTCGGACAGGAGCTCCAGCGGCGGCTGGCTGTCCCCGCCGCCGAGCGCAACCTGGAGCGCGACGTTCTCGACCGCGGTCAAGAACGGCAGCAGGTTGTCCGCCTGGAAGACGAGCCCGAGCTGCTCGCGCCTCAAGCGCGCGCTCTCGGCGTCGGAGAGCGTGGCGATGTCAACCCCGCCGATCCAGATCCGCCCGCTGCTCGGCGGCTCGAGGCCGGCCAGCAGGCCGAGCAGGGTCGACTTGCCGCAGCCGCTCGGGCCCGTGATCGCGAGGCTCGTGCCGCCTGCGATGTCCAGGCTGACGTCGTCGAGCGCGCAGACGGCGTCAGCGCCCGGGACCGCATACCGGCGTCCGATTCGGTCGAGGATGATGGGGTCGCCGGTCACGCCGACACCACCCGGCCCTCGGAGAGCCGCAGCCGATGCTGTGCCAGTAGGACTTGACGACCCCTTCGATCTGGAGCAGCGGCCGCGGCTCGCGCCCGGCGCGCGCCTCGGGTGTCGCGGCGCTCGACGCCGCCGGCAGGCCGGGTCCGGGCATGTCAGACGCCGCGTTTTCCGCCGGCGCCCTTGCCGAACACCTTCGGCGCCTCGACGGCGGCGTGGCGGTCGAGTCCCAGGGCGATCTTGCTGGCCTCGGCCAGGCCCTTGGAGCTGAGCTGTCGGACGTTGACGAGCTGCTCGAAGTCCTTGTGCCTGCTGTCCTTCTTGGGCGTGTTGAGGATCTCGCCGACCCCGGCGGCGTAGTACTTGTACTCGTTGTCCGGCGCCGAGGCCTTACCCTCGCGGACGACCAGGACGCCACCGAAGCAGCGGAACGGCACGCACGTCCTGCTGCCGGTCTCGATGGTCTTCGCCACGTCAGGATCCTCTCCGGGGGGCTGCGCGATCGAGAAGGCGGGGGCCGACACCCTCGGGTCGGCCGGCATCTGAACGCCCGGCTTGGCACCGTCGATGCCGGACAACCAGGCATCGCGGTGCAAGGTGAAGCGCCCGCCCTCGTAGTCCTCCGTGTAGCCGCCGAGGTCCCACACGTTGCCCTGCTTGTCGGTGCCGAAGTAGTCGAGCGACTGCTGGACGAGCTGGCCGGCGTCGATGTCCTGATCGAGGACGGCGACGGAGCGCGCTTCGTCGATGACGCGCGAGACGTCCGTCACCGTGCTGATGACGCGGTGCGGGACGCGGCGATGTCCCACGTCGGTCTCGCCGTCACGGACCCACTGGACGCCGGCCTTCAGCGGGAGCCACCGGTTGGCACCCGCGGCGGGCGCGCCGAACGTGGCGGCATCGAACCGCGTCGGCACATCCGGCACGCGGACCTTGGGGCTGCCGGTGCCGTTGTGCGTGGGCTTGGCGGCGTGTGTGCCGCCGCATGCCGGCAGCAGGACGGCCGCGAAGATCGCCGCGACGGCGGCCGCTGCGGCGCGACTTCTTCGAGGAGCATCTGCAGGACTGCTTGAAGTCATTGGGTGAGCCATCCCGGTGAACATACGTACGGGTCTCTGAGCGGACTCTGAGAACGATCGCCGAGCGTGTGCCTACCGCCGCCCGGCGTAGACGTCAGCCGCGCTCGGGCGGGTCGCCGTAGGCGGCCAGCAGCGCGCGCTCGACGGCGTCGAGGCCCACCCCCGGGACGCCGACGGTGGCGGGGTCGAACGGGAGCTCGAGGGCGCGGTAGACGTCGGCCAGCACCGCGCGCACCGGCTCGGGGTCCTCCACGAGCAGCTCCGCCCCGAGCATCCACGCGCCGCGCGCGACGCGCTGGGCCAGCCCGGCGAGCTTGACCCGGCCAGCCAGGTTCACGCTCCACGCCCCCGGGCAGTGCTCGCCGGGCACCTCCCCCACGCGGGCGTCGACGCCGAGCGAGCGCAGAGCCCCCGCGATCCGGACCGACTCCCGCGCGAAGCGGGCGCGCACGCCGTCGATCCCGCCGGGTCCGAAGACCTCGACCACCAGCGACCCGGAGTGGTAGGCCGCCGCGTGGCCGCCGGGTGCGCGCAGGACCGGCGCGAAGCCGCGCGCCCGCGCGGCGGCCACCGCCGCGCCGTAGCCGGGCAGCCGCGCGTCGAGGCGCCCGAAGGCCAGCGTCGGTCGCGGCCGGTAGACGCGCAGCGCCGGCTCGCCCAGCGCGAGCAGCTCCGCGCCGAGCGCCACGTCCTGCGACGGGCGCCCTTCGCTGGAGATCAGGCGGAGGCCGCCCACGTCGACAGGCCCGCCAGCACCCCCGCCGCCTCGCGTAGCTCGGCCGCGGTGTGGTCGGCGCGGGCGACCAGGCGCAGCCGCGAGGTCCCGTCGGGGACGGTCGGGGGCCGGATGGCCTGGGCGAACACGCCGCGCCGCAGGGCCCGCTCGCACAGGTCCATCGCCGCGTGCGGGTCGCCGACCATCAGCGGGACGATCGGCATGTCGCCGGGCTCGGCGCCGAGCGCCGCCCGCAGCTCGCGGGCGTTGGCGTGCAGGCGCCGCATCCGCCCAGGCTCCTCGCGCACGATCCGCAGGGCCTCGCGGGCCGCGCCCACGGCGGGCGGCGGCAGCCCCGTCGAGTAGATCAGCGTGCGCGCGCGGTTGACCAGGAACGTGCGCGTGCGCGCGTCGCAGGCGGCGAACGCGCCGTAGCTGCCGAGTGCCTTGGAGAGCGTGCCCAGGACGACGTCGACCTCGTGCTCGAGGCCGAGGGCGGTCACCAGGCCGCGGCCGCCGCTGCCGACGACGCCGGTCGCGTGCGCCTCGTCGACGATCACGCGCGCCCCGTGCCGGCGCGCGAGCTCGGCGATGCCCGCCAGCGGCGCCAGGTCCCCGTCCATCGAGAAGACGGCGTCGGTGACGATCGTGGCGGGGCGCCGGCCCGCGCGCGACAGGCCGGCGGCCAGCGAGTCCAGATCGGCGTGGTCGTAGACGATCGTCTCGGCGGCCGCGAGCCGGCACCCGTCGACGATCGACGCGTGGTTTAGGGCGTCGGAGAGCAGCACCTCCCCCGGGCCCGCGAGCGCCGCGACGACCCCCGTGTTGGCGAGGTAGCCCGAGCCGAAGAGCAGGCACGCATCGGTCCCCTTGAAGGCGGCCAGCTCGGCCTCCAGGTGCTCGTGGGCCATGAGGTTGCCGGACACCAGGCGCGACGAGCCGGCGCTCGCACCCCAGCGCTCGGCCGCCTCGGCCGCGGCGGCGCGCACCGCCGGGTGGTCGGCGAGGCCGAGGTAGTCGTTGGAGCACAGCAACAGCACGTCGTCGCGCCCGTCGAGGCGCACGCGGGGGCCGGGCGGGCTGTCGACGACGCGCAGCTCGCGCAGCAGGCCGGTCCGGCGCAGCTCCTCCAGCGTCGCCTCGAGGTCGCTCATGGCGATTGGATCCCACCCATCCCGCAGCGCACGCAGCGCGCCGTCCACCCGAGTGGGAGGACCTGCACGACGAGCTTGCGCCCACAGGCGGTGCAGTAGCGCGGCGGGTCTGTCGTCGCGCGGCGCGCGCGGCAGGCGGCGTGGTCGCCGTCGGCGGCGAGGTGCCCGCACCCGTCGCAGTGCACGGCGACCGTCACAGCGTGCGGCTCAGCTCCTTGACCGGCATCGAGAGCTCGGCGGTCACAGCGTGCGGCTCAGCTCCTTGACGGGCATCGAGAGCTCGGCGAGCAGGTCGAGGTCGTCCTGCGGGTCGCGACCGAGCGTGGTGAGGTAGTTGCCGACGATGATCGCGTTGATGCCGCCCAGCACCCCCTGACGCGCGCCGAGGTCGCCGAGGGTGAGCTCGCGGCCGCCCGCGAAGCGCAGGATAGTCCGGGGCAGCGCGAGCCGGAACGCCGCGATCGCGCGCAGCGCGTCGGCCGCCGGGACCGCGGGCAGGTCGGCGAACGGGGTGCCCGGCCGCGGGTCGAGGAAGTTCATCGGCACCTCGTCGGGGCCGACCTCGGCGAGCTGCGCGGCGAGCTCGGCGCGCTGCTCGAGCGTCTCTCCCATGCCGACGATGCACCCGCAGCAGACCTCCATGCCGCGCTCGCGCACGAGCTCGAGCGTCGCGCGGCGCTCCTCCCAGGTGTGCGTCGTGACCACCTGCGCGAAGTGCGAGCGCGCCGCCTCGAGGTTGTGGTTGTAGCGGTGCACGCCCATGGCCTGCAGCTCGTCGGCCTGCGCGGCGGTGAGGATCCCGAGCGAGCAGGCGATGTCGATGTCCACCGCCGCCCGGATCGCCGCGATGCCCTCGCCGACCTCGCGCATGAGCCGCGCGTCGGGGCCGCGCACGGCCGCGACGATGCAGAACTCCGTGGCGCCGGTCGCCGCCGTCTGCCGCGCCGCCTCGACGAGCGAGGCGACGTCGAGCCGGGCCGCCCGCACGGGCGTCTCGAAGCGCCCCGACTGCGAGCAGAAGTGGCAGTCCTCCGGGCACCCGCCCGTCTTCAGGCTGACGATGCCCTCGACCTCCACGTCCGCGCCGCACCAGCGCAGGCGCACCGCGTGCGCGAGCCCCAGCGCCTCCTCGAGCCGCTCGTCGCCCAGCCGCAGGACCGCGAGCACCTGCGCCTCCGCGAGGCCCTCGCCCTGCTCGAGCACCTGGCTCCGGGCGATGTCGAGGATGTCGGTCATGTCAGCAGTCCTTCCGTCACGATCCAGGTGGGGGCCCGCCGGGCGAAGGTGGCCGGGTCCAGCCGGCCGGCCCCGTCCGGCACACGGCCGAGCAGCGGCCGCCCAGCGTACCGCGGGAGGTCCTCGAGATTCGCGCGCTCGGCCAGGCCCGGCTCGGCCGGCCACGCGCCGACGACGACGCCGGGGCAGGCGAGCCCGCGCGCGGCGAGCGCCTCGCAGGTCAGCGCGGTGTCGTTGAGGCTGCCCAGGCCGGCCCGAGCGACGACGAGCACCGGGGCGCCGAGCGAGCGCGCGACGTCGGCGAGCGTCGACCCGTCGGCGGCCAGGCGGACGAGCAGCCCGCCCGCACCCTCCACGAGGACGAGGTCGCGGCCGGCGAGCCCGCGGACCGCCGCGGCCACCTCCGTCGCGCCCACCCCGGGGGTCCCCGCGCGCGCGGCGGCGGTCGCGGGGGCAAGCGGCGCCGGGTACCGCGCGAGCTCGTGGACGTCGTCGACGCCGCTCAGCGCCCGCACGGTCTCGACGTCCGCGTCGTCTCCCGTCTGGGCGACCTTGACGACGGCGACCGCCTGCCCGCGCTCGCGCGCCACCGCCGCCAGCGCTGCGGTGACCACCGTCTTGCCGACGCCGGTGCCGGTGCCGGTGACGACGAGCGTGCTCACGCGGCGGCCGCGGCGACCATCGCGTCGGTCACGCGGGCGAGGTCGTCGTCGCCCATCACGTACGCCGGCATCGCGTACACGAGGTCGCGGAAGGGCCGCAGCCAGACGCCGCGCTCGACGGCGGCCGCGGTCGCGGCGGCGACGTCGACGGGGTGGTCGAGCTCGATCACCCCGATGCCGCCGAGGCCGCGGACGTCGGCGACGCCCGGCGCGCCGCGCGCTGGGGCGAGGCCCGTTTGCAGCCCACGCTCCAGGCGCGCGACGTCGTCGCGCCAGCCGCGCTCGCCGAGCAGCTCCAGCGAGGCCAGCGCGACGGCGCACGCGAGCGGGTTGGCCATGTAGGTCGGGCCGTGCATCAGCGCCCCGCCGGACAGCGAGCCGGCCACGTCCGCGGTGCACAGCGTCGCCGCCAGGGTCAGGTAGCCGCCGGTGAGTGCCTTGCCGACGCACATGACGTCGGGCGTCACCCCGGCGTGCTCGGCCGCGAACAGCGCGCCGGTGCGCCCGAACCCGGTGGCGATCTCGTCGAACACGAGCAGCAGCCCGTGGCGGTCGCACAGCTCGCGCAGCAGGCGCAGCACCGCAGGGTCGTAGAACCACATGCCGCCGGCGCCCTGCACGACCGGCTCGACGATGGCCGCCGCGAGCTCGTGCGCGTGCCGGGCGAAGAGCGCCTCGAGCCGTGAGGCATATTCGTCATCGAGCGCGGGCGGCGGCCGGTCGGCGAAGACGTGCTCGGTCAGCGCGCCGGCGAACAGCGCGTGCATCCCGCCCACCGGGTCGCAGACGCCCATTGCCCCCAGCGTGTCGCCGTGGTAGCCGCCGCGTACGGTGAGGAAGCGGTGGCGGCCCGGCCGCGCCTGCCGGCACATCTTCAGCGCCACCTCGACCGACACCGAGCCCGAGTCCGCGAAGAACACGTGCTCGAGTGCCGGCGGCGTCAGCGCGACCAGCCGCTCGGCGAGCCGCACCGCGGGCTCGTGCGTCAGGCCGCCGAACATCACATGCGCCATCTCGTCGAGCTGGCTGCGCGCCGCCGCGTCCAGGGCCGGATGGCGGTAGCCGTGGATCGCGCACCACCAGGAGGCCATGCCGTCGATCAGCTCTCGCCCGTCGGCGAGCCGCAGCCGCACGCCCTGCGCCGACGTCACCAGCAGCGCCGGCTGCTGGGCGGGCATCGGCCCGTAGGGATGCCAGACGTGACGGCGGTCTGACTCGAGCAGCTCGTCGGCGGTGGTCACGGCGGGCCACCGTATCGCGGCGGAGTCACCTGCGGATCCTCCGTCCCGTGGCGACGACCACGCCCCGGATGACGATCCCTAGCGAAGGAGCACGGCGTCCGAGCGAAGGGTCGGGTCTCCACGAGATGTCAGCGCGACGCGATGTGCGAGGATCGCGACGCACCCCATCGATGAGAGGAGCCCCATGCCTGAGTACGCGCCTGGAACCCCGTCCTGGGTCGAGTTGTCCTCACCCGACCCCGAGGCATCGGCGACGTTCTACAGCGCGCTCATGGACTGGAGCGCGACGGAGCCGGGCCCGGTCGAGGAGACCGGCGGCTATCGCATGTTCCAGCAGGACGGCCAGAGCGTCGGCGGGCTGATGGGCCACATGCAGCAGGGCCAGCCGACCGTGTGGGCGACCTACGTCAGCGTCGCCGACGCAGATCAGACGGCCGACAAGGTCAAGGCGGCGGGCGGCAGCGTCATGGTCGAGCCGATGGACGTCATGGACAGCGGGCGAATGGCGTACTTCAGCGATCCCACCGGTGCCGTGTTCGGGGTCTGGAAGCCGAAGACCCTTGCCGGCGCCGACCTCGTCAACGAGCCCAACTCGCTGTGCTGGAACGAGGTGCTGACCCGCGATGCAGAGGTCAGAGGTCGACAAGGCCTTCTATCCGGCCGTCTTCGGCTGGGTCGCGGGCAGCCCGTCGTTCGAGGGCGCTCCGGACAGCTACGTCGTCTGGGAGCTCGACGGCAACCCGGTCGGCGGCATGATGCAGATGACCGACGAGTACTTCCCGCCCGAGGTGCCGCCGCACTGGGGTGTGTGCTTCGCTGTCGCCGAATGCGACGCCATCGTCGCCAGGGCGCGCGAGCTCGGGGCCGCGATCACCACGGAGCCGATGGACATGCCGATCGGGCGGTTCGCGAACATCATCGATCCGCAGGGAGCCTCCTTCTCGGTGATGCAACCGGCGGCGACGGACTGACCGAGAGCTCGCTGTCACGTCGGGAGGTCGTCGAGGCACGGCCACACCCGCTGCTGCGCAAGCACGTGTTGCGCTACGGCGGCTTCTCGGAGTATGCGCCGGTCGCGATTCGCCGGCGCGAGGTCGCGTTCTCGGGCGTCGCGGTGATCCTCGCGCTGGAGGGAACGTGGCAGTTGACCGACCCGGCCCGCCACGGGGCGTGGTGCACGCGGCGATCGTTTGTGGGCGGGCTCGTCGGCGCGCCGGTACTCGTCGAGCACACGGGCTTCGCGCTGACGTTGCAGTTCGATCTCACGCCGCCCGGCGCGCGGCAGCTGCTCGGGGTGCCCGGTGCCGAGCTTGCCGCGCAGGTGGTGTTCGTCTCGGACGTGCTCGCCGACGCGGGGCGCGTCCTGGTGGAGCGGTTGCGCGAGCTGGACTCCTGGCGGGCGCGCTTTCGCGCACTCGACGCGTTCCTGCTGGAGCGCTTGTCGCAGGCGGCGCCGGTCGCCGCCGACATCGGGTGGGCGTGGCGACGGCTCGTCGCCGCCGGCGGCGACCTGCGCATCGGCACGCTCGTGACCGAGCTCGGGTGCTCTCGGCGACACCTCGCTCGCCGCTTCAGGGAGGAGATCGGCATGGCGCCGAAGACGTACGCGCGGGTGCTGCGCTTCGAGCACGCGATGGAACGATTGGTCGCCGGTGATGCGCCGGGCGATGTCGCGTTCGCGTGCGGGTATGCCGACCAGCCGCACTTCAACCGCGAGTTCCTGGGGATGGCGGGCGTGCCACCAAGCGTCGCGCTCGCGGAGCGGGCGCCATAGGTCACATTCCTTCAAGACCCTCCTGCCCGCGCGGCATACGATCGTCCGCATGACCGCATTCGTGATCCCCACCACGCGCGTCTCGTCGCGCAAGACAATCGATCTCTGGATCGAGGCGTTCGGCATGGAGCTGCTCGCGATCTACCCAGAGGACGCGAACGACGTCGTCGACCACGCCGAGTTGCGACTCGGCGACGGCCGTTTGATGGCAGGCACGCCGCGCGCGGAGGGGCTCGATCAGGCGATCGGCGGCGCCTCCATGTACTGGGTGCTCGACGACGAGGCCGAGGTCGACGCCATCCACGCCCGCGCCGTCGCGGCGGGCGCTGAGTCCGTGTTCGCGCCGCACGACGCCGACTACGGCGGGCGCCACTGCTCGCTGCGCGATCCCGACGGACACGCCTGGTCGTTCGGGACCTACCGCGGGCAGGGATGAGGCCCATCCGGGGGTCCCTTCGTCACCCTGTGGCTGTGCAGCTGCAGCGACGACACCGCCGCCGGGTGAGAGCGAATGGGTCGCTCATCCCACATCATCGTGATGGACAGGTGGTCCTGAAGGTTCTGACCAACGCCCGACAGCTCATGGCGGACGTCCACGCTGACGACTGCCCTCCAGGCGACCGGAGGATGCGACGAGCGGAGATCGGGAGCCGGTCCATGCGTATATGTGCTGCTTGCGGTCGGGCTTCCCTCCGACAGCGCGACGTTGACCGTGCCGGCCTGGTTGGCGCCCGCCGGATGTCATCGTGCCATGAACTCCTGCGAGGTCAGCTCCCGACCGCAGGGAGGCCGTCGCGCCGCGTATCCTCCGCCCCGTGACGACGAGCACGCTCCGCATGACGATCCTCTACGAGGAGGGCGAGGACGGCTGGACGATCGCCTCGGTGCCCGAGGTGCCGGGGACACACAGCCAGGGGCGCACTCGCGAGGAAGCGCGAGCCAGCGTGCTTGACGCGTTGGAGGTCATGCTCACGCCGGACGACGATCTCGCAGACCAGGATCGCGACTCGCTCGTCCTGACGATTGAGCGGTGAAGCTTCGCGCCGTCGAGCGTCACCTGCTTGAGCGGGGCGCTCGGCGGGTTGGCGAGGGTGCCAACCACACTAAGTGGCGCGGCCCAGACGGAGCGCCCTCGGTGGTGCCCCGCCACCGCGAGATCGACTTTCGGCTCGTGCGGAAGATCTGTCGGGACCTCGGTATCGACGCGCCGGAGGGGTCGCGCTGAGCTTTGCCATGGCATCGCGGGTAGGGCGGGTCTCAGCACGGTCGCGGCCGGTACAGACCACGCAGAACCGCGCATGGCAGCGCGCAGTCGAACCAGCCGCACCTATCAGTTAGCCGTTCTACACCCGCGGGCCTTCGTCGTTCTCGTTGGCTCCGCGGAGCCACGTTCGGAGGTCGGCTCGGCCTCGCTGCTTCCAATGATGTGTAACGCGAACCCTTCCGACTCGCAGATCAGTGACGAGCCCATGAAACGAAGGCGCCGCTGCTGGACCCCGCCTTGGCAGCAGCCCGAGGACGGCCGCGCTGCCCGGGGTGGCCGAGGAGCTTCGTGATCGTCTTCGAAGGCGAGCCGCGCTCGTGGCGATCGCTCTGACGGCGGGGCCGGGAGCGCTTGCTCGCGGCGGCGGCGGGACCAGACGACTGCACCGTGCCCCGAAGCCACCACCTGGTGCCGCGTCCGGCACGCCGGTCGCTCAGTGCCGCGAGCGGTCGGCGACGGCGCAGCCGACCGCGAGAACGACCGCTGCCGGGGTCGCGATCAGGCGCGCTGGGCAATGGGCGGCAGTCGTACAGGGAGCGGTATGCGAGCGGGGATCGGGATACGGTCCATCCGTAGATGTGCTGCTGGCGGTTGGGGTCGCCCACTGGGAGACCGGAGTTCACCGTGTCGGCTTCCTGGTTGGCGTCCCCGAATGTCCATCGTGCTACCAACCCCTGCGAGGTCGGCTCGTTGCGGTCGCGGTAGCCGAAGGTGTCATAGGGCAGGAACGATCGGCTGTCTCGCGGCACAACGGCGCGGACCACACCCGCGCGGTTCGACTCCACGGGCGTCGCCGGGTTGCCGGTGCGGCTCACGGCTGTGGTGGACGTAGTCAGTAGCGCCACATTTGAGATGAAGCAGGGGCCTTGATAGTTGCCGTAGAAGCCCGTACAGCCGTCCGCTGTGGGGGTCTCCTGACAGCCGAGCTTGAGCGTCTTCGCATTCAGGTACAGGTCGAGTGGCTGGCCGCTCGGAGGGCGCGTTACGAAGTCGTTGGCGGTCTTGAGTTGGTTGTCTACCTCTGTGCCGGTGATCGGCTTGGCGCCCTTGCGCGGGAGGCCGCAGCCGCTGTAGGCGCGCTCGAGATCGTTCCCGCTTGCCTTGAGCAAGGAGGAAGGGAACTTCGAGCGGTCGATGAAGCCGCGCAGGCCGGTGCCGGTACCGGACCCGTTCGGCGCGCTGATCGGCCCGGCGAGGTAGTTGCGCGCCTCGTCCGCCGGCTTGGCCATGCATCCGCGGCCCTGGACCTCAAGCCGCGCCTGAGCGCCGTTTTGGCGTGACGGGTCGCACCCGGCAGGTGCGGCTGGGTCGGTGGAGCTCTTGAAGACGCCGGCTGCGTCGTAGACATTGAAGCAGCCGTAGTAGGGCTCGGAGAGCTTGGCGATCGCGGTCCCGAAGGAGTCGACGACGTTTACCACTTCCCCGGGGGTGGTCAGTGCGTAAGTGTCAACGCTGGCGTTGCCACTCCCGAAGGCCGTCGGGTAGCAGCGGCTGCCCTTCTTGGTGTTGTAGGCGCCGCAGCGCGGCGACGGGTTGTAGGTCCCGCGCACGGCCTTGCCGCCGAGCGGAATGTCGACCGTCTTGTGCTGCGCGACGCGGCAGATGGGCAGCGGCGCCTTCGCGTCGCCGCGGTACGGGAAGGCCACGGTTCCGGTCGCGCACTTGGTGGGCCTGAGCATGGCGGCGGTCAGCATCGGGCGCCAGATCGTGGTCGCCTGGCCCATGCTGCCGGTCACCATCGGGGCTCTGACCGTCGTGGAGGGCTCCTGCGCGTCGGTCGTGGCGTCCTGGCCCGCGCTCGCGATCCCCGCACGAGACTGCGACGTACCGTCCAGGCGGGCGCCCTGGTCACCGCGCAGCGTGCCCAGGTCGAGCGTCGACCGGTCGAGCTTGCCGTAGGCCAGGTAGCTGACTCCTTGCTGCGCGGCGGCCTCTGGGAAGCCGACGATCGCGTCGGGGATGGAGTCGCCGTCCTGGTCGCCGGCGCCGGTCACCTGTGCACGGTCGAAGCCGCTCCCCGACGGCGCCTGGAGTCGATAGCTGTCGCTCGACGCCGCCAGGTCGACGGGCGCATTGGCGGGGCGCCCGAAGACGACCCAGGCGCCGTGCCCGCCCAGCAGCAGGTCCGGTGTGCCGTCGCTGTCGACGTCCCCCAGGCTCGCGGCGGTGGCGACGCTGTCCCCCGCGCCACCTTGGATCGCCATTCCCGCCGACCCGAGGCTGGCGAGATCGACCACCCCGCCACCGGGCCGGCCATAGACCAGGTAGGCGGTCCCCGCCGCACTGCGGCCCGACGGATCGACGCCGGGCTCGGTGACGAGCACGTCGGCGAGATCGTCGCCGTTGACGTCGCCGGGCAGCGCGGTCGACGTGCCGGCCTGGCCCGGCGTGATGACATCGAGGATCGACTCCGAGCCGGTGATCCGGAATCCGTTCGACCCGGGATCGCCACTCGACGCTCCGAGGTCGATCGTGCCCGTGTCGGCCTTGCCGAACAGCACGTACGCCACGCCGCTGGTCAGCGAGGGGCTCGTGGCGTTGCCGGCGCCGAGCACCAGGTCGTCGCGGCCGTCGCTGTTGACGTCTGCGTCGACGCCGAAGTCGCCCGAGCGGCGACCGCCGATCTGACCGCCGAACGTCGACGTCGCACCGCTCGAGAATAGCGGCGGGATCAGCCCTCCGGACAGCGCCGGACCCTTGATCTGGTAGCCGTCCGCCCCAAGGTTGTCCAGGTTGACGGTGCCCGGCAGGTCGGGCCGGCCGAACACGACCCAGACGCGACCCTGGACGGCTGGCAGCAGCCCGCCGGGGGCGCTGCCGGGGGCGCCCAGGATGAGGTCGGGCACGTCGTCGCCGTTGACGTCCTCCGTCGCGACGGCGGCCCCCAGATTGGCGCCCGCGGCCCCGGTGGTGAACCGCAGCACCCGCGGATCGGTGCCGTCCAAGCGCACGGGACCCGGTGTCGCCGATCCCAGGATCAGGTAGGCCGCGCCGGTATCGGAGCCGTTGCCGTCCACGCCGGGCGCGCCGACGAGCAGCTCCGGCAGCCCGTCGCCGTTGACATCGTCGACGTCCGCAACCGAGGCGCCGAGGCGGTCGCCGGCCGCGACCCCCTGAGCGACGGGGTCCTGAGCGCCAAGCGAAAGCGTCTGGGGCGAGAGCGGGGTGGCATGCGTGACCGAGAACCCGACGGACTGGCGGTCGACATTGCCGGCGCCGTCCTCGGTGTCTTGACACCACCCAACGTCGACCCCCGCGATCTCCGGGCCTCTACGACACAGCGGCCTTTGCCGCCACCCGGCCGCGGATGAGGTCCGCGGCGCGCTCGGCGATCATGATCGTGGGCGCGTTGGTGTTGCCGCCGGTGATGACCGGCATGACCGACGCGTCGACGACGCGCACCCCCTCGAGGCCGCGCACGCGCAGCTCGGGGTCGACCACCGCCAGGTCGTCGACCCCCATGCGGGCGGTGCCGACCGGGTGGTAGATCAGCTCGACGCGGCGGCGCAGGTGCTCGACGAGGTCGTCGTCGCTGACGACGCCGTCGTCGGGCTTGAGCGCCTTGATCGTCTTGCGCGCGAGCGCCGGCTGGGCGGCCATCGCGCGCGCCAGCTTCATGCCCGCCAGCATCGACGCCACGTCCTCCTCCTCAGACAGCGCGTTGGCGACGATGCGCGGCTTGGCGAGCGGGTCCGCCGAGGTCAGTGACACCGACCCGCGCGCCTTGGGCGTCAGCAGCGTCGGCGCGATCACGAAGCAGTGCCCGTCGTACTCCTCCTCGCCGTGGCGCTCGAAGTACGCGGCGCCCATGTGGAACTGCATGTCGGCCGCCGGCAGGCCCGGCCTGGTGCGGACGAACGCGACGCTCTCGGCCACCGTCGAGGTCAGCGGGCCGGAGCGGCGCAGGAGCCACTCGGCCAGGTTCTTCGGTGCGTCGGCCTTGTAGAGCGAGTGGGTGTCGCTCATCTCCCACATCATCGTGATGAACGGGTGGTCCTGGAGATTCTGGCCGACGCCCGGCAGCTCGTGCCGCACGTCCACGCCGACGTCGCGCAGGTGGTCCGCCGGCCCGATGCCCGAGAGCAGCAGCAGCTGCGGCGAGTTGAGGGCCCCGGCGGAGAGGATGACCTCACGTTTGGCGGTCAGCGTCTGCCGCCGGCCACGGCGCTTGAAGCGCACGCCGGTCACGCGCGACCCGTCGAGCTCAAGGCGCTCGACCTGCGCGTGGGTGACGACCTCGAGGTTGTCGCGCTTGATCGCCGGGCGCAGGTAGGCGTCCGCGCAGCTCCAGCGGCGGCCGTTTTTCTGGAACGTCTGGAACATCGCGACGCCGTCCTGCTCCGGGCTGTTGTAGTCGGCCACGGGCGGGATGCCGACGCCCTGGGCGGCGGCGAGGAAGTCCGCGTTGACGTGTCGCGGCGAGCGCTGGTTCTGCACGTTGACCGGGCCGCCGATGCCGTGGTGCTCGGACGCGCCGCGCTGGTCGTTCTCGGCCTTGAGGAAATACCCGCGGACGCTGTCCCAGCCCCAGCCCTCCGCGCCCTGGCGCTCCCACAGGTCGTAGTCGAGCGGGCGGCCGCGCACGTAGAGCATCGCGTTCATCGAGCTCGATCCGCCGAGCGACTTGCCGCGCGGCATATACAGGCGGCGGCCGTCGCAGTGCGGCTCGGCCTCGGTGTAGTAGTCCCAGTCGAGCTTGGTGTGAAACTGCTCCGCGAACGCCGCTGGGATCTTGATGTTCGGGCTGCGGTCCCTGCCGCCCGCTTCGAGCAGCACGACGCGGACGTCGGGGTCTTCGGTGAGCCGGTTGGCGAGCACGCAGCCGGCTGACCCGGCGCCCACGATCACGTAGTCGGCAGAGCGCATTTCGATGTCTTACCAGCTCGGGTCATCTTCACGGGCGTGGTCCCGAGGGCGAAGGCGGTCTCGGCGGGCATCGCCGGGTAGCGTGCCACGACATGGATCTGCGCCGCGCCCTCGCCGCCGTCGTCGGCGACCGGCATGCGCTCGACGACCCCGAGCTGATCTCGGCCTTCGAGACGGACTGGACCGGGCGCTTCCGCGGTCGGGCGCGCGTCGTCGTGCGCCCCGCGGACGCCGACGAGGTCGCGGCGGTGGTGCGCGTGTGCGCGGAGGCCGGCGCGGCGATCGTGCCCCAGGGCGGCAATACCGGGCTGGTGGGCGGCGGCGTCCCCCGCAACGGCGAGGTGCTCCTGTCCCTGACCCGACTCGCGGCCGTCGGCGCCGTCGACGCGGCGCTCGGGCAGGTGACCGTCGGCGCGGGGGCGACCCTGGGCGCGCTGCAGGCGGCCGCCGCCGACGCGCGCCAGGACGCGGGCCTGGACTTCGGGGCGCGCGACTCGTGCACGGTCGGCGGCGTGGTCGCGTGCGATGCCGGGGGCGCGCGGGCGCTGCGCCACGGGACGGCGCGGGCGCGGGTGGCGGGCCTGGAGGCGGTGCTGGCCGACGGCTCGCGGATCGGGCGGATGAGCGGGTTGCTCAAGGACAACGCCGGCTACGACCTGCCGGGTCTGCTGGTCGGCTCGGAGGGCACGCTCGGGGTGATCACCGCGGTGCGCTGGCGCACGGTGCCGCGACTGGACAAGCGCGTCGCGGCGCTCGTGCCCGTGGCGTCGGTGCGGGCGGCGGCGGCGCTGCTCGGCGTCCTGCGCGCCCAGGCCCCCTCGCTCGAGGCGTGCGACTTTCTCACCGACGACGGCCTCTCGCTCGTCCTGGCACACCAGCGGCGCGCCGCGCCCATGCGCGAGCGCGCGCCGATCTACGTGCTCGCCGAGGTCGCCGCGCGCGAGGATCCGACGGAGGAGCTCGCGGCCGCGCTGGAGGCGGCGGGCGCGCTCGACGGCGCGGTGGTGGCCGGCGACAGCGCCTCGCGCGACGAACTGTGGAGGCTGCGCGAAGGACTGCCCGAGGCGATCGGCGCGGCCGGCGTCCCGCACAAGCTCGACGTCGGCGTCCCGCTGGCGCGCCTCGAGGAGTTCGTGGCGGCCGTGCCGGGGGTGGTCGGCGACGCCCAGCCCTTCCTCTTCGGCCACCTCGGAGACGGCAACGTGCACGTGAACCTGCTCGGCCCATCCGCCGACGACGAGACGGCCGACGACGCGGTGCTCGAGCTGGTGCTCGAGCTGGGCGGCACGATCTCGGCCGAGCACGGCGTCGGCGTCGCGAAGGCGCGCTGGCTCGAGCGGGCGCGCGGCGTTGAGGAGGTTGCCGCCATGCGGGCGATCAAACGCGCGCTGGACCCGGCCGGGCTGCTGAACCCGGGGGCGGTGCTGTGTTCGACGACGTGACGCTCGGCGCCGCCGACCGGGAGGCGTCGGAGCGCTTCTACGCGACGGTTCTGCGGACGCTCGGGGTCGAGCGCGACCACCGCGGCCGGCGCCTTCACCGAGTGGGAGGACTTCTCCCTCGCCCAGGCCGGGGATGGGCGGGGCGTCACGCGCGGCCTGCACCTCGCCTTCACCGCGCCCTCGCGCGCCCACGTCGACGCGTTCTGGCGCGCGGGGACCGCGGCCGGGTACGCCGACGACGGCGCGCCCGGCCCGCGGCCGCAGTACCTCGAGGACTACTACGGCGCCTTCCTGCTCGACCCCGACGGCAACAGCGCCGAGGCCGTGCACCAGGGCGACGGTCGCTAGCCGTGCTTGCGCTTCTTGTGCCCGACCCCCGAGGTGCAGGGGTGGAAGACGCGGGTGTCGGTGAGCTTGCGCCCGCCCTTGTAGGTCATGCGGAGCTTGACCACGGTGCGCCCCCGCTTGAAGCCCTTGAGCGACAGGCGGGTCCCGGTCCTGCCGTTGCGCAGCGTCTTGACCTGCTTGCCGTTGACGGTGATGACCGTCTTGCGCAGATGCCTGCGCAGCGACTTGCGCACGTGGATGCGAAACGCCCGGTGGCTCGCGCACGTGGCGTGCGCGTGCCGGAGCGCCGCCTGGTCGGCCTTGGCGCCGTCGGTCGTGACGAACAACTGCTTGGCCACGGAGGGCGCGAGGCCCTTCGCGGTGTCGCCGTTGGCGAACAGCATGTACGGCCCGGCCGGCGCGATGTTGGCGTTGGGCGGCGTCTGCACCGTGATCGTGTGGCCGCCGTGTCCGACGACCTTGAGCATGACCGTGCGCTGGTCGGCGTCCACGATGTGCGTGATCGCCGTGTTGCGCACGAGCGCGACGCTTGCGATCTTCGCCGGATCGCCCTTGACGTCGAGGTCGAACGTGCGGCCGTAGCCCATGAGCTTCGGCGTCGACACGATCTCCGGCCGGTCGCCGTAGAACAGGTACGGCGGCTTGTAGATCTCGAAGGACGGATCGCGGCCGTCGTGCGGCGCGAACCCCGGCAGCGTCGTGTTGTTGAGGTACAGCGTGGAGATCGTCGCGTGACCGCCGACGAGCACCTCGCCGCTGGGCAGCAGCACCGCGGTGTTGTGATAGGTCCGCGGGTTGTGCTGGACGGCGATCGGCCGCCACTTGTTGGTGGCGGGGTCGAACATCTCGGCCTGCTGGATCGGGATCTCGGTGCCCGGCCCGACGACCTCGTCGGCGTTGGCGCCGGAGAACACGATGACCTGGCCTGTGGGCAGCAGGACGTTCTGGCCGAACCAGCGCGACTGGTTGAGCGGGCCGGTGCGCCTCTGGGACGCCTTCTCCGTGCCGCCCGCGGTGTCGATCGTCGTGATCGACGACTCGGCCGTCGGGAAGTAGCTGCCCGGCGAGGGCCCCAGCACGCCGCCGGCCGTCAGGAAGCTGGCCTTCGTGTAGTCACCCTTGGCGTCGGCCGTCAGCGGCAGCATCGTCGACGAGGTCGAGCCGCGGAAGCCTGGACCCAGCGGCGTCGTCGTGTTCGGCAAGCCCAGGTTCTTCCACGTGTTCGTCTTGGGATCCAGCGACGCCAGCTGCTCCCAGTTGAGCTCGCCGACGGACTGCCCGAACGGGTTGAAGTCCTGGCCGTTGGCGTTGAAGAACGCGTGGCCGTCGGGGAGCAGGTGCATGCGCGGGTACAGCGGCAGATCGAAGTCCGCGCTGCGCGGGAGCATGCTCCACTTGCCCGACGCCGGGTCGTAGCGCTCGACCTGACTGACGTTCGTGCCCGAGTCCAGCGGGTGGTCCGGGTAGACCGGCTTGAGCAGCTTGCCGACGCCGGAGAAGTTCAGGTAGGAGCCGTCGCCCATCTCCAGCAGCGTCGGGTACCAGCGGCGGCTCGCGGTGTCCCCGGTCTGGGAGAACGTGTTGGTCTTGGGGTCGTAGATGCGCGTGGCCTTGAGGCCCGTCAGCTCGACCGCGCCGAACGGGATGCCGTCGACGCCGGGATCCAGCGAGTAGTCCGTGCCGCCCTGGATCAGCAGACGGCCATCCGGCAAAAAGGACTCGTGGCTGCCGAACAGCGCGCCGTCGTTGTACTTTTCGCTGGTCTGCAGGCCCGGGATCAGCGGCTCGCCCGGGTTGCCCTGGGGGTTTGCCCCGCCGTCGAACGGCTTCGGCTCCGACCACGTGAAGTTGGCGTTGCCCTTGCCGAGGTCCAGCAGGCGCGCGGAGTCGTTGGTGAAGGTCTTGCCGCCCTCGGCGACGATCGAGAACTGGTTGTTCTCCGTGCCTTCCAGCGCGTCCCAGTAGAGGATCCTGCCGTTGGGCAGGTTGACGAGCGTGCCCGCCGCGGGCTTGCAGACCAGGCCCTTGCCGAGGCTCGAGTTGGCCGCGCCCCCCTCGACGCACTTGGCGTCGGTCCTCGTGCCGTTGACGGTCGGCTCGGCCTTGGGCAGCGAGAACTCGCCGACGGAGGCCGGGCCGCCGCTGGTGGCGCGGTTCTGCGGCGCCAGCAGCTTGATGGCCGTCAGCGCGGCCGCCGTGGTGTCCGATGACCTGGCCGCCGGGCTGTCGGCGGATGCGCCCACCGGAGCGGCCAGAACGGCCGCCAGCGTCAGAGCTCCCGCCGCGCTTCTGGCGCGTTGCATTCCCTGTCCCCCTTCTGTTGACGCGATGTCACCGACGGTAGCGCGCCTACCCAGCGACCGGATCGCTGCAACGTTGGCGTGCGAACCGGGCGGGCCGTAGTCTTCCCGCATGCGACAGCTCGCCGCCGCCCAGGACCGCCAGCGCAGTCCGTTTCCCCCGATCGCGGACTACGGCTTTTTGTCGGACTGCGAGTCCAGTGCCCTGATCGCGCCCAGCGGCAACGTTGAGTGGATGTGCCTCCCGCGCATGGATTCCCCGAGCATCTTCGGGGCGATCCTGGACCGGGACGCGGGCCTGTTTCGGATCGGCCCGACCGACGTGAAGGTGCCCGCCGCGCGACGCTACCTGCCGGGGACGCTGATCCTCGAGACGAGCTGGGATACCCGTGGCGGCTGGGTGATCGTGCGCGACGTGCTGGTCATGGGCCCCTGGCACCACGCCGGCGACCGCTCGGGCACCCACCGCCGCACGCCCACCGACTACGACGCCGACCACGTGCTCCTGCGAACGGTGCGCTGCGTCAACGGCGAGGTCCAGATCACGATGGACTGCGAGCCGGCCTTCGAGTACGGCCTGGAGCGCGGCCGCTGGACGTACGAGGGCGAGGACTACCACGAGGCGCGCATCAGCCACGGAGACGTCAACCTGCGCATGGTGTCCGACCTCAACCTCGGCATCGAGGGGCCGCGCGCGACCGCGCGCCACATGATGAAGGAGGGCGAGCAGCTCTTCTGCGCGCTGGCCTGGAGCGAGCACGACCCGCCGCGCGACTACCCCGAGGCCTACGAGCGGCAGGTCTGGACCGCCCACCACTGGCAGCACTGGCTCGCGCGCGGAGAGTTCCCCGACCACCCTTGGCGCACGTACCTGCAGCGCTCGGCGCTGACGCTGAAGGGCCTCACCTACGCGCCAACGGGAGCCATCATCGCCGCGGCGACCACCTCGCTGCCCGAGACGCCCCAGGGCGAGCGCAACTGGGACTACCGCTACACGTGGATCCGCGACGCGACGTTCGCGCTGTGGGGGATGTACACGCTGGGCTTCGACTGGGAGGCCAACGACTTCTTCTATTTCATCGCCGACTGCGCCGAGCACGCCGAGGGCCGGCTGCAGATCATGTACGGGATCGACGGGCGTGCCGACCTCACCGAGCACGCCCTAGACCACCTGTCCGGCTACGAGAACGCGCGGCCCGTGCGCATCGGCAACGCCGCGTTCGCCCAGGACCAGCACGACGTGTGGGGTGCGGTGCTGGACTCGATCTACCTCCACACCAAATCGCGCGACGCGCTGCCCGAGCGCTTGTGGCCGATCCTCTGCAAGCAGGTCGAGGCCGCCCTGAAGAACTGGAGCCATCCCGATCGCGGCCTCTGGGAGGTGCGTGGCGACCCGCGCCACTTCACCTCCTCCAAGCTCATGTGCTGGGTCGCCGCCGACCGCGGCGCGCGGCTCGCCGAGATGCGCGAGGACTGGGAGCGGGCGTCGGCGTGGCAGCAGGCCGCCGACGAGATCCACGCGGACGTCTGCGCCAACGCCGTCGACGACCGCGGCGTGTTCACCCAGCACTACGACACCGACGCGCTGGATGCCTCCGTGCTGCTGATGCCGCTCGTGCGCTTCCTGCCGCCGACCGACGCGCGCATCCGCGCGACGGTCCTGGCGATCGCCGAGGAGCTCACCTACGAGGGCATGGTGCTGCGCTACCGCGTCGAGGAGACCGACGACGGCCTGCACGGCGAGGAGGGCACGTTCACGATCTGCTCCTTCTGGCTCGTGTCGGCGCTGTGTGAGATCGGCGAGGTCGTGCGCGCTCGCGAGCTGTGCGAGCGGCTGCTGTCCTACGCCAGCATGCTCGGGCTCTACGCGGAGGAGATCGATCCCCGCTCGGGCCGGCATCTCGGGAACTTCCCGCAGGCATTCACCCACCTCGCGCTGATCAACGCCGTAATGCACGTGATCCACGCCGACGAGGCGACGGAGGGGGCGCAGCCGCTGTCGTTCGGCAGCCGCCTCGCGCGCGTGCGCACGCCGGGAGTAGGAGTCCGTGTCGAGACCCCGAACCAGGACGGATCATGAGCTCATCGCCACCGGGCTGGCAGCCCGATCCCCGCGCCCGACATGAATACCGCTACTGGGACGGGACCCAGTGGACCGACCACGTCTCCGACAAGGGCCAGATGTCCTCGGACCCGGTGGCCTACGTGACCCCGCCGGCCACGCCGGCCGCGGAGGCCACGCCGCCCGCCACGGAGGTCCGGCCCGCCGCCGCGACGCCGGCCCCCGAGCCGGTCATCCCCGGCCCGACGTCGGAGTCCGCCGCGCCCGGCGGCGTCCCCCCGGGGACACCGGGCGCCGGCACGGCCGGCGCTGCCCGGGAGGGCTCGAGGCCTTCGCCCGCTACAGCGAAGTCGCCCGAGGTGGCGACGATCCTCAGCGTCGTCGTCCCCGGCTCCGGCCATCTGTACCTGGGCGTCGACGACGCCAAGCGTCCGCTGGCCTTCGGCCTGATCGCCGCCACGGTCGCCTACTTCGTCCTGTCCTACTTCTCGTTCTTGCTGTTCGTCGTCGGCCTCCTGATCTGGCTCGGCGCGGCGGCCTTCGCGGTGACCGACCTGCGCGGCGGCGTGAAGGGCCTCCAGGACACGACGCTTCCGCCCCGGCTCGTCGGCCTGCTGATGGTTGCCGGCGGCGCGCTGCTCGTCCTCTCGCTGCTGCTGCCGTGGTACCACTCCGACTTCGTGAGCGCGTCGGGCTTCGTGGCCCTGGAAGTCATCGACTGGATCCTGTTCGTCATCGGGGTCGCGGCCGTCCTCGCCGGCCTGGCCACGCTCGGGCTGGGGCCGGTGTCCTCGGGGGCCCTCCCCTCGGCGATGCCCCTCGCGGTGGCCATCGCGGCTGCCGTCGCCTCCGTGCTGATCGTGTACCGCATGGTGTTCGTGAGCGGCCTGCACATCGTCAGCGACTTCGGGCGCGCGCCGGGCATCCTGCTCGCGCTGGACGCCGGACTCATTCTGGTGCTCGCGAACGCGTCCGTCCTGCGCTCCGCGGCGGGAAACGCTAGGGCCGGTCGCGGACTTCGTGAACGCTGACGCGGGAGCCGCGCCGGCGAGGGGATTCCGCGCCGGTCGCAGATACGGCATCAAATAGATGCCGAATCTGCGGATGAGCGGCGGCGGCGCGAGATCGAAGCCACCCGCGCTCGCTGACGCCGAGGCAAGGCGCTACCGCCGCAGCAGCGCCAGCCGCGCAGACGCCACCACCGGCCTGAAGCCCGCCGCCCGCGCCCACTGCTCCTCGGGCGCGGGCCGGCCGGTCGGCCGGCTGCCGCGCCCGACGATCAACAGGTCGTAGCGCCCGTCGCGCAGGCGCCCCTCGAAGCGCTGCGGATCGGTCTCCGCCCGCAGCATGTGCTGCCGGAAGGGGCCGGCGAAGGCGACCTCGTTGCCCAGCCGCGGGCCGAAGGCCGGCAGGACCGGCGAGACGCCCTGCACCGACCAGACCCCCGCGAGCGCGACGCGGCGCCCGGTCGGGGCGTGCGCCTCGATCCAGGCGATCACCGGGTCCAGCGCGGCGTAGCCGCGATCTGAGGCGCGGACATGCACGAGGCCGGCGCCGAGCAGGGCGAGCATGGCCGCCGCGGCGAGCGCGGCGCGTGGCCGCGCCCGCGCCGCCCAGGCCGCCCAGGCCGCCAGCCCGACGGCGGCGATCCCGGCCACGAGCGCCCCGTAGCCGAGCGCCGGGCGGTACTCCTCGCGCACGCCGAGCAGGACGGCGAGCACCAGCCCGGCCGCCAGGAGCAGCCCGGCCACCCCCGGTGCCTGCGTCCCCGCCCACGCGAGCACCACCGCGCCGAGCAGCAGGGCCGGCACCGCGTAGCGCATCGACGCGAAGGCGAGCACGGGCGCGCCCTTCGGCCCGAAGGCGCTGTAGGTCATCACGTAGTAGACGCCGAGCGCCGCGAGGGCTGCCAGCGACAGCGCCGCCGCGCGGCCGCAGCGCCGCCGCCACGCCAGGACGAGCCCGAGCAGCGGCGCGGCCGTCATCACGTAGCCCGGCGCCGCGAAGAAGCGGTCGAACTGCGGGCGCAGGTACGTCGACCAGACGTGGCCGTCGAAGGCGTAGTCAGCGAGCGAGGATCCGGCCCGCTCGCGGATGACGTCGCGCGGCGCGGTCAGCGGCCCGAGCGGCTGCGGGAACAGCGGGTTGCCCGCCTGGACCCAGTTGCGCACGAGCCAGATCCCGCCGGCGGCCAGCGCCAGCCCGGCCAGCCACGCGGCGTCGGCGGCGAGGCGGCGCCACGGGACGCCGCCGAGGCGCGCGGCGACCGCCCACACCACGAGCATGGGCGGCAGGGCGGTCAGCGCGTACCACTTCGTCCCCAGGGCGAGCCCGAGCGCGAGGCCGGCCAGCACGAGGTCCGGGCGCCCCCGCGTGCGGTGGTGGCGCAGCAAAAAGAGCGCGGCCGCGACGACGAAGAAGGTCATCGGGGTGTCGGTGTTCGCGCCGTCGAGCGCGACCCGCAAGAAGATCGGCGTGGCGGCCGGCAGCGCCGCGGCCAGCAGCGCCCAGGCGCGGGCAGCCCCCAGCTCGCGGGCGCACGCGTAGACGCCCGCGCACGTCAGCACGGCGAAGGGCACGGGCACCAGACGCGCGAGGAACGCCGCCTTGAACGGCAGCACGACGGCGAGCAGCAGCAGGTTGCCGTGGTGGGGGTAGGTCGCGTTGGAGTAGTCCGGGAAGAACTGGTCGAGCTCCCACATCGAGCCGGACTGGATCCAGCGCGCCACCTGCGGGATCTGGAAGTTCAGAGCGTCGCTGGAGACGGTGGGCTCCGCGGCGTGGTAGCGCAGGAAGGCCGCCGCGGCGCCCGCCGCGACGAGCGCGGCGGCGGCGGCCAGGACCACGACGGCGCGCGGGCCGTCCGGCGCGGCGGCGGGCGGCGTGTCCGGCGCGGCGG
>JBBSIC010000014.1:0-62099 GCA_038232275.1 Solirubrobacterales bacterium | reverse complement strand
GCTGGTCGAACGCAACCTGTGCCCGTGCGAGAGCTGCACGCAAACCAGCGAGCTGAAGCTGAAGTTCGTCGCGCACGTCGGCGAGGTCGCGATCCAGACGATCAAGCGCCGTCGCAAGCTCGTCGGGATGGACGTCATCTTCGTCCACCGCCTGCTCAAGAACAGCGTGCCGGTGCCCGAGTACGTGCTGCTCTCCGAGGATCTGCATCGCGGTGGCGGCGCGAATCCGCCGGACCGTCAGGCCCGCGAGATCACCATGGACCTGGAAGGCATCGGGCCCGTCAAGACGTACTTCGTGGAGGTCTCCGAGCTCGGCGGACCCGTCCTCCCCGTGCCCGAGCCCTCCGGCCTGCGACGGCTCGGGGGCACGCTCGGCATGGTCGGCCGTGGCCTGCCGTACGCGCTGCGCCTGCGCCGCCCGGCGCCCGTTTCGCACTGAGCCGCCGGCTCAGCTCCTGATGTGCCGGTCGTCTACCTTGACCAGTTGCACTGGGTGACCCTGGCCCAGGGGCTATTCGCGCCGTCCAAGCTCTCCGCAACCTTGCTCGAGGCGGCCACAACGGTGCATGAACTCGCTCGGCAGCGCAAGGTCATCCTGCCGAGCGGTTCTTGACCGGATGGAGCTCGAGCGGCAGCTCAGACCACTCCTCGCGCGCAGCATGCGCTCCTGGTCTTCGGCGTCTCCGCCGAAGCGCAGCACCTCCCGGCATCGAGCGTGTACTCGATGTCGCAGCGCCTCCCGGCGGGTAGTGTGGGCTTTCCATGAGCACTCCCGCCTCCTCTCAGCCCACGCCCCAGCGGCTTGCGGCCATCCGCGAGCAGCTCAAGCTCCTCGCGGATTACCTTTGACCCAGCAGGGCTGAAGGAGCGCGCCTCAGAGCTCGAGGGGCAGATGGGGGCGCCGGGCTTCTGGGATGACCCGGAGTCCGCCGCCAAGGTCGGCGCCGAGCATGCGCTCCTGAGCCGGCGGGTGAGCACCTACGAGCGCCTCGAGGCCGATGTCGCGGACCTCGGCGGGCTCGTCGAGCTCGCCGAGGAGGACCCCGAGATGGCCGCGGAGATGGAGGAGACGCTGATCTCCGTCGAGGCGCGCCTAGAGGAGCTCGAGCTCGCGCGCCTGTTCTCCGGGCGCTACGACGGCGGCGACGCGCTGGTCACCGTCAACGCCGGCGCGGGCGGCACCGACGCCCAGGACTGGGCCGAGATGGTCCTGCGCATGGAGATGCGCTGGGCCGAGCGCCGAGGCTTCAAGGCCGAGATCCTCGAGGCGTCGGCGGGGGAGGAGGCCGGCATCAAGTCCGCCACCTTCCGCGTGTCCGGCGAGAACGCCTACGGGCTCTACGGCGCCGAGAAGGGCGTCCACCGCCTCGTGCGCATCTCGCCCTTCGACGCCCAGAGCCGCCGCCAGACCGCCTTCGCCAGCGTCGAGGTCTCACCCGTCCTGGAGGACCTGGGCGAGGTCGAGATCAAAGACGACGACCTGCAGATCGACACCTACCGAGCTTCCGGCGCGGGCGGCCAGCACGTCAACAAGACCGACTCGGCTGTGCGCATCACGCACCGGCCGTCCGGGATCGTCGTCCAGTGCCAGAACGAGCGCTCGCAGACGTCGAACAAGCTGACCGCCATGAAGATGCTGCAGTCCAAGCTGGTCGAGCTCTCCGAGCGCCGGCGCCGCGAGGAGATCGCCAAGGAGAAGGGGGAGGCCATGGACGTCGGATGGGGCTCGCAGATCCGCTCCTACGTGCTCAACCCGTACACGATGGTCAAGGACCACCGCACCGACCACGAGATGGGGGACACGACTCGGGTGCTCGACGGCGACCTCGACGGCTTCGTGCGCGCCTACCTGCTCAAGTCCGCCGCGTCGTGAGCACCCAAAAGTCCTTCGGCCCCGGGCCCCGGGCCCCGGGCACTGACGGCGAACAGCCCTCCGCGCCGTACCTCGACGCCCTGGTCGCCTACGGCTTCCGCGGGCCGACGCGCTTCCATGTCCCCGGCCACAAGGGCGGCAAGGGCGCCGACCCCGGCCTGCTCTCGGCCATCGGAGCCAACGCCATGGCGCTGGACATCCCGCAGGACATCGACGGCATCGACCGCGGCCCCAGGCCGACGCCCTACGAGCGCGCGGAGCGGCTCGCGGCCGAGGCCCACGGGGCGGCGCGCACGTGGTTTCTGACCAACGGCGCCAGCCAGGGCAACCACGCACTGTGCCTGGCGCTCGCGGCGCTCGGCACCGAGGTGATCGTGCAGCGCAACTCGCACTCCTCGGTGATCGACGGGCTCGTGCTCTCCGGCGGGGTCCCGAGCTTCGTGGCGCCGGAGTACGACCCCGAGCTCGGGATGGCCCACGGCGTCATCGCATCCGCGCTCGCCGCCGCCCTCGAGGCGGCGCCGCGGGCGCGCGTGGCCTTCGTGGTCTCCCCGACCTACTACGGCCTGGCCGCCGACGTCGCCGCCCTCGCGGAGGTCGCGCACGCGCACGACGTGCCGCTGGTCGTCGACCAGTCCTGGGGGCCGCACTTCGGCTTTCACCCGGGGCTGCCCGAGAGCGCCCTGGCCCTGGGCGCCGACGCGGTGCTGACGTCCACGCACAAGATCGTCGGCTCGCTGACCCAGTCGGCGATGCTGCACGTCGGCTCGGGCGGGCGCGTCGATCCCGATGCCGTCGCGCGCGTCGTGCGGCTCGTGCGCTCGACGTCGCAGAGCGCGCTGCTGATGGGCTCGCTGGACGGCGCCCGCCGCCAGATGGCCGTGCACGGCGAGGCGCTGCTCTCGCGCACGCTGCGCGCCGCGATCGGCCTGCGCGCGGCGATCGACCGGGTCCCCGGCTGCCAGGTGGTCGGCGAGGGCCTGGTGGGGCGCGCCGGCGTCGCGGCATGGGACCCGCTGCGCGTGGTCATCGACGTGCGCGGCACCGGGCGGACGGGCTACGAGGTCTACGCCGCCCTGCGCACCTCCTACGACGCCCACCTCGAGCTCGCCACCCACGCGACGGTCGTGCTCGTGCTCGGCGTCGCCCAGCCGGCGGAGGACCTCGAGCGCTTCGCCTACGACTTCGCCGAGACGATCGGTCGACTCGAGCTGCCCGGCACCGGCGTGGCGCTCTCCCGCGCCGCCGCGTCGCTGCACAACGAGGTCGCCATGTCGCCGCGCGAGGCGTTCCTCGGCCGCAGCGAGGTGGTCGACGCGGACGCCGCCGAGGGCCGCGTGTCGGCCGAGACGATCGCGGGCTACCCGCCCGGCATCCCGGCGCTGCTGCCCGGGGAGCGCGTCACCCGCGAGGCGATCGACTACCTGCGTGAGCTCGTGTCGGCCGGGGCGCGCCTGCACGGCGCCAGCGACCCGCAGTTCCGCTCGCTCTACGTGGTGCGGGAGGCTGCCGGCGGCCATGCGCTTTGACGATCTGCTGGACCTCGTCGACCGCGCGCTCACCGAGGACGTCGGATCGGGGGATGTCACCACCGCGTCGACCGTCCCCGCCGACGCGCGCGCCGTCGCCACCATCACCCAGAAGGCGCCCGGGGTCATCTCCGGCCTCGACCCCGCCGAGGCGGTCTTTCGTCGCCTGGATCCGGACTGCGTGGTCGAGCGCGGGCCCGAGGGCGTCTGGCGCGACGCGGGCGCGGTCGTGCTGCGCGTCGAGGGCGCCGCGCGCGCCCTGCTCACGGCCGAGCGCACCGCCCTGAACTTCCTCCAGCGCCTGTCCGGCGTGGCCACGATCACCGCGCAGGTCGTGACCGCCGTGCGGGCCGCCGGCGGCACGGCGACCATTCTGGACACCCGCAAGACGACGCCCGGGATGCGCGGCCTGGAGAAGGCGGCCGTCGTGGCCGGCGGCGGGACCAACCACCGCGCCGGGCTCTACGACGCGATCCTGATCAAGGAGAACCACGCGGCGCTCGCGGGTGGCGTGGCGCAGGCGGTGCGGGCGGCCCGCGCGGCCCGCGGGGATCTCCCGGTGGAGATCGAGGTGCGCGACGTCGACGAGATCGAGGCGGCGCTGGAGGCCGCCGCGGACCGCCTGCTGCTCGACAACATGACCCCGGACGAGGCCGCCGCCGCGGTGGCGCGCGTGGGCGGCCGCGCGGCGCTCGAGGCGAGCGGCGGGATCACTCCGGAGACAGGTGTGGTCTATGCGACCATAAGTGGGCTAGACTTCGTATCGCTCGGGTGGCTGACCCACTCCGCCCCGGCGCTCGATCTCTCCCTCACCCTGGAGCGCGTTGATCATGACGGCCCTGCTGGAGCTTGAGAACACCATCGCCATGCAGGACGAGGTGCGGACGCTCGCGCGCCGGCGCGACGCCGTGATCCTCGCCCATAACTACGAGCTGCCGGAGATCCAGTCCGTCGCCGACTACGTCGGGGACTCGCTCGGGCTCTCGATCCGCGCGGCGGAGTCGACGGCGAGCGTGATCGCCTTCTGCGGCGTGCACTTCATGGCGGAGACGGCCTCGATCCTGTCGCCGCAGAAGGCCGTGCTGCTGCCCGACCTCGGCGCGGGCTGCTCGCTGGCCGACAGCATCACGGCCGACCAGCTGCGCGCCTGGAAGGCCAAGCATCCGGGCGCCGTAGTGGTCATGTACGTCAACACGACGGCCGAGGTCAAGGCGGAGACCGACTACTGCTGCACGTCGGCCAACGCCGTCGCCGTCGTCGAGCACATCTACCGCGAGCACGGCGCCGATACAGAGATCCTCTTCGGGCCGGACATGTTCCTCGGGGCCTTCGTCGAGAAGCGCACCGGGCACAAGATGCACGTCTGGGACGGCGAGTGCCACGTGCACGCCGGCATCCGGCCGCGCGACATCGGCGAGATGCGCGCCGCCCACCCGGGCGCGGACTTCCTCATCCACCCCGAGTGCGGCTGCTCGACCTCGGTCATGGAGTACGTCGCCGCGGGGGACGTCGACCCCGAGGGCGTGCACATGCTCTCGACCGGCGGGATGCTCGACTACGCGCGCAGTGCGGCACCCGGCTCCACGGCGATCGTCGCCACGGAGACGGGGATGCTTCACCCGCTGCAGATGGCGGCGCCGGACGTGACCTTCCTGCCGGCCAATCGCGCCGCCGTCTGCCAGTTCATGAAGATGATCACGCTGCCCAAGCTGCGCGACACGCTGCGCGACCTGGCGCCGCAGGTCAAGGTGCCAGAGGCGCTCGCCGAGCGCGCCCGCGTGCCGATCGAGCGCATGGTCGCCATCGCTGCTTAACGGAAGAGGCCCCGCCGGCTCGGACCGGCGGGGCCTCTGTCTCCCGTTGCGGGAGGCGGGAGGCGGGAGTCGGGGTTGGAGGTCTAGCCGACGAGCTCGATGTGGTCCCAGATGGCTCCGGCGCTCGTCGTCCTGAGCTGGGCCTCGTGCACGAGGGCGTCGGCCTTCAGCATGTCGGTCGAGCAGGTCGAGTCGTGGCCGCCGTGGCGGTCGCCGTGCTGGCCGCCGTTGTCGTCGCCCTGGTCGTCGCCCTGGTCGTCGCCCTGGTCGTCGCCGTGCTGGCCGCCCTGGTCGTCGCCCTGGTCGTCGCCGTGCTGGCCGCCCTGGTCGTCGCCCTGGTCGTCGCCGTGCTGGCCGCCCTGGTCGTCGCCCTGGTCATCGCCGCTGTCGGAGACCGTGGCGGCGGGGGCGGTGGTCGTGGTGTCGTCGGACGCGCCGCACTTGATCTCTGTCGAGCTGTCCACGACGGCGGACAGGTCCGTGCCGTTGAGCAGGGAGATCACGAGCGTGCCGGTGGCGGCGTCGAAGCTCTTGATCTTGCCGGCCTCGGCGCCGTCCATCGTGCCGTCGCCGTCGCTGTCGTCGTTGCGCGGGTCGGTGGCGTGCTTGAACTCGGCCTTGTTGCGAACGCCGTCACGATCCTGGTCGCGGCGGGCCTGGTTGACGTGCAGGGAGAGCCGGTGGCTCTTCTCCCAGCGGTCGGGCAGACCGTCGTGGTTGCGGTCCTTGGCGAGGGCGCTCGCCGGCAGCAGCATGAGGGCTGCGAGGGCGGCGAAGATGAGTCGCTTCATCTGGGGGTTCCTCCTACGAGTGGGCATTCTGACCTAGGTGACACTCCGCGGACGGCGGATGTCACGCAGATCAGTTGCCGGAGTCGCCGGAATCGGGCGTGGGGGCCGGCGCCGTGGTGTCGTCGGAGCCGCCGCCGTGTCCGGAGCCGCTGCTGCCGGACCCGCTGCTGCCGGACCCGCTGCTGCCGGACCCGCTGCTGCCGGACCCGCTGCTGCCGGACCCGCTGCTGCCGGACCCGCTGCTGCCGGACCCGCTGCTGCCGGACCCGCTGCTGCCGGAGCCGCCATCGCCGGAGCCGTCGCCCGAGCCTCCGTGCGAAGAGCCGCCGTGGGAGCCGCCGTCCCCTGACCCGGACGTGTCCCTGTGCGAGCCCGTGGAGCTGTCGTCGCCTCCGTGAGATGAGCCGCCGTCGCCGGAGCCGGAGGAACCGCCCTGGCCGCCGTCGGAGGACCCGCTGTGGTCCGGGCTGCGGCCGTCGGAGTGCGTGTGCTTCTTGCCGCCGGGACCGGAAGGGTCGTCGGAGCCTGAGCGCATGCGGCGTCGTGACGGTGCTGGGCTGGTCGCGCGCTTGACGCGCCCGGTCCGCACCGCCGGCTTCACTGCGGCAGGCGTCGCGGTGGCCGCCGCCGCGGCGGTCCTCGCGCCCTGCCGGCCGGATGGTCCTGCGCCCTGGCGCATGGTCCGGGTCGCGGCCTCGGCGCGGTTGCCCTGCGCGCCGTGGTGCACGATCGCGGGCGTCGCCGCCGCGCCGCCGGCGATTACGACGACGGCCCCGACCTTGGCCAGCAGCGCGCCCGTCCCCGCGACGGTCCCGCCCGCGGCAGCCTCGGCGATCCCGCCGGCGATGTCCGGTCCGCCGCGGGCCGCGGCGTGCGCCGCCCAGCTGACCAGGGGGAAGGGGATGATGGCCGACACGGCGGAGCGCAGGGTGGTGCGGGCGCGCAGGACGAGCTGGCGGGTGGCGCCCTCGGTGAGCCCGAGGTCGCGCGCGATGTCAGCGTGGGTGGCGCCCTGGACGGCCGTGCGCAGCAGCGCCTCGCGCTGGTTGTCGGGCAGGGCCGCGAGGCCCGCCAGGGTCTGGCGCATCACGTCGCGGCGCTCGAGCTCGGCCTGCGGCGCTTCGCCGCCATGCAGCGAGCCGGCGAGCTCGTCGTAGTCGTAGCCGGGAGAGCGCAGCGCGTTCAAGGCTGTGTTGCGGGCGATGCGCAGCAGCCAGGGACGGACCTCGCGCACCTGGTCGCCGCGGCCCAGCGCACGCCAGGCGGACATGAAGACCTGCTGCGCGGCGTCTTCGGCCCGCGCCTCGGGCAGCACACGGCGGCAGGCCGCGTGCACCGGCTTGCGGTAGCGCTCGACGAGCGCGGTGAACGCGGGCTCGTGGCCGTCGCGGGCGAGCGCGGTGAGGCGCTGGTCGGACTGTGTGCGCAGCAGGGCTATGGAGGGGGACAGGCGCATGCTCTCTAAGACAACGACACGCCGGACATCCGTTTGTCACGGCATGTCATCCCCAGGCTACGCGCCAAGCAGGTCCAGCACGGTGAAGAGCAGGCCGGAGCCGGTGTCCTCGACGTCCGCTTCATAGACGACGTCGCCCACCGCCGGGCAGCCGCCGGACGCGGCGCCGGCCACGGGCAGGCGCGCGCTGCGCTGGTCCGCGGTGTCGTCGCCGGAGTCCGCCAGGTCGTCTCCGCCGTCGTCTCCGGCGCCGGGGTCGGAGGGGTCCATGCCGCCGCCGTCGTCGGCCGAGGGGTCGTCCTCGCCGGCTGGGTCCGCGCCCGGGTCATCGGTGAAGGAGCCGCCATCGGCGCCGCAGAGCACGTCGGTGTTCTCGTTGACGGCGGCCGTGAGCGCGCCGCCGGCCGCGAGGGCGATCGTCGTGGCGGTGGGCGTGAGGCTTGAGATGACCCCTGCGTGCTCGTCGCCGTCGGAGACGCCGTCACCGTCGGTGTCGGCGTTGCGCGGGTGCATCGCGGTCAGCGACTCGCCATGGTTGTCCAGGCCGTCGGAGTCCGGGTCCTCGCGCCCGTCCGCCAGGTGGTTGCGGTTGGAGTCGCGCCTGCGCGGGTTGGTCCGCGCGAGCTGCTCGGTGTGGTTGTTCACGCGGTCGCGGTCCTCGAGGCCGTCGGCGACGCCGTCGGCGTCCGAGTCGGCCTTGCGCGGCCGCGTGCCCGCCTTGCGCTCGTAGCGGTTGTTGAGGCCATCGCGGTCCCAGTCGGCCTTCGGCGCGCGCACCGTGTGCGAGCGCTGGTGGTGGGCAGGCTTGGCCTCGGCGGCGGGGACGGCGGTGAGCAGGGTGAGGGCGGCGCCGAGCGCGACCCCTCGACGGGAGAGGGACACCCGACCTTCATCGGTCGCGCCGCTGGTCATCCCGACTCATTGGACGGGGAGACGACGGATGGCGCGCTGCGCTCAACCTGCGGCGGTGGGCAGCAGCTCGAGGCCGCGCTGCACGGCGTCGCGCACGACGGGCAGCGCGCGGCGGCGGCGCTCGAACTCCGGCGGCGTGTAGCAGTGGACCTCGGCGCGGGCGCCCATCTCGTAGGCGTCCCACAGGCTCGAGGCCTGATGGACGCGCTCGAGCCACGGGATCCCGTCGAAGTGCTCGGAGACGAGGACGACCACGTACTCGGGGTCCCGCTCGCGCTGGGCCGGCGCACCGTTTGCGTCATCCACCCGCGCGCCGCCCAGGACGGCGCGCTCCACGGGGAAGCGGTCCACCACGCGGCGCACGTAGCGGTCGAGCTCGCGGCGGTTGAGCTTCTCGGTCACGGTCGCAGCAGATGATGCCGCGAAGACCGTCGAAGCGCTAGCGGGCGAAGTCCTCGGAGCTGTGCGGCCCGACGACGGCGACCGAGAGCTCCTCGGAGATCCCGCGCGCGACCTCGGCCACCTGGTCCATCGTGACGGCGTCCAGCGCGGCGATCGCGGCGTCCGGGTCCAGATCGCGTCCGAAGACCACCTTCTGCTGCGCCGCGTGGCGCGCGACCGCGTTGGTGTTCTCGAACGTGAGGACCATGCGACCGGCTGCGTAGGCGCGGGCGCGCTTGACCTCGTTCTCCTTCGGGCCGTCCGTGCGCAGCTCGGCGACGATCTCGCGCATGCGCGTGAACGCCTCGACGGCCTTGCCGGACTCCAGGCCGGCCGAGAGCTGCAGGATCCCCGCGTCCGCGAAGGCGTGCGAGAGCGCGTAGACGGAGTAGGCGAGGCCGCGCTGCTCGCGGATCTCGTCGAACAGGCGCGAGCCCATCGACCCGCCCAGCAGCGTCGTGTAGACGCCGAGCGCCGCCCGGTCGGCCAGCGACGCGACGTCGATCGACGGCCGGTAGCTCATGCGCAGGTGCGACTGGTTGGAGTCGCGCTCCTCGACGAGGGTCGTCGGCTGCGGCGGCGGCGCGGGCTCGTAGCCGCCGTTGGCCTGGATCGCCGGGAAGCGGCCGAACGCCTCGGCGAGCACGTCGTCGGACGGCAGGTGGTCGAGGTTGCCGACCAAGAAGGCGCCGCCGCGGCCGCCCGCCCACTGGCGTTCGCGGAAGGTGACGATCGCCTCGCGGCTGAACGAGCGCAGGTGGTCGGCCGGGCCGAGCACGGGGCGGCCGAGCGGGTGGTCGCCGAAGGCCGCGCGGTCGATCAGGTGCTCGGCGACCGTCGCGGGGGTGTCGTCGGCGCGGGCGATCTCCTGGATGACGACGCCGCGCTCGCGGTCGAGCTCGGAGGCGTCGATCCTCGGGCGCCCGGCGAAGTCCGTCAGCAGGTCGATCGCGTCGGCGGCGACCTCGGCGCGGGCGGTGATGTGGAAGGCGACGATGTCGTGCGAGGTGTACGCGTTCAGCGCGGCGCCCATGTGCTCGGCGGTCTCGTTGACCTTGCGGTAGTCGTCGTACTTCTTCCCGCCCTTGAAGACGAGGTGCTCGAGGAAGTGGGCCATGCCGTTCTCCTCGGGGCGCTCCGTGCGGGCGCCGGCGTCGAAGGCCACGAGCACCGTGATCGCGCGCGTGCCGGGGACGTCGGCGCGGTAGATCGGAAGGCCGTTTGCAAGCGGATCGGAGGCGGTGAGGGGCACCCTTGGAATCTACTCGGATCAGACCGGCGCCCAGCCGCTGCGCGCACGGGGTACCGTCGGTGCTATGCGCCACGGCCCTCGCAGCTCCCACCTCGCGACCGGGCTGCTCGGCCTCGTGCTGGCGGGCGGGCTCGGCGCCTGCGGCTCGGGCAAGGCCGCGCCGGAGGCCCGCGCGACGGCCGCCTCAACGCCGGCAGGCAAGACGGAGATCGCGCGGCGCGGTCGCGCCAGGCCCCACGACTGGCCGATGTTCGGCGTCGGGCCGGGGCGCACCAATGCCTACCGGCACCGGACGGGGATCACGGCGCGCTCCGTGGCGAAGCTGCACCGCACGGTCGTCCGGCTCCCCGGCACGGTCGACTCCGCGCCGATCTTCCTGCACCACGTGCGCGTGGGCGCCCGCACGCGCGACGTCGTCGTGATGACGACGAGCTACGGGCGCACGCTGGCGTTCGACGCGCGTACGACCAAGCGGCTGTGGGAGTTCGTCCCGCCCGGCATCGACGGCTGGGAGGGCACGGAGCAGATCACCACGGCCGCGCCGGCCGCCGATCCCGGCCGCCGCGCGGTCTACGCGGCGTCGCCGGACGGTCGCATCCACAAGCTCGCGCTCGCCGACGGCCGCGAGGCCACGTCGGGCGAGTGGCCCGCGAGCATCACCACGCTGCCCCGGCGGGAGAAGATCGCGTCGGCGCTCGGGGTCTACGGCCGCTACGTGCTCGCGACGACGGGCGGCTACATCGGCGACGCCCCGCCCTACCAGGGGCACGTCGTCGCGCTCGACCGCGCGACCGGCGCGCTGCACGCGGTCTTCAACTCGCTGTGCTCGGACCGGCACGCGCTCCAGGACCCGGCGACCTGCCGCAAGAGCGCCTCGGCGATCTGGGGGCGCATGGGCGCGGTCGTCGACACGCGGGCGCGCGAGGTCTACGTCGCCACGGGCAACGCGGCCTTCGACGGCGACACCAACTGGGGCGACTCCATGCTCGTGCTCTCGTTCCCCGACCTCGAGCTGCGGCGCAACTGGACCCCCTACAACCAGCAGCAGCTCACCGACGAGGACAAGGACCTCGGCTCGGTCTCGCCCGTGCTGCTGCCCGGCGGGCTGGTCCTGCAGGGCGGCAAGGACGCGCGCATGGACGTCCTCTCCCGCGCACATCCGAACGGGCACGACACCGCGCCCAGCGCCCGGCTCGGCGGAGAGCTGCAGACCCTTCCGCTGCCCGGCGCCGCGCAGGTCCTCGCGACCGGCGCCCCGGCCGTCCTCGGCAAAACCGTCTTCGTGGCGGCGGACAGCATCGCCGCCTACCGGGTGAGCGGCGGACGCCTGCACAAGCGCTGGGAGCACGCGGCCGGCGGCACGACCGCGGTCGTGGCGGGCGGCCTGCTGTACGTCTATGACCCGGGCGGGCGCCTGAACGTCTACCGGCCGGCCACGGGAGAGCGCATCGCGTCGCTGCCCGCGGCGGCGGGCCACTGGAACGCCCCGATCGTGGTCGGCGGACGGGTGTGGCTGCCCGAGGGCGACGCCAACGCCCACGCCACGTCGGGCACGCTGTCGGTCTACAGCGCGCCGTAGACCGGTCCCTGCAAACCCCGTTGCATGCAGGGTAAATCGCAGGCATGTCCAGGGCCCTCTCGTACTGTGGCGAGATATGGCCGCCACCGAGCGACATCTCCGTACGCGACGGCCGCGCCCGGCCCCGCTGATCGAGCGCTCCGACTCGCCGTCGCCCCGCCGGCGCCTGCCCCGTCCCGACGCCGCGGGCGCCGTGATCGACTTCGACGACGTCGTCAAGCGCTACCCCGGCGGTGACCTCGGCCTCAACGGCGCGACCTTCGCGATCCACCCCGGCGAGTTCGTGTTCGTCGTCGGCGCGAGCGGCTCGGGCAAGTCGACGCTCATGCGCCTGCTGATCAAGGAGATCGAGCCGACCACCGGCCGCGTGTCGGTCGCCGGCCGCGACCTCGCCGGCATCCCGCGCAACAAGGTGCCGTACTACCGGCGCAACCTCGGGATGGTCCACCAGGACTTCAAGCTGCTGCCCAACCGCACCGTGGCCGACAACGTCGCCTACGCGCTGCAGGTGACGGGCGGCTCGCGCCGCGACGTCCGCGACAAGGTGCCGGACATCCTGCGCCTCACCGGGCTCTCGCTGAAGCTGCACTCGCTCCCGGACCAGCTCTCCGGCGGCGAGCAGCAGCGCGTGTCGATCGCCCGCGCCTTCGTCAACCACCCGCCGCTGCTGCTGGCCGACGAGCCCACGGGCAATCTGGACCCGGAGACCTCCGTCGGGATCATGCAACTGCTGTACCGCATCAACCGCACCGGCTCGACGGTCGTCGTGGTCACGCACGACCACCAGATGGTCGACCGCATGCGCCGCCGCGTCGTCGAGCTCTCCCAGGGCAAGGTCATCCGCGACGAGCGCCGCGCCGGCTACTCCATGGACACGAGCGAGATGGGCGCCGTCCTGCGCGACGGGCTCGACCCCGCATGAGGCCCGCCTTCTTCGTCAAGGAGGCGCTGCGCTCGCTGCGCCGCAACGCCGTGCCGTCCTTCGCCGCGATGGCGACGGTGCTCGTGACCGTGCTGGTCCTGGGCGTCTTCATCCCGATCGTGCAGGCGGCGACCGGCGCCGCCAACCAGGTGCGCGGCCGCGTGCTCGCCGACATCTACCTCAAGTCGGACGCCAAGCCGGCCGACATCCAGCGCGTGCGCGCCCTGCTGCAGGGCACCCCGCACATCTCCAAGGTGGTGTTCATCTCCAAGGCCCGCGCCTACGCCGAGCAAAAAAAGCGCAACCCCGAGGCCTACAAGCTGCTGGGGTCAAACCCCCTGCCGGACACCTTCCGCGTCACCCCGGACAACCCGGACCACCTCGCCGACATCCGCGACGCCATCACGCCGCTGGCGCCCTCCGGGGGCAGCCGCGTCGCGGCTGACAGGGCGATCGACGAGTTCCGCAACCGCGAGGACGACACGAAGAAGATCCTCATGGCCACGCGCGTGGTGAAGTTCGCCGTGGGCGGCCTGGCGCTGCTGCTGATCGTGGCGTCGATGCTGTTGATCGGCAACACCATCCGCCTCTCGCTCTACGCCCGCCGCCGGGAGGTGGAGGTCATGAAGCTCGTCGGTGCCACCGACTGGTTCATCCGCTGGCCGTTCGTGCTTGAGGGCGTGCTCGTCGGGGCGCTGGGAGGCATGCTCGCCATCCTGTTGCTCGGGGTGGTCAAGGTCGCGCTCGTCGATCCGCTGGCGAGCGGCTTCGCGCTGATCGCCGCGCCGGAGACGATCAACTTCGGCCTGCTCGTCGTCGTCCTGCTCGGCGCGAGCGTCGCGGTGTCGGCGGTCGGCTCCGGCATGTCGCTGCGGCGCTTCCTGCGCGTCTGAGCCGGTAGGGTCGCGCCGCATGCGGCCGCTGAACGTCGGGGAGTTGCTGGACGCCTCGTTCGCCGCCGTGCGGCGCAACTTCGCCGCGCTCGTCCTGTGCACGCTCGTGGCGGTCGTGCCCGTCTCGATCGTCAACACGCTCGTCCAGGCGTCCACGAGCGAGCACGCGTTCGACTTCCTGGCCGACACGACGGTCCGCGACGACAGCGTCGGCGTGTACGTCGCGGGGTTGATCGTCACCAACCTGCTGACGCTGGTGGCCTTCTCGCTGGCGACCGCGGCGTGCCTGCGCACGGTCGGCGGGGACGTCGTCGGCTCCCGCGTCGGGGCGAGGGAGTCGCTGGGCTACGCGGCGAGCCGCCTGGGGCCGCTGGTGCTGGTGTCCCTGCTGTACCTGTTGTCGCTGCTGCTCGGCGTGTTGATGTGCTTGATCGGCATCGTCTGGATGTTCGTGCTGTTCGCGCTGGCCACGCCCGCCGTGCTCTTCGAGGACCATCGCGGGGTGGCGGCGATGCGGCGCTCGCGGGACCTGATCGCCGGCAACTGGTGGCGGGTCTTCGGGGTGATGCTGATCATGTACCTGATCGTCGCCGTGCTCACCGGCATCCTGGCGGCCGCGCTCACCTCCCTCGTGCTGGTCAACTCCGACAGCGAGGTGCTCAACGCCGTGATCCTGACGGCGGCGAACATCGTCAGCTACGCGCTGACGCTGCCGCTCGTGGCCGCGACGATCACCCACGTCTACTTCGACCTGCGCGTGCGCAAGGAGGGGTTCGACCTCCAGCTGCTCGCCCAGCGCATCGGCCCCGAGACGGCCGGCGCGCCGCCGGCGCCCGCGGTGCAGGGCCTGCCGGGGTCAGACGCGGCGCCGGACGGCGGCGGCTTCCTGCCGCCGCAATCGCCCCGGCCGCCCGCCGCGTAGGCGGTGGCCGACACCTCGGCAGCCCGCGAGCAGGCGCGCGAGATCCTCTCGCAGCGGCGCTTTGCGGGCAGCGACGTGCCGCGCCCCTTCGAGCAGCCGCTGCGCTGGCTCGGTGAGCGCGTCGACGACGCCGGCCAGTGGCTCGGCGGCCTGTTCGCTGGCGTCGACGGGGCGCTGCCGGGCGGCTCGTGGGTCGTGTGGGTGCTGATCGCCCTCGCGGTCGCCGGCCTCGCCGTGCTGCTGTCGCGGCTCGTGATCCGGCGCCGGGCGGCGATCGGGTTCGGGCCCGCGCCGGGGCCCGGCGCGCCGCCGCGGCCGGCCCCCGCCGAGCTCGAGCGCGAGGCCGCGGCCGCCGAGCGCGACGGCGACTACGAGGCGGCGGTGCGCCTGCGCTTCCGCGCCGGGGTGCTGCGGCTGGAGCAGCAGCGCGTGCTGGACCCCGAGGTGCTGCGCACGACGGGGGAGATCGGCGCCGCGCTGGGATCGGAGGCCTTCGACAGCCTCGGCACCGCGTTCGACGCGATCGCCTACGGCGGCCGCCCCGCCGCCGCGGGCGACGCGCGGGCGGCGCGCGAGCGCTGGTCCGCGGTGCTCGAGGAGGCTCGGTGAACCGCAGGGCCATCCTGTGGGTCGTCGCCGCCGTCGTCGGGGTCAACCTGGTGATCGTGCTCGTGAACGTGGTCGCGCCCGGGCCCGGCGGACACCGGTCCTCCTCGCTGGCGACGGCGCCGGGCGGCTTCGCCGGCTGGGCCGAGCTCGCCGGGCGCAACGGCGTTCGGGTCGTGGCGCTGCGCGCGGACCTGGGCACGGCCCGGCTGCCGCCCGGCGCCACCGTGGTCGCGCTCGACGTCCCCGGGCTCTCCCGCTCCGACGCGCGCGTGCTGCGCGCGCACGCCGCCGCCGGCGGCCGGGTCGTCGCGGGCGGCGCGCGGCCACAGGACTGGCTCGGCGTGCTCGCGCCGGGGCTGCGCTGGGTGGACACGGGCCCGCGCGCGCCGCGGGTCGGCGACACGCGCCTGCGCACCGCCGGGAGCGGCTCGTGGCGCGGAGGCAGCGACCCGCTGCTCGTGCAGCGCCGGGTCGGGGCGGGGCGCCTCGAGCTGCTCGCGGACTCCTCCCCGCTGCAGAACGCGCGGCTCGCGCAGGCCGACGACGCGGCCTTCGCGCTGACGCTCTCCGGCCGCGGGCCCCTGATCTTCGCCGAGGCCGCGCACGGGTACGGCCAGGCGCGCGGCGTCGCGGCGCTGCCCGCGACGGCCAGGTGGGCGCTCGGCCTGCTGCTCGTCGCGGCGCTGGCGCTGATGCTGGCGCGCGGGCGGCGCTTCGGGCCCCCCGAGGCGCGCGAGCGCGATCTCGCCCCGCCACGGGCCGCCTACGTGGACGCCCTGGCGGCGGCGCTGGCCAAGACGCAGGACCCGGCGGGGGCGATGGCGCCCGTCCGCGAGGCGCTCGCGGCCGCCGGCGTGGTCGCGCCCGCACCGCGCGACGACGCCGACGCCGTCACGCTGGCCCGGAGGCATTCGGCGTTGGCCAGGAAGGGACGGACGTGAAGGACCTGCACGATGCGGTGGCGGCGGAGGTCGGCCGCGTGGTGGCCGGCCAGCACGAGAGCGTGGCCGCGCTGCTCGCGGCGGCCGCGCTGGGCGGTCACGTCCTGCTGGAGGGGCCGCCCGGGGTGGCCAAGACGCTGATGGCCTCCGCGGTGGCGCGGGCGCTCGGCGTCGAGTTCCGCCGCGCGCAGTTCACACCCGACATGCTCCCTTCCGATCTGACCGGCACGGTGACGCTGCGCGGCGGCGAGCTGGCCTTCCACGAAGGCCCGGTCTTCACGAACGTCCTGCTCGCCGACGAGATCAACCGCACGCCGCCCAAGACGCAGTCGGCGCTGCTGGAGGCCATGCAGGAGCGCCAGGTCTCCGTCGAGGGTCGCGCGCGGCCGCTGCCCGACCCGTTCCTGGTCGTCGCCACGCAGAACCCAATCGAGTACGAGGGGACCTACCCGCTGCCCGAGGCGCAGCTGGACCGCTTCCTGGTCAAGGTCGACGTGGGCTATCCCACCGAGGCCGAGGAGCGCGCCGTGCTCGGGATGGGCCGCGCCGGGGTCGGCCCCGGCCGGGTGCAGGACGTCCGGCCCGTCGGCAGCGCGGACGCGCTGCGCGCCGCCCGCACGCAGGTTGACGCCACGCGCGTGACCGACGAGGTGACGGGCTATCTGATCGCGGTCGTGCGCCGCACGCGGGAGCTGCCGAGCGTCACGCTGGGCGCCAGCCCGCGCGCGGCCGTGCACCTGCTCGGCGCCGCCAAGGCCGCCGCCCGCCTGGCGGGGCGCGACTTCGTCACCCCGGACGACGTGACCAGGATGGCGCCCTCAGTGCTCGCGCACCGCCTCGTGCTCACCCCGGAGGCCGAGCTCGAGCGCTTCCGGCCGGTCGACGCGGTCCGCACCGCGCTCAGCGAGGTCCCGGTCCCGCGGTGAGCCCGACGCCGCGGCTCGCGGCCGTGCTGGCGGCGGTCGCGCTCGCCACGATCGTGATCGGCCCGGTGCTCGGGGCGCTGGCGGCCGTGGCGCTGCTGGCCGCCGCGGCCGTCGACGCGCTCGCGGTGCGCCGCGCGCCGCGGGTGCGGCGGACGCTGCCCGCCGTGCTGGCGCGCGGGGTGGCGAGCCCCTACGCCGTGCGGGCCGATCCCGCCGGCGTCGGCACCGTGCGCGTGCGCCAGCCGCTGCCTCCGGATCTCGCCGCCGAGCCCCAGGAGGCCGACGGCTCGCTCGCGGGCACCCTGACTGGCCGCCGCCGCGGCCGCCACACGGTCGTCGCGCCCGCCACGCGGCGGGTTGGGCCGCTCGGCCTGGGGCGCTGGGACCACCGGCTCGGTGATGCGTCCGAGGTGCTCGTCTACCCGGACCTCCCGACGGCGCGGCGCCTCGCGCTCGCCGTGCGCCAGGGCCGGCTGCGCGAGCCCGGCCACCGCCCGCGCGGCCCGCTCGGCCTGGGCACCGACTTCGAGGCCGTCCGCGACTACGCGCCCGACGACGACATCCGGCAGGTCAACTGGGCCGCGACGATGCGCACGGGGCGGCCGATGAGCAACACCTACCGCGTCGAGCAGGAGCGCGAGATCGTGCTGCTGCTCGACACCGGCCGCCTGATGGCCGCCCCCCTCGGCCTCGCGACCCGGCTCGACGTCGCCATCGACGCCGCTGTGGCGGTGGCCACCGTGGCCGACGTGCTCGGCGACCGCTGCGGCGTCCTGGCCTTCGACAGCCGCATCCGCCGCCACCTGCCGCCGCGGCGCGGCGGCGGCCGGGCCGTCGTGGACACGATCTTCGACCTCGAGCCCGCCTCCGAGGAGCCCGACTACGAGCTCGCCTTCCGCACGGTCGCCGGCGCCAAGCGCGCGCTCGTGATGGTCTTCTGCGACCTCGTCGAGGAGACCGCGGCGCAGCCGCTCGCCGACGCCGTGCCCGTGCTCGCCCGGCGCCACGCGATCGTCGTCGCCAGTCCCCAGGACGACGACCTGCTCGACCGCGCGACACGGGAGCCCGCCTCGGTGCACGACGCCTACGCCGCCGCGGCCGCGCTCGAGGTCATGGCGGCGCGCGACCGCGCGGCGAAGCGCCTCGAGCGGGCGGGCGCGCGCACGGTCGAGGCGCCGGCCAGAAGCCTCGCGGCCGCCTGCGTGCGGGCCTACCTGCGCGAGAAGGCGCGGGCGCGTCTGTGAGCGGGCGCCCCCTCCGGGCGTCCCCGCCAGACGACGAGCCCCCAGTACGCGCCCCCGAGGGCGAGGCCGAGCACCAGCGCCTGGGCCAGGCCCGGCGCCGAGCCGGTGAAGAAGCCCTCGACCAGGCCCGCGAGCACGAGCCACGGCATGGTCCCGAGCACGAGCTCCATCGCCGGCCGCGCCTCGGCGCGCAGCGACTGCAGGCGCGACAGGCGGCCGGGCTCGACGATCGCCGCGCCGATCCGCAGCCCCGCCATCGTGGCCACGGCGATGCACGAGAGCTCGAGCACCCCGTGGCCGGCGACGAGCGCGACGAAGCGCTCGCCCTGGCCGTCGTGCTGGGAGATCCCGCCGAGCGCGCCGACCAGCACGCCGTTGTAGACCGCCAGGGCGGCCGAGCCGAGCCCGAGCAGGATCCCGCCGGCCACGGCGGCGAAGGCCACGCGGATGTTGTTGGTGAAGATCGAGCCGGCGAAGCCCGCCTCGTCGCCGAGCGAGAGCGAGCCGGCGACCGGGTCGCCGCCGGAGCGGAACTGGCCCGGCACGACGCCGACCGCCGCCGCCGGGTCGTGCAGGGCCCAGACCCAGGTGAGCGCGAGCGGGACGAGCATCAGCAGCGCGGCCAGCGCGAGCAGGGCCGGCCGCTCGCGGATGCGCTGCCAGTAGCCCCTGGTCAGGAAGTGCCAGACCGACGCGCGGCGCGGCTCCTCGGCGTAGACGGCCTGGCGCCCGCGCACGACGAGCGCGTGCAGCCGGGCGGTCAGCGGGTCGCCGGGGAACGCCCGCCGCGCGACGCCGAGGTCGGCGGCCGCGGAGCGATACAGCGCACCGAGCCGGCGCACGCCGTCGGGGCCCAGCCGCTCCGGGTGCCCCGACGCGCGCCGCAGCAGCGCGTCGAGCTCCTGCCACCCGGCACAGCGCTCCTGCTCGAAGCGCGCCCGCCTCACCGGCGCGCCACCGCGTCTAGATTCCCCATGACATGGAGTATGGGGAACGCCTGACGATCTCCACGCCGGAGGGCGTCGAGCTCGACCTGGCCCTGGCCGGCATCGGGTCCCGCTTCATGGCCGGCGCGGTGGACGTCCTGATCCAGGCCTGCACCGCCTTGTTGGGGGCGCTGCTCGTCGTCGCGCTGCTCGACGGCGGCGTGCTGGTGCTCGTGCTCTCCGTCGGCGGCTTCGCGATCTTCTTCGGCTACGACGTCGCCTTCGAGGTGCTGGCCGGGGGCCGCACGCCGGGCAAGCGGGCGACCGGGCTGCGCGTCGTACGCGAGTCCGGCGCCCCGGTCACGTTCGTCACGAGCGCGATCCGCAACGTTCTGCGCATCGTCGACATCCTCCCGTTCGCCTACGGGATCGGGATGCTCGTCGTGTTCGTCACTCAGAGCAACCAGCGGCTGGGGGACCTCGCCGCCGGCACGATCGTCATCCGCGAGCGCCTGGGCCACATCCGCCCGTCGCCCGTCGCGCCGGTGCTGCGCGCCCCCGCGCCGTCCGGCTGGGACACGAGCGCGGTCACCGTGCAGGATCTGGCGACGGTCCGCGCGTTCCTCGAGCGGCGCGGGACGCTGAGCCCCGGCGCGCGCGTCCACCTCGCCCGCGACCTGGCCGGCCGCCTCGAGGCCAAGGTCGCCGGCGCCCCGGCCATGGCGCCCGAGGCGTTTCTCGAGCAGCTCGTCGCTGCGCGCGACTAGCGGACGCGGACGCTGGTCCGCTTCGAGGCGCCCGCCGCGAACGGGAACCTGCCCTCGGGCCGCACGAGCGCCCGCAGCGGGTAGGTGTGCGGCGTGCCGCTGTTGAAGCGATACGCGCCCTTGAAGCGGCCCTTGCGGTTGCTGCGGACGGTGGTGGCCTCGCGCCAGCGCCCGCCGTCGTAGGCCTGGATGACCACGAGCTTGCCGCGCGACGGGAGCGGGCGCCCCGAGACCCGGCCGTGGAAGCGGAAAGCGCCGCCGCCGCCGACCGTGCGCGGGGACACCGACAGCGTCGCGTGGGCGCGCACGTCGACGTGCGCCTTGGCGCTGCAGGCCAGCGCCTCGTCCAGCGGCGCCGCGCGGTAGGCGGCGCGGATGGTGCGGTTGGGCCCGCGCCGGACGCGGAAGGAGAAGCGGCCCTTGTCGCCCGTCCGGGCGTGGCCCAGTGCCCGGTAGGGCCCGTTGCCCTGCAGGATCGTGATGCGCACGCCCGCGGCGGGCGTGTGGTCGGGGAACCGGGCCCGCCCCGAGTAGCCGGTCCCGTGGCCGTAGCCGACGGTGCGGCGGCGCCTTCCGCGCAGGCTGGCGCGCACGCGGCCCTGGGAGCGCGCGCAGGCCGGCGGCGGCAGCGGGGCGTCCTCGTCGGTGAGCAGGTAGCCCAGGCGGGCCTCCGTGTTCTGGCCGTCGCAGAGCGGGTTCAGCGAGGCGAAGTGCGCGCCGGCGCGGTTGCAGCGATACAGGGCGATCGTGTTGCGGCCCTCGACATCGGACGTGTACAAGAACCCGATCCGGCCCTCGCCGTTGGTGTGCTCGCAGCCCGGGTCCAGCGACAGGAAGTGGTCGCTGTCGCCGCTGCGGCAGCCGTAGAGCGCGCGCAGGCCCGCACCGCCCGAGGGCTGCAGGAACCCGAGCGAGCGCTCGTAGCGATAGCCCGCGAGCACGCTGCCGGGAGTCGTCCAGTACGTCGCGGTCGCGGCGTCGTAGTACTGGCTCAGCGCGCGCTCGAAGACCCGCGCGTAGCCGAGCGGCGACTCGGTCTGCGCGCCCTCGCAGTTGCCGCTGATCGAGACGAAGTGATCGACGCCCGGGCGCAGGCAGCGGTAGAGGAGGAGCGTCGGCTCGGTTCGCGGCGCGGCGTCGTAGAGGTAGCCGTCCAGGCCGAGGACCCCTCGGCCCTCGCAGCCGGCGTCTCCGGACACGAAGTGGTCGCCGCCGCCCGCGTCGCAGCTGAAGATCGCGTGGCGGCCCTTGCCGCCCGCCGGCAGGTAGCGGCCGAGCGGGGACTGCAGCCCGTACCCCGGGGGCGGCGGCGCCGAGGAGGCGAAGAAGCGGTCCGCGGGGGTGTTGTAGAAGCGCAGGATCGCGGTTCCTGTGCGCCGGAGGTAGCCCAGGCCGCCCTCCGGTGTGGTCGACTCGCAGCCGGGGTCCGTGCTGACGAAGTGGTCGATGCCAGGCCGCAGGCAGCGGTAGACCGCGGTGACGTTGGGATCGCCGGCAGGCGGGGCGTCGTAGGCGAAGCCGAGGCGGCCGCGGACGGTCCGGCCCTCGCAGGTCCCGTCGGTGGACAGGAACTGGTCGTCCCCGGCGGTGCAGGAGAAGATCGCGTGGCGGCCGGGAGCGGCCCCGGGCAGCAGGTAGCCGACCGTCTGCTCGTAGTGGGAGCCTCCCGGTGCCGGACCGGTGCCGGCGAAGTGCCGGTCGCCGGGCCCGTAGAAGCGGTTCAGCGCGAGGGCGTCGAGCTGCGGCGCCCCCCCGTAGTTCTGGGCCGACGCGCCCGCGGGCAGCACGGCGAGCAGCGCCAGCAGCCAAAGGCTCGAGGAGAAAATCCTGCGCACGACCGGGGGCATGGTGTCAGACGGCGGCGGTCGCCGCGGCACCGGCGAGCCAGCGCTCGACCGCCCTGGCGCAGCGGCGTCCCTCGGCGATCGCGGTGACGACGAGCGACTGGCCGCGGCGGGCGTCGCCGCAGGCGAAGACGCCGTCCACGGTCGTGGCGTACGAGGCGCCCGCCCGCACGTTGCCACGGCGGTCGAGCCCGACGCCGAGCTCGGTCACCAGGCCCTCGTGCTCGGGATGGGTGAAGCCGATGGCCACCAGGACGAGATCCGCCGGCGCGGTGAACTCCGAGCCGGCGACGTGCCGCAGGTCGCGCGAGGACGTGCCCTCCACCCGCCGGCCCTCGATGCCTACGACGCGGCCGTCGTCGCCGACGATGCGCAGGACCTCGTGGCCGAAGTGGCGCTCCGGGCCGGGCTCGTCGAGCGCGTACGTGGTCTCCGTGCGGCGCGGGTGCTCGGGCCACGGGGAGTCGGCGTAGCGGCCGTCCGCGGGAACGTCGGGGTAGACGTCGTACATCACGACCGACGCGGCGCCCTCGCGGTTGGCCGAGGAGACGCAGTCCATGCCCGTGTCGCCGCCGCCGATCACGACGACGTGCCGGCCCGCGGCGCTGATGACGTCCTGCGCCGCCACGTCGAGGGCCGGGCGGCCCTCCTCGCGCGCCACCGCGCGGTTGCGCTGGTAGAGGTAGTCCATGGCCGGGTGCACGCCCGCGAGGTCGTGCCCGTCGATGGCCAGGTCGCGCGGGACCCGCGAGCCGGTCGCGAGGACGATCGCGTCGAACTGGCCCCGAAGCTCCTCCACGGTGAGCTCGGTGCCGACGTCGACGCCGCAGCGGATCTCGATGCCCTCCTGCTCGAGCACCTCGACCCGCCGGTCGATCATCCACTTCTCGAGCTTCGCGTCGGGGACGCCGAAGCGCAAGAGGCCGCCGGCGCCCTCGTCGCGCTCGAAGACGACCGTGGAGTGCCCGACGGCGTTGAGCTGCTGGGCCGCGGCCAGGCCGGCGGGACCGGAGCCGACGATGGCGATGCGGCGGCCCGTCCGGGCCTCGGGGACGACGGGCTGGATCCAGCCCTCCTCCCAGGCGCGGTGGACGATCGCGTACTCGACCTGCTTGATCATCACCGGGTCGTCGTTGATGGCCAGCACGCAGGCGGACTCGCACGGGGCCGGGCAGATCAGGCCGGTGAACTCGGGGAAGTTGTTGGTGGCGTGCAGCTGGTCGATCGCCTCGCGCCACTGGCCGCGGTAGACCAGGTCGTTCCAGTCGGGGATCAGGTTGCCGAGCGGGCAGGCGTCGTGGCAGAAGGGCACGCCGCAGTCCATGCAGCGCCCGCCCTGCTCCTTGAGCTGCTCGTGGCCGAGCACGCCGAAGATCTCCTTGTGATCGAGCACGCGCTCGCGCGGGTCGCGCTCGGGCATGGCCACGCGGTGGATCTTCAGGAAGCCTTTCGGGTCGCCCATGGGAGGCGAGGAGGGTAGTGGCGCGCCCTACCGTGCAGCGGATGCGGTACCGCCTGCCCGCCCTGGTTCTGGCCATCCTGCTGCCCGTCTCCCTGTTCGTCGGCGTGTACGTCGGCGGCCATCCCCGGCTGCTGCCCGGGTTCCTGCGCGACGCCTTCGTGGGCGACACCCAGGCGCAGGTCTACGGCGACGCGCTCGGCCGCATCTCCGACGACTACTACCACAAGGTCAGCAAGAACCAGCTGCTCGACAAATCGCTCCAGGCGGCGGTCGCGTCCCTGAAGGACCCGTTCTCGCGCTACATCGACCCGAAGTCCTTCGGGGACTTCCAGGATTCCACCAACGGCAACTTCGAGGGCGTCGGTCTGAACGTGATGAAGGTTCCAAAGGGCCTGAAGATCGTCACGGTCTTCGACGGCGGCCCCGCCAAGCGGGCGGGCCTGACGTCGGGCGACGTGATCGTCGCCGTCAACGGCTCCTCGCTGAAGGGCAAGACCTCCGAGGCGTCGACGAGCCGCATCAAGGGCCCCGCCGGCACGAGCGTGCGGCTGACCGTCGAGCGTGGCGGCAAGCGCCGCGAGGTCAAGCTCGAGCGCGCGCGGGTGGAGGTGCCGGTCTCCAAGGAGCGCCTCGTGACCGCCAAGGGCAGAAAGCTCGGGTACGTCTCCTTGGCCCAGTTCACCGCCGGCGCGCACGGCGAGGTGCTGCGCAACGTCCACGATCTGCTCAAGCGCGGAGCGAAGGGCATCGTGCTCGACCTGCGCCACAACGGCGGCGGCCTGTTGCAGGAGGGCGTGCTCGTCGCGTCCATCTTCATCGGGGACGGGGAGATCGTCTCCACCCACGGGCGCAACCGGGCGACCCGCCGCTACGACGCGTCCGGCGACGCGATCGACTCGAAGATCCCCGTCGTCGTGCTCGTCGACGGCGGCACCGCCTCGGCGTCGGAGATCGTCACCGGCGCGCTGCAGGACTACAAGCGCGCGACGGTGGTCGGCGAGCGCACCTACGGCAAGGGGGTCTTCCAGGAGATCGAGGACCTCCCCAACGGCGGCGCGCTGGACATCACCGTCGGTGAGTACTTCACGCCCAAGGGCCGCAACCTCGGGCCCAAGGACGGCAAGCGCGGCCTCACGCCCGACGTGCAGGCCAAGGATGACGAGCACACCAAGTCGCGCGACGAAGCACTGGAGAAGGCGCTCGAGGTCGTTGCCGCAAAGCTCTAGGGCCGCCGCCGCGGCCGCAGCGCCCGTCGTGGCGGTGCTCTCCAAGCGCGGGCGCTTTCTCGCCGCGACGCCGTTCTTCGAGCCGCGCGGGCGCCGGCTGAGCATCGACCGCGACAACCGGGCGCGCCCGGGCGAGCTCGTGCTGGTGGCGCCGGCCGGGCCGCGGGCCGGGCACGGCAGGATCCTCAAGCGCATCGGGCACCCGGACGTCGCGCGCGACGTGATCGACGCGCTCATGCTCGACCGCGGGCTGCGGCGGCGCTTCGACCCGGCGGTCGAGCGGGCCGCCCGCGAGGTCCGGCCGGCGTCGGACGGCCGCCGCTCGCTGCTCGAGCTGCCGACTTTCACGATCGACCCGCCGACGGCGCGCGACTTCGACGATGCCATCTCCGCCGAGCGCCTCGACGACGGCGCCGTGCGGGTGTGGGTGCACATCGCCGACGTCGCCGCCCACGTCGCGCCCGGCTCGCCCGTCGACCGCGAGGCGCAGCGGCGCGCGACCAGCGTCTACGTGCCGGGCGCGGTGGAGCCCATGCTGCCCGAGGCCCTGTCCAGCGACGCCTGCTCGCTGAAGCCGGGCGTCGAGCGCCTGGCCGTCACCGTCGAGCTCGACTTCGAGGGTGCGCAGGTGCGCCGCAGCGCCTTCTACCGCTCGGTCATCCGCTCCGACGCGCGCCTGGACTACCCCGAGGTCGACCGGATCTTCGCCGGCGCCGCGACGGCCCCGGGCGTCTGCGCGGCGCCGCTGGAGGCGGCGCGGGCCGTCGCCGCGGCGCTGGAGGCGCTGCGCGCGGCCCGCGGAGCGCTCGAGGTCTCGTCCTCCGAGCCGTTCTTCTCGCTGGACCGCGAGGGCCACGTCGTCGAGGTCCGCCGCGAGTCCCAGACGGAGTCGCACCGACTGATCGAGCACCTGATGATCGCGGCCAACGAGGCCGTGGCGGGGCTGCTCGAGGACCGCTCCCTGCCGGCGCTGTACCGCGTGCACGAGCAGCCCGACGCGCCGCGCGTGGTGCGGCTGGTCGAGCAGCTCGCGTCGCTGGATGTCCCGACGCCGGCGGTCTCCGACCAGCTCTCGCCCTCCCAGGCCGCCGACGTGGTCGGGGAGGTCTCCCGGCGCGTGCGCGAGTATTCCGAGGCGACGGGCCGCGGGCGGCTCGGGTTCGGCACGCTCGTGCTGCGGTCGCTCAAGCAGGCTTCTTATTCACCGAGCAACGTCGGCCACGCCGGGCTGCGCTCCCCGCGCTACTGCCACTTCACGTCGCCGATCCGCCGCTACCCCGACCTCGTGGTCCACCGCGCCCTGCTCGCCGCGATCGGCGCGGGAGACGAGCTGCCCGAGCGCGGCGGCCTCGAGGAGCTCGGGTCGTGGTGCTCGCAGCGCGAGCGCGACGCGATGGCGATCGAGCGCAGGGCCGACGACGTCGCGGCGGCCTTCCTGCTCGAGAAGACGCTGTTCGAGGGCGGCTGGGAGCAGGAGCTCGCCGGCGAGGTGACCGGCGTCATCGGCGCGGGCGCCTTCGTCGCCTTCGGCGACGGCCTCGACGGCATGCTGGCGGTCCGGCGCCTGCGCGGCGACTGGTGGGAGCTCAACGAGCTCGAGACGATGCTGCTCGGCTCGCGCTCGCAGAAGGCGATCCGGATCGGCGATCCCGTCGTCGTGCAGGTCGCCAAGGTGGACAGAGCCCGCGGCCGCGTGGACCTCAATCCCGTGCAGCTCTGAGCAGCGCGTCGGCGAAGCGGTCGGCGAAGCGGCTGGTCGACTCGGTGCCAGTGCGTCCTGTCCCCCGCAGGGGACCCAGACGACCGATCGCGCCCGCCGCCGTCGGCCCCTCCCGCTGGACGTCGGGGTACAGTGCCTGGTCGTCGCGCCCGTAGAGTCAGACGGGATGGCCAAGGGCGCAAAACGCAAGGTCGCCGCGGGCGACGTGGCGACCAACCGCCAGGCGGCCTACCGCTATCACCTGCTCGATCGGCTCGAGACCGGCATGGTGCTCACGGGCACCGAGGTCAAGTCCCTCCGTGGCGGAAAGGCGCAGATCAAGGACGGCTACGTCGCCCTCACCGAGGACGAGCTGTGGCTGCACAACGTCCACATCCCGCCCTACGGCCCCGCCTCGCGAGAGAACCACGAGCCCGAGCGCCCGCGCAAGCTGCTCGCCCATCGCGCCGAGATCGAGCGCCTGCGCAGCAAGGTCGCCGAGCGCGGCTTCACGCTCGTCCCCACGCGCATCTACTTCTCCGACGGGCGCGCCAAGATCGAGGTCGCCCTCGCGCGGGGCAAGGACGTCGGCGACAAGCGCCAGGCCATCAAGGAGCGCGACCAGAAGCGCGAGATGGACCGGGCGCTGCGCGAGCGCTGAGGGGTGGGCCGCTCCACTTGGTCGGTGCCCAACGTTTCAGGCGTATGTGACCCGGAAGGTCGGGAGGCTCGCCTCCGCCGGCCTCCGCCTCCGCCTACGCGTCGGAGAGATGGCGCACGAGCTGCGTGAGGTCCATCCCGACCGCCAGCGCGACGATCAGCCCCACGTAGACGGCGCCGACCAGGAGCCGGTGCAGCGGCTTGACCGCGTAGTAGTCCGGGTTGCCGTCGAGCCCCTGCTTGCGCGCCCTCCAGCGCCGGTAGACCTCGAGTGCGCCGAAGATCGCGATCAGGATGAGGATCGGATTGGGCCACAAGAAGACGAGCGCGACGACGGCGCCGAGGCCGACGAACCACATCCACGGCGCCATGGCGGCCATGGCGCGGCCGCCGTCGAGCGGGACGACCGGCAGCAGGTTGAAGAGGTTCAGGAGAAATCCGGTGAACGCGAGCGCGCGCAGCATGTCGGAGCCGGTGGCGACGCCGACCACGGCGACGAGCAGCGCCCCGACGGAGCCGAGGACCGGCCCCGCGAGCCCGACGCGCGCCTCGGCGAGGGCGCTTCCGCCGAGCGACCGCGCGCCGATCACGGCGCCCAGGAAGGGGACGAAGACGATGCGGCCGGGACGGACGCCCTCGCGGCGCAGCTGGATGTAGTGGCCCATCTCGTGCACGAACAGCAGCGCGACGAAGCCGGCGGCGAAGGGCAGGCCCCAGATCAGCGTGTACGCGGCGACCGAGACGAGCATCGTGACCGAGGTCGTGGCGAACTTCGCGCCCTTGATCGCGATGAGGGCGAGCTTCCCGAATTTGGCGAGCAGCGCCGCGACGACGGCGAGCGGGCCCAGGATCCGCTTGTACAGCGGGGGCCGGTCGTCGACGAACGGCTGCGGGCCGGGCGGTGCCGGCTCGGAGACGGGCTGCGGGGGGAGCCACTGCGGGGAGGATTCCACGCTCCCATTGTCGCAGGACCGGTTCAAGGCGCGCTGAACCCGGGCAGCGCCGCCAGTCGGTCGCAAAGTGCGGCATCTTCTCCACGGCGGCTCTTGCGGGCCCGCACCTCTCCGGCATAGCCTTCCTCTCAGACGCGGAGTGCAGACGCAAAGAGCGAGGCCACGAGGTGTGAGGCCCGCCGCCCTGACCACCTGGCGCTTGCGCCGGTGCGAGGGACCTCGAGCGACTCGCTCCGCGTCCCTTTTGTGTACAAGACCCGTTCCGGTCGTGCGATGCTTGAACGCGTGACGGACGCCACCGCGCCCACGCTGCTGCCCGTCGAGGCGCTCGACCTCTTCGCGAGCCTGCTCTCCGAGGCCGAGGCCGGGCCGACGGACCAGTTCCACTCGCGCCTCGCGGCGGCGACGTGCCTGCTGGCGGACATGCGCCGCGCCGTCATCTTCGCCTACGACCGCGAGCGCCGGCTCGTCCGCGCCGTCGGCGCGCACAACCTCGACCTGCGCATCTTCGCCGGCGCGTCGCCGACGGCGGAGCAGGTCGCGTTCGCCGCCCGCGCGCTCGCCGAGGACAGCGTCATCGAGGTCACCGACCAGATCGAGCGCGAGCTGCGCGAGGAGTACCACGTGCTGCTCGACGGCGGCCTCGTCGTCTGCATCCCGATGTCGGCCGGCGGCCGCGGGATCGGCGTGATCATGGCCGACCGGCCCGCGGAGCTCGGGCCGCTCACCGACGCCCAGCGGGACACGCTGTGGTCGCTCGGGAAGATCGCCGCGCTGGCCGCCGCCGCCGGCAACGCGACGCGCGAGAACGAGTTCGCGCGCCGCCTCAGCGAGCGGATCGACTTCGCGCGCAACCTGCACGAGGTCGTCGTCCAGCGGCTCTTCGGCGTCTCGCTCGCGCTGGCGGGCGAGGGCCCGCTGAGCGCGGCCGACCGCCAGCGCAGCGCCTCGGAGATCCAGCTCGCGCTCGGCGCGCTGCGCGACGCCCTGCAGCGCCCGCTCGGCACCACCAGCCGCGCGACCACCACGAGCCTCAACGACGAGCTGCACCGCCTGCGCCGCGCGCACGCCTCGATCGACGTGGAGCTGGTCGACGGCCGCGAGATCACCGTCCCGGACAAGCTCGAGCCCGTGGCGCAGTCCGTCCTGCGCGAGGCGATCCGCAACGCGACGCGCCACGCCGATCCGACCAGCATCCAGGTGCGCATCGGCGACGCCCACGGAGCGTTCGTGCTCGAGGTCATCAACGACGGGGTCGGCCCCGATCCCGCGCCCGCCTCGACGGGCATGGGCCTGCGGCTCGCCGCCTTCGAGGCGCTCGAATCCGGCGGCGTCGTGGAGTTCGGCCCGGCCGGCGCCGGCTGCTGGCGGGTGCGGCTCACGGTGCCGAGATGAAGACCGACCGCAAGCTGCGGGTGCTGGTCGTCGACGACCACGACGTCGTGCACTGGGGCTTCCGGCTGATGCTCGGCGAGCAGCCCTGGGTCGGGAGCTTTCTCTCCGCACGCACGGGCGACGAGGCGGTGGAGCTCGGCCGTCGCCACCAGCCGCAGGTCGCGCTGGTCGATCTCTTCCTGGGCGCGGAGTCCGGCGCCGACATCTGCGAGCGGCTGCGCACCGCCTCGCCGCGGACGGGCGTCCTGCTCATCTCCGGGGCCGGCCGCATCTCCGCCGCCGCCGCCAAGGCCGCCGGGGCGTCCGGCTTCGTCTCCAAGGACTTAGACGCGGGCGACGTCGCCCGCGCCGTGCGCATGGTCGGGCTCGGCATGACGGTCTTCGAGCCGCAGTCCGAGCCGCCGCCCGGGCTGCTCTCCGTCCGCGAGCGCGAGGTGCTCGACCTGATCGCCCAGGGCGCCACCAACCGGGAGATCGCCGAGCGGCTGTTCCTCTCCACCCACACGATCAAGGAGCACACGAGCGCGGTCTATCGCAAGCTCGAGGTGCGCAACCGCGCCGAGGCGGTGCAGCGCGCCCAGCGCCTGGGCCTGCTGGCGTGACCGCCGACGCCGTCCTGTTCGACCTCGACGGCGTCCTCGCCGACTCGCGGCGCCCGATCATCGACTGCATCAACGCGGCCCTGGTCGCCGTCGGCCTGCCGCCGCGCCCCGAGGCCGAGGTGGAGCGCACGATCGGCCCGCCGGCGCCGGTCGGCTTCAGCGAGCTGCTCGGCCTCGCGTCAGATTCCGCGACCGTGACCGAGGCGATCCGCCACTACCGCGCGCTCTACGTCGAGGCGCTGTGGGACACGCCCAGCTACCCGGGGGTCCCGCAGGCGGTGCGGGCGCTCGCCGAGGAGCGCCTGCTCGGCGTCGCGACCTCCAAGCCCCTGCGCTACGCGGAGCCGGTGCTCGAGGCGCTCGGGCTCGCGGACGCCTTCGCGGTCGTGGCCGGGCCCGTCGAGGACGGCCCGGACGACAAGCACGCGATGGTGGCCCAGGCGGTCGAGCGACTCGGCGGCGCGGCGGCGATGGTCGGCGACCGCCGCTACGACATGGAGGCCGCCGTCGCGCACGGGCTGGCGGCGATCGGCGTGACGTGGGGCTTCGGCACCCGGCAGGAGCTCCTCGACGCCGGGGCGCAGGCGCTCGTCGACCAGCCGGCGGATCTGCTCGCGGTCGCGAGGCGGCTGAGCCGGTCGACCCCCCGAGCGATACCCCAGACCCCCCCGATTGGGGGGTAAGCGCCGGTATCGCGTCTCAGGTTCCAGGTCCCGGGGTGAAGGTAGGTGAGTGCCAACCGCGATTCTATTCCCCGGCCAGGGCAGCCAGACGCCCGACATGCGCGACCGCGTTGCGGACGCCCGCCCCGACCTGCTCGAGCTCGTCACCGAGTGCGTGGGGGAGGATCCGTTTCCCCGCGCCGACGAGGACACGCGCTTCGCCCAGCCCGCGATCCTCGTCGCGAGCCTCGCCGGATACAGCGAACTACAGGACGAGCGGCCCACCGCCGTCGCCGGTCACTCACTCGGTGAGCTGACCGCCCTCGCCGTCGCCCAGGCGATCTCCGAGAAGGACGCGATCAGGCTCGCCGCCCTGCGCGGCAAGCTGATGTCGGAGTCCGGCGCCCGCCGCGGCGACGGCACGATGCTCGCCGTCCTCGGAGGCGAGCGCGACGTCGTCGCCGGGATCGCCGACAGCGCCGGCGTCGTCGTCGCCAACGACAACGCGCCGGGCCAGCTCGTGCTCTCCGGCGAACGGGCCGCGCTCGGCGCCGCCAAGGATGCCCTGGGCGAGGCCGGGATCCGCATCATCGAGCTCAACGTGGCCGGCGCCTTTCACTCCCCCTTCATGGCCGATGCCGTGCCCGACTTCACCGAAGCGCTGGCGGCGACCGACGTGGGCGATCCGCGCATCGAGGTCTGGTCGTGCGTCACCGCCAAGCCGATCGACGACATCCGCGGCCGGCTCGCCGAGGCGCTCACCTCCCCCGTCCGCTGGCGGGAGACGATCCTCGGGCTCGACGCCGCGGGTATCGACCACTTCGTCGACGCCGGCCCGAGCCAGGTGCTCGCGAAGATGCTCAAGCGCATCCTCGCCTCTTCCGAGGCCGCGAATGTCTGAGCTCGCTCCCACCCCCGCCGGCGCGCCGCTGCCGCTGAGCACGGCCTGCGGGACCGCCGTGGCCGGCCTGGGCATCGCGCTCCCGGACACCGTGATCCCCAACGCGCCGATCGCCGAGCGCATCGGCGTCGACGACACGTGGATCTTCTCGCGCACCGGCATCCGGGAGCGCCGCGTGCTGGCGCCCGGCGAGCGCCTCATCGATCTGGCGGCCAAGGCCGGCAGCGCCGCGCTGCAGGACGCCGGCGCGAGCGCGGCGGACCTCGACATGGTCCTCGTCGCCACCGCGAGCGCCGACGACATCTTTCCCGCCGCCGCGCCCGAGGTCGCCGGGCTGCTCGGCGCCGGTCGCGCCGCGGCGCTCGACGTCGGCGCTGCCTGCTCCGGCTTCCTCGGCGGCGTCCAGCTCGCGGCGGGCACGCTCGAGTCGGGGCGGGCGAGCTCCGTGCTCGTCATCGGCGCCGAGCACCTCTCGCAGTTCGTCGATCCCGACGACAAGCGCACCGCCGCCCTCTTCGGCGACGCCGCGGGCGCCGTGCTGCTGACGAGCACGCCGGGTGCCGGCGAGCTCGGCCCGGTGATCCTGCGCGCGGACGCCCAGCGCGACATGCTGTTCGCCTCCCGCGAGCGCGGGCTGATCGAGATGGAGGGCTACGAGGTCTTCCAGCACGCCGTGGCGCGCATGTCCGAGGCGACGCTTCAGGCCTGCGAGGCCGCCAACACCACGCTCGAGGAGATCGACCTCTTCGTCTACCACCAGGCCAACTCGCGCATCCTGCGCTCCGTCGGCCAGCGCCTCGAGCTCGACCCCGCCCGCGTGGTCGACTGCATCGCCCGCCACGGCAACGTCTCCGCCGCCTCGCTGCCGCTCGCGCTCGCACACGCCCGTGACGACGGGCGCCTGCGGGACGGCTCGCGCGTCCTGATGTCGGCCTTCGGCGCGGGCTTCGTGTGGGGCGCGACGGTGCTTGACTGGCGAGGGACCGCATGAGGGAGGGCTGTGCGCTCGTCACCGGCGGCTCGCGCGGCATCGGCGCGGCGACCGCCCGCGCGCTCGGCGAGGCGGGCTGGCCCGTGGCCGTCAACTACCGCTCCGACGCCGACGCCGCCGAGGCCGTCGCGGCCGAGCTCGACTGCGGCCTCGCCATCCAGGGCGACGTGAGCGACCCCGCCGCCGCCGACGCGATCTTCACCCGCGCCGAGGAGGAGCTCGGCGGCCCCGTGCTCGTGCTCGTCAACAACGCGGGCGTGACCGCGGACAACCTCGCGATGGGGCTCACCGACGACGACTGGGACAGCGTCGTGGACACGAATTTGTCAGGGGCGTTCCGCTGCACCCGCCGGGCGCTGCGCCGCATGCTGCGCGCGCGCTACGGGCGCATCGTCAACGTCGCCTCCGTCGTCGCCATGAAGGCCAATCCCGGCCAGGCCAACTATGCCGCCGCGAAGGCCGGGCTGATCGGCATGACGAAGACCGTCGCCGCCGAGGTCGCCCGCCGCAACGTCACCGTCAACGCGGTCGCCCCGGGCTTCATCGCCACGGACATGACCGCGGACCTCGACGCCTCCAACGCCCTGCTCGAACACGTCCCCGCCCGGCGCGCCGGCACCCCGGAGGAGGTCGCCGCCTGCGTGCGGTTTCTCGCCTCCGAGGAGGCCGCCTACGTGACCGGAACCATCCTGACCGTTGACGGCGGACTGTCCGCCTGACCAACCCGAGAGGAAAACACATGCCCGAGACCGTTACCCGAGAAGCTATCCAGACCCGCGTCTACGGTGCGCTGGAGGAGTTCGGCGCCGAGCCGACCGACCTCGCGCCGGAAGCCACGTTCGAGGCCCTCGACGTCGACTCGCTCGACCTTGTCGAGCTGGGCCAGATCGTCCAGGAGGAGTACGGCGTCGAGCTCAAGGGCGAGGACATGCCCAAGCTCAAGACCGTCGGCGACGCCGTCGACATGATCGCCGAGCGGGCCGGAGTCTGATGGAGAAGCGCATCGTCATCACCGGCGTCGGGGCGGTCACGCCGCTCGGCGCCGGGGCCCGGACGCTGCACACGCGCTGGTGCGGCGGCGAGAGCGGCATCGCCGACGGCTTCGCGCGCTGTGACGACTTCGTGCCCGAGGACCACCTCCCGCGCAAGCTCGCGCGGCGGTCGGACCGCTTCACGCAACTCGCGCTGGCCGCGGGCGCCGAGGCGCTCGAGCAGGCCGGCTGGGACGTCGACGCGCCGCCGTACGACGCTGACCGCGTCGGCTGCATCGTCGGCACCGGCATCGGCGGCATCGGGACGCTGCTGGAAGGCTACGACGTGCTCAACGCGCAGGGCGCGCAGAAGGTCTCCCCGCTGGCGATCCCGCTGATGATGTCCAACGCCGCCGCGGCCGCCCTCGCCATGCGCCACAACCTCCGCGGCGTCTCCTACGCGCCGACGTCCGCCTGCGCCGCGGGCGCGCACTCGATCGGCGCCGCCGCCCGTGCCATCGCGGCCGGCGACTGCGACGCGGTCGTCACCGGTGGCTCCGAGGCGGCCCACGTGTCGATCGCCCACGCCGCCTTCGGGCAGATGGACGCGCTGTCGGACTCCGGCATCTCCCGCCCCTTCGACGCCCGCCGCGACGGCTTCGTAATGGGGGAGGGCGCCGGGATCCTCGTGCTCGAGGACGCTGACATGGCCGAGGCGCGCGGCGCGCAGATCCTCGGCGAGATCCTGGGCTACGGCGCCAGCTCGGACGCGCACCACCTGACGGCCCCGCACGCCCAAGGCGAGGGCGCCGCGCGCGCGATCCGCCTCGCGCTCTCCGACGCCGGCCTCGAGCCGGAGGACATCGACTGGGTCAACGCGCACGGCACCTCGACCCCGCTCAACGACGCGGCCGAGACGAAGGCGATCAAGGCCGCGCTCGGCGACCGAGCCGCCGACGTGCCGATCTCGTCCGTGAAGTCCGTGATCGGCCACCTGCTCGGCGCCGCCGGCGCCGTGGAGGCCGTGGCCACCGTGATCGCGCTGCACGAGCGCGTCGCCCCGCCGACGGTCGGCTGGGAGGAGCGCGACGCCGAGCTCGACCTCGACTACGTCCCCGACGGCCCCCGGGCGCTGACCATCTCAAACGGCCGCGCGGTCGCCCTCTCGAACTCGTTCGGGTTCGGCGGCCACAACGCGGTCCTCTGCATCGGAGCCTCATGACCCCTCCCGACCTCTTCTCCAAGCCGTTCGAGGAGCTCGAGCCCGGCCAGCGCTTCACCACCGCCGGGCGGACGGTGACCGAGGCCGACGTGGCCACCTTCGCCGGATTGACCGGTGACTTTCACCCGCAGCACACCGACGCCGCCTGGGCCGCCGAGTCAGCCTTCGGCGAGCGCGTCGCCCACGGGATGCTCGTACTCGGCGTCGCCGCCGGCCTCGTGCCGTTCGACCCTGAATGGGTCATCGCCCTGCGCCGCGTCCGCGATGCCGTCTTCAAGCGCCCCGTGTGTCTCGGGGACACCATCCAGGTCGAGGGCCGCGTCGCCGCGGTGACCCCGATCGACGACAAGGCCGGCCTCGTCGCCGTCGCGCTGACCGTCGCGGGCGCCGAGGGGCGCACGGTGGCGCGCATCGTCGTCGAGGTCGTGTGGCGCCGCGAGGGCGCCCCGATCGCGGATGGCGACCCGACGACCGACCCGGCCGCCTGCGTGCCCCTGTGAGGCCGCGCGGGTCCTCCTCCGTTGCGGTGAATGGCGCCCTTGTGCGGGTGGCGCGATGAGTCTGCTCGACGGCAAGCGGCTGCTGATCACCGGCGCCCTCACCAAGGACTCGATCGCGTTTCATGCGGCCGGGTTCGCGCAGGGCCTCGGCGCCGAGGTCATCCTCACCTCCTTCGGCCGGGCCAAGCGCATGACCGACCGGGCGGCCAGGGACCTTCCGAAGCCGGCCGACGTGCTCGAGCTCGACGTCACCCAGCCCGAGCACTTCTCCGCGCTCGCTGACGCGGTCAAGGAGCGCTGGGGCAGCCTGGACGGCGCGCTGCACGCGATCGCCTTCGCCCCGGAAGACGCCCTCGGCGGCAAGTTCCTCACCGCCCCTGTCGCCAGCGCGCAGACGGCCTTTCACATCTCCGCCGTCTCGCTGCGCGACCTCGGGCAGGCGCTCGCGCCGCTGATGGACTCCGGTTCCTCGATCGTCGGGCTGGACTTCGACGCGACGGTCGCCTGGCCGGTCTATGACTGGATGGGCGTCGCCAAGGCGGCGCTGGAGGCCACGAGCCGCTACCTCGCTCGCGACCTCGGCCCGCAGGGCATCCGCGTGAACCTCGTCGCCGCCGGCCCGCTGGAGACGGTCGCCGCGCGCGGCATCCCGGGCTTCGAGACGCTCGCGGAGCGCTGGAGCGAGCAGGCGCCGCTCGGGTGGGAGACCGGCAACCCGGAGCCCGTCGCGGGCGCCATCGCGTTCTTGATGTCCGATCTGTCGCGCGCCGTCACCGGCCAGGTGCTCCGCGTCGACGGCGGCTTCAGCGCCGTCGGCTGCCCGGCTGGGGCGCCGGCCTCAGCATGAGCATCCTGCTGACCGGCGCGACCGGGTTCCTCGGCGGCTACGTCGTGGCCCAGCTCGTCGAGACGACGGACGAGGAGATCGTGTGCCTCGTCCGCGGCGAGACGCCGCAGGCGCGCCTTCAGGCGGCGCTCGAGCGGCTGCTCGGCGACGACTGGGACCGTTCCCGCGTCCGCGCCGTCTCGGCCGACCTCACGGCCGAGACGCTCGACGTCGACGTGAGCGAGGTCAGAGCGATCATCCACTCGGCGGCCGACGTCAGCTTCGACCGCCCGCTCGAAGAGGCGCGCGCCATCAACGTCAACGGCCCCCGCCTGATGGTCGAGCTCGGCCGGCGCGCGCCGCGGCTCGAGCGCTTCGTGCACGTCTCGACGGCGTACGTCGGCGGCACGCGCCCCGGGACCTTCGCCGAGCACGAGCTCGACGTCGGCCAGGCGTTTCGCAACAGCTACGAGCAGACGAAGTACGAGGCCGAGCAGCTCGTGCGCGCCGCCGGCCTCCCGCTGCGCGTGGTGCGTCCGAGCATCGTGATGGGGGAGAGCGCGACCGGGTGGACGAGCACCTTCAACGTGCTCTACGCGCCGCTGCAGGCGCTCGCGCGCGGGCTCGTGGCCGAGGTGCCGGCCGACCCGGAGGCGATCGTGGACGTCGTCCCGGTCGACCACGTGTCAGACGTCGTGCTCGCGGCGCTGTCCGCGGACGATGTCGGCGGCGACACCCTGCACGCCGTCGCGGGCCTGGACGCGCCGACGTGCACCGCGTTCGCCACCCTGGCCGCGACGCTGCTCGATCAGCCCGTCCCCGTGCTCGACCCGCATTCGGGCGACCTCCCGCCCGGTGCGCTCGACGTCTACGCGCCGTACTTCACGGTGCACACGCGCTTCGACGCCACCCGCGCGCGCGCGCTCGGGCTCGCGCCGCCGCCGCTGGCCGAGTACCTCCCGCGGGTGCTCGCCTTCGCGAACGCCGCGCGCTGGGGCAAGCGCACGCTCGCCCGCGCCTAGGCCTTCGGGCCCGCGAGCCCCTACCCGCGCAGCTCGTGGAACGCCGCCAGCAGGTGCTCGCGCACGTGCGGGTCGGCGGGCTCGGGCGGCAGCTCGCCGAGCGAGCGGACGGTGATGCGGATCTGCGCCAGGTAGGCGTCGCAGCCGTCGCAGGCCTTGAGGTGCTTGTCCATGCGGCGGCGGTCGCCGCGGGAGAGGGCGCCCTCGAGGGAGTCGGTGACGAGCTCTACGAACTCCTTGCAGACGAGGGCGGTCGCGAGCATCAGGAGGCCCCCACGTAGCCGGTCAGCTGCTCGCGGACCTTCGTGCGCGCGCGGTGCAGGATCACCCGCTGGTTGCCCTCGCTGATCCCCAGCGCCTGTGCCACCTCCGGGCCGTCGAGGCCGGCGACGTCGCGCAGCAGGATGACCATGCGCTGCTGCTCCGGGAGCGTGTCGACGATCGCGCCCAGGCGCCCGCGCAGCTCGCGCGACAGCAGGCTCGCCTGCGGATCGGTGTCGAGCGGCTCCGGTCCCTGCAGCCACGCCCCGTTGTCCCCGAACGCCGAAGGGTCGACGGCCGGGCCCTCGCTGTCCTCGGTCGAGACGAGGCTCGAGAAGGGGACCTGGCGCGCCTCGCGCACGGCCCGGGTCTGCGCCCGGTTGACGAGGATGCGGAAGATCCACGTCTTCAGCGACGCGCGCTCTTCGAAGCGATCGAGGCCGTTCAGGACGCCGACCCAGGTCTCCTGCACGACGTCGTCGGCCACCGCGCTCGTGCGCACGAACCGCCGCGCGAGCCGGCGCAGCTGGGCGTCGTAGCGGTCGACGAGCTCGGCGAAGGCCGCCTCGTCGCCCGCGCGCAGTCGCAGCAGGAGGGCATGGTCCGCGGACGGCGCGGGAGCGGGTCGGCTCAGACGCGGCAGCACCAGGGTGAAATCTACCGACCGTAGGATTCCAGCAGCTGCAACCACAGCTCGCTCCGGGTGGGAAAGGACGGAACCGCGTGCCACAGGCGGTCGATCGGCACCTCGCCGACGATCGCGATCGTGAACGGGTGGATGAAGTCGGCGACCTCGGCACCGGTCACCGTGGCGCCCACGATCACCCGGCGGTCGTCGTCGACGATCATGCGCGCCGTGCCGGGGGCGTTTCGTCCGTAGAAGGAGCCCCCGGCGTTGCCGGAAGTCTCCACCTCCACGTGGCGGACGTTGAGTCCGGCGTCCCGGGCGGACTGCAGCGTGTGGCCGACGGCCGTCACCTGCGGGTCGGTGAAGACCACGCGCGGGCTCAGCGGACCGTTGGCCGCGTGCTGGGCATGGGTCTTGCGCCCGACTATGAAGTCGGCGACGATCGAGGCCTGGTACTTGCCCATGTGGGTGAGCAGCGCGATGCCGTTGACGTCCCCGATCGCGTAGAGCCAGTCCAAGCGCGTGCTGCGCATCCAGTCGTCGACCTCGATGGGCTCGCCCGCCTCGAAGCCGAGCGGCTCGACCGCCTCGGTGTTCGCGCGCCGCCCCGCCGCCACCACGACCTCTTCGCTGGTGACGATCGACCCGTCCTGGAGCGTGACGGCGACCTCGCCGGCCGCGCGCACGACCTTCGAGGCCCCGACGCCGAGGCGGACGTCGACCCCGCGCTCGCGCAGCGCGTCGGCGACCTGCTCGGAGGCGAAGGGCTCCTCGCGCATGAGCACGCGCTCCTCCGGCTCGATCAGGGTGACGGTGCAGCCGAGCGTCGCGTAGGCCTGGGCCATCTCGACGCCGACGACGCCGGCCCCGATGATCACGAGCGACGCGGGCACGTGCTTGGTCGTCGTGATCTCGCGGTTGGTCCAGGGGCCGGCGTCGCGCAGGCCGTCGATCGGGGGGATCGACGCGGACGAGCCCGACGCGAGGATGACCGCCTTGCGGGCCGCGATCGTCTCGCCGGCGAGCTCGACCGTGCGCTCGCCGGTGACCTTCGCCTCGCCGCGGATCAGCGTGACGTTGTTCTTCTCGAGCCAGGGCAGCTGGGAGGAGTCGTCGAGGTCGTGGATGATCTGGTCGCGGCGGCGCAGCGCGCTCGTGACGTCGAGCGAGCCGGTGACGGCCTCGGCGGCCCCGGGGACGCGCCGGACCTCGGCGAGCGCCTCGCCCGGGCGCAGGAGCGCCTTGGACGGCATGCACGCCCAGTACGAGCACTCGCCGCCCACGAGCTCGCGCTCGACGAGGGCGACCTCGAGGCCGTCCCCTCCGAGGCGCCCGGCCGCCACCTCGCCTGCCGGACCGCCACCGATCACCACCACGTCGAACGTCCTCATCGGGCTCCTGTCCCTCGGTTGGCCGGGCACGTTACGGGGCCCGGCCCGCGCGCATGTTTCGGACTCGGCGAGAGGAGGTTGCGGTGAGCGACGAGGTCGACGACGTGGTGACGGGCGACGGGTGGGCGCTGGCCAGCCTCGACGGCCTGGGCGAGGGCCCGGGCTTTCGCAAGATCCGCCGGGCCCTCGACGTGACGGCGTTCGGCATCAACGCCGTCGTCCTGCCGTGCGGCATGAGCACCGGCGTTCACTGGCACGAGCGCCAGGAGGAGACCTACTTCGTCCACGCCGGCGCGATCGAGATCGAGTTCGGCGACGACGGCGAGCGCCATCGGCTCGGGTCCGGCGGCCTGGCCCGTGTGGACGCCGCCACCCGGCGCCGCATCCACAGCGTCGGCGACGTCGACGCGGTCTACGTGGTCGCCGGCGGCGCGGACGGCTACGTGGGGCGCGACGGCCAGACACCCGAGGGGGAGCCGCGCGTTGGCAAGTCCCCCGCGAGTCCCTAGAATGGGAGACGCAGTTCATCCTGGGGACGACAGGCTTCGACATGGCCGGTCACGTCGGGATGGTTGCGAGTCGAGGACCCCGGTTGGCCTCGTTAAACAGCCCGGGAACAAACAAGTGCGAAGTCTCACGACTTCCAGCTCGCCGCTTAGTCACAAGCTAGGCCGTTGAGTCCTCGGCCCCCGCAGCCTGCGGCGGGGATGTCCGGGGTCAATTAGCAGGCTCACCCGGTGAGGTATCACCTCCACCGATCCGGGGACACCTCAGGGGGTTGGCCTTCCGTTACCCCGTCGGGCATGGCGATCGGAAGGCGAGATCCAGAGGCCCGACTACGCTCGTAGAAGCCATTTCAACGCGGTCGTGGACGTGGGTTCAATTCCCACCGTCTCCACTTGGATAGTCAGACGCTTCAGCTTCCAGTCGGGGGGCTGAGCGTCTTTCTCGTTCCGGGCAGGGCGGTGATCGAACGCGCACGCCGCGCGGCGGAGGGGACCGCGCGACGCTGCGACGAGTGCGACCCCATATCGGTGGTCATGCCGCCGCTCCACGGCAGAAGATGGTCGGTGCGTCGGCCCGAACCCCGGACGTGGCCCCAGTCGCCAGCCGGTCTCAGGGCCGGCGCTTCTGCCCCCTCAACCCAGCCTCATAGAAGGAGTACCCGGTGTTGCGGCGGATCGTCTCCAGCGGCGGATCGGGCGGAATGAGCTCTTTCGCCCGCGCACGCAGCTCGTTCTTCGACGACGTGCTGTTGTGCCACGTGCTGCTTTCCCACTCGGCGATCAGCTTGAGAAGCTCGTCGGCCAGTTGTCGATGAACACGCTCGGCGCGCGCGGCTGCGCGCAATGCCTCGAGTGGAGCCTCACCGCGAGCGAACTCACCCGTGACATCCTTCAGCTTGGGCGCCATCCCACCAGTTTTGCACGCGCGTGACGGGATCGCAGCGCTGTTCGGCGCCCAACCAGGACCCCGGACTCTCAATGAGGGCCGGGGTCCTGGCCATTTGTGCGTTGGCTCGGCCCGCGCGATGGCGCAGGACGGCTTGGCGAGTCAGCGGCGGCCTACGGCGCGCACAGTCCCGATGGGCTCGAGGCTCCGCAGCGGTTGCCGAGGAACGCCGGGTTACCGGTCTGATCCCACAAGAGGTCAAACGGGGAGTTTCCGAACGCGCGGTTGTCCCTGATTACGTCGCCGAGGGGCGTGCTGCCTCCGAAACCGGAGATCACGATGATCCCGCCCGAGATGAGCGACGGATGGAGATCGCGGTTACCGGTCACCGTGTTCCTCTCGACGCGCACATGTCGGGCGCCGATCAGCCCGATCCCGATGCCTGAGCTCGGTGGCTCGCCGTCCGCGGGATCGCCCGCGCACGCCTGGTTGTTCTCGATCGCCCGATTGCCGGCCAGCTCCCAGTCCTCGGCCGGTCCGGGGGCGTCGGCGAGCACGAGAATTCCCGAGCAGTTGCCCGAAATCTCGTTGCCGCTCACCGTGCCGTGAGATGCGTCTCGCAGCAGGATGCCCGAGTCGTTGTTGTTCCTCGACCGATTGTTGCGAAGAACCGCGTTCGCGTGCGGCGAGTCGCCCACGTAGAAGCCTGCGTCGCCGTTGCGCTCGGCCGCGTCGTCGACGAAGCGCGTGCCACTGGAGGTGTTGCTGAAGACGCCGTAGCCGCCGTTGTCCAGCAACGCCGTGTTTCGCACGACCATGTTGCGCGAGCCGAACCCGAATATGCCGTCGGCCCCGAAGCCCTCGATCCGAAAGCCCGAGATGCGCGTGTCCTTGACGGGCTCAACCACCGTGGGCTGACCGCCGCTGAAGTCGAGTCGGCCGACCACGCAGATGCCCGTCGGACTGGGACTCTGCTGATTGCACAGCGTGTCGGCAGGCTCCGCGGGAGGATGAAGCCGCGCGCGATCGGCGCTCAGCGTGATCCCGTCCGTGCTGATCTGCAGCGACTCCCGGTAGGTGCCGGGATGCACCCGGATCACGTCTCCAGGACTGGCAGCGTCGATCGCCGCCTGGATCGACTCTCCAGGGTGGACGTCAGACGTCGCCGCGCTCGCCGCTGCCGGCGCCGCCGCCGCGGCGCACGCGGCGATCGTGAGAGCGCTCAAAAGCCTGGGGGGTACTCGCATCCGGTGTCTCCTCGTCGTGGGGAAGTGCTAGGCCTAACAGCCCCGGGCGCTCCGGTCAAGACTGAGAGCGCGACCCTGATACGCGACTTCTATCCCGTCCAGTCTGTGCGAGAGCCGCTGAAAGAACGCTCTCGTCGTCGTTGAGTAGAGACGAGGTCCTCCGTAGCTCATGGCTACGGTGAGCAGGTGTCGCGTGAGGTTTTCGGTTCGAGAGCTCCGCAATCGCTGGCCGAGGTCCTGCCCGACACCGTCGACGAACTGTGAGGGGTCTGCTGGACACATCCGTGTTCATCGCCGACGAGCAGGGACGTGCGCTTGCGACCGAACGCCTGCGCGTGCTCACGGAGTCGCCGTCTTCACCCAGGACAGCGACTTCGACGAGCTCGACGTCGAGGTCGTGCGCGGTTGATCGGCGACCCCGGCCCTCGTTGCCCGACGGCTTGAATGCCTAGATCGTTCAGGCTATTCTGGCGCTCTGCTCGTCGCCACGATCACCGAAGCCAAGAACCGGCTCAGCGCGCTGATCGATCACGTTCGGGGCGGTGAGACGGTGTTGATCGTGGACCGGGGGATTCCGGTCGCTCGGTTGGAGTCCGCGGTGACGGTCGGGCCATATGCCGAGGGCAGGATCGCCCGGCTCGAGCGAGCGGGCGCCCTTCGCGTGGCGCGCGAGCCGGCGGCGGGCGACGTGCTGTCCAGCCCGCCTCCCAGTGCCCGGCACGGCGCAAGCGCGGTGCAGGCGCTCCTGGAGGAGAGGCGCGCGGGGCGTTGAGGTTCTGGGACAGCTCGGCGATCGTGCCGTTGCTGGTCGGCGAGGAGACGACCGTGCCGATGCAGGCGCTCGCTCGAGCAGATCCAGTCATGCTCGTGTGGTGGGCCACGGAGATCGAATGCGTGTCGGCGATCGCCAGGTTGGAACGCGATGGTGAGCTGACGAGCGATGCGACGCTTGCCGCGCTCGGGCGCCTCGACGCGCTCGTCGAGAGCTGGAACGAGGTGCAGCCGGTGCAGGCCGCACGGCGGGCGGCCCGGCGACTGCTGCGCGTGCATCGCCTTCGCGCTGCCGACGCGCTGCAGCTCGCGGCGGCCGTGGTCGCCGCCGAGGGGCACGCCGCATCGCTGGAGGTCGTAACCCTGGACGATCGGCTGGTCGAGGCTGCGCGCCGCGAAGGGTTCGTGGTGCGGGGGGAGGAGGCGGGCCGCGGCTGATGCGCCGGCATCGAGTCTTCGGCTGTCCCATCTCGCGGAATCTCCGATTGCAATCCCAGAGCGGTACCATCGTGGTATGAGCAAGCAGATTGCAGTCCGACTGCCGGATGACCTGGTCGACTTCGTCGACGGGATCGTGGGCAGCGGTCGGGACCGCAGTCGGGCCGCCGTCGTGACGCGGGCGCTGGAGCGGGAGCGCCGGCGCGCGATGGCCGAACGCGATGCCGCGATTCTCGCCGGGACCGGCCCGGATCCCGACCTCGCCGGCCTCGCTGAGTACGCGCGCGGCGCCGACATGGACCGCTGATGCGCCCGATCCATCTCGCGCGGCTCGACAAGCCGAGGCCGGTGCTCATCCTCACTCGCGAACTCGTCCGACCATATCTGAGCACGGTCACCGTCGCTCCGATCACGAGCACGATCCGCGGCCTTTCCACCGAGGTGGGGGTGGGCGTCGCCAACGGTCTCGAGCAATCGTCGGTGGTGGCATGCGATCATGTCACCACCATCCCCAAACACGCGGTTGGGACACAGATCGGGCTGCTGCTGGATGAGCAGGAACGGGCCCTGTCCGCGGCGATCTGCGCCGCGTTCGATCTGGATTGACATCCTCGCCAGCACATTGCGCAGCGGTATGCTGTTCGCATGACGGTCCAGCTCGTGACGCGCGTCCCCGACGACGTCATCGCGGCGATCGACGACCTCGTGCGAGCCGGTGTTCCAGTCACGCTCCGAAGCGGTTCGGTCAAGGCTCGCGACTGTTTGTCGACCGACAGCGGCGGCACGCGGTCGGGCAGGCGCGTGTTCCCGAGCGGGAAGAGAACCCGATGTGGTCCGAGGCGGCGAGCGCCGCGATGATCGCGGAAGAGCCCTGGTGAATGTCCCGCGTCAAGGCGAGGTGTGGTGGGCGGAGGACAAGCGCCGGCCTGTCCTGTTGGTCACCCGCAGCGATGCCGTCCAGGTTCTGAGCAGCCGGTCAGCCGCAAGCTGCTGACCGAGCGCCTCGCGACGCTCGAGGCGGAACGCCCGCCGCGAGATCTGCTCGGCGCTCGAGGCGCTCGCCGACTGCTGAGCGACGCCGGCGGTTCGATAGTCGTTGACCCGCTCGCCGGAGAGGGACCCGCGTCCCGGAGACGACGCCGTCGTCTCCGGGACCGCGGTCGGATGCCCGAGCGCTACGCGACCGGACGGAACGTGTTGAGGTCCGGGTCCGTTGGCGTCGTGTGCCGCACCTCGGAGAACTCGTAAAAGCGCCCCGGCAGCGAGCCCTTCTCGCCGAAGCCGAAGCCCGCGGCCTGCAGCTGGGCAGCGGCCTGGAGGATGTCCGTGAAGCCACGCTGGCCGCGGTTGGGCGCGCCCGGCGCCGTCTCCTCCTGGCTGAACTTCATGAACACGCGGTCGTTGCCGAGCTTGCCGAGCGACTGGCGAGCCAGCGCGCGGTGCACGCCCTCGACGCCCATGAACTCGGCCGCATACGTGGCGAGCTCGCCGTTGCCCGCGTTGCCGAACGTGCGCGTCGCGATCAGGTAGGCGTTGATGAAGATCTGGTCGCCGACCTCGAGCGTGCTGAGCAGGCCCTTCGGGCTGGCGAAGACGGCGTTCGGGACCCAGATCTTCGTCGCGATCGGCACCCCGCCGAACCCCTGGAGGACCTCGAAATGGACGAGCTCCTCGCGGGCGGCCGCGCGGACGTTGCGCCGCGTGACCGCGTCGAGGCCCCCGATGCGGGAGCCGATGGTGTTGACGATCGTGGCCAGCACCTCGGCGGTCGCGGCGACGTTGAGGATGGTCTGCGTGTCATTCGACGAGTCCGCCGAGGCGGTGGACGCGAACGGGAGGCTCATGAGGCCGAGCGAGCCGAGCGTGGCGGCGGTGCCCTGGACGAGACGGCGCCGCGTGACCGCGGACTGGTCGCTGTGCTGCTCGTCGACCGAGCGGTAGACGCGATCGAGCTCTTCGGACATGAGACCTCCTGATGGAACCTGGGACGGCTTCTGACTGATCACGCCTACCCAGGACTACGGCGACTGGATCAGTGTGTGACCCGAGGTTCACACGCATTGGCGCGCGAACACTCACCCCGTGGGGTGCTGCGCTTCGAGCTGACAGGTATGGGGGCTGGCCTTCAGGCGCCGCCGTAGGCGACGACGAGGTCCGTCGCGATGCCGAGCAGAAAGCCGGTCCCGAGCATGTAGAGCCCGAGCTCGGCGTGCCCCTGGCGCCGGACGCCGCCCCAGATCTCGCCGATGACGTAGAGGATCGCCCCGCCGGCCACCGCGAAGAACAGCAGCTCGAGCGCGTCGCTGGTGACCTGGTAGCCGACCATCGCGCCGACGAAGGTGGGACCTCCGGCGACCAGCCCCGCAAGGCCCAGCCAGCGCCACGATGGGCGCACGCCGGCGAGTGGGCCGACGATCCCGAAGCCCTCCGTGGCGTTGTGCAGCGCGAAGCCGATGATCAGCACCGTGGCGAGCGCGACCTCGCCGGCCTGGGCCGAGACGCCGATGGCCAGCCCCTCGGCGAAGTTGTGCAGCCCGATGGCGGCGGCGATGACCATGGACGTGCGCAGGGCGCGGCGCTCGACGGACTGCACGCCGACGCGGTGGTCGGCGATCTCCGCGGGGTTCAGCGTCGCCGTCGCCTCGCCGCCGGCCATCGGCGGACGCGCGACGGTGGGCGTGACCAGGCGTCGCTGGACCGTGGAGATCCCGCCCACGCCGAGCAGGAAGCCGGCGCTCAGCAGCGCGAACAGGCCGACCACGGGCCAGAGCGAGGCCTGGTGGCTCCTGAAGGCGTCGAGGTGCTGCTCGATGATCCCGAGGCCCTCCGAGCCGACGTCCATGAACAGGAAGGCCAGGATCCCGGCCGACAGCATCGACAGGCCGACGCGCGCGCGGCCGCTGAGGCCGGAGGCCCGCCCGATCGGCAGGCCGAGGAAGATGGTGGAGCCGGCGATGGCGCCGAGCAGTGTGGTCTGGGCGAAGGTCATGGACTTAGGCACCCCTAAGTAGGCGAGCCTAAGTCCTATCACATCAGCTGGGACTCCGCGACTCGCGCTGCCCAGCGTCTCGCTTCGCGGCCGCGAAGATCTCGGTCTCCGTCCGTACGTCGAACGGTCATCGTCTCACGATCTGACGGGCCGCTGTGGGAGGATCCGGCTCATGTCTGCCACGACGACGCAGGCCGGCCGCGCCGCCCGCTTCCTGGCGCTGCACAACGGGCCGCGGCCGCTGATCATGCCCAACCCCTGGGACGCCGGTTCGGCGAGGTTGCTCGCCTCCCTCGGCTTCGAGGCGCTGGCCACGACGAGCAGCGGCTTCGCCGCGACGCTCGGCCGGCTGGACGGCTCGGTGACGCGTGCCGAGGCGCTCGAGCACGCCGCCGCGCTCGTCGACGCGACCGACCTGCCGGTCTCCGCCGACCTCGAGAGCGGGTTCGCCGACGACGCCCCCGGCGTCGCCGAGACGATCCGCGGGGCGCTCGCGGCCGGGCTGGCCGGCTGCTCGGTGGAGGACGCGACGGGCCGGGCCGACGCTCCGATCTACCCCGTCGCCGAAGCCGCGGAGCGCGTCGCGGCCGCGGCGGAGGCCGCCCATGCCGGCCCGGTGCACCTCGTCCTCACCGCGCGCGCGGAGAACCACCTGCACGACCGGCCGCACCTGGCCGACACGATCGCCCGCCTGAAGGCCTACGAGGCCGCCGGCGCCGACGTGCTCTACGCGCCCGGCCTGCGGCGCGCAGGGGACATCCGGGCCGTCGTGGGCGCCCTGGATGCGCCGGTCAACGTCCTTGCCCTCCCGGGGGTCCCGCCGGTCGCCGAGCTGGCTGCGCTGGGGGTCCGCCGGGTGTCGGTCGGCGGCGCGTTCGCCTTCGCCGCGCTCGGCGCCGTCGTGGAGGCCGCCGACGAGCTGCGCACCGCGGGGACCTACGCGTTCTCAGAGCGCGCCGGCGCCGGGTCGGCTGCCGCGCGCGCGGCCTTCCCGAGCTGACGCGCGCTCGCCGCGCCGCCCTCAGGCGCCGGCGGGCTCGGGGAGCGGGAAGAGGGCGAGGAAGCGCGCCGCGACCGCCGCGTCCCCCTCCACGTGGGCGCGGAAGCGATCCTCGCCGAGCCGCAGCTCGACGTCGCCAGCGAATGCGTCGCCCGCCGGCGCGAGCCCGAGCTCGCCTAGGAGGGCGTGTAGTCCTCGCCGGCGAGGAGGTCCATGAGCAGGCTGTCGTGCCACCCGTCGCCGCCGGTGTCGCGCTCGTAGCGACGCATGATCCCGACGGGCTTGAAGCCCACCTTCGCGTAGGCCCGGATGGCGGCCAGGTTGGCCGCCGCCGGGTCGATCGTGATCCGGTGGTGGCCCCGTTTTTCGATCAGGAGCGCGACCACGCGGCGCACGGCCTCCGTCCCGACCCCGCGGCCGTGCAGCGCGGGGTCTAAGAACACGTCGATCCCCGCGTGGCGGTACTTGGGCTCGAGCTCCTCGTGAAACTCGATCAGCCCGGCTACGGCGCCGTCGACCTCGATCGTGAAGCGGGTGCAATCGGCGTCGTCCCACGGGAAGTCGGCGTCGGGCTCGTCCCACCAGCGCACGACCTCCGGGGTCGCATGGATGCGCCGCAGCTCGTCCGCGTCGCCGGCGGCGAGCGGGCGCAGCGTCATCGCGGTCGGTACCGGCACCGCCAGACCGTATCGCTCTTGTTAGGCTTCGCCCGCAGCGATGGGAACCGACCAATACCACGAGCCGCCCGGCGAGCTGTCGCCGGAGGTTCGCACCTACGTGCGCATCTGCACCTCGCTGATCGAGGAGGCCGAGGCGATCAACTGGTACGCCCAGCGCCTCTCGATCGAGCCCGACGAGGAGGCGGCCGCGATCATGCGCGACGCCCAGGGCGAGGAGTTCAAGCACTTCAGCATGAACCTCGAGTTCCTGTTGCGCCGGACGCCGGCGTGGCGGGAGATCGCCCAGGGCGTCCTGTTCACGAGCGACAGCATCGTCGAGCTCGGCGACGCGGCCGAAGAGGAGGCGCTCGACGACGCCAGCGGCTCCTCGGGCCCACCCGACGGGTCGCTCGGGATCGGCGGCCGGTCTTGAACCACCTCTTCCGCACGCTCGCGCCGATCACCGCGCTCGGCTGGGAGCTGATCGACGAGGAGGCGCGGCAGCAGCTCGCCGGCTCGCTCGCCGCCCGCCGCCTCGTCGACTTCGCCGGCCCGCGCGGCTGGCAGCACTCCGCGACGAACCTCGGGCGTACCGAGGGCGTGGCCGCGGGCCCCGTCGACGGCGTCGAGGCGCTCCGCCGCCGCGTCCTACCGCTGGTGGAGCCGCGCGCGGCCTTCGCGGTGTCGCGCGCGGAGCTCGCCGACGCCGAGCGCGGCGCTCCCGACCCCGACCTCGAGAGCCTGCAGCAGGCGGCCCGGCGCATCGCGCTGGCGGAGAACACCGCCGTCTTCCGGGGCTGGGAGGAGGCGGGCGTCGAGGGCATCGTGGAAGCCTCGCCCCACGCCCCGATCAGCCTCAGCACCGACCTCGACGCCGTCCCCACGCAGGTCGCCGGGGCCGTCGAGGTCGTGCGCAGCGCCGGGGTCGACGGCCCGTACGGCCTGGCGCTCGGCCCGGACGTCTACACGGCCGTCGTCGAGACCACCGAGTACGGCGGGTACCCGCTCTTCGAGCACCTGCGCCACATCGTCGGCGGGCCGCTGGTCTGGGCGCCCGGGGTCGAGGGGGCCGTCGTCCTGAGCCTGCGCGGCGGCGACTTCCTCTTCGACTGCGGCCAGGATCTCGCGGTCGGCTACGACGGCCACGACGCCGACCTCGTCAACCTGTACCTGGTCGAGACGTTCAGCTTCGTCGTCGCCACACCGGAGGCGGCCGTGGCGCTGCCTCCGGCTCCGGCCTGACGCGCCTCAGGGCTCCAGCGACTCCGCGCTGGCCAGCCACGCGGCCTCGAGCTGCTCGCGCTCGGTGGCGAGCGCCTCGAGCTCGGACTGCAGCTCGCGCAGCCGGGCGTGATCGGCGGCGCTCGCCGCCATCGCCTCGTGCAGCGCGGCCTCCCCGGCGCCGACCCGGCCGAGCGCCCGCTCGAGCCGCTGGACCTCCTTGCGCGCCGCGCGCACCAGCGCGCCCGAGGGCGCGGCCTTCCCCGGCCGGGGAGCGGCGCCCGCTGCTGCTGTGGCGGCGGCGGCGCTGCGGCGCAGCTCGACGTACTGCTCGATCCCGCCGGGGAGGTGGCGGAGCCCGCCGTCCCCGGTGAGCGCGTGGACGTCGTCGCAGACGCGCTCGACGAAGTAGCGGTCGTGGCTGACCACCACGAGCGTGCCGGGCCAGGCGTCGAGCAGGTCCTCGAGCGCCTGCAGGGTGTCGATGTCGAGGTCGTTGGTCGGCTCGTCGAGCAGCAGGACATTCGGCTCGCCCATCAGCAGGCGCATGAGCTGCAGCCTCCGCCGCTCGCCGCCGGAGAGGTCGCGCACGAGCGTCCGCGCCCGGTCCCCGCGGAAGCCGAAGCGGTCGCACAGCATTCCCGCCGTGATCTGGAGCCCGTCGCTGAGCGTGGCGCGGCCCTTGACGGCCTCGAGCGACTCCAGCACGCGCAGGTGCCCGGGGATCTCCGCGGTGTCCTGGGAGAGGTGGGCGAGGCGGACGGTGGCACCGCGCTCGACGTGGCCGCGGCTCGGCGCGAGCTCGCCGCCGAGGACCTTGATGAGCGTCGTCTTGCCCGAGCCGTTGGCGCCCACGAGCCCGAGCCGGTCGCCCGGCCCGAGCCGCCAGGTCACCCGGCACAGCAGCTCCTCGCCGCCGAAGGCCACCGAGACCTCGATCGCCTCGAGCACCTTGTCGCCGAGCCGGGAGCTCGCGAAGCGCAGCAGCTCGGCCCGGTCGCGGACCTCGGGCTCGTCGGCGATCAGCGCGCCGGCGGCCTCGATGCGAAACTTCGGCTTCGACGTGCGCGCCGGCGGCCCGCGCTGCAGCCACGCCAGCTCCTTGCGCAGCAGCTGGCGCCGGCGGTCCCCGCGTCCGGAGGCCTGGCGCTCGCGCTCGGCGCGGGCGAGCACGTACGCCGCGTAGCCGCCCTCGTACTGGTGGATCGCCTCGTCGGCGACCTCCCAGGTGGCCGTGCAGACGGCGTCGAGAAACCAGCGGTCGTGAGTGACGACGAGCAGCGCGCCCTTGCGCGCGGCCAGGTAGCGCGCGAGCCAGTCGACCCCCTCGACGTCGAGGTGGTTGGTCGGCTCGTCGAGCAGCAGCAGCTCGGGGCCGTCCAGCAGGAGCTTGGCGAGCGCGACACGCCGGCGCTCGCCGCCGGACAGCGGGGCGATGGCACTGTCCAGGCCCGCGGGGAAGCGGGCCATCTCGACCCCACCGAGCAGGCCGTCGAGCACGCCCCGGAACGCGCTGTCGGCCGCCCACTCGTGGTCGGCCCGGCCGCCAACGAGCTCCTCGCGGATCGTCCGGGCGGTGTCGAGCTCGTCGCCCTGGCCGAGCAGCGCGACGTCGACGGCGCCGGACCTGGTGAGGGCCCCGGCGTCGGGCGTCTCGGCCCCGGCGATCAGGCGCAGCAGCGTGGACTTGCCGTCGCCGTTGCGCCCGACCACGCCGATGCGCTCGCCGGCCGAGACCCCGAGCGTGACGTCGCGCAGCACGGGCCGGCTGCCGTAGCCCTTGCCCACGGCGTGCAGGTTGACGAGGTTGCGCGGGGCGGCCATGTCGCCCCCATCCTGCCCGATCGCGCGGTCGCGGTAGGTTTGGCGCATGAGCACACGCCGCCCCTCACGCCTTCTCGCCGCCGGCGCCGCGCTCGCCGTCTCCGGCGCGCTCGCCGCCGCCGCCGCCCCGGCCCAGACGGGCGTCGCCGCGGCGACGCGCGTCACCGCCGCCGGTGTCGGCCAGGTCAAGGTCGGCCGCAAGTTCGGCCGTCTGCACAAGGCCGGGCTGGTCGGTCGGCTGCGCGCCGGCTGCAACCTGGCCGGGCCCAACCAGCGCTCCGCCCGCCTGCGCGCGCCGCTCAAGGGGCTCGTCGACTTCACCCGGTCGACCCCGCGCCGGGCCCGCAACATCGTCGTCAGCGGCGGGGCGACCGCCTCGGGCGTCGGCATCGGAGCGACGAAGCCCGACATCGTCGCGGCCTTCCCGCACGCGAAGTTCGACACCAGCACGGAGGACGTGTTCGCGATCACGCTCGTGCGGATCCCCAAGCGCGATGGCGGCCGCCTGCAGTTCGCCCTCGACACGAGGACCAAGAAGGTGACGGCGATCGGCGTCCCGGGCCTCGCGTTCTGCGAGTAGCCGCAAGGCTCCTCACCGAGCGCCAGCCTTCCCGGGGCAGGCTACTCGGGCGCGGCGCCGAACTGACGGGGTCGATGGGCATCGTGCGCCTCTTGAAGCAGTCCGGCGCCGAGGTGCGAGGGGTGCTGCGAGGGGACACGCTCGCGCACCGCCATCTGCGCGATCGCCTGACGGTCATCGTGACCGCCACGGTGGTCCTGGACCTCGCCTGCGCGGTGCTCGCCTACGCCTTCGAGCACGCCGCCGCCCGGACGGGCATCCACACCTACGGGAGCGCGCTGTTCTGGACCACGACCCAGCTGCTCACCGTCTCGTCGCAGCTGCCCAACCCGCTCACGCCGGCCGGCCGCGTGCTCGACGTCGTGTTGGAGCTCTACGCGATCACCGTGGTCGCCAGCCTGGCCGGCGCCACGGGCAGCTTCTTTCACACCCGCTCCGCGGAGCGCGCCGCGGCCGAGCCAGTCCCTCGGGTCTCGATCCTTCAGACCCGCAGGCCGTAGAGCTTCTCCTCGTAGTCGCGCAGCATGCGGCCGGCCGAGAACTGCGGGCCGTTGGTCTTCATCGACGCGCGCACCTTCTGCAGCCACGCGTGCGGGATGCCGTCCTCACCGCGGTCGTAGAAGGTCGGGACGACCTCCTCCTCGAGCAGCCGGTAGAGCTCCTGGGCGTGGGCGTGGTCCTGGGCGCCGTGGTCGTCGTCGACGGAGCCGTCGAGGGCCCAGCCGTTCGAGCCGTCGTAGCCCTCGGCCCACCAGCCGTCGAGCACGCTGAGCTGCAGGCCGCCGTTGAGCACGTTCTTCATGCCGGAGGTGCCGCTGGCCTCGAGCGGCGGGCGTGGCACGTTGACCCAGACGTCGCACCCGCGCACGAGGCGCGCCGCGGTGCCGAGGTCGTAGTCCTCGAGGAAGACCACGCGCTCGAGCGCGCCCGGCCGGCTCTTGAGGGCGAAGAGCTCCTGGACGAGCTTCTTGCCGCCGTCGTCCTTCGGGTGGGCCTTGCCGGAGACCAGGAACTGCACTGGCCGGTCACCGGCGAGCAGGCCGATCGCGCGCTCGGGGTCGCGGAAGAGCAGGTTCAGCCGCTTGTAGGTCGCGAGCCGGCGGGCGAAGCCGATCGTCAGCACGTCGGGGTCGAAGGCGTGCTCGGCGGCCTGGACGCGATCGCGCGCGTCGCCGCGGGAGAGCCGGTCCAGCACGCTGCGCTCGCGCACGAAATGCACGAGGCGGTCGCGCTGCTCGCTGCGCACGGCCCACAGCTCTTCGTCGCTCGCGTCGTCGAGGCCCGCCCAGGTGTCCGGGTCGTCGGCGCGCAGCGGCCAGCCTTCGGCCAGGCGGCGGTCGAGCAGCTTGCGCATCGGCTCGCCGACCCACGAGGGGACGTGGACGCCGTTGGTGACGTGCGTGATCGGCACGTCGTCCTCCTCGCGGTCGGGCCAGAGCGCGTTCCACATCCCGCGGGCGACCTCGCCGTGCCGGCGGCTGACGCCGTTGGCGTTGCGGCTGTTGCGCAGCGCGAACTGGGTCACGCCGAACGGCTCGCTCTCGTCGTCGGGATGGGTCCGCCCGCGGCGCACGATGGCGTCGACGTCGATGCCGAGGCTCCCGGCGAAGTCCCGCAGGGTGTGCTCGAGGTGGTCCGCCGGATAGGTGTCGTTGCCGGCCGGGACGGGCGTGTGCGACGTGAAGATGGTGCGGCCGCGCGCCGCCTCCAGCGCCTCGTCGACGCCGAGGCCGTCCCGCTGGGTGAACCGCTTCGCCAGCGCCAGGGAGGCGAACGCGGCGTGGCCCTCGTTGAGGTGCACGACGCCCGGGTCGATGTCCATGGCCTCGAGGGCGGCGACGCCGCCAAGGCCCAGCAGGGCGTACTGCGCGAGCCGGGTGTCGGGGTCTGAGTCGTACAGCCGCGACGTGATCCAGCGCGTGACGCCGTCGTTCTCGGGCAGCTCGGTGTCGAGCAGCAGCAGCGGGACGCGGCCGACGTCGACGCGCCAGATCTGCGCCTGGACGCCGACGCCCGCACAGGGGACGGAGATCCGCAGCGGCTGCCCGTCGTCGCCGGTGACCAGGGCGGCGGGCAGGCGCTCGGGGTCGGTCAGGATCCAGTACTCCTGCTGCCAGCCGGAGTGGTCGATGCGCTGGCGGAAGTACCCGCGGCGGTACATCAGGCCGACGGCGACCAGTGGCAGGGCGCGGTCGGATGCCTCCTTGAGGATATCGCCCGCGAGCGCGCCGAGGCCGCCCGAGTACACCGGCAGCGACTGGTGCACGGCGTACTCCGCGCAGAAGAAGGCGATCGGGTGCTCGGGATCGACAGGGCCCGCCGGGTCGCGCGCGAGATCCTCGCGGACCTGCTCCTCCAGCGAGGTGGCGAGGGCGATCAGCTCGGGGTCGTCGGCCGCGCGGGCGAGCGCGTCCGAGGACGCCTCCTGCAGGAAGCGGACGGGGTTGCCCGCGACCATGCGCCAGCGGCGCGCGTCGATGGAGCGAAAGAGCTCGGAGCCGCCGGGCAGCCAGGCCCAGCGGTAGTTGTAGGCCAGCCGGGCGAGCACGGCGAGCGGCTCGGGGAGCCGCCAGGCCAGCGCTTCGGCCGCACGTCGCAGGTCGGCGTCTCCTTGCACGGAACGCATCATCCCAGCGTTCCCAGGATGGTGTCGCCCAATCATCCTTGAGGAGGATGACGCGCGACGCGCGCGATGGGACCCTTCTCCTCGTGCCGATCGACGTCGCGACCCCCGACCTGCGCGCCGTGTTGAAGCGCGTGCGCATCCCCGCAATGGTGGCGGCGGTCATCGTGGCCGTGGCGCTGCTCGCCGGCGGACCGGCCGAGACCTTCCTCGACGGGCTGCGGCGCGTCGTCAGCGCCGACCCCGGCTGGGCACTCGCGGCGGCGGGCTTCGAGATCCTCTCCTTCGGCGGCTACATCGCGCTGCTGTGGCACGTGGCCGGCGACAAGTCCGAGCGCTTCGGCCTGCTGGAGAGCTACCGCACGACCCTCGGCGGCGCGGCCGCCACGCGGCTGCTGCCCACCGCCGGCGCCGGAGGTGTCGCGGTGACGCTGTGGGCCCTGCGCCGCAGCGGCGCTGGGGGCACGCGGACCCTGCTCACCTTCCTCGTGCTCCTGTACTCCGTCTTTCTCGGCGCCATGCTGGTGGCCGGCGTGGCCGCCGCCGGGCACGGCGCGCTGGCGCTCGTCCCCGCCGGCTTCGCGGCGCTCGCGATCCTCGTCGCCGCCGGGCTGACCGTCCGCCCGCTGGGCCGGACGCGCGTGCTCGGCGAGGCGATCCGCGATGCCGTCGGGCTCCTGCGCCGCCCGCATCCCCGCCTGCTCGGCGCTCTGGCCTGGTGGGGCTTCGACTGCGCCGTGCTGTGGGCGACCTTCCGCGCGATCGGCGCGGCGCCCCCGCTCGGGGTCCTGATCCTCGGCTACTTCCTCGGCCAGGTCGCCAACACGGTGCCGGTCCCGGGCGCGGCCAGCGGCGGCATGATCGGCGTCTTCATCGCCTTCGGCGTGGCGGGCAGCGCGGCGCTCGCCGCGGTCCTGGCCTACCGCGCGATCGCGATCTGGCTCCCTGCCCCGGCCGGGCTCCACGCGCTCGCCGGCCTGCGGCGCTCCTCCGCGCGCTGGGCGCGTCCCGAGGTGGTCATCGACTGCCACGCGCCGCAGCCGCTCGCAGCTTGAGCGCCCGCTCGCCGAGGGTCTAGAATGGGACTGCTCTCATAAGCCATTGCGGAGGTTGCATGCCGGTAGAGGAGAAGGTCGAGTTCGAGGGGGAGGTCACCGAGGCGCTGCCCAGCCTCATGTTCCGCGTCAAGCTGGACAACGGCCACGAGGTGCTCGGCCACCTGGCCGGGAAGATGCGTCGCTTCCGCATCCGCGTGCTGCCGGGCGATCGCGTGCGCGTCGAGGTCTCGCCGTACGACCTCAGCCGCGGCCGCATCACGTACCGCTTCAAGTAGGGCGCCTCGACTGCCGCTCCGGCCGCGCGTCCGCGGTCGGCCAGCGCGCCGTCTGAGCCTCACGCGGACTACCCTTGCGCCCTTGGCGGGCACGCTCCTCGACGACCTCCTCGACTGGCTGAGAATCCCGTCGATCTCGACCGGCGGCGGCCTGCTGGAGGATCTGCAGCGTGCTGCCCGCTGGGTGTGCGACCGCGTCGACGCCGCGGGCGGGGAGGCGAAGCTGCTCATCACGCACGGCAACCCGATCGCATACGGCGAGCTGCGCGCGGTCGGCCCCGGCGCCCCGACGGTCCTGATCTACGGCCACTACGACGTGCAGGCGGTCGGCGATCCGGATGCCTGGACCTCACCGCCCTTCGAGCCCGAGATCCGCGACGGGCGCGTCTACGCGCGCGGCGCCTCCGACGACAAGGGCAACTTCCTGCCGCTGCTGCACGCGGCCTGCGCCCTCGCGAGCGCCGGTGAGCTGCCGGTCAACGTGCGCGTGCTGGTCGAGGGGGAGGAGGAGGCCGGGGGAGCGGCCGTCAGCGAGTGGATCCGCGAGGACGAGCAGGGCGCGGACGTCGCCGTCGTCTTTGACTCCGGCATGGCCGAGCCCGCCACGCCCGCGATCACCGTCGGCCTGCGCGGGATGGTCATGGCCGACGTGCGGGTGCGCGTCGGCCGGCGCGACCTGCACTCCGGGATGTACGGCGGCAGCGTGCTCAACGCCGCGCACGTGCTCGTCGGGATGCTCGCCGCGGTCCTGCCCGGGCCCGACGGCGTCCCGCGCGCCGAGCTGCGCGCCGGCGTCGAGCCGCCCGCCCACGCCGAGCGCGACTCGTGGGCGCAGCTGCAGCCCGGCGGCCAGGTCATCGCCGACGTCGGCGGCCGCCCGGTCTCGGCGGACGCGGGCGCCCGCTACTACGAGCGCAACGGAGCCGACACGGCGGTCGAGGTCAACGAGATCGTCGTCGGCGAGCCGCGCACGATCGTCCCGGCGACGGCGCGCGCCACGGTGTCCGTGCGGCTCGCGCCCGGCCAGGATCCCGACGAGATCGCGGAGACGCTCGAGCATCTGCTGCGCGAGAAGGCGCCCGCCGGTGCCGAGGTCACGTTCGACGCCCAGCTCGCCGAGCCCGCGCTGTTCGGCGTCGACTCCCCGGCCATGCGGCTCGCCGCCGAGGCGATGGAGCGCGCCTGCGGCGTCGCCCCGGTCTTCGTGCGCACGGGCGGCTCGATCCCGATCGTGGCCGAGCTCGCGCGCAAGGGGATCACGACGATCGTCAGCGGCTTCGCCCACGCCGACGACGACATCCACGCGCCGAACGAGTCCTACCGGCTCGAGAGCCTGCGCATTGGGGAGGCTGCCTCGCGGGAGCTGCTGCGCTCGCTCGCGCAGCTGCGCTGATGAGGAAGGACCTTCGGCGCCGCCGGTCGCAGATGAGGCATCTATTAGATGCCTCATCCACGAATGGGTGCGACAGGACTCCTGATCCCGCGAACACCCCCGGCGACACCAACGTCGAACGCGTCGCGCTGGCGCTCGCCCATAAAGGCTGGACGCCGAGCCGCTGGTCGCCGACCTCGCCGACCGCGCTTCTGTGCGCGATCTCACAGGTCAGGATCTGGTGCCCGTGCTCGAGCACGACGGCGCGGTGATCGCCGACTCCCGGCGGATCGTCGCGCACCTGGAGGAGCGCTTCCCCGCGCCACCGCTGTACCCCGCCGATCCGGCGCGGCGCGAGGGGCGCTGGTCTTTCTCGACTGGCTCGATCTGGTCGGGTAGTCGACCTGGCGGTGTTCCCGTTTCTTCGGTACGGTGTAGGACGCGATAGCGAGGATGAAGAGACGTTTCGTCGAATCCTTGCCGAGCACCTCCGTCCCGAGCGGCAGCACCCGCGCCTGCGAGCGTGGATAGCGCGTTGTGATGCGCTGCCCCGGGTCGGAACAGCCAAGTCTTGAGCCGGAGCTTAGTCCGCTCCGGCAGCATTTCGCAGCCCTGCTTCGTCCGCCCTTGACCGGGTGGTTGCGCCGACAACGAAGATGGCGTAAAATCCGACTTACGAAGTTGGTATTCCCCGAAAGAAGGACGTATTGAAGAGCATCACCCCCCCGACCCAGCTGCTTGAACCCGACGAGATCCTCCTCGAGCCTCTTGAGCAGCTCCTGCGCGAAGCCGGCCGCTTCCGCCTGCTCGAGCCCCACGAGGAGATCGAACTGGCGCAGCGGATCGAGCGCGGTGACCTGTCCGCCAAGGACCGGCTGATCAACTGCAACCTGCGTCTCGTCGTCTCCGTGGCCCGCAAGTACCAGGGCCAGGGCCTGTCGATGAACGATCTGGTCCAGGAGGGCATGCTCGGCCTCATCCGTGCGGCCGAGAAGTTCGACTGGCGCAAGGGCTTCCGCTTCTCCACCTACGCGACGATCTGGATCCGCCAGGCGCTTCAGCGTGGCCTGGACAACACGGGCCGCACGATCCGCCTGCCGGCCCACGTCGCCCAGCGCGCTCGCAAGGTCGAGCGTGCGGAGCGTGAGCTGGCCGTCAAGCTCGGCGAGGAGCCGACGCTCGATCAGCTGGCCACCGAGACCGGGCTGACCGTGGACGAAGTCGATCTGCTGCGCTCGCACGCGCGCACGCTCGCAAGCCTCGACGCCGGTGTTGGCGAGGACGGCGACACGCCGCTCGGCGCCCTCATCCCGATCGAGGGTGAGAGCACCGCCGACGAGGTCGAGCGCACGATGTCCCAGCGCACGGTCCGCGAGGCGCTCGACGCCCTGCCGGCCGACGAGTCCGCCGTCATCCACCTGCGCTTCGGCACGGGTGACGAGGGCGAGCACTCGATCGAGCAGACCGCCCGCCGCCTGGGCGTTCCCGTCCGCGAGGCCCGCGCCGCCGAGCAGCGCGCGCTGGCCAAGCTCTCGCAGCTGCCCGGCCTCGAAGCGCTCCGCGCCGCCGCCTGACCCCTTCGGCCGCCCCGGATCCCGGGGCGGCCGTCGTTCGGGGGCGATGTCGTTTCGCGATCCGCGCCCCCGCGGAGCCGCTCCCGCGCGGGTCAGATCCGCCCGGCCGCCTTCGCCGCCTCTTCGGCCGCGGTGAGCTGGCGCTCGACGAGGTCGAGGCCGCGGTCCCAGAAGCCGGGATCGGCGAGGTCGACGCCGACGATGGCGCCGAGGTCCTGCGGGGAGCGCGAGCCGCCGGCGCGCAACAGCTCCAGGTAGGAGGGGACGAAGGCGGCTCCCTCGTCCTCGTAGCGCGCGTAGACGGAGAGCGCGAGCAGCTGCCCGTACGCGTAGGCGTAGACGTAGCCCGGCGTCGAGATGAAGTGCGGCACGTAGGACCACCAGCACCTGTAGCCCTCGGTGACCTCCACCGCGTCGCCGAGCATCTCGCTCTGCGCCTGCGCCCAGAGCTCGTTGAAGCGCTCGACGGCGAGCTCGCCCTCCGCGCGCCGGCTCGTGTGGACCAGGTGCTCGAAGCGGTTCATGGCGACCTGCCGGAAGACGGTGGCGATCGACCCCTCGATGCTCGACGCGAGCAGGTCCAGGCGGGACTCCGGCGTCGCGGCCCGCTCGAGCAGCCGGCCGAAGACGATCTCCTCCGCGAAGACCGAGGCGGTCTCGGCGAGGGTCAGCGGCGTCGCCATGTGAAAGACGCCCTGGTTCGCGCCGAGGGCGGCGTGGACGCCGTGGCCGAGCTCGTGCGCGAGCGTCAGCACGTCGCGCCGCTTGGCCGTGAAGTTGAGCATCACGTAGGGATGCACGGACGGGACCGTGTACGAGCAGAAGGCGCCGCCGCGCTTGCCCGGGCGGACGGGGGCGTCGACCCAGGCCTCGTCGAAGAAGCGCTTGACGAGGCGGCCGAGCTCGCCCGAGAAGCCGTCGAAGCACTCCTGGACCATGTCGCGCGCCTCGGCCCACGGCACGGTCTCCTCGGCCTCGGAGACGGCGGCCATGCGGTCGTAGTCCGCGATCCGGTCCACGCCGAGCAGCCGCGCCTTCAGGCGATACCAGCGGCGCGCGATCTCGTAGCGGCCCTGGACCGCGCCGACCAGCGCCTGGACGGACTCGTCGGACGCCTCGTTGGCGAGGTTGCGCGCGGACAGCCACGTCGGGTAGTGGCGCAGCCGGTCGTCGAGGCTCTTGTCGGCGAGCAGCGTGTTGAAGATGTAGGCGCGCGTGCGCAGCCCTGGGCGCAGCGCCTCGGTGACCGACGCCGCGGACGCGCGGCGGACCTCGCGGTCGGGTGACGACAGGCGGGAGAGGGCCTGCTCGAGCGCCACCGGCTCGGCCAGGTCTTCCAGCTTGACCTGCAGCGCCGACGTCTGCTCCTCGAACAGGCGGTCCCAGGCGCTCGACCCGGTGACCGCCTTTTCGCTCATGAGCTGCTCTTCGGGCTCGGTCAGCAGGTGGGGGCGGTAGCGGCGCGCCGACTCGAGGTGGTGACGGGCGAAGTCCAGCGCGTCGTCGGCCAGCAGCGCCTCGGCGCGCTCGTCGGGCAGCGCAGCCCACTCGAGGTCCCAGAACACGAGCAGGGTCGACGTCCTGGTCGCCAGCTCCTGCACGCGCTGCAGCAGAGCGCCGCGGGCCGGCTCGGCGGTGTTGGTCGCGAACGACAGCGCGGCGTAGGAGTACGCGCGGCCGATGGCGTCCTCGATCTCGGCGAGCTCGTGCATGGCGGCGGCGAGACCGGCGGAGTCGATCGACTCGAGCTGTCCGCGGTAGCGCTGGGCGAACGCCTCCGCGCGCTCGTGGGCGCCGGCGAGCAGCGCGTCGACGGCCTTGGCGGCGTCGCCGCTCGCGGCGCCGTCGAGGAGGTGCGAGAGGTCCCAGGCGACGTGGTCGGGCTCGGGATCGGTCGTGCTGGGCGCGGCCATGGCCGCAGGATAAGGGACGGCGCCCGGCCCCCCGTCAGTCGGGCAGGGCGACGTTGCCCGCCGATGCGCGCAGCCCGTCGAGCACGATCGCGAGCATCCGCTCCCACGAGGCGCCCGGCGGGCCACCGTCGCGGGCGAGGCCGCACATGATCATCGGGACGTCCATCGCGCGGACGTCGGCGCGCAGGACGCCGGCCGCCTGGGCCCCGCCCACGAGCGTCTGCATGGCGGCCATCAGGTCGCCGCGCTCGGAGGCGGCGACGCACATCAAATTGGGCGACTCGGCCAGCACCTGCGACAGCGCCCGGTCGGAGGCCTGCAGGCTCGCCCACCGGCGCAGGAAGATCTCGAAGGCGTCCCACGGATCCGCGCTCGCCAACGCGTCCTGGGCGTGCTCGGCGAGCTGGCGGAAGCGGTCCTCCGCCAGGGCGGCCAGCAGCGCCTCCTTGGTCGGGAAGTGCCGGTAGACGGTGCCGACGCCGACCTTCGCACGGCGGGCGACGTCGTCCATCTGCGCCTCGCGGCCGTGGCGCGCGAAGACCTGGCGCGCGGCGGAGACGATCGCCTCGCGATTGCGCCGGGCATCCGCCCGCCGAGGCCGCTCGTCCGTGATCGACATGTTAACGAATGTAGACCTTGACAAGCGGAACGTCAATTCCGTATGGTCGGGCGACAAACCGGAACGACGACTCCGATTAGCTTGGAGGAGACCACCTTGACTACAGAACGAACCGAACGCAAAGGGCTCGCCCTGCTGCTGCTGGCCGCGGCGCAGTTTGTCGTCGTGCTCGACGCCTCGATCGTGAACGTGGCGCTGCCGTCCATCGGCAGCGACCTCCAGATCTCCCCGGACAGCCTGTCGTGGGTCGTCAACGCCTACGTGCTGGTCTTCGGCGGCTTCCTGCTGCTCGGCGGCCGCATGGCCGACCTGCTCGGCCGCCGGCGCGTCTTCATCATCGGCCTGCTGCTGTTCGGTTTCGCGTCCCTGCTCGGCGGCCTGTCCACCAGCGAGGGCCAGCTGATCGCGGCCCGCGCGCTGCAGGGCCTCGGTGGCGCGCTGCTGTCGCCCGCCGCGCTGTCGATCCTCACCACCACCTTTGCCGAGGGCTCCGAGCGCAACCGCGCGCTCGGCGTCTGGGGCGCGGTCGCCGGCTCCGGCGGCGCGGTCGGCGTGCTGCTCGGGGGCGTGCTCACCGACGGCCTCGGCTGGGAGTGGGTCCTGTTCGTCAACGTGCCGGTCACCCTCGCCGCCGCCTTCGGCGCCTTCCGGGTGCTCGGCGAGAGCCGCCAGGAGGGCGCCAAGCGCTTCGACGTCGCCGGCGCCCTGTCGATCACGCTCGGCATCTCCGCCTTCGTCTATGCGGTGGTCGACGCGCGCAACGCCGGCTGGGGCTCGACGCAGACGATCGGCCTGATCGCGGTCTCCGTGGTGCTCGTCGCGATCTTCGTGGTCGTCGAGCGCCGCTCGCAGGCGCCGCTCGTGCCGTTCGGGATCTTCCGCAACCGGACGCTGACCGGCGCCAACGTCACCGCGGTCCTGGTCGCGATGTCGCTGTTCTCGATGTTCTTCTTCGTGTCGTTGTACATGCAGAACGTGCTCCATTTCTCGCCGCTCAAGGCGGGGGTCGCCTATCTGCCGCTGGCGGCCGGGATCATCGTCTCGGCGGGCCTGGCCTCCGTGCTGACGACGCGGATCGGCTTCAAGCCGGTGCTGGCCTCCGGGATGGTGCTGGTCGCCGCGGGGCTGCTCTGGTTCTCGCGCGTGTCGCCCGACGGCAGCTTCGTCGGCGACGTGCTGTTCCCGTCACTGCTGGCCGCCCTCGGGCTCGGCTTCGCGTTCGTGCCGCTGATGATCGCGTCCGTGGCCGGCGTCTCCGCCGGGGAGGCGGGGCTCGCGTCGGGGCTGATCAACACGTCGCAGCAGGTGGGCGGCGCGCTCGGCCTCGGCATCCTGGCGGCGATCGCCAACGCGGCCCTGCCCACGGGCTCGCCGCCCACGCCCGCCGATCTGACCGCCGGCTTCCACGACGCCTTCCTCGTGGGCTCGGGCTTCGCGCTCGCCGGCGCCGTCCTCGCCCTGACGGTGATCCGGACGCGCGACTCCAAGGCCCATCGCGACGCCGCGCAGGCCGGCGAGGCGCCGGTCGCCG